>NZ_FOVO01000023.1 GCF_900115195.1 Xenorhabdus japonica
ACACGAGATTACAAAACACCGAATGAGTTATTTAAAGGAATACCCACTCATTTACTTCGTTCATTACGGTGTTGCGCTTAATATGTGAATCCAAGAAATATATAAACGATCTTACACCTATCTTACTATAAAACATATTCTTATTTTTATTTATTAAAGAAATTCATTAATAAAACATTTTCAATTTATTTTACAAGCCTTACTGACTGGCATAAGGAGTCATTATGCGAATATTAATTGTTGAAGATAATTACCCTCTTCGCCATTATTATACCGAAGGATTACGGCATCTGGGATATGCCGTTAATAGTGCAAAGGATGCAGAAGAAGCAGATTATTATCTTAAAGAATTCCATCCTGATCTTGCTATCGTTGATTTGGGGCTCCCGGGAGAAGGCGGGCTTAGCATGTTACAACGCTGGCGCAATAAGCAAATTAATTTACCTATTCTTATTGTCACTGTTAGTAACACCTTGCAAGAAAAAGTCGCTGTGCTCAATGCCGGTGCAGATGATTATGTTATTAAGCCTATTCACCATGAAGAACTTAATGCTCGCATACAGGCCTTAATGCGACGCAAGAGTGGATTGACATCGCAATTAATTAAAATTTCACCATTTTTACTTAATCTTTTGAGAAGAGAATTTTCTGTCAATGATACTAATATCAAATTGACCTCCTTTGAATTTACTATTATCGAAACCTTAATGCGCAATAATGGCAGAGTTGTCAGTAAAGAGATGATAATGCGTGAACTGTACACAAAAGATGTAGATGAACCACGAGGAAGTCATACAATTGATGTATTAATGGGGCGTCTAAGGAAAAAGATATTGAGTAAATGGCCCGAAGAAATAATTTTCACTATTCGTGGTCAAGGATATATCTTTGATGTGAAATCTCATGATGTTTAAGTTCTCTAAAAAATATATTTCTTTAAGAACCAGGTTTCTCATGGCTACGGCAGTCATTATTCTGGCACTGACGCTATCATATGGAATTGTTGCTATTGCTGGATACTTAATGCATTTTGATAAAACGAGCTATGCCATACTTCGCAGCCAAAGTAATTTACTTTACACATTAGCCAAGTGGAAAAACAGCAAACTAGAAATTATTGCTCCCAAAGATTATACTATGAATTGCAACTCGTTAGCACTAATCTATGATAATAAGGGAAATCTTCTTTGGCGCGAGAATAATGTGCCTGAATTGGAAAATGAAATTAAAATGGGTTGGCTGCAAAAAAATGGGTTTTATACATTTGAACTAAAAGCAAACGATAACGGGAAAAAGAACTGTTTATATAAAGCTAAGACAAAAAATGATAAACATGTGTCATTAACCTACTTTATTGCCGTAAGTATTTATCCTGCCACTAACAAACTGCCTAAAATGACTATTGTTATTATTGATGCCCTCCCACAAGATATACAAGCATCAGAAAAAATATGGAAATGGTTTGGATATGTTTTAATCGCTAACTTACTTCTGGTCATTCCATTAATCTGGCTTGCTGCTGACTGGAGCCTTAGGCCAATTAAGTCCTTAATTAGACAGCTCAATTCATTAGAAAAGGGAAAAAGGGATAAACTGGACGATAATCCTCCCATTGAATTAAAACCGCTGGTCAGAAATTTAAACACCTTACTATCCAGTGAACGTGAACGCTATACAAAATTTAAAACAACACTTTCAGATTTAGCACATAGCCTGAAAACATCGTTAGCAGTACTGCAAACAAGCTTACGCTCTCTACATTCTTCTCAAAAACTACACATTGAACAAATCGAACCCATTATGCTTGAACAGATTGATCTGATATCTCGACAAATTAGCTACTATCTGCACAGAGCCAACCTGCACAATGACAATAGTTTTTTTCTGAAGAAAATTGTTTCAATCCCAACATTCCTGAATGAACTAGTAAGTGGTCTAAAAAAGATATATGAATATAAAAGCATCTTAATTACGCTAGATGTCCCCCCAGAAGTGACATGGCTGGGAGTAAGAGACGATCTTTGGCAAATAATAGGAAACATTCTGGATAATGCTTGTAAGTATTGCGAGAGACTTGTCAAAATCACCGCCACAATGGGAGACAACTCAGTCACCATTGTTGTCGATAATGATGGATTGGCTGTTCCCCCTGATAAGCGAGAAATGATTTTTCAACGTGGTTTACGAGCGGATACATTACGATCAGGCCAAGGTCTCGGTTTGTCGATGGCCTCTGAAACTATCGAGAAATATGAAGGTGAGATCAATATTGATGACAGTCCACTTGGTGGCACGAGAGTTAGCGCAATATTTCGGTTACAAAACAATAATAACAACAATAATGATTAGATGATTGCTGGCTCAATCCCGAAATATTTCAACCAAAGCTGATATCGTCATTGACTATTCGTTATAATAGCGCGAAATTCACTTCTCACTCAGGATGTCACCATGGATTATCAGCTGAATCTGGACTGGCAGGCGTTTTTGCAAAACCATTGGCAAAAACGACCATTACTGATTAAACAGGGTTTCCATCAATTTATTGATCCCCTTTCTGCCGATGAACTGGCGGGACTGGCGATGGAAAATGAAATCGATAGCCGTTTGGTTAGTCAGAAAAATGGGCGCTGGGAAGTTTCCCATGGACCATTTGAAACTTACGACCATTTAGGCGAAAAAGACTGGTCTTTGCTTGTACAAGCGGTTGACCATTGGCATCTCCCTTCTTCTGCACTCATGAAGCCATTCCGCGTACTGTCTGATTGGCGTACGGATGACTTGATGATCTCTTTCTCGGTACCCGGCGGTGGTGTTGGCCCCCATCTTGACCAATATGATGTTTTTATCATTCAAGGACAAGGCCGTAGACGCTGGCGTGTAGGTGAAAAAATACCCATGAAACAACATTGTCCTCATCCTGATTTATTACAGGTTGATCCCTTTGAGGCAATTATTGATGAAGAGATGCTACCGGGCGATATACTCTATATTCCACCGGGTTTCCCACATGAAGGCTATGCTATTGAAGATTCACTGAACTATTCAGTGGGATTCCGAGCCCCCAATGCCCGTGAATTATTCAGTGGGTTTGCTGATTATATTCTGGCAAACGAACTAGGAAGTCATCGCTACAGTGATCCTGAACTGACATTCCGTGATAACCCGGCGCTGATCCAAACAAACGAGCTGGATACACTACGTTCAATGATGCGTGGGCTGTTGGAACAACCAGAAACTTTCCAAACCTGGTTTGGTGAATTCGTCTCTCAATCGCGCCATGAGCTGGATCTGGCACCACCTGAACCACCTTATGAAAGCGACGAAATTTATGATTTGCTGAAACAAGGCGAAGAATTAAATCGATTGTGTGGTCTGCGCGTCCTGCGTGTTGGCGATCAATGCTTCGTCAATGGAGAATTGATGGATACTCCTCATATCCATGCCGCTGATGCTCTTTGCCAATATAATAAAGTCAATGCTGAACTTCTGGGTGATGCTATTGATGATATTCGATTTGTCAGCCTGCTTACCGCTTTGGTCAATAGCGGTTATTGGTATTTTAATGATTAATCTGAACAAAGGGGCAAAATTGTCCCTTTGTTTTTCCCTTGAATCTGTTTTAAGTAGGGAGACAATATGATGCAATATAAACCATAATTTATTGATTTAAATTATTAAATATACCTTTGCAATTACTCAGGAAACATATTGTTTTCGTGACTTGCCGTCAGTTCAGCAACTCGCATAATAACATCAACCGCCTGCTCCATGCCTTCCAGTGATATAAATTCGTGCTTACTGTGATAATTATATCCGCCTGTAAAAATATTCGGGCAAGGTAGGCCACGATAAGATAACTGCGCGCCATCAGTACCACCACGAATCGGCTGGATTATAGGCTCAATATTACAATCCAGCATCGCTTGCTTAGCAATGGCAATAACATGTGGATATTTCCGCACCTCGCTACACATGTTGTAATAATTGTCATCAATCGCTAATTCAATATAGCAATCTGAATGCAATCCTTTTCCTACATTTTCCGCAATAGTAAGGATGTTTTTTTTGCGCTTTTCAAAATTGGCATTGTCAAAATCTCGGATGATGTAGTGCATCTCTGTACATTCGACGGTGCCTTTCATACTCTGCAAATGATAAAAACCTTCATGGCCTTCCGTTTGTTCAGGCGTTTCTTCAGGAGGCAGAGCGTGATGGATTCTCATTGCAAGTGCCAACGCATTAACCATTATTCCCTTGGCACTTCCCGGATGAACCATGTTACCCACAATTTTGATTGTCACTGATGCAGCATTGAAATTTTCAAATTCCAATGCGCCTACACCACCTCCATCAATGGTATAGGCCCATTCTGCACCGAAAGCCTCTATATCAAAATAATGCGCCCCTCTGTCAATTTCTTTATCCGGTGTGAACGCAATCCGAATATCACCATGTGGAATATCTTTCTGTTTTAAACGTACCATGGCAGTAATGATTTCAGCGATCCCAGCTTTATCATCAGCACCTAACAGTGTTTTTCCATCAGTTGTAATTAATGTTTTTCCCAATAAACTATGTAATACAGGAAATATAACTGGCGACAACTCTTCATCTCCTATCCCTAATGCAATATCACCACCACGGTAGTTTTCCACAATTTGAGGATTAACATGCTTACCAGAAAAATCCGGTGAGGTATCGAGGTGTGCAATAAAACCAATGATTGGAACTGGTCTTACAATATTTGATGGCAATGTTGCCATAACACATCCCCGTTCATTGAGCGTAGTATCAGCAAAGCCAAGTTGGATTAGTTCCTCATATAATGCCTTGGCAAGATCCAATTGACCGTTACTACTGGGAATAGTTTTAGCGGATGGTTTTGATTGAGTATTAAATGCAATATATTTTAAAAAACGATCTAATAATCTATCCATATTCTCCCCCTAAATAATATGGATTTATTATGAAGAAGATGGATAGAGTAATTATTGCGTCAAATCAGCTTTTATCTGGCTTCATCTGCTGAATTAAAGATTCAACATATTGAGGGACAATTTTACTGGCATGGCCATAATGCTTTTCATCGAATAAATTTTCGACTTGGCTGGGTTCAAGATTCAACTCAACAGTATGTGCTCCAGACAATTTAGCTTCATGCACAAAACCAGCAGCGGGGTAAACGTGGCCCGATGTTCCGATAGCAATAAAAATATCGGCATCAGCTAAAGCAGAATAAATCTGCTCCATACCCAATGGCATTTCCCCAAACCACACTATATGAGGACGCAGGGGCGAAGGGAATTGGCAACAATGGCAACGATCTTCTATGGTTAGCTCCGTTGTCCACTCAATCACCTGTCCAGACTGACAACACCGAACTTTCAGTAGTTCACCGTGCATATGCAGAACCCGATGACTTCCTGCACGCTCATGCAGATCATCAATATTCTGTGTCACCAACAGAAAATGGTCACCAAGCTGATGCTCGAGTTTCACCAGAGCATCATGTGCAGTATTGGGTTGGATTTCCGGTTGTTGGAGCTGCTCTCGACGCGCATTGTAAAATGCCTGAACAATTTCAGGATCACGCTTGAAACCTTCCGGAGTCGCAACATCTTCGACGCGATGCTCTTCCCATAAGCCATCGGAAGAGCGAAATGTTCGAATGCCTGACTCAGCAGAAATTCCTGCTCCCGTCAGCACCACGACATAAGGTTTTTCTATTTTATTTGCCAATCGGATATCCCTGTAAAAGTTTTGTCTATGTAATCGCTGACGCTGTAATAGCCTGAAAGCCTGAACCGATAAAACTCACTGCGGCAGTAAAAAACCCTCTATACCATAGCGTGCTTAAACACGCTTTGATACTTTGACATACTATTGATCATTCAAAACTATTGATCACTCAAAACCATTGACTACTCAGAATCATTGACCACTCAGAATTCGCGCTGGATCAAGTTTACTGGCCCGACGAGCAGGATACCAACTAGCTAATAAACTTAATACCAATGCCGTAAACAGAACATAAACAACATCAATAAGATGTAATTCTGACGGCAGAAAATCGATAAAATAGATATCTCCTGAGAGAAGTTGGTGTCCAAGCAGCTTTTCTAACCCTTTAATGATAGTCGTCAGATTTAATGATATAAAAACCCCGGCTACTACCCCAATTATGCTGCCTATCATGCCTGTCAGTAGTCCATACCATAAAAAAATCCTCCTGATATGGTTATCTTTGGCACCCAGCGTACGTAAGATAGCGATGTCGCTGCTTTTATCCTTCACTGCCATAATCAGCGTTGAAATAATATTAAAGCAAGCAACACCAATAACCAGAACCATAGCTAAGTACATGATGCCACGTATCATCTGGATATCGTTGTACATATAACCGTAATCTTTTATCCATGTGCTGATATACACATATTTTCCCGTGGCATTACCTGCGTCCCATACACGTTTTTCTGCTGCAAAAACATTATCCGCCTTAATAGCAATACCGGTGATTGCGTCACCGTAATCCAGATAATTCTGGGCATCGGATAAAGGAACAAGGGCCAAGCTGTGATCTAACATCCCACTAAGCTGGAAAATACCCGCAACTTGTAAACGGATGCGTTTAGGCTGCAAAAGTTTCAGGCTAGGGTTATTATTGGGAATCATGACAGTCAGCCAATCACCTTGTTTCACGTGCAATGAATTAGCCAAACCCTGCCCTAAAATCACCTGATTTTTATCTGCCCTAAACGTTTTCCATGCCTTATTACGCACAAACTGAGGTAAGGTACTAACATTCGTTTCGGTATCCAGATCTACACCACGCACCTGTACAGCCGTGAGTTTTTCTCCACGCTCCATCAGGCCTGTAAACTCAACATAGGGAGAAGCCCCGACAATACCCGATGTCTGTTTTACCCGTTTAAGTGCAGTTTGCCAATCCTGAAAAGGTTGCTCCACCGCGTAAATTTGCCCGTGTGGAACGACGGAAAGCACCCGGTTTTTCAGTTCCCGTTCAAAACCGTTCATGGCACTCAGACCAATAATCAGCACCGCGACACCCAGCATGATGCCCAGCATTGAAATAACAGAGATTAGGGAAACTATGCCTGAACGACGTCGGCCCCGGCTAAATCGTAACGCGGTAAATAATGCAAGAGGCAGATTTACCATTACATCCCCCCCGTTAGAGTTAATTCATCCTGTAAATATCCATCACGCATTTCTACCTGACGTGCCAGTTGTCTGGCTAATTTCAGATCATGGGTTACAACCAGAAATGCTGTACCTTGCTGTTGATTCAATTCTTGCAAAAGTTCAAATACACTGTCTGCATTCCGTTGATCAAGATTACCGGTTGGTTCATCCGCCAATACCAATGAAGGTTCGTTTACCAGTGCCCGCGCAATCGCGACACGTTGACGTTCTCCCCCTGACAATTCAGATGGCCGATGATGCGCCCGATTTTCCAACCCAACTGCCGCCAGCATACCCAGTGCTTTTTGTTGAGCGTGGCGTTTTTGTCCCCCAATCAGAAGTGGCATCGCAACATTTTCCAATGCAGTAAAATCAGGCAATAAATGATGAAACTGATAAATAAAACCAATTTCTCTGTTACGTAGTTCTGCCCGCGCAGACGAAGACATTTGGTTAAGTGATTGTCCCTTGAAAAAGACTTCACCTGTCGTCGGTGAATCCAAACCACCAAGCAAGTGCAAAAGCGTACTTTTACCAGAACCTGAACTGCCGACAATTGCCATTATTTCTCTTTGTTTCATGGAGAAAGTGACATTCTTCAACACTTCTGTAGAAACTTTTCCTTCCTGATATTTTTTACATAGGTGATGACACAGCAATAAAGAGTGATTACTCATAACGTAAAGTCTCAGCAGGTTGGATGGCAGCCGCACGCCAGGAAGGATATAAAGTCGATATTAAAGAGATCAGCATGGCACTGATAGCGATCATCATCACTTGCATAGTATCAATCGCAACAGGTAATTGAATGCCCTCAGCCAGCAGGCCGATAATCGGCATGAAATTATTTAGCTGGCTGGAAAGCAGCACGCCCAATCCAGTCCCCAGTAAAGCACCGATGATGCCTGCTCCTGCACCTTGGATCATAAAGATTGTCATTACCTGACGGCGAGTCAGCCCTTGCGTCTGCAAGATAGCAATTTCACCCTGTTTTTCCATCACCAGCAAAGAGAGAGAAGTAATAATGTTAAAAGCAGCTACGGCAATAATCAGGCTCAGCAATAACCCCATCATATTTTTTTCCATGCGAACTGCCTGAAAGAATTCCCCTTTGCGTTCGCGCCAATCTTTCCATATCAGCCCTTCAGGAAGAGACTGCTGGCTTAGTTTATCAACTGATAATGGTTGATTGAGGTATAAACGCCAGCCTGTAATATTACCAACGGGATAGCGTAACAATCTGGCTGCATCCTGTTGATTAACCAGCATTTCCGTACCATCGACTTCACTGTTAGCAAAAAATGTGCCCGCTACGGTGAATAAACGCTGGCTGGGAATTCTGCCCATCGGCGTTAACTGGCTGGCACTCGGCACGATGATGCGGATCTGATCACCACGTTTTACCCCCAATTTTACCGCCAATTTTTCTCCCAGAATGACAAAATAACGTCCAGGTTGTAGCTGGCTTCGATCAACATTGACAAGATGTTCCGCCAATGGCGCATATTCATCTTGGTTAATGCCCAACATGATGCCAACGCCAACATTGTGGGGACTCTGTAGTACCACATCCCCTTGCACGATGGAAGTAATGCGATTAACACCATTTAGACCTGCAAGCTGACTACTCGGATGCTCAACCGGATTGATAGAGTCTTTTCCCGACGTAATGACAGCCTGTGGCATAAAACCTAAGATGCTACTTTCCAATGAACGTTCAAAGCCGTTCATCACTGACAATACCGTAATCAATGCTGCCACTCCCAACGTAATACCGATAGCTGACAGCCATGAAACAAAACGGCCAAATTTATCGACCGCTCGCCCGCGCATATAGCGCAATCCTATAAATAATGAGACAGATTGGAACATGAAATCCGCCGTATCAAAGAAATTTATTTAGAAACAATAGATTAATGAAAAATTCCATCTTCTATCTCTATTTACGAATGTATTATGAACGTACGTTATGTATAAACTAAAACCTATCTTAGTTGACTTCACTGCTGGCTACATACTATCACCGTTTTACCAAGTTTTGCTTACTCCCCTTTCAATTTGAAGATAAAAACACCGTTCAATTCCAACTTGCTACCTATGGTTTCTTATTTTGGTTTCTAATTATTAATTAATGGTTACGTATTTTGATATTGAATAGGTTATTGGCAAAGGCATGATGTATGACATCAGCATCAATAATAAACAATTTAAAACGTAACATGAGGAGAAATTTAAAATGACCACAAAAAACGTTACAAAAAATTAACGAACACTTCACTGCAAGTACCAATTATTTCGGTAACTGGCATCTATAAAGCATTCACAAACATCAAAACTAGGAAAAAGTTATGAATGCCTCAACCATTATAATCATTTTATTGATGTTATTTCCTTGTCTGGTCAGTGCTGGCGATTTAGCTAAGGAAAATGAAACAGCAACTGCACGTTTCTTCAGTAATCTGCTTGAAACCAATGATCCGGATATTGCAGAGCTAACTATGGCAATGAAAATGATGCCTAAAGGCGCAGATATTCATATTCACTATTCTGGCGCAATATACGCAGAGACCTATCTTGATTGGGTTGGTGATAAAGGATATTGCATTTATGATCGGTCTGACCCGAAACTTAAAATCGAAGCTTATCGCATAGAAATGCGTCCAAAGAATCAGCTCCCGTGGGAGAACCAGAAATTCTGTCTTGATAAGAATGGGGTCATCGCAAACAATATTTTCTACCGAAAATTGTTGGAGGTGTGGTCAGACAGAGATTTCCATAATTATTATCACACCGAGGAAGCTCCGGATCAGCAATTTTTTGACACCTTCAGTTATTTCGGCCAGTTATCGAATCAGAATTTAGCAGCAGGGCTTGATAAATTAAAAATTCGGGCTAAACATGAAAATGTTCAGTATCTGGAAATAATGTTAAAAAAGGCGCCTTCTTTTGAATATCCAGATCTTGCTAAAGCGCTTGATGAGTTAGATCCAGATGCCGATGAAAATATCGTTTTCTCAGCGCTAACACCCTATGCGGACTTCATGGCTAATGATCCACTTGTTACGAAAGGAATATCTGATTATATCCAAACTGAAGAAGTAGCGATCTCAGGGATGGACGATGATGAATTTCGTATTCGGCTCCAATCCTATGCCTCTCGTGGCGCACCACGTGCTAATGTATTCTCAAGTTTATATTCGGCATTCTCGGCGGCGCATGCCAGCAAAAAGATTGTCGGTGTAAATATTGTTGGACCAGAAAACAGTTATATCTCAATTCGTGACTATAAGTTGCACATGCTGATGTTCAAATATCTAAAAACACTTTTCCCCGATGTTCATTTATCTCTGCATGCAGGCGAGTTAGCTAACGGAATGGTTCCGCCAGAGAGGCTAGAAAACCACATTCGATATGCTGTAGAGATCGCAGGGGCAAATCGGATAGGCCACGGTGTTGATATTCCCAATGAAGTGAACGCACTAGCATTACTCCATTTACTGAAAGAAAAGGAAATTCCTGTCGAAATTAATCTGACTAGTAATAACTTCATTCTTGGCGTCAGCGGGAATGAACATCCGATAAAACTTTATCAACGTTATGGAGTACCTTTCGTGATATCAAGCGATGATCCGGGCGTTTCTCGTATTGATTTAACTCATGAATTTGTAATTTTTGCCGCAAACTACAAGCCATCATATGCAGATATCAAAAAAACCGTATTTAATAGCATCCGATACTCTTTCCTATCTTCAGAAGAGAAATTAACAGAGCTGAACAAACTGCAATCCAGATTTTTGATTTACGAATCAGAGATTGCGAAAATAGAAAAAACGGTGCACAAAGATATGCATACGCAGGTAGAGCTGGATTAATGGCCTCAGCGTACTTTTTTATTGACCTAACATATTGTATAAAATCTGCTACTCTCCTGTTGCCAAAGCAAAGTGTAGGAGGATAATAAAGGAGAGTTGTACTTTATGGAGCCATGCACATCCCGGTTCTGTTTTTTTACTTTCCCTCAACCTGCCAGCTTATTTTTACAAGGCTACTGGGTCAAAAGTGTGTTGGGAATGAACTGAATCTTAGAGAACACGTCAAACACTTATGTCAGCAAAATATCGTTATCAACTTCCTGAACGTCGCGGTGATATCCGCCAATTAGGCCATTTGACCGGTGCTGCCTGTGCTGTTGAATGCGCCGCAATCATTGAACATCACTCAGGGCCAATACTGCTGGTGACAAAAGATATGCAGAATGCCCTTCGATTGCGTGATGAAATCCAACAATTCACTCACGCACCGATAAATATGATGTCAGATTGGGAAACTTTACCTTATGATAGTTTCTCTCCCCATCAAGAAATCATCTCCAACCGCCTGTCCACGCTGTATCACTTACCATTTATGACGAAAGGAGCGTTAATCCTCCCCGTCAATACATTGATGCAACGAGTCTGCCCACATGAGTATCTCAAGAAGCACGCTTTGGTCATGCACAAAGGACAACTCCTTTCCCGTGGTAAATTGCGTGCAGAATTAGAACACGCCGGTTATCGCAGCGTTGAACAGGTGCTTGAACATGGTGAGTTTGCAACGCGTGGAGCTTTGTTTGATCTATTTCCGATGGGAAGTGAATATCCTTATCGAATTGATTTTTTTGATGATGAGATCGATAGCCTGCGTACCTTTGATGTAGATACCCAACGAACGCTAGCAGAAGTGGAAAAAATCAGTTTATTGCCTGCCCATGAATTTCCCATTGACCAAGATGCGATTGAACTATTTCGCAGCCAATGGCGTGAACAGTTTGAAGTCCGTCGTGATGCTGAACATATTTATCAGCAAGTCAGTAAAAAAGTGTTACCAGCTGGCATAGAATATTGGCAACCATTATTCTTTAAACAACCCTTGCCTACCCTCTTTGATTATCTGCCCGAAAATACGCTGCTAATCACGCAGGATTTCATCAGTGCTGCGGAGCGTTTTTGGCAGGATACAAAACTGCGATTTGAAAGTCGCAGAGTTGATCCCATGCGCCCGCTACTTTCTCCTGAGCGGATCTGGTTGCCAGTCAATAACTTATTCTCAGAATTAAAAAACTGGCCTCGTGTTCAAGTTAATAGCGAAGCACTCCCCCAAAAAGCAGGAAATACCAATTTTGCTTACCAAGTTTTACCTGATCTATCGGTTTCTACACAGCAAAAAGCTCCTTTGGATAAATTACGCCGTTTTATGGAACAGTTTAACGGTAAAATTGTATTCTCGGTGGAAAGTGAGGGACGTCGTGAATCTGTGCAAGAATTGTTATCACGAATCAAAATCAACCCAATAAAAATAAGCCAACTAACAGATGCAGATAAACCCGGTCATTTCTTAATGATTGGGGCATCAGAGCACGGTTTTATTGATGAGGACAATAAACTCGCGCTTATTTGTGAAAGTGACATGCTTGGAGTGCGGGTCAGCCGCCGTCGCCAGGATAATCGGCGCACTATCAATACCGATACGCTAATCCGCAATCTCGCGGAACTACGACACGGTCAACCTGTCGTGCACCTTGAACATGGTGTTGGGCGTTATCAGGGGCTAACAACACTGGAAGCAGGCGGCATCAAGGCAGAATATCTTATCCTTCTCTATGCAGGAGAAGACAAACTGTATGTGCCAGTCTCCTCGCTTCATCTCATAAGCCATTATGCTGGTGGTGCAGAAGAAAGTGCTCCGCTGCATAAGCTGGGTGGAGAAACATGGAACAAGGCTCGCCAGAAAGCAGCCGAAAAAGTACGTGATGTTGCCGCCGAATTATTGGATGTTTACGCACAGCGCGCCGTTAAACCGGGTTTTGCCTTCAAGCAAGATAGTGAACAATACCAACTGTTCTGCCAAAGTTTTCCGTTTGATACAACGCCTGATCAAGAACAGACTATCAACGCGGTGTTTGATGATATGTGTCAGCCCATTGCTATGGATAGGCTGGTGTGTGGCGATGTCGGTTTTGGGAAAACAGAAGTAGCAATGCGCGCTGCATTCCTGTCCATCACCAACAATAAACAAGTCGCAGTTCTTGTGCCAACAACCTTATTGGCACAGCAACATTATGATAATTTCCGCGATCGCTTTGCTAATTGGCCTGTACACATCGAAGTTATGTCACGCTTTCGTAGTGCAAAAGAACAACAGCAGGTCATTGATATGGCCGCGGAAGGAAAAGTAGATATCATTATTGGCACCCATAAACTTCTACAAAGTGATCTGTGCTGGAAAGATCTCGGTTTGTTGATCGTTGATGAAGAACATCGCTTCGGAGTTCGCCATAAAGAGCGCATTAAAGCTATTCGGGCAGATGTCGACGTGCTGACACTTACCGCAACACCGATTCCTCGTACACTCAATATGGCAATGAGTGGTATGCGCGATCTGTCCATTATCGCCACTCCCCCTGCCCGTCGTTTGGCGGTAAAAACTTTTGTGCGCGAATATGATAGCCTCGTGGTACGTGAATCTATCCTGCGCGAAATTTTGCGTGGTGGGCAGGTTTACTATTTGTATAACGATGTTGAAAACATTGAAAAGGCAAAAGCTCGACTGGAAGAATTGGTTCCTGAAGCCAGAATCGTTGTAGGGCATGGGCAAATGCGTGAGCGTGATTTGGAACGCGTTATGACAGATTTCCATCACCAACGTTTTAATGTGCTGGTATGTACCACTATTATTGAAACAGGGATTGATATTCCCAGTGCCAATACCATCATCATTGAACGTGCGGATCATTTTGGTTTAGCTCAGTTACACCAATTGCGTGGACGTGTCGGACGTTCCCATCATCAGGCTTATGCTTATTTACTGACTCCACATCCAAAAGCTATGACTGGCGATGCGCAAAAACGTCTGGAAGCCATTGCATCTCTCGAAGATTTGGGAGCTGGTTTTGCGCTGGCTACTCACGATTTGGAAATAAGGGGAGCCGGCGAATTACTGGGGGAAGACCAAAGTGGACAGATGACCAGCATTGGTTTCACTCTCTATATGGAATTATTGGAAAGTGCCGTTGATGCCCTCAAGAATGGGCGGGAGCCTTCACTTGAAGATCTCACTAATAATCAGACTGAGATCGAATTGCGTATGCCTGTGCTCTTACCTGATGATTATATTCCGGATGTCAACATACGCTTGTCTTTCTATAAGCGCGTCGCTAGCGCACAAGATAATGCTGAATTGGATGAGCTGAAAGTCGAACTTATTGATCGATTTGGTCTTCTGCCCGATCCAGGACGCCAGCTGTTGCAGTCTGCGTCCATTCGCCTGATTTCTCAACAACTCGGTATCAAACGAATTGAAGCACATGAAAAAGGTGGTTTCATTGAATTTAGCAGTAACAATAAAGTCGATCCTAATTATCTGATCAGATTATTACAAACGCAGTCCAATGTTTACCGATTGGATGGGCCATTTAAATTGAAATTTATTACGGACTTAACTGAGAAAGCTACCCGTTTATCTTTTATCCAGCAATTATTAGAAAACGTCGATCAACACAAGAGCGATGCCTGATAGGGTTTAAAAAGTGATGTCACGGTTGCACTATTTTGACAATACAATTTTGGTCAATACAGTTCGCCAGTATACAACGCCATGTTCATGCGAACAGCACGCAAAATAGTGCAACCTTTTTTATTTAATCTACAACTTAACCTTGGTGATAATTATGACATATATTATGGAAATAACTTAGACTCGTTGTAATTACTGCGCTTAGTAAGCACTGAGTACATGTCATAATTTAAGTCACAAAGCAGACTGAGATTTACTTAAAATCCGACCTATTAAGTCATAAACCGTACTAATCGATCGTCAAGATTAACTAAGGCATGAACAGCTATTTTTCTCCACTAAAAGCCTGATAATTTAACAGAACTTCCAGTATTGCTGATAATGGGTTATCCTTCCGCAAAGTGCAATAATGCAGAAAGCGCGCTTACTGGGGTTTGAAGCCTTAATCTATTCATGTTTCCACCGCCACAGACTGCAGGAGCAGCCACACTGTCACCTGATGTTTTCTGACCGCATCAATGATGCTATTCGCAGTGACTCTGAACAGTATTTTCGACGTCATAACCCCAAAAAAGCCCGAACACGGTGGCTGTCAGAAAGTCTATTCCGGACTGACATTGAAACCCGTAAAGCACATCTGATACAACTTCACGAGTACTGGCAGAATAGCATCTTGAACGTGCACAGCGCCCGGAACGCAAAACTCAAAATAGGGGCGCGGGATGAAGTTATCAAAGGTATACAGAACAGCCTTGATAAGCTCAATGAAACTTTGGCAAAAAACTACCTCAACGGCTGAAGATAGCAGAAGCATCTTTTGATGCACTGGATAAAAGACTAAAGGCAGCTTGTGACAGACTGGGAAACGTTAACAGCCGACTACAATACCGATTTATTGCATGGCTTACAGTGGGTGTAGTAGCGGTGGTTAGCACACTGTTTTTTCTGAAAAGATTTATCTTTATCCTGGTTTAGGAAAACATAAAAAACTATAAACTTAGTAGGAGACGCACTTGAAGACGGAACAAAAGTGGATTCATGAATACAATATTTGGTTTTATGCATTATTCGGAACGGCAGTAGGTGCAGGAACCCTGTTTCTCCCTATACAATTAGGACTATCCGGACCACTTGCTATGTTGGTTATGCTATTGATAGCATTCCCATTTACCTATTACTCTCACCTAGGTCTTGCACGTTATATCATTACCAGCGATTCCCATTCCCCCACATTACTCAGTGCAACCAAACAATATTATGGGATCAGGATAGCTCGTATCATAAACTTTTTTTACGCACTAACTTTCCTGCTTATTATTTTTGTTTATGCAATATCTATCACCAATTCCGTTACCATTTTGTTGCAGCAATTTTGGCAGATTCAGTTTCCACGAATACTGACAGCGTTTATGGTCGTTCTAGGGTTACACCTAATTTTCTTATTGGGTAAAAAAATCACACTAAAATTCATGGGCGTGTTAGTTCTTCCACTCATTCTTTATCTACTGACATTATCTGTAACGCTTGTATTTCAATGGGATAGTGCAAAGATTAAACATCTTATCAGCAATATTCATACTGACCTGGATTCAATGAGAGCACTTTGGTTACTAATGCCAGTCATGGTATTCTCTTTCAGCCACACCCCGATCATGTCTACTTTTTCTAACTACTGTAAACGAGCCTATACAACAGATGCGGAATACCACATTAAACAGATTGTGAAACCCACTTATGCGCTAATCTGCATAGTCATTTTATTCTTTGTATTTAGTTGTGTTTTAACGTTAACACCTCAGGAAATACAGGCAACTAAAGACAACAATATTACCATTCTCAGCGCGATCGCGCAGAAAGAGGGCTTTTATTGGATAGCAATAACGGCAACCCCTGTTGCTATCATTGCTATGACAAAATCATTCTTAGGAACTTATTTTGGGGCATTGGAGGGAGTCAGAGGATTAGTCGGAGCATTGGAGAGTAAAATTCTCCATCATAAAGAAAATAAAGTACGTGATAAGTTGATCGGCATGGCTATCATTTTTTCCCTTACTTTAATGATTACTATCTGGAATCCGAATACTCTGAACGTTATCGCAGGCATCACTGGACCTATGATTGCGCTTATTTTGTTTATTTTACCGTCTCTATCAACGTACTTGGTTAAACCACTACGACCCTATCGTTCTTTTTCTAATTTAATGGTTCTATTAGTCGGTCTTGGTAGTTTTGGTATTGCTGTTTTTAACCTTTTTAGCTGACAGCCATTCTCAATGGGGTTTCTGAAAATAATAGAATCCCCATGCTTTCATTATGACCACACCTGGGAACTGAAAAATCTGGGATTCTGGAGCACACACTCTATAAAACGTATTCAGCTTCTCCCGGATGCTAAAATTTCAGATTTCTATGATAATGCAATGATTAAAAGCAAGTGAACTTCTACTTTTTACTCTACACACTACTTTTTGCTCCACATACTGCTAAGAGGCAAAACAAGATCATTGTTGTGAGTATGATTTCAGAATTAACTGACCTTTCTCATTTAAAGGGATAGTATCATCAGGTTTGTACTCTATCCTGACTTTTCCTGGCACTTCTCCAATGACATAATTTACGTCATATGCGACAACACGTGGTTTCTTAAAACTAAATTCTGTGCAGTTTTTTAATGCTGAATGGGTTAAAGCAGGATATTCTCTCTCTACTTTCAAATGGTCAAGAAGAGTTAAAATACGATATTCATATTCAATCGAACTATTTCCTGAAATATCTTTTACTGTGGCAGGGATAGGAAGCACCGCAATATGACAATAAGATTGACGAACAACAATCGTTGATTTGATAGGATTCGAAGATAATACTTGCGCAACGCTAGGGCGTGGAGATTCAAAATAAAACGATACGGTTGCCCCAATGATGGCAAAAATAGTAATTATAGAACCAATTATGTACAGTCTTTTATTTCGTTTAACCACATAGCACCTTGATATATTATAATTTCCCATACAATTTGAGCGGAAAAATATTTTCCAAATATTTAAAGGGAGCTAAAAATGTGCCAAATTCATTATTTAAGAAAAATCCCATTCCATTAATATAATAAAATTATTAGTCATTTGTCCACATGCAAATTGCCAAATAAAAATGTACCTTCAAGCCCATTGCTTCTGTTTACATATAATCCAGAACAAAAATGGTAAATAAAAAGTGAACAAATACAGCTAACATAGTGGAAATACAAAAATAAAAGATATACACCATTTTTAATATTACAGACTGGGATGAGTTCTGATACTACAGTAATCTCACTAAAACCCACTTTATTGCAACGATTAAATAAATCTAATGATAAATTATTAAGTTATCGATTAATTAGGCATGAATAGCTAAGTCAATTAAGCATATATTGGATACTAGATCAATATAATTACAACTCATTATTTAATAATTTATCACATATAACAATAATGAGTTAACTTAAGCGAAATCTGTATTTAATTTAAATACAGTCTCAATCGTTATAATAAATGACTGAGATAAATTTAGGGAAGAATAATTATGATATGTATAACAATTAATATAATAGAGAGATAAATAGCTCATCTCAATTAATTACTTTAAGACGAGCCATTTTCTAGCTGATTAATGCAATTTCAATCGTGGACGAATGACGCGGTTAATTCCTCCAACCAACATCATCAAGCCTGTTTTAATATATCCATGCAAAGCTACCTGATGCATACGATACAAAGAGATATAAACAATACGAGCAATACGGCCTTCAACCATCATTGAACCACGCATCAAGTTCCCCATCAGGCTACCAACAGTACTGAACTTCGATAATGAAACCAATGAGCCATGATCTTTGTAAACATACTCTTTCAATGGTTTTTCATTCAACAATGCCAGAATATTATCATAGCAACGGCTTGCCATCTGGTGTGCAGACTGAGCACGAGGAGGAACGAAACCACCCTCTTTTTTCGGGCATGATGCACAATCCCCAATGGCGAAAATACGATCATCCAGTGTGGTTTGCAAAGTCAGCTTCACAACTAATTGATTTATGCGGTTTGTTTCCAGCCCACCAATATCTTTCATAAAGTCAGGAGCTTGAATTCCCGCTGCCCAAACCATCAGAGAAGCTTTAATCTGCTCACCATCTTTTGTGTTCAACCCGTGCTCATCAGCACTGGTCACCATAGTCTTGGTTAATACCTTAACACCCAGTTTAGTCAATTCTTGATGGGCCGCACTGGAAATACGTGTTGGCAATGCAGGCAGAATCCGCTCTCCCGCTTCAACCAAAGTCACATTCAAGGCATCTGAATTCAGACTTTCAAAGCCATAGCTGTTAAATTGCTTAACCGCATTATATAGTTCCGCGGAAAGCTCTACGCCAGTCGCACCACCACCAACAATCGCGATATTCACTTTTTCTTCTGCACATTGATTTGCAGAATATTTCAGGAATAAGTTTAACATCTCGTTATGAAAACGATGTGCCTGTTGTTGGTTATCAAGGAAAATACAGTTTTCCTTCACACCAGCCGTACCAAAATCATTAGATCGGCTGCCCAGAGCCATGACAAGAATGTCGTAAGCCAACTCACGCTCTGGTACCAACAAATCACTGCCTTCATCACGGATTTCAGCCAGAGTAATTTTCTTCTTCTCACGATTGATATTCGTGAGTGTACCTAGCTGGAAATTGAAATAATGATTACTTGCATGAGCCAAATAACTCAATGCATCAACACCATCATCAAGAGAACCTGTTGCTACTTCATGTAATAATGGTTTCCATAAATGGCTGTTGTTGCGATCTACCAAAGTAATTTCGGCTTTTTCCTTACGCCCTAATTTATGTCCCAAACGCGTTGCCAGCTCTAAACCACCAGCGCCCCCACCAATGATGACAATTCTTGTCTTTGGCGTTGTCATGACTACCCCACTGAAAATACAACTAATGTTATGTAAGGTGCTAAACTCGTTACTTTTAGTAAAAAAACTTTGAATAACGTTCTTAAATAACACTAGGCTAAATAAATTTCATACTGCAAATATCTCCAGAATATCATGGCAGGTCAGTTGGTCATACCAAAAATAACTCTAATCAAATTCTTTTGATTAATTAGACGTCAATCACAAAAATTACACACTGATTTTCAATTAATTAGATATAAATTAGGTTTATGAATAATAAACATTTACAATGTTAATGTTATGTGAATACAACTTTTTGAGTATATTAAACCAAACTGTTAAGAAAATATTGAAGGGAAAAATACTGGAGAAAGTCGGGATAAATTGCGAAAAAGGAACAGAAACATCAACGATGATCCCATTCCTGTTTTATTGAGAAAAATTTACATAATCGAATAATTATTCATATCTTAACCATTTTTCACACAAACCATGTAATGCCTGATTAGCCTTTTGCCAACGTTCAGATTTATGTAATTCTTCCAAGCTAAATTGTTTGCCTTGATGATATAACCGTTTGACTTTAGGCGAGTCAATTATCGGAAGGTTATCCAATACACTGACTGCTCCTTCTCGATTGTTGCACACCAAAATCATGTCACAACCCGCATCCAATGATGCCTTAGCCCGTTCAGCATAACTCCCCATCACCGCCGCACCTTTCATGGACAAATCATCGGAAAAAATGACACCTTCAAATCCCAATTGCTCGCGGAGTATAGATTTCAACCAATAGAGTGAACCACTTGCAGGACGGTGATCTATCTGAGGATAAATAACGTGAGCAGGCATAATGGCATCCAGTAATTTACGTTGAATGAAATCACGGAAAATCACCATATCATGGCAGTTAATGGCATCCATTGAGCGGTTATCCCTTGGGGTTTCTTTATGGGAGTCTGCTGTCACTGCCCCATGTCCCGGAAAATGTTTCCCCGTCGACTTCATTCCCGCAGAATGCATACCTTTGATAAATTTTTCTGCCATTACCATTGCTGGTTCAGGCTCTTCGTGAAATGAGCGTTCACCAATTACTGTACACTTATGCCCCAAATCCAGCACTGGCGCAAAACTGATATCAATATCCATTGCGATCATTTCTGATGCCATCAACCAGCCTGATTCTTCTGCCAGATGTGCTCCCATTTGCATATCATGTACACAAGCAAAAGATTGTGCCGCAGGTAGACGTGTAAAACCCTCATGAAAACGCTGAACACGTCCTCCTTCCTGATCAACCGCGACTACCAGACGATGGTGGGAAGCTGCACGAATTTGACGAACTAATTCACGTAATTGCTTTGTATCGTGGAAATTGCGGGTAAATAAAATTAAACCGCCCACTAATGGATTCTGTAGAATTTCTCGTTCTTCACTATCCAATTCATAGCCAACAACATCTAACATTACTGGCCCCATAGCATTCCTCACTTCTCTTTATTGAATTAAAAATTTGTTCCACCAGCGCACAATGCTGGTTTAAATTCATTACGACAGTTTAAAAGCTTGGCGCAAAGGATGCGCCAACAATAAAAATTGTTTTTCTTTTTTCTGCTGCCAGCGCACTTCATACCACATCAGCATCATATAGCTGACCCACGACTCCCATCGCTTAATTTGTTGCTGCAATAATTGGGGATGTGAATATCTGGATGCTTGGGTACAGTAATAATCCAAAAAAGTTTGTTGCTGCATCTCATCCCATTGATTTCCCTTGAACAGTACAGCCAATGAAAAACCGATATCGACATCCGCAGCATACTCCCAATCAATCAATTTTAACCCTTCTTCGGTCATTAACAGATTATCAGAGTGAATATCCATGTGAGCTGGCGCTATCTTTAAAGCTCCAGGCATTTTGGTTGCCATAAAAAATTTATGTAAGCGCAGCCAACGAGGAGATAAGCGTTTTTTGTCAATCTGCTGCCACTGGGATGCAATTTGTTTTTTTAATTGAAGCGGATAGCCCAATGGAGAATGACTATGAAGAATAGCAAGTGTTTGAGCCAATGATTTCAGCAAAACTGGCTGTCCCAATGTATCAGGTTCTATTTGTGTTCCAGTTAGCCACTCAAGCAATAACCAGGTTCCATGCATAGCCACCACTTTAGGCGCAATACCTGTAGAAGATAACCGACGTAAAATCTGGTTTTCTCGTTGACGATCTACACCAAGCGCCTCGCTATGCGATGTTTGGGTACGTCCAACCATCTGACGCACTCCACTTGTCATAAGGCTATTTGTGATAAGGCTATTTGTAATATAGTAACTTGTCTGCGTCAGGCCTGTTAATGGCCTAATTTCCCACGATTCTGCCGGAATATCAGGCCATAACTGCCACAACACTTTTAACAAAGAATGACCATAACAAAGAGTGACCATTAATTAACGTCGCCACGACCTGACCAGAGAATCTCGCCAGTTTTAACCAGCATTAACTGCATTTCCAGATTACGCTGACCATGATTGTTAGAGACAAAGGAATAGAGAACATAATCGGCATTTAAATAACGTGCCAATCCAATAGACTTACTGCGCAACCCCAAGCTATCTTCCGATGATAATCCCAGAGCCAATCTAGCCACATGGACTTGAGACTTCGGTACAATCTGAAAAACCTGTTTATTACTGATTGCATCTGTGATCGCATCTGTGGCTTTCAGGATTCGCAATGAGCCATTAGTGTTGTTCTTGACAGAATCAACAAGTAGTAATTTCCCCGCTTCTAAACCATTAGCATGAACCATCTGTTCAACTAATGGCTGAACAATATTATTCCAATTAATAGACTGAATCTTAGGAGGTTGGGGAACCTTTTCTGATGGCTCTACCGGCAGCTCCGGTTTTTTCTCTGGCTCCGTCGGTGTAATAGGAGCAGGCTGCTGTGTTACTGGGGTTACACAGCTCGCTAGCAATATTGCTGATAACATAACAAAGAGAATTCTTTTCATTAATCTACCCTAGTTACATCGCTACCTTGTACCGATACTCATCAATTGGATTATTCTGCCAGCTTCTTATTTTGCTAATAGCGGTCCCAATAGACGGCCACCAATCAAATGCATATGAATATGGAAAACCACCTGTCCTGAATGACGATTACAGTTCATGATTAAGCGGTAACCATCTTCTGCAATACCTTCCTCTTTTGCTATTTTCGCCGCTACTGTAAATAGACGCCCCAAAGCAAGCTCATGATCAGCGGTAACATCGTTAACCGTTGGGATCAGTACATTAGGTATGATCAGAATATGTGTTGGTGCCTGAGGGGAAATATCACGGAATGCTGTTACCAAATCATCCTGGTAAATAATATCTGCAGGAATTTCTCGGCGAATGATTTTACTGAAAATAGTTTCTTCTGCCATCTTACTTCTCCTTTATTATCATGAAAGATGAACAATTATCAAAGGCGGGTACTGAATCTAAATGTTAAACCTTAAACCCGAATACTGATACCTAAAAACACAATGTGTCATGGCTAGCTTAGTTTTCTTTAATATCAATATGAAACAGTTCACAAAAATTTCTTGTCGTCACCGCAGCCAATTCATCAATACTGACACCTTTCAATACTGCCATATATTCAGCAACATCACGTACATAAGCAGGCTGATTCTGTTTGCCACGATGAGGAACAGGTGCCAAATAAGGTGAGTCAGTTTCTACCAGAATGCGATCAAGTGGCACGAATTTTGCTGCCTCACGGATCTGCTCAGCATTACGGAAAGTAACAATGCCAGAAAAAGAGATATAAAAACCCAAATCCAGCACAGCCTTTGCCGTTTCTTTATCTTCCGTGAAACAGTGCAGTACACCACCACACTCTTGTACTTTTTCTTCCCGCAATACCATCAATGTATCGTCCCTTGCTTCACGGGTATGTACAATCACTGGCTTATTTAATTTGCGGCCAATACGGATATGTTCACGAAATGAAGTTCTCTGGAGTTCAGCATTTTCTTTCTGATAATAATAATCCAGACCCGTTTCCCCCATTGCGACAACATCTTCATCCGCAGCCAACCGGGCAAGTTCTTCGAAATCGTAACCTTCATCCAAATTCAATGGATGAATACCACAGGAATACGCTACGTTTTCTCGTTTACCAATCAAATCCTTCATTTGCTGGAAACCAGGCAGCGTCGTTGCTACTGCCAACATGTATTTCACATCCCGTTCTGCGGCTTTCGCCACAACATCATCTACACTTTTGTGCAGTGTTTCATAATCAAGGCAATCGAGATGACAATGCGAATCAACTAAAAACATAATATGCTCATATCTAAATAAGTTACTGTGCGGGACAAAACTGTCTTTCCCAATTGAGTAATTGTTTCGTTAGCAACAATTCCCGATTGACTCCTACTACAGATAATAATTGATGACGGCAATGTACCCAATCATCAACTGTATTTAATAGTGTTTTCACACTTTGAGAAGAAGCAAGATAATGAATCAAGGCCTGCTGATCTTGGTTAATACAGTAATTCTGTGCCTGCTGCCGCCATTTCACTGCATCGGATAATAAGCTGATTAACCAATGCAAAGATTGCTGCACATCATCACGATTCAGCAATGGTAAAAGTGACAGGGTATCACATTTATGCAGAGCCTGTTCAATCGCCTGACAAAGTGAATTTCTTTGTTGCCATTTTTCAGTCTGAAGCAATTGCTGCGCTGCCAATGGCGCTCCTTGAGAAAGCTTTAATGCTGTTTGAGCATCCAGAGAGGATATAGTCGGTAGCTGATTTTGCAGCCAATAAAGCCCTGTCGAAGGTTCAGGTACTGGAATAAAATAGTAAAAGCAGCGGCTACGTAGTGTTGCCAACAAATTTATAGGATTCTGACACTGTAATAGGAAATACGTGTTTTGAGGCGGTTCTTCCAATGTTTTCAACAAGGCGTTAGAAGCAGCATCAGTTAGGGATTCTGCGGATGGGATCCAAGCAATTTTAGCCCCTCCTTGCTGAGAATATTCATAGAGCCTCTCGCTGAGCTGACGCACAGCATCTACTCCAACAATATTTTTTCCTTTTTCAGGAGCAAGAACATGCCAATCAGAATGGGTTTCCGCCAACATTAAGTGGCAGCCGTGGCATTTGCTACAGCTTTTAATACCCTGTTTATTCTGACACATTAACCAGCGACTCAAACCATACAACAATGCATCGGCACCCATCCCAGCATGAGAATGAAGCAAAATAGCGTGATGCCCACGCCCATGTTGATGAAATTCAACTAACTGACGGTATGCATGATTGAGCCACGGGTACCAATTCATGCCTGTATTTCCTGTTCGTTTAACCAATTAAGTAAGATATTGCGGATATTATCCTGCACTTTTTCCAGTGGCTGAGCTGCATCAATCATTTTGATACTGTCATCTTTTGTCACAAGTTCGAGATACCTTGTACGAGTACGGTGGAAAAAATCTAAAGATTC
Organism: Xenorhabdus japonica; assembly: GCF_900115195.1. Classification (GTDB taxonomy): domain Bacteria; phylum Pseudomonadota; class Gammaproteobacteria; order Enterobacterales; family Enterobacteriaceae; genus Xenorhabdus; species Xenorhabdus japonica. Next base: position 25,195 of record NZ_FOVO01000023.1, read on the forward strand.
TTTTTCAATACGATCCAGTTCACCACGCGCGCAAGCACGTTGTAAGCCTACTTCTGGGGGTAAATCAAGATAGAGGGTTAAATCTGGATAAAAATCACCCAGTGCAGCTTCGCGTAGTGATTCCATCAAATGTTGATCAATCCCCCGGCCTCCACCCTGGTAAGCCTGAGAAGAAAGATCATGGCGATCACCAACAACCCAAGTTCCCTGTGATAAAGCGGGTTTGATAATATTTTCCACCAATTGAACTCTGGCAGCATATAACATCAATACTTCTGCTTTGTCTGTCAGTGGTTCTCCTTCAATTCCTTGCTTAATCAGCTCACGCAACTTTTCTGCTAATGGTGTCCCACCCGGTTCACGGGTAAGAGTCAAATCAGAAATACCATACTGTTTCAAGGTTTCAACCACTGTTTGGATTGCGGTTGTTTTTCCCGCGCCCTCAAGTCCTTCAATTACAATAAATTTACTGTTCATTTATCCTGCTTTAACCTTTGGCGATAAAGACCTACTGCCTTATTATGTTCTATTAGATTGGTGGTGAATGCGTGGCCACCATCGCCATTCGCAACAAAATATAAGTATTCCGTGACAGCAGGATGTGCCGCTGCCTTAATTGAAGCCAAACCTGGCATAGCGATGGGAGTTGGTGGTAATCCATCAATCATATAAGTATTGTACGGTGTCAACGTATTGAGATTACTGCGAAAAATTGTACCCGTATATTTATCTCCCAATCCATAAATCACCGTCGGATCAGTTTGTAATCTCATCTTTAACCGTAGACGATTCACAAATACAGAAGCAACTTTGGTGCGCTCAGATTCAATTGCAGTCTCTTTTTCAATGATAGAGGCCATGATCAGCATTTCATAAGCGCTTTTATATGGCAGATTCTTTTCTCTGTTTTCCCATTCCTGCCCTACTACCATTTTCATTTTGTTATAGGCTCGTTTGAGTAACTCCACATCACTCGTGCCAGCTGTATACATATAGGTATCAGGATAAAACCAGCCTTCCAGTGATTCCCCCTCTTTCATACCCAAAGCATCAAGCAGTTCTTGCGGTGTTTTACTTTCTATTTCATGCTTTAAGTATGGTGCATTCTGCAATATTTTTGACCAGTCAGAAAGACGACTGCCTTCAACAAAACGAATGGAAAACTGTGTTTCTTTACCACTGGCAAACAGTTGCAAAACATCTCTTAAGGACATCCCTTTTTGCAAACGATAAGTTCCGGCCTTAAACTTCGCCAGCTCCGGCTTAAATCGGAATAACCATGGCAGTAACTGATTATCTTCAATAAGTTTATGCTGGGTTAGTAAAGCTTCCATACCAGTGCGCCCAGTTCCCGCCGGCACAGTAAATATCATCTCTTGACTGAGATTAATATCCTGAGTAGCAAAGTCTTGTATTTTCTTCATGAAAGAAAAGAATACGATCACAGCGATCGCAACAACAATCAATCCGGGCAGAATGAAAATGCGCTTTTTTAGTTTCATTCGATAATCACTTTTATCTGTGCTTCAATGATGAGTACGAAATAGCTAAGGTCTTAAGCACTCAGGTAATAGATACTCATGCAACTCTCTTGATTGATATTTCCACGCAGGTTGGTTTTTATGCGCTTGAATTCGGTCGACTGGAACCACCGGCATCAAGGAATTGCAGATAAGTATCTCATCTGCATGAGCCAAAGCTTCAGGGTAACGCATGACACATAATAAGTTATAATCACTTTCTGCCAACAATTCGATTATCTTTTTCCTCATGACTCCCTCCACACCACACTGGCTAACATCAGGCGTATAAACATTTTTTCCTTTTCGCCAGAAAATATTAGCAGTACAGCATTCAACCAATAGGCCATCACTATCAAGTACTAAAGCTTCATCTGCTTTGGATTGTTCAATGAACTGCTTAATTAAAACCTGCTCCAGACGGTTCAAGTGTTTAATACCAGCCAGATAGGGATTAATTCCCATTGGAATGGGACTAAGAACTAATGAAGCACCTTTTTGGCGCTGAGCAATATATTGTTCAGGATATGAACTCAAAGACAGGATCTGTGTAGGCTCAAGCGTGTCATCAAAACTGTAGCCACGACCTCCCGTACCTCTGGAAAGAATGACTTTCAAAACCCCTGATTCACACCCTTTTACAGCCTGTTTAATCTGGGTCTCAAGCTGAAACCAATCCAGTGCTGGCATAAATAGTTTTTCAACGCCTTTCTGCAACCGTTTTATGTGCAAAGGTAACAAGGCTGGTAATCCTTGCTCAACTCTTATTGTGGTAAAACAGCCATCACCAAATTGTACCGCACGATCATTAACAGGTAAATGATCGCACTGATTACCATTAATCCAATACGTCATTTTAATTTCTTATTTTTGATAAAAAGCGTGATAACCTCAGCTAGTAAGGGGCGTTATAATAATATAGGAGTCTCTACAGTGCAAAAACCCAGGCAAAGACATTTCATAAAAGCAGTTCATAAAAACCATTATAAAAAACAACCATAAAAAACAGGTATAAAAAGCCTCAACAAACGTTGAGGCTTTTTATAAACACAAAGTGATTTTAGATCTTGCGGAAAATCAATGACCCATTGGTGCCACCAAAACCAAAAGAGTTACACAATGCGTATTCCATTCCTTCAACTTTACGTGCTTCACCTGGAACTAAATCCAAGTGACAGCTCTCATCCTTATTCTCCAAGTTAATCGTTGGAGGAACAATCTGATCACGCAGAGCAAGAATAGTAAAAATAGATTCAACAGCGCCTGCAGCGCCCAATAAGTGGCCTGTCATTGATTTGGTTGAACTCACCAATACTTTAGTGCCTTCACCAAAAACAGATTCCACTGCACGCGCTTCTGCAATATCACCAACTGATGTTGAAGTACCATGAGCATTGATGTAACCCACCTGCTCCGGTGAAACTCCCGCATCTTTTAGAGCGTTTTGCATTGCTAAAGCCGCACCCGCTCCATTTTCAGAAGGTGAAGTCATGTGGAAAGCATCGCTGCTCATGCCAAAGCCAATAACTTCAGCATAGATTTTTGCACCACGTTTTTTCGCATGTTCATATTCTTCAAGAACGACAACACCTGCACCATCGCCCAGAACAAAACCATCACGATCTTTATCCCAAGGACGGCTTGCGCCTTGAGGATCATCATTACGGGTTGACAATGCACGTGCAGCACCAAATCCGGCAACACCAAATTCTGTGCTAGCTTTTTCTGCGCCACCTGCCAGCATAATGTCAGCATCATTGTAAGCAATGATACGAGCCGCATGGCCAATATTATGTACGCCAGAAGTGCAAGCAGTTGCAATGGAAATGCTCGGGCCACGAAGACCATACAGGATACTCAAATGGCCTGCCGCCATATTGATGATGGTCGAAGGTACAAAGAATGGGCTGACCTTGCGAGGCCCTGCCGATAACAATGTACTGTGATTTTCTTCAATCAGACCCAAACCACCAATACCAGAACCAATAGCAACACCAAAGCGGCTAGCATTGGCTTCTGTTACTTCGATTCCTGCATCTTCAAAAGCCTGTTTGCCCGCAGCAATACCATACTGAATAAAGAGATCCATCTTCCGTGCTTCTTTGCGCGAAATATTGAAATCTTCATGATTAAAATTTTTCACCACACCTGCAAACTTAGTTGCATGGTTAGAGGTGTCAAAATGTTCGATAAGGCCGATACCACTCTGTCCTGCACAAACAGCGTTCCAAGAAGACTCTACTGTATTGCCGACAGGAGATAACATGCCTAGTCCGGTCACGACTACTCGACGCTTAGACACGGTTATCCTCCAGGGAGGGAAAAAATTTAGGACGAAAAACATAGGCGGTCGAATGACCGCCTAGGTATGTGTGCTTGTTAACCTGCGTTTTCAACGTAGTCAATAGCAGCCTGAACTGTAGTGATTTTTTCAGCTTCTTCGTCTGGGATCTCGATATCGAACTCTTCTTCCAGAGCCATTACCAGTTCAACTGTGTCAAGAGAATCAGCGCCCAAGTCATCAACAAATGAAGCTGTGTTCACAACTTCTTCCTCTTTAACACCCAGTTGTTCAACGATGATTTTCTTAACGCGTTCGTCGATAGTGCTCATACTATTAAATTTCCTATCAAAACTCGCTTCTGCGATGGTTTTCGTAGTTTATAAAATACAGGAAAAGATGCAACCAAATCCCGGCTGGTCGAACCACAATCTGTATTTTCTGTACAAAAAATACATCAAAAACAGAGGGTTCGCTCATTTTTTAGATCATGTACATGCCACCATTGACATGCAATGTCTCACCTGTGATGTAAGCGGCCTCGTCAGAAGCAAGAAACGCTACAGCACTGGCAATTTCCTTTGCATCACCGAGGCGATTGGCAGGAATTCCAGCAGAAATACCTGCTCGTTGCTCGTCTGTCAACGCTCTGGTCATATCAGTTTCAATAAAACCAGGTGCAACAACATTTACAGTGATGCCACGAGAAGCGACTTCACGAGCCAGTGATTTACTAAAACCAACAACTCCTGCCTTCGCTGCCGTGTAATTCGCCTGCCCTGCATTTCCCATCGTTCCAACAACAGAGCCAATGGAAATAATACGTCCATAACGTTTTTTCATCATAGAGCGCATCACTGCTTTTGACAGACGAAAAATCGAAGAAAGATTAGTGTCAATAATATCTTGCCATTCATCATCTTTCATGCGCATCAACAAGTTATCACGAGTGATGCCTGCATTATTAACTAAAATGTCTATTTCACCAAATTCAGCACGAATATTCGATAGTGCATTCTCAATGGATTCAGAATCTGTGACATTCAGTACAAAACCTTTACCTTTATCACCAAGGAAGGCACTGATTGCTTCCGCTCCCTTCTCACTGGTTGCAGTGCCAACAACACATGCACCACGCTCAACCAATAATTCTGCAATCGCACGACCTATACCACGGCTAGCGCCAGTGACCAGTGCAATTTTTCCATCAAAGCTCATGTTTTCCCCAGTCATTTGTTCAGAGCAACTGTGAGTGATGATACATCATTTACTGCTACAGCACTTAAAGTATCAACAATACGTTTCGTTAACCCAGTGAGTACCTTACCCGGCCCGATTTCCAACAATTGTTCAACGCCTTGCTCAGCAATATATTCAACTGATTCTGCCCAACGTACAGGATTATACAGCTGACGAACCAAGGCGTCTCGAATAACATCAGCAGTTTTTTCTACTTTTACATCGACGTTATTCACGATAGGGAATTGTGGCTGGTTAAACTCAACTTCTTGCAGTGCAGCTGCTAGTTGCTCGGCTGCGGATTTCATAAGTGCACAATGCGAAGGCACACTAACAGATAACGGCAACGCACGTTTTGCACCCGCAGCCTTACATGCTGCTCCCGCACGTTCTACGGCATCTTTTTCACCTGCGATCACAACCTGCCCAGGTGAATTGAAATTAACAGGTGAAACAACCTGACCTTGTGCTGATTCTTCACATGCCTTTGCAATAGACTCATTATCTAAACCGATAATGGCATACATTGCCCCTTGCCCTTCTGGTACGGCTTCCTGCATCAGCTTCCCACGCAATTCAACGAGTTTAATTGCTTGTTGGAATTCAATCACACCAGCGCAGACCAGCGCAGAATATTCGCCAAGACTATGACCTGCCATCATGGAAGGCACCTTACCACCTTTCTCCTGCCATATTCGCCAAATCGCCACTGAAGCTGCCAGCAACGCAGGTTGAGTTTTCCAAGTTTTGTTCAGTTCTTCTGCAGGCCCTTGCTGAACTAATGTCCACAAATCATATCCCAAAACCACAGAAGCCTCTGCGAACGTCTGTTCAACCAGTGGAAACTCTGAGGCTAAATCTGCCAACATACCCAGAGATTGAGAACCTTGACCGGGAAAAACCATTGCAAAATCAGACATGTTTATTGTCCTGTTGAGTTAAAAACGTACTAGCGCTGAGCCCCAGGTAAAGCCACCGCCGAATGCTTCAAGTAAAACAAGTTGGCCGCGCTGGATTCTTCCATCACGCACCGCTTCATCGAACGCGGTCGGAACAGATGCTGCCGAGGTATTGCCATGACGATCCAGAGTCACGACCACTTTATCCATTGTCATATCTAATTTCTTGGCCGTTGCCAAAATGATACGCAAATTCGCCTGATGAGGTACCAGCCAATCAAGCTGAGAGTGAGCCAAATTGTTGGCTTCTAATGTTTCATCAACAATATTAGCTAATTCGCGAACAGCAACTTTAAAGACTTCGTTTCCAGCCATAGTCACGTATTCTGGTGTATCACACTTCACTCGACTTTGATGAGGTAATGACAGCAAATCACCATAACGACCATCGGCATGAAGATGCGTAGATAAGATGCCTGGTTCCTCTGAAGCTCCAACTACCATTGCTCCTGCTGCATCTCCGAAAAGAATAACTGTACTGCGATCTTCAGGATCTACAAGTCTTGAAATAATGTCAGAACCGATTACCAGTGCATGTTTAGCAGCACCAGTTTTAATAAATTTATCTACAACGCTCAGCGCGTAAGTAAAGCCAGCACATGCTGCTGCAACATCAAAAGCCGCAATTCCTTGAATTCCCAGTAACTGCTGAATTTGGCACGCCGCACTTGGGAAGGCGTGCGTTGAGCTTGTTGTTGCGACAACGATTAAGTCAATCTGTGCCTTATTGATGCCAGCCATTTCTATGGCCTTTTCAGCGGCTTTAAACCCCAAAATTGCAACATTTTCATCTTCAGCTGCAATACGGCGTTCACGAATGCCTGTCCGAGTCACAATCCACTCGTCAGACGTATCTACCATTTTTTCTAAATCTGCGTTAGTACGCACCTGAGCAGGCAAATAACTGCCCGTACCTAAGATCTTTGTATACATTTATGTTTATTCACTCTTGGGTAATACTGTATCCAGCCGGGCAGCGATTCTGTCAGGAACCTGCTTCTCTATAGCTTGAATAGCTTGATCAATAGCAGCCTTAAAAGCACGTTCATTGGCAGCACCGTGACTTTTGATGACGATGCCACGCAAGCCTAATAACGTTGCTCCGTTATACTGGTCAGGGTTTAGATGGCCAAACCGTTTAGTTACCTGTCTTAGTAACCATTTTTTAAATACCTTCATCTTGAATAGTTTCATCAACCAAGATGATTTTTTCTGCTGACCATCCGGTGACTTTATCAGAGATAGAATCATTCTGATCGCACCTTCCATTGTCTTCAGCGTAACATTACCTGCGAAGCCGTCACATACGAGCACATCCGTTTTTCCCGTCAGTAACTCATTTCCTTCCACATACCCAATGTAATTAATTGCAGAGGCATTGCGTAAAGTTATAGCGGCTTCGCGGATATTATCCAGCCCCTTGGATTCCTCTTCCCCGATATTGAGTAATGCAACGCGTGGATTATCCACACCAGCAACATACTCCGCCATGACGGCGCCCATAATCGCAAACTGAACTAACATGTTGCTATTACAATTAATATTAGCGCCTAAATCCAATACAACCGTCTTCTGCTGTTTTAGATTAGGTATCACGGTCATCAACGCAGGCCGTTCAATTCCTTCAATGGATTTCAGCATCAATTTGGCCAATCCCATCAAAGCGCCCGTATTCCCCGCACTGACACAAGCCTGTGCTTCTCCCGACTTGACTAAATTTAATGCTATACGCATTGAAGTACCGTGACTGGAACGAATAGCCTGAGATGGCCTTGCATCGTTGGAAACGATATGTTCCGCAGGGACAATTTGCAAGCGGCTGAGCAGCTCAGCATTTTGATTTGCAAGCAAAGGGGAGATAGTTTCGGGATTACCGACCAACAATAGCTTCAGTTGTGGATTAGATGCCAGTGCCTGCAATGCAGCAGGCACCGTAACACGAGGACCAAAGTCCCCGCCCATAGCATCTAACGCTAAGGTTAGATTAGCCAAGATATCAACTTGCTAATGATTAGCTGAAATTACTTGTTGATTACCTTGCGGCCACGGTAATAACCATCAGCAGTCACGTGATGGCGCAGGTGAGTTTCACCAGAAGTTTTGTCTACAGAGACATGTGTTGCAGTCAGTGCGTCATGAGAACGACGCATACCACGTTTAGAACGAGTTGGTTTATTCTGTTGTACGGCCATTGACCTTACTCCTTAAGTACTTTTCTTTAAACTGGCTAATACGGCAAATGGGTTTGGCTTTTCCGCTTCAGGAGGAAGTTCACCAAACACCATATCCGCGTCGGACACTTCACAGTGTTCAGAATCATGTACCGGAACTACCGGCAGAGATAGAATTATTTCATCTTCAATCATTGCCAGCAAATCTATTTCGCCAAATTCGTTAACGTCTATTGGCTCATACTCTTCCGGTAATGCCTCAGCCTGCTCATCATTGACGACCGGGCTAAAACAATACGTTGTGTGAACATGATGACTGAAATTACTGCCACAACGCTGGCAGGCAAGCGTAACATCCACATCGGAATGCCCTTTTACAACTGCCAGACGCTGATTATCAATTTCAAATGATAATGAGCTATCTACATCACTATCCACACTGACCACGGATTCCGCAATACGAGAAACTTGCCCAGCAGAATAACTACCATGGTAGTCCAATCTCTTCTGGGCTGTTCGAAGCGCATCGATGGTCAGGGGTAATTTTACCTTTTGCATAAGGCGCGCATATTATCTTTGTAATGAGACATAGTCAAAGAAAAAGGCCACACATCTGCGCCTTTCCGTTAAATATTCGCTTATTAAGCGGCGTATAGTTTAAAATGCCTACGAATATTTCTCTACGTATTTTATGGAAAAATGATGCTTCCGATTGTTTTATCGTCAACTTCTGTATATCGACGCCTATTATTAGAAAAGTTGGGGTTACCTTTTACTTGTGCTTCCCCCAATATTGATGAAAGCCCGCTGGAAAATGAAAGCCCAAAACAATTGGTAATACGGCTGTCACACGCAAAAGCCGTTACATTGCAATGGGAACATTCTAGCCATCTGATTATAGCGTCAGATCAAGTTTGTGTTTTAGATGATAAAATTACAGGCAAGCCACATAATTTGGAGAATGCTTTCTTACAGCTGAAAAAAGCCAGTGGAAAATGTGTCACTTTTTATACCGGCATTACATTATTCAATAGCAAAACAGGAAGTGTTGATACTCGTTGTGAGCTATTCCATGTCTATTTCAGAGAGCTTACAGAAACAGAAATTATCCATTATTTAAACAAAGAAAAACCCTTCAATTGTGCTGGTAGTTTCAAAAGTGAAGGTTTAGGAATTACGTTATTTGAAAAACTTGATGGTAAAGATCCAAATACACTTATCGGTTTACCATTAATAACTTTAACAGAAATGCTTATCCGTCAGGGGATAAACCCACTGACGGCATATTCTCAGTGATTATTGTGTCGCAGTGTTCTTAAACACTTCCACAACCTATCATCCATTGGGGCTTCGAAACGTAGCGTTTCCCCCGTGGATGGATGGGTGAATTTTAATGAGCTGGCATGCAAGAACAATCGGTTAAGTCCGGTTTCTGTAAGCTGTGCATCAAATGCTCTATCACCATAACGATCATCAAACGCAATAGGATGACCGGCATATAAAGTGTGCACGCGGATCTGATGGGTTCGTCCCGTTACTGGACTCACTCGTACCAATGTCGCAAACATATATCGCTCTTCAACTTTGAAACGTGTTTCAGACTGTTTGCCTTCTTTACTGACTTTAACCACCCTTTCCCCGCTTTGCAGGATATTTTTCAACAAAGGTGCTTCTACTACTTTACAATGGGATTGCCATTGCCCGCGTACTAGTGCCAGATAGTCTTTCTGCATCTGCTTCAAGCGTAATTGCTCATGCAATGCCCGCAATGCAGAACGCTTTTTCGCAATCAACAGAATACCCGATGTATCACGATCGAGCCTATGTACCAGTTCAAGGAAGCGCGCTTCAGGACGCAGGGCACGTAGTCCTTCTATCACGCCAAAACTCAAGCCGCTGCCTCCATGCACCGCGGTTCCCGACGGTTTGTTTATGACTAAAATATGATCATCTTCATACAAGATACATTCTGCCAGAGCTGCAACTTTATCCAGCTTGGCAGATACAGGGGTTTCTTGCCTTTCTGCTACCCTAACCGGTGGGATCCTGATGACATCACCTGCTGTCAATTTATATTCAGGCTTGATTCTTCCTTTGTTAACTCGAACTTCACCTTTACGCAAGATCCGATAGATCATGCTCTTAGGTACACCTTTTAAACGAGCCAGCAAAAAGTTATCAACTCGCTGACCAGCCTCATCGTCATCAATCGTGACAAATTGTACAATTTGATTATTTGTTTTCATGGACAAGATTCTAATAATCCAACAAACAGAGCGCCACTCATTTTTAAATGTGCCTAAATAACATCCATTTTTTCTACTTCATTATTTCAAGTGTCTTAGGATAAAGACTAAAGATTAACAAGTTATCACTATTTCCTAATAAAAAACCCGCAAAGCGACAAAGTCACCTTGCTATCACCCCAATAGCAATGGAATAATGCTTTCTGGCCACAGTTTACTAAACTATGAATGGCAAGATTGAAATTGTTTGTTATCTGTTTGATCGAACAAAAACGCAGCAAATGCATAAGACGTAATGTTTGATCAAGCAATTTATGGGCTGTGGGTGGCAGCTTACTGGATTGGGAAAAATTTGTACCTATGCTATTGCAGCATCCCAATAGAGTACTGTGTTTAAATGAAATTCAGACTCATCGACAAATAGGCACCTCTATGCAAACGATAGCCGTGAGGCTGGCGGTTTTGTAAAAGACACGAGGTCATCGGTAGCCAGTAGTTCTCCCTCGTTTACTCGCAGCTCTATATTAATGTAAAATAATGAGTAAGTTAGAATGAAAAGAATGTTAATCAACGCAACCCAGCAGGAAGAGTTGCGCGTTGCCCTTGTTGATGGGCAACGTCTTTATGATTTAGATATTGAAAGTCCAGGACACGAGCAGAAAAAGGCAAATATATATAAAGGTAAAATTACTCGAATTGAACCTAGCCTAGAAGCCGCTTTTGTTGATTACGGCGCGGAACGTCATGGTTTCCTACCCATTAAAGAAATTGCTCGCGAATATTTCCCAAGTAATTATCACTCCCACGGCCGCCCTAACATTAAGGATATCCTTAAAGAAGGTCAGGAAGTCATCGTCCAAGTTGATAAAGAAGAACGAGGTAACAAAGGCGCCGCTTTAACAACCTTTATCAGTTTGGCTGGTAGCTATCTAGTTCTGATGCCAAATAACCCAAGAGCGGGCGGAATTTCTCGCCGCATTGAGGGAGATGACCGCATCGAATTAAAAGAAGCGCTTTCTTCCCTTGAAGTTCCAGAAGGTATGGGGCTTATTGTTCGTACCGCAGGTGTAGGCAAATCTGCCGACGCTTTGCAGGGGGACTTGAATTTCCGTTTGAAACATTGGGAAGCTATCAAAAAAGCCGCAGACAACCATCCCGCTCCGTTCCTGATCCATCAGGAAAGTAATGTTATCGTGCGTGCATTCCGTGATTATCTTCGTCCAGACATTGGGGAAATATTGATTGATAACCCTAAAATTCTTGACTTAGCACGCCAGCATATCACAGCATTGGGACGTCCTGATTTTGCCAGTAAAATCAAACTGTACAGTGGTGAAGTCCCACTGTTCAGCCATTATCAAATCGAATCGCAAATCGAATCTGCCTTCCAGCGGGAAGTTCGGCTGCCTTCTGGCGGTTCAGTAGTCATCGATACTACTGAAGCCTTGATATCTATCGATATCAACTCATCCCGTTCAACCCGCGGGGGTGATATCGAAGAAACAGCATTTAATACCAACTTGGAAGCCGCTGATGAAATTGCACGTCAATTGCGTTTGCGTGACCTTGGTGGCCTTATTGTTATCGATTTCATTGACATGACCCCGGTGCGCCATCAACGTGAGGTTGAGAACCGACTGCGTGATGCTGTACGCCAAGATCGCGCCCGCATTCAAATCGGCCGAATTTCCCGCTTTGGATTACTGGAGATGTCACGCCAACGCTTAAGTCCATCTCTTGGTGAATCCAGCCATCATGTCTGCCCTCGTTGCAGCGGTACCGGAACTATTCGAGATAACGAATCACTGTCTCTCTCTATTCTTCGCTTAATCGAAGAAGAAGCTCTGAAAGAAAATACGCATCAGGTTCATGCAATTGTTCCTGTGCAAATTGCTTCCTACTTACTGAATGAAAAACGTAAGGCAGTCAGTGCCATTGAGCATCGTCAAGGCGGTGTTGGAGTTGTCATTGTTCCAAACGATCAAATGCAGACTCCGCATTTTTCTGTTTTACGTGTACGTAAAGGCGAAGAAATTTCAACCTTGAGCTATTTACTTCCACAACTGCATGAAGCTGAAATGACAAATGTTCAGGATGATGTTCAGCATGAACGCAAACGTCCAGAGCAACCTGCCATTTCAACTTTTGATCTGCCCGCAGAGACAACTGCATCATCGGTAGTAGAAAAAGCAAAAACAAAAGAGAAAAAAGCGGTAATCAATAATCAGAAACAAACTGAAAAACCAGGCTTATTCAGTCGATTCTTAAGTATCCTGAAAAAAATGTTCAGTGGTGAAGAAGAAAAACAGCCCCAAGAAAAGAGCAAAAAATCTTCTAGTAATGATAATCGCCGTTCACCAGAACGTCGCAACTCACGCCGTCAGAATCAACGTCGCGAACGTAACGAAAATGATGTGCGCAATAACCGTGAGCGTGATGAGCAACGCAAGGGCCGTAGTAACGCTAACGCCCAGCAGAAAAATAATGCTCAAGATAGCATTGTGATAGATAATGAAGCTCGTGAAGCGCAGCAGCAGCAACGTCGTGAACAACGAGCTGAACGTCAGCGTCGTCGTCAAGAAGAAAAACGTCAGCAACAATTGGAAGAAAAAGCTCAGCAGACAACAAATCAATCCGATGTCGTCGAAGAAGTTGAAGAGTGTCAACCAGTCATGCCTCGCCGTCAACGCCGCCAGCTTGAGCAAAAAGTACGTATCACTGACAAAGTGAAACAAGAAACTAATGTTGCTGCCTTACCAGCAGTGATACCGGAACCTGTATCAGCAAACAGCAACAAAGAGACAAAAGAGACAAAAGCGTCTGTACCAACCATTATTGACTCAAATGCTGAAACCGCTAACCAACCTGAAATATCACAAAATACGGTTGCACAAGATGCAGATTCACAAAACTCAGAATCACAAGCTGTTGCGCCACAAAACAATGATCAGCAAGACAACACAATGCCGCGTCGTTCCCGCCGTTCCCCACGCCACTTACGCGTTAGTGGTCAACGTCGTCGTCGCTATCGTGATGGACGTAATCTGACTCAATCACCAGTACCATTGAAAATGGCTGTAGTATCTCCAGAATTGGCATCAGGCAAAGTGTGGGTTCGTTATCCAGTTACACCTGTGGCCATTGCTGAATCTGGAATTTCAACTTCTGCTAACGTAATTATCGAAACGGTTGAAGAAAAAACAACCCCTGTGCAGCAGGAAAAAGTCATTCTGGTGCCTTCAATCGCAGAATCAGCACCAACTGTAGTAGTGCCACAGATTGAAGTAACTGAGCAGAAAGTTGCAGAGCAACAAGAAGGCACTGATCATGACAATGCTAAATCTGCTATTAATGACACTTCCATCGTAACACCAGTAGAGCCGGAATTAGAAAGACCTAAAGTTTCTGAGCCGGAAAACGTGGAACCTGTCATTAACCATGATGAAAAACATCAGTCAGAACTTTTAGGCGATGCAGAACCGCATATCCTAGTATCACATGATTCTGAAGAAATACGTCACACGGCAGATTCTATCATTGTGACGTCTATAGTCGAACAGGAACATCATGAAGAACAACCAGCTGTCGCAACGAAAATATACTCTAAGGCAGAGGAGGTTAAAACGGAAGAGACAAAAGTTGTTGAGTCTTCGACTATCATGGAAAAAAATCATCACGCTTATTCCCCAATGATGAAAGCGCCAGCACCAGATATGGTGACCAAACCTGTTATTATCACTGAATGGCAACGCCCGGCTTATCCATTCGCAGGGAAAGGCGGTGCAGGCGGACATTCTGCAACAAATATTGCAACCTCTGCCATGTCCAAACCTCAGCCATTCGAATAATTAGATATTTTGGTTGATTGTAAATCCAAATGGCTCCCAACACAGGGAGCCATTTTTTTATCCTATCCATTGCAAAAACTAATTAGTTTCATTTCTTTCAATCATCGATTCCAATAAACTCGAATAGTTTACAATCATCCGTCTCGGTGGCCTTACGGATCAATCTGGGACTGGGCATTGCAAACTTTATCAAGAAGAAGTTCATGGCATGGTGAACCGAGAGAATGTAGCAAAACAATTGGTGCAACTGTCTGAAGATGAACAAACTTACTACCAGATTTATGCCTTAATTGATCCAGAACTCAAGCCTCATTGGAGCTAAGTTTTACTGACACCAAAAGGCAACCACGCCTAATGGCGTGGTTAAGTACCAATTCAAATTGGAATTACTCTTTTTTAAATAACTAAAACTTACTTGACTCCACCATCCATCGCTTTGAGTTTCTTAGATAACTCACGGCGTTCTTTAGATAGCTCAGCATTTTTGATGATATATTCATCAACACGTTCTTCATAATCACTGCGCATATGAGCAATGATTCCTTGAATATCTTCAACCGACATTCCCGGTTTTATGTAATCGCTCAGATTATCGAGCAGGAGTACACGTTTTTGGTTATCTCGAACTTTTTTCTCATTGTCTACAATTTCGCGTTGTAATTTGTTTTTTCGACGAAATATACGCACAAATTCCAGTACATTGTGGAATGTTGGTTTATTTGTGTTATCCATTTTTCATACCTTTTTAATTTCAGACCGATAAATTTTTATGCTAACTACACAATACAATTTCAAGCAATGCGTAGACAAGTCAGTTTCAACAATTTATTGATGAAAACTACTTTCCAGATATATTCCTAATCAAATTTCTTTCCTACACACCTGGAATCCAATAGCTACCACTGCCATGATAATATGGTTTACCATGTACAACACGTGATTTAGTGTCATTGAGAGTCATCGTTTTTGACGCGCACTTCGTATATAAATTTGGTGGATATCCTTGATTTGGATTTAACCAAACAAGAAATATACCTAGCGATAGAATTGGATAGATGAGACACCAATGGAAGTATAATCCATTGATTAGTAATAATAAAAATTAGTGATAACGGAGAGTACACAATCTTGAATACCAGTAAAGAAAATCAAAGTTTCTACTTTCATGACTATGAAACTTTTGGTAAGCATCCGGCCCTAGATCGTCCCGCACAATTTGCGGGAGTTCGCACCGACAGTGATTTCAATATCATTGAAGAGCCTTTAGTGGTGTATTGTGCTCCCGCTGACGATTATCTTCCCGATCCTGAAGCTGTCATGATCACAGGAATTACACCTCAATTGGCATTAAAAAAAGGTGTCAACGAAGCTGAATTTGCCCGGCTAATTCATGAAGAATTCAGCAAACCCAATACATGTATTCTTGGCTATAATAATATTCGTTTTGATGACGAGGTCAGCCGTAATATCTTCTATCGTAATTTTTACGATCCTTATGCCTATAGCTGGCAAAAAGGCAACTCCCGCTGGGATTTACTTGATGTATTACGTGCCTGCTATGCCCTGCGTCCGGAAGGCATTGTCTGGCCTGAAAATGAGGATGGATTGCCTAGCTTCAAACTGGAACATCTGACAAAAGCCAACGGAGTTGAGCATACTCATGCTCATGATGCTATGTCCGATGTTTATGCCACTATTGCAATGGCAAAATTGGTGAAAAAAGCCCAGCCTAAACTGTTCGATTATTTTTTCCAATTGAGAAATAAACAGAAAGTCAGCAATCAAATTGATATCCCACAAATGAAACCTCTGGTTCATGTATCGGGCATGTTCGGAACTCTGCGCAGCAATATTAGTCTGATTGCCCCTTTGGCATGGCATCCAAGTAACCGCAATGCAGTTATCATGTGCGATCTGGCAGGTGATGTTTCTACACTTCTGGAACTCAGCGCAGATGAATTACGCGAACGTTTGTATACTCGACGGGATGAATTACAGCCAGACCAAAGCCCGGTGCCAATTAAACTAGTGCATATTAATAAATGTCCAATCATTGCACCTGAAAATACCTTGCGCCCAAAAGATGCAGAGCGAGTTGGATTAGATCGCAACCAGTGTGAGCGAAATTTGGCTATTTTGCGCAATCACCCACAAATTAGAGAAAAAGTCGTTGAACTGTTTTCTCATCCAGAAGAATTTCCTGAATCTGATAATATCGATACTAAACTATACAGCGGTTTTTTCAGTGATGCTGACAAAACTGCTATGGAAATTATCAGAAAAACCTCCCCCCAAAACTTACCAGCCTTGGATCTAACATTCCAAGATACACGCATTAAGCCACTATTATTTCGCTATCGTGCAAGAAATTATCCAGCAACACTGGATCATGATGAACAACAACGTTGGCTGCGCTATCGCCAAGATACGCTAACACAGGAAAATATCAGCCAATATCTTGCAGCTATTGAAGGGCTTTTTATTGAATATCAATCTGATGAAGAAAAATGCCGCCAGTTAAAAACACTGGTTGATTATGCAATTCAAATAGCTGGATAAAATCCTATATAAATTCTATGCCCAATAGATTTCAAGTTGTAACCTGAACGATAAAGAGAATATTTGTTTAAAAAAGAAAAAGACCAACATCAATGTTGGTCTTTTTCTTTTTTTGCTCCATCATGAATGCAAACTAATCATTTTGATGTTCAGTAAATTGGCAACCACACCCTCTCCCCCAATTTTTCAGCTTGGAAGTTTTACCAATCCCCGGATTTAAAGTATTAGTTGGATCCGTCAATTGATAGAAGCGCTTAAGCTGTGGTTTAGCTTTATACAAGTGGCCAACGTTATGCTCGGCAGGATATTCCGCACCTCGTTGATTTAAAATCTCCAGCATTTTTATTTTCAATGCATGAACATCTGTACCTTTTTTAACGATGTAGTCTTGATGGAATACATGACACATAAAATGTCCATAATATAGCCGATGAACTAATACTTCATTGATTTCAGCGGGCAAAGTTTCAAACCATTCACGATCATTACGGCGCAAAGCGATATCTAATGCCAAAATATCTTCTACTTCATTATTGTGAACAGCTTGATAACGAATGGCTGCCCCTGCGGCTGCAAAACGATGTAAGAATGCTTTCGCCCCCTCTTCTGGGGAACAAGCAAAATACTCTCCATCAGCTTGCTTAAAATAACTCTCCAACCACTCACTCGCCTCTTTTATGCCTTCACCCGACATTTTCAGCATCAAATGATGTTCAAAGCGGTTTCGATATTCTTTCAGGCGAGTGGGTAAATGAGAAGGTAATAAACGGCTCAGCCCTTGTATGACACGATCTGTCAGATGTGATGGCAAAAATGGCACTTTGCCTAATGTGGCCTCGACTCGTCCTTTCAGGTTGAAAAACATTGGCATTTTATCTGTGCCCAGTTTATCAATCATAACAAAGGTGTCTTTCCCATATATTTCTGCAATATCAAATATATCCCGATGCATATATTCTCCAGCGACTGGTAAGTGCTGGAAATTCGATAGAATATGGCGCCGCAATGCTGTCAATACTTCCGGTTGGTTAGTGCCGATATAAAAAACCTGCGAAGATGGCTCTGCCGGAAAAGTATCAAGACGGACCGCAAAAACAACCAATTTTCCCGCACAACCCGAAGCTTCAAACAACCTGCGCTCATCAGCATTAAATCTTGATGGCGTATCTGCATCTACATCTCGGATGCGCTGTGAATATTCATGATCAGAGGCGACTCTATCGCCATGCTGAATATCTTCGGTTCGATAACGTTGCTCTTCCAGACAAATCAAAATATCTTCAGGCTGATCACCCAAGGATATTCCCAAATGGTTAATTAGTTCAGCCTCCCCCTTTTCATTGACTCGGCCATAAAGTGCCATTTCAGTATAAGCGGGTCCCCGTTGAACCAAAGAACCCCCTGAGTTATTGCAAATTCCACCAATAACGGATGAACCAATACAGGACGAACCAATAACTGAATGTGGTTCACGTCCCAATGGTTTCAATTCCTTCTCTAAATGCCACAATGTACTGCCGGGAAACGCAATAACTTGATTCGTTGATTGAAGAATCTGAATTTTATCCATTCGTAAGGTACTGATAATGACGATATCACGGTCATAATCATTGCCATTCGGTGTTGATCCCTCCGTTAACCCAGTATTGGCTGCCTGCATCAAAATGATTTTGTCAGCCTCAACACAGGCTTTGAATACTTTCCACTGCTCCAATAATGAACCCGGAAATACAACCGCAAGGGCATTTCCTTGTCCAGAACGAAAACCTTTTCGGTAGCGTTCCGTTTTTCTAGGTTCAATGAGGATATGAGAGGACCCAACAATATTCGTGAGAGTGGCAATTAATTGCTGATTCTGAGGATTTTTAGCATCATTCATCATAATTCTCTTACCTTACTAGAGCCAGACAGACCAGCTCTCAATGAAATCAGGCATGGCTAATTTACCATTTATTATATGATGTCTTTTGATAAAATCTGTATGATTTATACTCTTTTTTCATTTCAAGTAAAAATCTACCTTCATAGAAGGCAGTATTGATTGTGCCCCAAACGGATGCACAAAAAACTAAAAATAAGTATCCCCCGGCATAGCCCTGTCTCTTATACACAACTTTGTATCCTGCTGTTTTTTATATAAATTATTTTAAACTCCTCGAGACAGCATTAGAGAATATTTCCTTTAAAATCAGTTGGGTATATTTATCAAATTGCGGTTATTTGCTCGTAATTTAAGATGTGACTAAAAGACAGGCCTAGCAGGGGGTTTTCTATATATAATAAAACAGCACCCGATGGTGCTGTTTTAAAACCAAATTTTCAATTCAACTTACTGGTTTTTAGCAATAAACTAAACCACTTTCTGACTATGATTCAGTAAACTGTGGCATTGGTTGACGGAAGCTACGAGTCAGGAAAAACATGTAAAGAAGACCAATGCTCCCCCAAACCAAACCTAATTCCATAGAGTTTACTTCCAAATTCATCCACAAGACACCCACAGTCGCAGCACCAAGAAGTGGTAAGATCAAGAAGTTCAAGGTATCTTTCAATGTATTATTGCGACGTTCACGAATATAGAATTGAGAAATCACCGATAAGTTCACAAACGTAAATGCAACCAATGCACCAAAATTAATCAGAGCCGTTGCAGTCACCAGATTCAACCAACCTGCGGATAAAGCAATAATGCCAACCAATATCACGTTGATTGATGGAGTACGCCATTTAGGGTGAACATAAGCAAATACTTTTTCAGGCAATACACCATCACGCCCCATTACATAGAGTAGACGAGATACACCTGCGTGTGCTGCCATACCAGAAGCCATCACGGTTACACAGGAAAACACCAAAATAATTGATTGAAATAGTGCCCCTGCAACGTACAGCATAATTTCTGGTTGAGATTCATCAGGGTTTTTAAACCGAGAAATATCAGGGAAATAGAGCTGTAAGAAATAAGACACCGCAATGAAGATAACACCACCAATTAATGCAGTCAGGAAAATCGCTTTCGGAATAACCTTTTCTGCATTAGGTGTTTCTTCAGATAAAGAGCTAATACCATCAAACCCGAGGAAAGAGAAACAAAGTATCGTCGCTCCGGTTATCATTGGAATCAATTTTGCTTCTTCCGACGTAAACGGTCGCATACTGAACAAAGTGCCAGCACCTTCCCCGCTATGTACGCCATACATTAAGAAACCGACAAATGCCACTATGACAGCAATTTGCACAACCACAATCAGGCCATTAAGGTTTGCTACAACGTTAATACCACTCAGGTTGAACACTGTCATCAATACTGCCAAACTAGCCACAAAGATCCAAGGATCAATGCCTGGGAAAATGGCTTGAAGATAAATTTTTGCCAGCAAGATATTGATCATCGGCATAAGCAGATAATCTAGTAAAGACGACCAACCTACCATAAACCCAAGATGGGGATTCATTGATTTTTGTACGTATGTGTAGGCGGAACCTGCTGATGGGAAACGTTTTACTAATTTTCCATAACTTAAAGCTGTAAATAAAATTGCGGTCAGTGCGATAGCATAAGATGTCGCAACATGTCCATCCGTCAATTTAGAAACTATGCCAAAAGTATCAAAGATGGTCATTGGCTGCATGTACGCAAGACCCATCATGACTACTTGAAACAGAGTCAATGTTCTTCTCAATTGAACGCGATTGCTGGCGCTGGCTTGGTTAGTGCCGATAGGGATTGAATTATGCGACATGAGCGAAACCTCCCATAACTTCGATCTGGGTACTGATACAACTACTTAATCGATAGTTACTGGGTAGACTTCGCATCTGTCTATGGACAGAAAAGAAAGAAGAATTAGAGGATGGTGAACTGACAGAGGGCCATGCCCCGTAGTCATCGTTGCAGCAACGAGCGCCAATTGGCACAAGTGCAAAAGAGAATAGTTGCTCCATATTTGCATTCCTCAGTACAGCAACCCTGTTTCAATTATGGTTGCTTATGGTCAATATCGATCCGGAACAGAATCCGGCCTCTTGGTGTTGTAAAAAATAACTCAAAGCAAAAAAAATAACTGGTGCATATTTACGCACCAGTTATTTTTAGTGCACGCATTTTGCACTTCAAGTCCAGAAATAGCAAGCGCCACGACACTAAAAATTTATTATTTTTTACGACACTACAAGACCTTATAAAATAAGCTCTTACTGAGTTTGTGCTCAAGACTAACGCCTTCATATCCGTTGATTGGCCTTTGGTTGTTTTTTAGCACAGAGGAAAACTATTTGCCAATTAATCATGAGTATCTTGATAGAAAAAAAATCATCCCATCATCACAAAATCGATGATGGGATGATTTTATATCATGTCTAAATGTTATGCATAATGACTAATATTAATAAAAAAACGAAATATTAGTTAAAAATCATAATTAACGCCGATATTGTAACGGCGACCATCTAGGACTGCTCCGTGGGTTTCTTGGGTAACACGTTTATCAAAGAGGTTATAAACGCCTCCTGACAAGCGAAGATTTTTAGTCAGATTATAAGCCATACCAAGATCGACAAAAGTATAGGATGGTGTGCCTGCTTTTGGCTGACCACGATATATATACTCCGTTGATTTACCTCTAAAGTTTACACGTGCCCACGTCTCCATTTCTGGAAGAGCCTGCCAATTCAATGTTGCATTAACCATATGTTTTGGAACTTTATTTAAAGCTATCCCTTTTTCTTTACCGCTTTTTTGCTCTGATTCGGTATATGTATAGTTTGCCGCTAATGATAAGTCTTCGACAATATCCCAATTTATTGTAGATTCGATACCTCGAAGATTAGCCTTATCTACGTTCACACGATCACTGATAAATTTGTAAGCTGTATCACCAATTGTACATTTTTTATTTTTACCACCACTTGGATCGGTACAACGGCGTAATTCCGTGATTTTATCCTTATAATCTGTGTTAAACACAGTCAAACCAATATTTAAGTTCTCTTGATTATTCCAAATAATACTAATTTCTTGATTGAAGCTTTTCTCTGGCTTCAAATCCGAACTTCCAACAATAACTGCTGTTTTCTCTCTAAATCCATTAATTAATCTGGACGCACCACCTGTAGCTTGCCCCCAATCAGAAGAAACCTGACGCAATTCAGGAGAACGATATCCTGTTGCTACCCCACCTTTTACTGTCCATTGTTCATTTAAGTGCCAAACACCATATAAACGAGGAGTCCAATGAGTGCCAAATTCTTCATCCTTATCCAAACGAATACCACTCGTCAAAGTGAAATCATTCGTCGTTTGCCATTCATCTTCGGCGAACAAAGCCCAGCTCCAACGGTCTAATTTATTTATATCTTTCTTTGATTCTAGTTTGTTTCCATTGTCTTTTAACGTCTCATAACGATATTGTCCACCTACACTTAATGTATGAATATCGAATACAAAGTTTGCATGACTATTAAATACAATGTCACTATATTTCATTTCACGACCCGGGTTTCGTGATTCATCTTTTTGAATATAGGAAGTCACTGTACCAAAATCATAAGTACCATTGTGAGTAATGGAATAATTATTGCGAGAAAACTTTTCTTTATCTGAGCTATTATCCGATTTCCCTTCAGTGGTACTGCGATCCTGCTCATACCTCCCAATTTCGAAATCGAAAGTATTTTGCTCATTCGGAGTCAGAGATACAGTTGCAGTTCCACTGCGCATTTCTTGTTCACTAAAGCCATCAAAGAATTTATCTTCATTACGATGAGAAAACAGACCATGTACTTTTAATCCCAATACCCCATCAATTACAGGACCTGCTGCATAAACATTGGTTTGATAGCTATTACCTGAATTTTTACTTTCGGTTAATGTTGTATCAGCACGCAAACTAGCTTTCCATTCTTTTTGTACTTTACGCGTAATAACATTAATTACTCCTCCCATAGCATCAGAGCCATAGAGAGCAGACATCGGTCCACGCACTACTTCAATACGTTCAATAGCTGATAATGGAGGTAACCATCCCTGCTCAATACCTGGACCATCGCTGTTTGGTCGAGTCGTACGAGTATCCATCCGTTTTCCATCAATTAAAATCAAAGTATATTTTGATGCCATTCCGCGGATACTAATATCACTCTTACTACCACCACCAGTAACAACCACTCCCGGCACATCTTTCAATGCGTCTGTCACATCACGGTAGGCTTTAGTTTCTAGTTGCTCACGGCTGACAACTGAAATAGAAGCTGGTGCATCTTCAATCTTTTGCTGGAACCCCGCCGCTGTAGTGACAATAATTTTATCTTCACTATTATTAGCAGCTAAAACAGTGCTGGACGAAATAGCAGCAACAATACCTAACACAATTTTTTTCTTTGCAAAAACAGCCATTCCCGATTCTCCAAAAGGTAGAATAGAATTATTGAAATTAATATGGGTAACCAACACGTGCCCACCAAACAGGGATAACTAATTATCCCTGTCAGTGTTGTATTTATTAAATTAATTATATTTTAATTTTAATAAATTGATTTATAGCTTTTATTATTCTAACTTACTAATTCTGTCACTAAACCATCAATTAATACTTGTGGAACTCCCTGAGAACAACGTTCAATTCGGCCTTTAATACCATACACTTCCGCCAAACTACCTGAAGTAATAACTTGTTCAGGTATACCTTCGGAAATTAATTTACCTTTCTTTAGCATTAATACATGGTCACCATGACGCAATGCGATATTAATATCGTGAACAACAACAATCGTAATAATATTACGACGACGCGTTTCACGTGCAACTAAATCCATTACATGATATTGGTAATTTAAATCCAAAGCACTTAATGGTTCATCTAATAATAATAATGTCGGACGGCGGATTAATGATTGAGCCAACCCAACCAACTGTTTCTGACCACCAGACAGTTGGTCCAGATAACTGAGCGCCAAATGCTCAATACCAAGCTGGCGCAGCAGTTCCATGACTTCTTGTTCACATTGGCTACTGCTCACACCACCTGATGCCCGTTGAGCAACGATAACCGATTCCAATACATGAAGATGCACACCTGCCGGTAATGATTGAGGCAAATAAACCACGTTTTGAGCACGTTGGGCAAAATTCATCTTTATCAAATCCTGCCCATCCAACAGCAGTTCACCACTGGCTTTATTCAATCCCGCCAGCGAACGCAGGAGTGTTGATTTACCGCAACCATTCGGCCCCAACAATACGGTGATTTGACCACGTGGCAATGAACTGATATCCAGATGTTCAATCACAGGATACTTCGGATATCCTGTCGTCAATCGATTAATTTTTAGTCCCTGACTCATACATTCCCCCTATGGCGTAAAACGATGCTCAGGAAGAAAGGCACACCGACCAACGATGTTACGATCCCAACCGGGATGATAACGCCCGGGATCAGGTTCTTAGAAGCGATGGAAGCCATTGATAAAACCAATGCACCAATCAACGCACTCGCAGGCAGGAAGAAACGATGATCTTCACCAAACATCATTCTGGCGATATGAGGAGCCACCAATCCAATAAAAGCAATTGGACCAACAAATGCAACCGCTAATGCCGTCAGGATACTGATACGCAACAATGTTCCCAAACGAAGGCGGCTGATATTAATACCAAAGCTGATCGCGCGATCTTCTCCTAGACGCAAAGCAGTCAACTTCCAAGAATTACTCATTGAGATAGGCATAATGACTGAGAACACTAACATCATAACGCCCAGTTTTTCCCATGTCGCTCTACCTAAGCTACCCATTGTCCAAAAAACAAACCCTTGTAAGGTATCTTCCGTAGCGATAAATTGCATCATCGAAACTAACGCATTGAATGTAAATACCATCGCAATTCCGAACAATACAACGCCTGAGGTTGCAACTCTTGTCCAACGGGTAACACCATCAAGCATCAGGGCAGCTAATAACGCAAAGAGAAAAGCATTTGCAGAAATAAACCACTGATCTGGTATTCCCGGAATACCAATTCCAAGCACAATAGCCAATGCCGCACCAAAAGAAGCGGCATTGGAAACCCCTAACGTAAATGGGCTAGCTAGTGGGTTATTCAGGATTGTCTGCATTTCAGCGCCAGCCAATCCAAGCGATAGGCCGATCACTACCGCCATCAGGGTATAAGGTAATCGAATATCCCAAACAATCACCCGTGTTGCTACGTTAACACTTTCTGGTGAAACCAGTGTTTGCCAGAGGGTTTGTAGTGATAACCCTGATGGTCCCATTGTAAAATCCAATACAACAGAGGTGCCAATCACCAAAACGATGAATAATATCCATGCAATACGTCGGCGCAGGATATGACGATAATGTGCTTTTATATCGCAATCACTTAATTGCTGTTTCACCATTGGCATAGGCTCGGTAGTGACACTCATTTTTTATTACCTATTACTGCTTATTTCTCACTGACCCAATATGTTCCTACCGGTTCAATAGCTAAGAATTTATTATGAAGCTCTTTCAACGTTTGTTGCGGATCTAAATCGGCAAATTTTTCAGGGTAGAACCATTTAGCAAAAACCTGAGTAACAACAACGTTATAAGGAGAGTTGTAGTAGTGATGCCAGATAGCATGGCTACGCCCTTCCTTCACGGCAGTCAGGTTATTGACGCCTTTACGTTCAGTAATAGTTTTCAGGCCAGCACGGGCAATATCGGCAGAAGTCCGTGCTCCCATTTGAATCCCTTCACTTTTATCACTTGGATCTTGTGCACCACTTGCGATGTAAATATAAGGATCTTCAGCAATGACTTTTTCTAGGTTCATTGTACCTAATGGGGAAGGCAGCACTTCTTTGGCAATATTCTTGCCACCAGCCAAATCAATGAAGTTCCCCATATTGCCGTTACCTGCCGTACCACAGCAATCTTCACTAGAACCTGCTTTCAATTCAATAAATACAGAAGGTTTCTCAGTATCCGCTATGCGAGTCGTAATATCGGTTACTATTTTTTGATTTTTCTCGTAAAAATCAGCGTAAGCATTAGCCTGCTCTTCACGATGCAGAATTTTGCCCAACATACGAATGCTAGGTAATGTATTTTTCAAAGGATCATTGCGGAAATCGACAAAAACAACAGGTACACCTGCTTTTTCCAACTGTTTCACCAACTCGCTATTTTTTCCGGGGCCATGTCCAGACAAGCCAAAGATAGCAACATCAGGGTTGAGCGTAAGCACTTTTTCAGAGCTGACACTATCAGCGCTAGTATTACCAATCAGGGGGATATTATCGATTTCAGGAAATTTAGCTTTATAAATAGCGTAAGTTTGTGGGTCTAGTTTGCGGAAATCACCTTGCCAGCCAGCGATACGAGCCAGAGGTTTATCCCCTTCCAATATTGCAACAGAATGGAACAGACGACCTTCACCCAATAAGATTCGATTGACTTTCTCAGGCACCTCAACAGTACGCCCAGCAACATCAGTGACTGTTTCAGCCCAAGATGCAAAACTTGCCATCATGGCAGAACCTGCCATTAGACTGATACTCATACTTTTCACGACTGCTCGAAATACAAACTTCACTTTAGTTAGCCTCTTCATACAACAATTGTGACGCTAACAATAAAGCAAATAAGAATACTTATCAATGCGATTGGGTCGTATATCCGAAATTTACCATCCATATTCTTTCCCTAATCCCATGAAAAATAAAAACTGCCAATTCCATCACAGAACAGGCAGCTTTTTGTAAAAAAATAAACAACATTTTAATCAAAAAGTATCAATTTTTTGATATTTTTTAACAAATTATTCCTTTTCAGTATACTTGAATACCGGAAATTTCATCTCATGGTACTTAACAAAACGAGTTTTCTTTTTCAACTTGAAACTAAACCAAATGAGCAGGAATAATGGGAGGCCAATGTAAGTTGCCGTCACTCCGTACCAATCGATCTTATCTTGCAAAAACGCCTGATAATTTTGGCCCAAAGTGATAACCAAACATAAAATAAAGGCAAAAATCGGCCCGATAGGGAAGAAACCTGAACGATATGGCAGCGCATTCACATCAAGACCTTGGGCAACATAGCCCTTGCGAAAGCGATAATGACTGATTGCAATTCCGAGCCACGCAATAAATCCAGTCATGCCTGAAGTATTCAATAACCACAAATAAACTGTTTGATTGCCAAACATGGAGCTAAGAAAACATAAACCAGCCACCACTGTCGTGGCATACAGTGCATTACGTGGAACACCACCTTTAGAGAGGTGGCTAAAAATTTTCGGTGCCTTACCTTCTTTTGCCAACGTGAATAGCATACGGGTAGAAGCATACATTCCCGAATTTCCCGCAGATAATACGGCGGTCAATATTACTGCATTCATTATCGCAGCTGCTGACAATAAACCGGCATTTTCAAATACCAGAGTGAATGGGCTGACACTGATATCTTTCACGTCATTGCGTAACAAACTAGAATCAGTATAAGGAATGATCAGGCTGATGATTAAAATAGCAAGCACATAAAATAATAAGATACGCCAGAATACCTTACGTACGGCACGAGGGATATTTTTCGCTGGATCTTTCGATTCTCCCGCGGTAATGCCTATTAGTTCTGTCCCTTGGAAGGAGAAGCCGACAATCATAGCTACCCCGATCATAGCTGAAAAACCACCCGCAAACGGCGCGTCAGCAATGACCCAATTATGCCAACCTGCGTCTTCGGCACCTTTCATGATGCCAACGATCATTAAAATGCCAACAACGATGAACACAACAATCGTGGAGACTTTAATCAAGGAGAACCAATATTCAGCTTCGCCAAATCCTTTGACGGAAATAAAGTTCAACAGGAAAACCAGGCCAAGGAACAATGCACTCCATACCCAGCCAGGAACATCATTAAACCAATATCCCATAACCAATTGCGCGGCTACAAGGTCAACCGCAATTGTCACCGCCCAGTTGTACCAGTAGTTCCATCCCAATGCGAAGCCAAAACCTTCATCAACATATTTGGAACCATAAGTTGAAAACGATCCCGAAACTGGCATGTATGCTGCTAATTCGCCCAAGCTGGTCATCAAGAAGTAGACCATTAAGCCAATTAATGCATAGGAAAGTAAGGCACCCGCAGGACCAGCCTGAGAAATTGTTGCACCAGAAGCAACAAATAATCCCGTGCCAATTGATCCACCGATGGCAATCATTGCCATATGCCGTGCTTTTAATTCACGGCGCAGGTTTTTTGGGGCCTGATCCGGTGGCATACATTCTTCTCGAGACATTCTATTCCTATATCATTTAAAAAATTTAATGTAGAATTGTAACAAATCTTCGTTTCCAGAATAGCGGTGATTCGTGGTTATAAGATACCTTCATAATGCATAGCCAATTATTAGCTACACGATTATGCCCTCAATATTAATTGCAGTAACTCAGTAACTTCTGTAACGCATTGGACATATGTTTCTGACGATGGTAAATCAGGTACAAAGTACGATTAAGACTAAGCCTAGGGATGACAAGCTCAGATAATGTTCCATTTTTCAGTTGTTCTTGAACGACCCGCCGTGAAAGACAACTAATCCCCATCCCATACTGCACAGCATGTTTGATAGCCTCTGAATTACCCAATTCCATCGCAATATTAAATCTGGGCATTTGTGAGAACAAGAGATGATCCAAAACCTCCCTTGTTCCTGAGCCTTTTTCTCTCAATATCCAAGGTGCCTTAATCAAGTCCTCCACGCTCAGTTCACGTTGCAGCAACGGGCTTTCTGGCGAGGAAAAAATAATCAATTCATCTTCCATCCATGATTGTGTGATCAATTCAGGATCATGACACAATCCCTCAATCAATCCCAAATCAACACGAAATTCAACAACCGCCTTTATTACATCTTCAGTATTACTGATATTTAGTTCCAATGGTGTCTCAGGGTAATCCTGACGGTATCTCGCCAGCATTTCAGGCAGCATATAATTGCCAATCGTACTACTAGCCGCTAATCGTAATGCTCCCAATTCAAGTTTGAAAAGCTGTTCCACTTCACCAGCCTGTTCAAGTAACGCTAATGCCTTAGGATAGAGTAAACGCCCATGTTCATTGGTAACCAGACGTTTCCCGACCCTATCAAACAGTTGTACTCCCAACTGTCCTTCAAGATCTGTGAGTGAAGCACTGACCGCAGATTGTGATAACGCCAACTGCTGAGAAGCCCGTGTCGTTGAACCACTTTTCAGAACTTCTGCAAAAATCTCCAGTTGTCTCAGAGTGATACGCATATGGCCTCACAGGACGCAAAATAAAAAATAGAAAGGTAGTCTTGATTTTAGACAGTATTATGAAACTTAACAAAAGTCGCCCTTAATTAACCTGTTTTTATGGTCATACATATAAAAATTATCAATTTTATTGATTTAATAATCTTCTATATTCTTATTCCTAAAATGAATAAGTTAATAGAGCTGCCACTATGCCTGAAAATCAAAGTAAGTCTGGAAATCAAGCTGGGTCTAAAAATCAAGTTGAGGAATTTATCAAAACCTACCAACATACTGCATTAAAATTAATTCCCGGTGTCATATTAGCCACAGTCCTGACGGCACTCGCTATCTATGTCGGTAATATTCCTTGGTTTGTAAATATGGGATTGGGTGTTCTGACACTTGCCATTCTGTTAGGGATTATTATTGGCAATACAGTGTATCCTTTCTTAAAATCCACCTGTGATAGTGGCATCCATTTTTCCAAACACTACCTACTGCGAGCAGGTATCATTCTTTATGGATTTCGCCTGACTTTCCAACAAATCACAGATGTTGGTGCAACTGGAATATTAATTGATGCCATTATGCTTTCTTCAACATTTTTTATGGCATTGTGGATTGGACGTACTTTTTTGCGACTGGATAGCCAAACTGTGATCCTGATTGGTGCAGGAAGCAGTATTTGCGGAGCCGCTGCGGTTATGGCAACAGAGCCTGTTGTTAAAGCTCCGGCCAGTAAAGTTGCCGTAGCTGTCTCTACAGTAGTCATTTTTGGCACTCTCACAATCTTTATTTATCCATGGTTCTACCAACTCAATGCCCATTACCAATGGTTTAATTTCTCTCAAGAGACATTTGGTATCTTTACTGGCTCAACTGTGCATGAAGTAGCTCAAGTCGTTGCCATTGGACATACAATAGGAAGCGATACAGAAAATGCAGCCGTTATCAGTAAGATGATCCGTATTATGCTATTGGCACCTTTTCTATTACTGCTTTCCGGCTATCTCAGCCGCATGGAAGCTAAAAATAGCAATAGCCACCAAGAAAAATCGCCGATTACTGTTCCATGGTTTGCTGTATTTTTTATTACCACAGCGGGTTTTAATTCTTTTCATTTATTACCTGAGTCCCTTGTTAACCACATTATTGCTACTGATACCATCATGCTGGCAATGGCGATGGTTTCTTTAGGGTTAACCACTCATATCAGTGCCATTCGTCAAGCTGGAATTAAACCTATTCTATTGGCACTTATTTTATTTGTCTGGCTAGTAGCCGGAGGATTAATTGTCAATCAAGGTGTCCAGCATTTATTGCGCTAATTTAGAATGATGATATATCTGACGCCAAATTAAATTGATTTTTTCTGCCAAAATTTTATCAACAGGGCGAACAATGCCATAATGACGAAAACACAGGAGAAAATGATATGAAATTTGTTGGAGCCCATGTTAGCGCCTCTGGCGGTGTTTATCAGGCGGTGATCCGCGCCCATGAATTAAACGCAACAGCATTTGCCTTATTCACGAAAAATCAGCGTCAGTGGCATGCTCCGCCGTTATCGACAGATATCATTGATAAATTTAAAGCGAATTGTGAACGTTATGGCTATGGCAGCCGACAAATCCTTCCTCATGACAGTTATCTAATCAATCTTGGTCATCCAGAAGCAGACAATCTGGAAAAATCCCGTGCTGCGTTCCTTGATGAAATGCAACGCTGTGAACAGTTAGGCATCGACTTGTTGAATTTCCATCCAGGCAGCCATCTCAACAAAATTGACATTGATAAATGCCTCGCTCGTATTGCGGAATCCATTAATATTACGTTGGACAAAACACAAGGTGTCACCGCTGTCATCGAAAACACTGCCGGACAAGGCACCAATCTTGGTTTTAAATTCGAACAACTAGCGGCAATTATTGACGGCGTCGAAGACAAAACCCGTGTTGGAGTTTGTATTGATACTTGCCATGCTTTCGCTGCTGGTTATGATTTACGTACTGAAAAAGATTGCGATGAAACTTTCAAGGCATTCGATGAAATCGTTGGGTTCAGGTATCTTAAAGCTATGCATCTGAATGATGCTAAGAGCGAATTTTCCAGTCGTGTTGACCGACATCACAGCCTTGGTGAAGGTAATATCGGTAAAACGCCTTTCAGGTATATCATGAAAGATGACCGTTTCAATGGCATTCCCTTAATTCTTGAAACGATCAATCCAGATATCTGGGAACAAGAAATTTCCTGGCTAAAATCCCAGCAAAATTAATTACCTGACCGATATTAACTCGATTTTTGACATCATTAATGCAAGTTCCGTGCGGCTTTTAATCCCAACATTAGGCTGGCTAACCGTGAGTGCAGAAACTGCGGTTGCCAGACGCAATGTATGTTCACTGGATTCTCTCATCAGCAAACCATAGACCAATCCACCAACCATAGAGTCTCCCGCCCCGACCGTACTGACTACCTCACAATGTGGCGGTTTTGCCAACCATGCGCCAGAGACATTCACCCATAATGCTCCCTGCTCTCCCAAAGAAATGACAACATGGGCGATCCCTCTATTACGCAATTCATGGGCTGCATCAATAACACTGTTCAAATCCGGCAATGGCTTACCTACCCAAATTTCCAACTCATGTCGATTGGGTTTTACCAGCCAAGGTGATGCCTTAAGGCCCGCTACAAGAGCTTCACGACTACTGTCGAAGATAACGCAGGGACAAAACTGCCGTAATTGCATCATCCAATCCGCAAACGATTCTGCGGTAATCCCTTCGGGTAAACTACCGCTGACTACAACCATATCGAACTGCCCCAGCCATGTGAGAGAATCATTAACAAATCGATTCCATTCTTCTTCCGTTACATGGAAACCCGAAAAATTAAAATCCGTTACTTCACCCTGTTTTTCGGTCAATTTGACATTAATGCGCGTTCGCCCTGACACCAAATGGAAACGATTTACTATACTGTTTTCGTTAAAAAACTGCTGAAACCCTTCTTGATTCTCTCGCCCTAGAAAACCACTGACAGTAACATCAATGCCTAAATCACGCAGTACCTTCGCAACATTGTTTCCTTTACCAGCAGCGTGAAACCCTGCCGTCTGTACATGGTTAACATTTCCCTTAACAATATCTGGGCATAAACCCACTAAATCATAAGCTGGATTTAAGGTAATTGTTGCAACTCGACGGCTCATCTTGCCCGATGTCTCCTAAATAAACGGTCATAAATAACATTAAGATTTATCTGTTATTTATAACATCAAAATTGAATCGTTTCAGTTAAAATTACTACCTGATTGATCATTGTGTTACTGGAATCTAAAAGTAAAAAATATGCGACGGAATTATTTTTATCAAATGGCTAAAACCTATCTGAACCAGCATAAATAAATACTATCCGGAGGAATATATCAGTGTCAGTTATTGTCGGAGTTGGTGTCATTATCGTTAACGATAAGGGTGAAATTCTACTGGGAAAACGTACCAGCCAGCATGCACCGTACTAGTCAATTTTTGGTGGTCATGTCGATCCCGGTGAAACCTTTGAAGAATGCGCCATTCGAGAAATTCAAGAAGAAATTGGCCTAACAATCCAAAATCCCAGAGTTTATGGTATTTGCAATAATCTCGAAACGTATCGGGAAGAAGGAAAGCACACAGTTTCAGTCTGTCTACTAGCACAGTATACTGGAGGTGGACCCAAATTAATGGAACCAGAGAAATGCGAACAATTAATTTGGTGTAATCCTGATAACCTACCCGAACCTCATTTTGAGGCCAGTCGTAATGCCATCAATCTGTTGCAAAAAACGCAATTCTCTTCTGCAACTTAATATCAATCTCTTCAGGCAGGCTATCTCGGATCACCTGCCTCACCTTTGTATGCAAAATGCAACAAATGCAATTTAGTTATTTCCCATAATTATTTGTTTACACATATGATTCATTAATATATCGTCGCGCTAGTACAAAGTAACACCATTCATAAGGAAATCTATATGACCATTGAGGTAACGCAAAATTTGAAACGTCCCTCCATATTTGGTGGAGCTATGATTATTGCCGGTACTGCTGTCGGTGCAGGTATGTTTTCCATTCCGATTGTCAGTTCAGGTGTCTGGTTTACCGGATCAATCATTTTGCTGGTGTATACCTGCGCATGTATGTATTTCTCAGGTCTGATGATTTTGGAAGCCAATATGAATTACCCTGCTGGTTCCAGCTTCCATACCGTCACTAAAGATTTGCTGGGCAAAGGCTGGAGCACTCTTAACGGTTTATCCATCACCTTCGTTCTGTATATACTGACCTATGCTTATATTTCAGCAGGCAGCTCAATTCTCTCTCAGAATATCAAGAATATTATTCCACTACCTCAATCAATATCCGGCCTGTATTTCGCTTTTATCGTTGCCTTTATTGTTTGGTTATCCACTAAAGCAGTAGATCGATTAAGCACTATCTTGATAGGCGGAATGGTGATTACCTTTATCATGTCCGTTAGTAGTATGTTTATCGAAGTGAAGCCTGCTATCTTGTTTGATCAGGTAAATACCAATTCAAGCTATTTACCCTATGCTTTAATTGCTTTGCCTTATTTACTGGCCTCATTTGGTTATCATGGTAATGTTCCAGGGCTGGTCAAGTATTACCATAGAGACAGCAAAGCTGTCGTACACAGCTTACTATACGGAACCTTAATAACATTAGCGATTTACATTTTATGGCAATACGTCATTCAGGGAAATATTCCTCGTGAAGCCTTCAAGCAGATTATTGCTGATGGTGGTAATATTAGTAACTTGCTGCAACAAATGGATAAGACTTCCGATAATACAACAATAACTAATCTCTTGAATGCCTTCTCATATATGGCCTTGGCGAGTTCATTTTTAGGTGTATCATTAGGACTATTTGACTATCTGGCAGACTTCTTTAAATTTGACGACTCACGAAAAGGACGTTTTAAAACAGCACTTATTACTTTTATTCCTCCCACTGTATTAGCTATGGTCTTTCCAAACGGTTTCCTATATGCAATCGGTTTTGCTGGTCTGGCAGCAACCATTTGGGCGGTTATTGTTCCTGCTTTAATGGCCCGAGCCAGCCGTAAACGCTATCCAACATCTAGCTATCAAGCTCCGGGCGGTAATTTTTTGATTATCTTTGTTATCCTGTTCGGTTTGATAAATGCGCTAGCACATATTCTATCTTTGTTTAATATATTGCCAGTTTATCGTTAATGTTTTTTACTCGCTCCAGTATTTTTACTGGGGCATTCATTCATCTCTTGCCTAACAGGCTAACTGCGAGTAATTTTGTCGCCACCTAAATATTCATTCCACTATTTCCTTGTTCTTATAGAAGGTATCTATGGCTAAAGCCAATGAAATTAAGCGTGGCACCGCAATCAGCTACAATGGAAAACTATTATTAGTTAAAGACATCGATATTCAGTCACCCAGCGCACGCGGTGCCAGCACTCTGTATAAGATGCGTTTTACTGATATTCGTACTGGTCAGAAAGTGGAAGAACGTTTCAAAGGCGATGACATTCTTGAAACCATCACATTAACACGCCGGGGCGTGAGTTTTTCCTACATTGACGGTGATGAATATATTTTTATGGATGACGAAAATTTCACCCCTTATCACTTCAAAAAAGATCAAATAGAAGAGGAATTACTCTTTATTCCTGAAGATGGCCTACCTGGAATGCAAGTCCTGAC
Organism: Xenorhabdus japonica; assembly: GCF_900115195.1. GTDB lineage: Bacteria > Pseudomonadota > Gammaproteobacteria > Enterobacterales > Enterobacteriaceae > Xenorhabdus > Xenorhabdus japonica. Next base: position 60,042 of record NZ_FOVO01000023.1, read on the forward strand.
AATGGATGGGCAGTTGTTATCTCTTGAATTACCTCAAACTGTTGATATGGTCATTGAAGAAACATCACCGGGTATCAAGGGTGCATCAGCAAGCGCCCGCACCAAACCGGCTAAGATGAGTACAGAATTGACTATTCAGGTTCCAGAGTACCTGAGTTCAGGTGAAAAAATCCGTATTCATATTGCAGAACGTCGCTATATGGGACGTTGTGACTAATTCTTTATCCTTAAATATAAGTTGCTCTTTTGACAAAATAATACTTAATGCAAAGAGCAACTCATCGTCTGTCTATTAAGTTAAAAATAATCCACATTAACAATTGCCACACGTTTCTGATTGTCAGTCCACTTCACGCTGGAAACACCTATGTTACCAGGAAGCATGACATTGCTTTTCGTTTTGTGAGTTGAAATGATTTGTTTAACAGTGAGATTTTTCCCTAATCGATAGCAAGAGATATTGGCTTGAGTATTTGATACAATGACTTGACATCCGGGATCAACAATTGCACCAGAAAACCGAATTACTCCTCCTTTAGATTCGGCATATCCATAAGAAAGCCATGAAACCAACAAACCCGAATTCTGGATAAGAAATTGACGAGAAGCCTGTTCCCGGAGCAATGTTTTGGTGAAGGCCGAAACAGCTCCGGGGAGGAACAGGCTATGAACAACTTAGTTGAAATTTTCATCGGTGTCGATGACTTTTGTCGTTTTTTCATTCCACAATGGGAACAGTTTTGTCTCAAGAAGGGATATCGCCTACGTCGTAGAAAAGGTCATATGTATCCCAGTGAAATCATGACCATCTTGCGCCTCTTTCATCTGTCGCATTATCGGTGATTTTA
>NZ_FOVO01000005.1 GCF_900115195.1 Xenorhabdus japonica
TATAGGCCATAGCGCATTTTCCTTTGGCGAGAAAGATGCCTACTATAGCAACTGACCACCTTTTTCAGAAATTGCACCTATCATGCGAATCCAAGTTTTATAATCTATGAAGCAGCTCAGAAAGGTAATGCGCCATCAGCGATTATTTGTAACAATGTAGATCCCATCTTATTTGAATCTGCAATGATTATTGATATTCCCTGATTTGATCAATTTCAAGATAATGTATTAAATATTTTTAGTAATAATAGCACCGTAATCATCAACGGTAAATCAATAGAAACTTTCTGAATAATCTCTGATACAGTTACAAATTGGTTGTTCTACAACTAATCTACAACATATTACTTTGTAATATCTGACTCTTAACCCAATATTTTTCTTGACATATATTATGAAAATTCTTTTCGCGCGGAGTAATTAAAAATCCGTTACTATCCAGTACCTTATAACTCATCCATTTCTCTTGGCATAACTCTTCAGAAGATTCATTATCCTCTTTTTCAGACTCTTCCAGATAAAGAATACTTACCCCGTTATCAAACATATAAACAACTTCCTTATCTTCAAGGATCAAGTTTTCATCCGTTAAAAAATTATTTTTTTCATTTTTTGAAATGATCTTAACAGGCGAAGATAATGATTTTATAGCCAAAATATAAATTAATAAAGATTGCGTCATTTCACTATCCATCTCTCTAAAATTTTTAATAGTATATCATACTAAAATTGGAAACATAACTTCATGTTAAATTAAGTGATGTCAGATGTCAGATATTTGATACATTATGACAGAATTTAGATATTAATTAAGATAGCGTTATTCTACGATACTGTAAAAGATAAAAACAATTTGGAGACGATCATGACTAATGATAATGATTATTGGACTTATGATCCTAGAGGAAATCTGGCTTGTGAAGTTATTAAACTGGCTAAGAGAGTTAGTATTTCAGAACACAAAAACAGAGAGATATTATTTTTTGATAATACCAAACTTAGTTTTTGCAACTATAGCCAAATTTACAAAAGCATTATAAACATTTTCAAAGAAAGAGACATAATAAATATCAAATACGTCTGCCAATCTGTTCGAGGAACCATGACGCAACAGATTAGAGAGCTGGCTTCAGAATTATCAAAGAATAACTACTCTGCTGCAATAATCGCCCTGGCAGATATGGGAACTTCAGTAATGACAACCATTCTGGCTGGTGAATTAGAGAAAAAAGGAATACCCGCATTATTAATTACTTCACCTCCAGGCAATTATTTAGCAGAACATGTCGCATTTTATCGATTTGGTAAGTTGTGTATTTGCCATATAGATATATATCAAGCAAGTAAAATAGAAGAAATAGAGAATGAAATTGAGAAACAAAAAGAATATATCATTAGTTCTCTGACTAAAAATGAAGTTGAATTAGATAAGTTATCCATATTAAAACCTAAAATGGATTTAGATAAAGTAAACTCAGATAAAAAAGAAATCCGACTTATAAACTCAGATGAATTAATGAAGGAATATGATAATCTTTCTATTGGTGATGGATTACCTATAATACCACCGACACAGGAAAGATATATCCAAATGCAGCAATATTGCCAGGAGCCAGTAGACAAAGTAGTTATTCCGGAAGCTGGCCCCTCAGGACAGAATATTACTATTAATGATATTATTATTAACAGTATTCTGGCAGGTTGTGAACCTCAATATTTACCTATTATCATTGCAACATTTTATGCAATGGCAGAAAGTAAATTTAATTTCCAGCAATCAATTACCACTTCTTACAACGGTGGAAACCTTGTTCTCGTCAGTGGGCCAATAGCCAAAGAAATAGGAATGAATTCGGGGCAAGGATGTTTAGGACCGGGATTTCGGGCAAATGCCACCATCGGAAGAGCAGTTAATTTAACAATTTTAAATGTCTGTCGGGCTTACCCGGGAAAAGCTGATTTAGGTTGTTTGGGATCTCCCGCTGAATTTACCTATTGTTTTGCAGAAAGTATAGAGAATAGCCCATGGGAAACCATCAATGAAGAAAATTATGACAAGGAAATTACAACGGTTTATCTCATGAAGGGAGAACCTCCTACAGATGTTGTGGATTTCTTAAGTCAGGATGCCGATAGTTTATTATCTGTCATTATTGATAGTGCAACTCATCTTGGGCGAATGAATGCCTATGTACCGGGTCGGATAATGGTTATTTTGACACCTGACCATGTTAAAATTTTAACGAACTCAGGATGGACAAAAAATGGTCTTCGACAATATTTACATGAGGAAATTTATAATCTCCGTTCTGATGTTGATGGAAAAGGAATAGTCCCTGTCAGACCAAAGCAATTCTCTGAGCGAGAGAAAATACCCGCAACACGCTCACCACTTGATATTGATTTAGTTGTTGCCGGAGGTCGTGGGGGGCATTCAGCCATTATTGCCAGTTGGGGGCTTTATTGTGATGCAGTATTAAAACCATTAACTTTACCTTCAGGAAAATTAGCAAAATCCATTACTGACTTTTACGTTCAAAAAGACTAGTTGAGAATATTTATGGCTAAAATAATTGATATTATTTCACGCGAAGTATTTGACTCAAGAGCAGATATTACGTTAGAAGTTGAAGTAATCCTTAATACAGGAAATAGAGGTCGCGTAATTATTCCAACAGGAAGTTCAATAGGAAAATATGAAGCAATTGAAGTTCGTGACAATGATAAAAATAGATTTGATGGAAAAGGAGTAAAATGTGCCATTGATATTATTAATAAAATAATTAAACCAAAAATATGTGGTTTATCGCCTTTCGAACAGGAATCAATTGATAATATTTTAATTGAACTGGATGGAACTAATAATAAAAGTCACTTAGGTGCCAATTCTATTTTAGGTGTCTCTTTAGCTGTAGCTCAATCTGCTGCGATTGAGAAAAACGTTTATCTCTATGAATATCTTAAGAAAGATGACGATCTTTTTATTCCTCAACCAATTTTTTCTATGCTGTCTGGGGGAAGGCATGGTGATGGGAATTGTGATTTTCAAGATTTTCAAATTATTGTCTCAAATAAAACAAATTTAAAGGATTCCATGCAGATTGGAAAAAACATCTATCTTAAACTTCGTGATATTCTGCTAAAAAGCAACATGTGTATAGGCGTTTCTGGTACAGGTAGTTTTATGCCCTCATTAAAATCGAATGAAGATGGCTTATTATTACTAATGGAAGCTATATATAATGCAGGTTATGAAGTTGGAAAAGAAGTCAATTTAAGCATGGATATTGCCGCTGAAATGTTTTTTAAAAATGGGAAATACCATCTTGCAACCGACGGTAATATTCTATCCACAGATGATTTTGTTACTTATTTAAAAGATATTTGCAATAAATTTCCTATTTCATTAATTGAAGATCCTTTAGCTGAAGATGATTTCAAAGGATGGATTGCTCTTTCACAGGCTGTTGGTAAAAGAATTGAACTAGTTGGTGATGATTTATTCACAACCAACATTGAGCGATTTAAAGACGGTTTATCTAAAGGTATCGCTAATTCTATACTAATTAAACCCAATCAGATTGGAACAGTAACTGAAACAATTAACTTGGTATCTTATGCTAAACAAGTTGGTTATAAGACTATTCTTTCCAGACGTTCTGGGGAAACAGAAGATACAAGTATAGCCGATTTAGCGGTAGCTTTAAAAACAGATAAAGTTAAATTTGGTTCTTTTGCCAGAACAGAGTCTCTGGCTAAATACAATCGCCTATTAAGAATTGAAGAAAAACTATAGTATATATAGCTATTATAGCGGGAATGATAATGTTTTAGAGCTGCTTATTTTTGTTAAAATGATTATGTAACCACATAATCATTTTAATGATGACCTTTATGAATTCAATTTCTTATATCTGCTTGGCGTAATATTTAATCTTTCTCTAAAAAAGGAAATAAATGCGCTAGTTGATGAAAAGTCTAAAATATAAGCAACCTCTGTTATTTTCTTACCTGAAAGTAATAAATTTATCGATAGAGTCAATCTATATTTTTGACGCCATTGTTGATAATTCATTCCCGTTTCTTTGATAAATAATCTATGAATAGTTCTTTCTGAGGCTCCAACGATAGTTATAAATTTATTTAATTTTGGGGGTAATAGCTCTTTTTTAATAAATGAAGAAAGTATATTATTAACTCTATAATCATGTGGGATTTCAGGAAGTTTATTTTCTTTTATAATTGAAGATAAATTTTTTATTAAAATGGACTGCAAATGATATTCTATTCCTACATTCCAATTAGAATTGAATGACATGTCACATATTGATTCAATAATCTCGTGCATAAGCGACGTGGCATTGTAAATTTTCACTTCTTTAGGAAGTTGGGGGAAAATTTCCTGATCAATATAAATTGCTCTGAATTCAGCTTCATTTTTTAAAGTAACTTCGTGAGGAGTACCAGCAGGTACCCATACGATTTGATTAGCTAAAATATCATATGTGGTGTCTGTTAATATTAGTTTTGCCATACCACTATTTAGAGATATCAACATTCCTTTTTGATGTGTGTGTATTTTGTCTCTTAATGATCGACTATCTTTACTAATAAATTTAGCTCGGATCGGTACAATGCAGGCAGTTATAGTATCGGGATCAAAATATTCATTTAGTAGTTCTGGATTGTTAAATATTTGTTTGGATATTTTTGCCACTTTTAACCTCACAATATCGTTTAACATCATTCCCACATAAAAAATTTTTCATACCACTCTTCTGTCAGATTTACATTATTTTTTAAAAAAATCTACTAACTGTTTCAAATAATAATGAAATGGCATCAGAATAGTGGTATCAGAAAAAATAATGGAAATATATTTATGAGAAGATTGCAAATATAGATAACAAATAGCCATTCAAAGCCAAAGTATTGGCTAAGAGCTTGACTAAGAATGACTATTAGTGAAGGTCAATTAATGAAGGTTAATAACTAATAAAGATTACTCATCTTCCAAATAAGTGTAACCATATAAGCCGTTTTCAAACTCTTGCAGGAACTGTTCCTGTAAATTTTCGTCCAGATCAGCCGATTTCACCTGATCACGGAAACGAGTCAACAGTATCTGCGGCTCAAGTTTGACGTATTGCAGCATATTGGCGACAGAATCACCTTCTTCGCTTTGCTGATAAGTTACTTCACCATTTTCTGCAAAATAAACATCAATGGCTGCTGTATCACCAAACAAGTTATGCATGTTGCCCAGAATTTCCTGATAGGCCCCGACCATAAAGAAACCGATCAATGGCGGGTTTTCTGGATCATAAGCGGGCATTGGCATTGTTGTCGCCACACCATCACCATCAACATAATGGTCAATCGTACCGTCAGAATCACAGGTGATATCCAACAGAACGGCACGGCGATCCAGCGGCTTATCCAGCCCTTCAATCGGCAAGACCGGGAAAAGCTGATCAATTCCCCACGCATCCGGTATTGACTGGAATAACGAGAAGTTCACGTAAAATTTATCTGCCATGCGCTCTTGTAATTCATCAATGATCGGACGATGGGCACGATTGCTTGGATCAAGATCCTGCTGAATATGGCGACAGATATTTAAATACAGTTCTTCCGCCCATGCACGCTCTGACAGATTCAACATACCGTGAGCATACTGAGTATGAACATCATGCAGATCAAACTGGCTATCATGCAACCATTCACGCAGGGAGCGGCGGCTGCCGTCAGATTGCATCTCCGTCCATGTTTTCCACAGACTGGTCAGGGGACGCGTTGCATTTTCTGCCGGTGGCGTTGTTTCAGTGAATTCATTGCGTTCAACCCCAATCACATTGGAGACCAAAACTGTATGATGAGCTGTCAATGCACGACCGGATTCCGTAATAACTGTCGGGTGAGACAGGCCGTGTTCTTCACATGCATCACCAATTCCCCAAATAACGTTATTTGCGTATTCATTCAAACCGTAGTTAACCGAGCATTCTGACTGAGAGCGTGTGCCTTCATAATCGACACCTAATCCACCACCTACGTCGAAGCACTGAATATTGACACCCAGTTTAGACAGCTCGACATAAAAGCGTGCAGATTCACGTACACCCGTTGCCACATCACGAATATTCGCCAATTGGGAACCCAAGTGGAAATGCAGCAATTGCAAACTATCCAAGCGCCCTACTGCACGCAACATCTCAACCAATTGCAATACCTGCGCCGCAGCCAAACCAAACTTGGATTTCTCTCCACCACTGGACTGCCATTTTCCCGCTCCTTGTGAAGCCAAACGTGCCCGCACCCCAAGACGTGGTATCACATTGAGGCGCTCAGCCTCTTCCAGCACCATAGCGATTTCAGACATCTTCTCGATAACCAGATACACCTTGTGTCCCAGCTTTTCACCGATCAGCGCCAGACGAATATATTCCCGATCCTTATAACCATTGCAAACAATCACAGTACCTGTCATGCCTGCATGAGCCAAGACTGCCATTAATTCCGCTTTGGAACCTGCTTCCAATCCAACTGGTTCATCAGCGTTTGCTAATGTTTCAATGACACGGCGCTGCTGGTTCACCTTAATCGGGTAAACAAGGAAGTAATCCCCTTTATACCCATAAGATTCACGGGCGCGCTTAAACGCCCCATTAATCGAACGCAAACGATGTTGCAAGATCTGGGGAAAACAAAACAATGCCGGCAAACGCAATTGTTCTTTTTCTTCCTGAACTTTCTTCACCAGATCGGCGAGTTCAATTTGAGCTCCCGGTAAATCAGGGTTTGGGCAAACACTGACATTACCCAGATCATTGACATAGTAATAGTTGCCGCTCCAGTATGCGATGTTATAGGTCTGACGCATTTTGCGAGCGATATTATCATTCATGGCAGTCTCCTTTATGGAGTCGAGGTTTGCCTTCACCTGTAAGGTCAATAACCCAAGACACTATTTTATCGTGCGTATCTTGCGCATTAAAAAATGTCAGGGAACAGCATGCTCTTAAATTATAAGGACGTTTAGAGAGTACTAAACAATATATTTACTGTGTGATATTTACTGTGTGGCTATATGAATGATGCCAACTCAATATTACCCACTTATGTGTTACGAGTAACATCGGAATGAGAGTATATTCAAAAGGAAGGAATAAGATGTGAAGACATCAATGACATAATGTGGCTGTTGGCCGTTAACAATCAGCAGATAATGGTTCATAACCCCATTCACCCCACATGGCTTACTTGCAGCAAGCCGTTTCTCAATTGAGAAGCAGGACACGCATACATTTCCTGCAAACACCTGTAACTTTAAGTACAAAAATTAACTTATGTTACGCGCGCAGTTTATACCTGTAATCCAATAAAATTGCAAAATGAAATTGACCTAAATGAAACGAGTACCTCCATCCTTTTCAAAGGGGAAAGCTAAAGTGTCACGCACCGAAAGATATTTAAAATTAAAAAAACTGGTAACCTTGGCAAGAGTAACTTAAAATAGCCGTCTAGATGGTAAAACATCCGCCCTTAAACCAAGATTATATTTAAGGTAATAAAATATAATGACTACACATCTTTTCACTTCTGAGTCTGTTTCAGAAGGACATCCAGACAAAATTGCCGATCAGATTTCCGATGCCGTTCTAGATGCAATTTTAGAGCAAGATCCTAAGGCTCGAGTTGCCTGCGAAACTTATGTTAAAACAGGCATGGTGATGGTTGGAGGCGAAATCACCACTAGCGCTTGGGTGGATATTGAAGAAATTACTCGCCGTACTGTACGTGAAATCGGCTATACCAGTTCCGATATGGGATTTGATGCCAGCTCATGTGCCGTTATCAGCGCAATAGGTAAACAATCTCCTGATATCAATCAGGGTGTTGATCGTGCAGATCCTCTGGAGCAAGGTGCAGGAGATCAGGGCTTGATGTTTGGTTATGCAACCAACGAAACTGATGTTCTCATGCCAGCACCTATCACCTATGCACACCGTTTGGTTGAGCGTCAGGCTGAAGTGCGTAAAAACGGTACTCTACCGTGGTTGCGTCCTGATGCAAAAAGTCAGGTAACCTTCCAGTACGATAATGGCAAGATTGTTGGTATTGATGCAGTTGTACTTTCAACCCAGCACTCCGAAGATATCGCTCAAAAAGCGCTACAAGAAGCTGTGATGGATGAGATCATCAAGCCTGTACTGCCTACTGAATGGCTTACTCCGATGACCAAATACTTCATTAACCCGACAGGTCGCTTCGTGATCGGTGGTCCAATGGGTGACTGTGGTCTGACTGGTCGTAAGATCATTGTTGATACCTATGGTGGTATGGCTCGTCACGGTGGTGGTGCATTCTCAGGTAAAGATCCATCCAAAGTTGACCGTTCAGCAGCCTATGCAGCACGTTACGTTGCTAAAAATATCGTTGCGGCAGGTTTGGCTGATCGCTGTGAAATCCAAGTGTCTTACGCCATCGGGGTTGCTGAACCGACATCTATCATGGTGGAAACATTCGATACAGAGAAAATTCCAACCTCAACACTGACTCAATTAGTGCGTGAATTCTTTGATCTGCGCCCTTATGGTCTGATTAAAATGTTGGATCTGTTACACCCAATCTATCGCGATACCGCAGCCTACGGACATTTTGGTCGTGAACAGTTCCCTTGGGAAGCAACAGATAAAGCTGAAATTCTGCGCTCAGCAGCAGGATTGAAATAATTCTTTGCTAATATATGAAACCCGCAGCACTGCGGGTTTTTATTATGATTAAAAAAACAGTATTCCGCCGCAATGAAATTCGTTAGAGTTCCCCTCTCCTTACAGCAAACTGTTATGCACACCATGCGACAAAAATTAACTCAGGCGAGTTATTTTTGGCAGCAAAATTTTCCTGAACCCCACATAACCTATCAGCAACGAGGAACAGCTGCCGGCACTGCCCGACTGCAAGATTGGGAGATCCGCCTGAATCCTATTTTGTTAATCGAAAATCAACAAACATTCATTGATGAAGTTATTCCACATGAATTGGCGCATCTATTGGCTTATCATCAATTTGGCAAGGTTGCCCCACACGGAAAAGAGTGGCACTTTATCATGGAAACAATATTTAAAGTAAAAGCCAGCCGGACACATCAGTTCCCTGTACATTCTGTCCGCAGTAAAATATTCATTTATTGTTGCAGCTGTCAGCAACATGAGCTGACAATAAGACAGCACAATAAAATTCTCAGAGGAAAAAATTGCTATGTTTGCCGACAATGTGGAGAAAAGCTAATATTATTGTGACAAATTTAATGGAATAAACTTAGCTAAAACCACAAAATGCCCTTCAATCAGGGCACCTTGATTAAAGAATTCGAGGCAATATCAGCGCAAGTACATTATTGTTATCAAATGCACTATGTTATCAGGTACATTTATAATACATTTATCTTTTAATTATATTCGCTGCTTTAATTTTTTCAGCTTCTTCAATGACTTGATCAGCAGTTTTTCCATGAAGGGATTGAAAAAATCTCTGTTCCAACTTTTGTATATCTCCATATTGGATATTCCCATCTTTGTTATCCTTAAACAAATCATCAAAGTCGATACTATTGGTCATGGCAACATTCAATGAATCATCAAATTGTAATTTTTTATCTTCTGATAAAGTATCTCTGATTTTTTCAATGGATGTTTTTACAGCAATTTCATTTGTTCCATCAATTCTGAGTTGATTATCACATCCAACCAATATAAATCCCAATAAACAAACTGTTAACAATTTTCTCATGATCAACCCCACCGATTACCGATAAAGCAATAATAGCAGAAGTAGAGCATATAAATCGTTTTAAGGAAAATTTTTATTACTAAATCAGGAATATTTATAACTTGATTATTTATTACTTTATGTCATTAATAAGCGTTTACTTCTAGCTCTTGTTTTATAAGCATAAAAGTCACACCCGTTATTTTAAATGGCAACCTGATACCGTAGCTTTCTGCTAGTCATCCTCCCAACAATGACATTATCGCTGCGAAAAAAGCAACCGATCTCCGTACCATTTCCGTTAGTATCGAATTCATCGGATACAATACTGAAATATTTCAATATGATTCCTCCAATTCTATTATTAATTTATCTTTAACATTTAGATATTTTTTCGAAAATATAATTTTATATATTCAGATTAATTTTCAACTGTAAATTTTCAGCTTATAGGTTATATGAAATAAATCTTCCTTTTATTATAAAAACACCCCATCAAATTGTTAAAAAATTGTGATTTAAAAACAGCTTTAATAGACATTTATAAATTCAGATTATGCCTTCTATACCCAATGGATTTCAAGATGCGTCGCGACGGCAAGGGAGCGAATCCCCGGGAGCATAGATAATTCTATGTTCATAACAACAGTGACCGGGGTGAGTGAGCGCAGCCAACAAAGAGGCAACTTGAAAGACGAAGGGTATAATGATGGTGACGCCATAACCGATTGTTATTAAATTAAAAGCGTAAAGGTTAAAATTTTTAGCCTAATAAAGTGTAAAAATAGTTGATTGACTTGAATAATAACTATTATTATCTATTTTAAACTGAAATAATACAAAGACTCTTCAATATGCCCTCCTAAGGAGAAACAATGCCTGCCATTCATTACTCCATAAAATACTTTCTGTCTATGTTATTCATATTATTACCATTATATGCTCAAGCCGAAAAAATTATGGTTAAAGATGTCGCAGGGCGTGAAGTGACGGTCAATGCACCTGTTAAACGAGCCATGCTAGCAGATAGCCGAGTGGTTATTGCCCTGAATATCCTGCATCCCTCTGAACCTTTGAAAGGCATTGCAGCGTGGGATAATGCACTGGAGAAAAAAGCCCCTGATCTTGCAACAGCTTATGAAAAGAAATTTCCTCTGTTAAAAAAAATCCCGGTCTTCCCTAATCCTTATACCAGTGATTTCAGCGTCGAAAAAGCCATGACTTATCATCCTGATATGGTTATTTTCGATATTGGTTTGAAACCAAAACTGGATAGCAGCAATACAATTAACTTATTGGAGAAAATAGGTATTCCTGTCATTTTCATCGATTTTCGCCAACACCCTTTAGCCAATACTGTTCCCAGTATGAGATTATTAGGCAAAGTCTTCAGACAGGAAGAAAATGCCAACAAATTCATTCAGTTTTATGAAAATCGTCTATCCATGATTACTAAACGTATTGCGGCATTATCCTCTAAGCAAATCCCCAGCGTTTTTATTGAACGCCATGCAGGAATGTTAGGTGCTGAAGATTGTTGCAATACTTTTGCCAGCAATAATTTCGGCGAGTTTGTTACTGCCGCAGGCGGTGATAATATAGGTAGCAAATGGTTTTCAGGTATGGGAGGAAAAATTAATGAAGAGCAATTATTGGCTACTAATCCCGATTATTATCTGATGACGGTGGCAGATTGGGACACTGTTCATTCAAACAGCCAATCTGTTCCATTAGGTTATACTGGTGATCTGACAACATCCGAAAAACGTTTCCAAAAATTACTCTCTCGCCCCAAGCTGAAAGTTCTGAAATCGTATCGTGAAAAACACGTTATGGCTATTTATCATCAATATTATGATACTCCATTTAATATTATTGCTGTAGAAGCCATTGCAAAGTGGTTACATCCCGAACTTTTCAAAGATATTGACCCTCAAGCTGATAATATTTATGTCCATAAAACATTTACCGCACTTGATGGCAGTGGTGCTTTCTGGATAACCGCAAAATAATTTTTATCCTGAATCCCACTCATTTTGAGTGGGTATTCTCGTTATTTATTTTAGATCGTTATTTATTTTGGTATAGACATACCATCATGGAAATAAATCACAGTCGGAAAAAATTCATTTATATAGTTGTTTTACCTATTAAGAATTGTTTTATCTATTAAGGTTTATATTTATTGATATAGAACTGTTATATTTTATTTCAACTTCAGTGAAAATTAAGAATTAACCGGATAATCACCTTCAAATATATATCCTAGTATACTTAAAATCAAAATATCCGGAGAATATAATGAAAAAACTACATAATATTGAGAAAGAATTATTGCCTTGTAAATCTTATAAGATGTTGATTAATGGTGAATGGGTTGATAGTGTTTCAAAAAATACGCTGCAAAGCTACAACCCTGCAACAGGTGAATTACTGACAGAATATGCAGCAGGTAATGTCGAAGATGTTGAGCTTGCTGTCAAGGCTGCTCAAAAAGCCCTGCCAGCATGGGGTAAAACCTCCGCGTCTGAAAGACAATCTCTATTATTGAAAATTGCCGACCTGCTGGAAGCAGAAGCTGAGCGCTTTATCGTCCTTGAGGCTCTAGATGGTGGTAAAACTCAAACCCTGTGCCGTCATTTTGATATTCCTTTTTCTGTTGATCATTTCCGCTATTTTGCCGGGGTTATCCGTGCTCATTCTGATGCTAGTGATGTCATCGATAACGACACACTGAGCTTAGTAATCAGAGAACCCATTGGTGTGGTAGGGCAGATCATTCCCTGGAATTTCCCGTTATTGATGGCGGCTTGGAAACTCGCACCTGCTCTTGCTGCCGGTAATACTATTGTTATTAATCCTGCAAGCTTAACCCCAATAACTCTACTCGAATTGGGGCGTATCATGAGTCAAGTTCTGCCACCGGGCGTTGTCAATATTGTCACGGGGCGTGGTTCAGTTGTGGGTCAAGCGATCCTCGACCATGAAGGCATTGACAAGGTAGCCTTTACCGGCTCAACTGAAATCGGCTACAACGTTGCCGCAGCAGCAGCGAAAAGACTCATTCCTGCAACTCTGGAATTGGGCGGTAAATCTGCCAATATCGTCTTCCCTGATGCCAATATGAAAAAGGCAATCAAATATGCTGCTAATGCTATTTTGCTGAATCAAGGGCAAGCCTGTGAATCCGGTGCCCGTCTGTTCCTGCATAAAGATATTCACGATAACTTCCTGAATTCACTGAAAACTGTGTTTGAATCAGTCAAGGTGGGAGACCCCATGCTGGCAGAAACAGAAATGGGCAGCCAGGTTAGTGAAGAGCAGATGAATACTATTTTGAGTTACATCGACCTTGCCAAACAGGAAGGTGCAACCATCCTGACAGGTGGAAAACGCATGACAGGAGCGGGATATGATGATGGTTTCTTTATCCAGCCGACAATTCTTGCCAATGTGACTAATAATATGCGGGTTGCGCAGGAAGAAATTTTCGGGCCAGTGCTATGTGTCATTCCATTCAGCAATGAAGAAGACGTTATCGAAATGGCCAATGATTCCGAATATGGTCTGGCAGGTGCGGTATGGACGCAAGATATTAATCGTGCTCTTCGTGTAGCGAAAGCGGTAAAAACAGGCCGTATGTGGATCAATACCTATCACGAGCTGCCCGCCCACGCTCCTTTCGGAGGCTACAAGAAATCAGGACTTGGGCGCGAAACCCATAAGATGATGCTGGATGCTTACACTGAAGTGAAAAACATCTATATCAGTACTAAAGAAGACTAAAAAAACAATCGCCACCCTTGTAGGTGGCGATTCTCACATGATTTTATTCCAATTATTACATCCAGAAGAACCAGGCAACCACAGAAATAATGGCAATACATGCCAAGTTCAACACCATACCCACTTTGACCATTTCTATTTGTTTGATATAGCCGGAACCATAGACAATCGCGTTAGGTGGGGTTGCTACAGGCAACATAAATGCACAGGATGCACCGATACCAATTATCATGGTTAAAGCCATAACTGGCATTCCCAAAGCTTCTGCAACTGTGGCAAAAATAGGCACAAGTAACGCAGCACTCGCGGTGTTACTGGTGAATTCTGTCAGGAAGATAATAAACGCAGTAACCGCAATGATGATCACAAACCAAGGGCTTGCACCAAAAGCTGTGGCCATGCCATTCGCCATAACTTCACTGGCACCAGAATTTTTCAAGACAGCACTCAGTGTCAGACCACCACCGAATAGCATCAACACGCCCCATTCTGTATTATTTTGAATCTGTGACCATGTTGATACACCAGTGATACCAATCAGAATCGCAGCACTCACTGCAATAATCGTATCCAGATCTTTGACACCGCCCAGAGCATCACTGATCAATGAACTGAAAATCCAGCATACTACTGTTAACAGGAAGATAGTCATGGCAATAACACGCTTACCATTCCATTCCAAATGTTCCAATTCCAGATCAAATTTGTGATTTAGATTTGGACGCAGCATGATGTACATTATCCCAACCATAACAGGCAACAGAATAATCACCATTGGCACGCCGTACTTCATCCATGTAAAGAAATCCATACCCAGCTGTGCGGCAGCAATGGCATTTGGCGGACTGCCTACCAACGTCCCCAAACCACCAATACTGGCGCTGTATGCAACCCCTAACAGTACAAATACAAAGGTATTGCGTTCAGTGCGAACATCCAGATTTGCCAGAATACCAAGGATGAGTGGCAACATCATTGCTGCAGTTGCAGTATTGCTGATCCACATGGAAAGTAGCGCAGTAATACCAAATATCAGCAATACCGCCACAGATAAGCGCCCGCGGGCAATCATCAGCAAACGATTAGCTATCAACCTGTCCAGACCTTGGATATGCAGCGCCGTTGCTAGAGCAAAGCCACCAAAGAACAGAAAGATTATCGGGTTTGCGAAAGATTTCAGCGCGTCACCGGTATTCAGCAATCCCATACCAACAGCCAGAATAGGAATACACAGTGCAGTAATGGTGACGTGAATGGCTTCCGTTAACCATAACACACCAACAAATGCCAGTAATGCCAAGCCTGCATTCGCTTTTTCTCCATAAGGCAAAAACTTAAGCAATGCTACAAGCAAGATGATATCCAGCGCGAGAATAATTAAGCCTCTTTTATTTGAGGGTGTAGGCCCAACCGCTGGGGTTAAAGATTCAGAAGCGTCCATGAAGACTCCATAAAACAATGAAACATAACTCTGTAATGTAAAAAAGAATAATTAATGAATCATTGCTATAAATGTTAAAGAATTACATTACATGTGAAATAATAAGGAGTATTAACAAGGAAGAAAATATGAGTTACATAATTTTGGGATCTAATACGTGGGATTTGTTAATTTATTAATAAATAGTTCAGAAAAGGAACAGGACTTTTGTTGTCATATCACACTTTTGTACTGTTACGGTGTAAATAATCACCATAAGAAATAAAATTTTCTTTTATTAAAAAGGCGAAAAAGTATACTCCCTTTCGCCTAAACATAAATAATATTTATTTTTTAGAGGAAACAGTCGACAATTATGCCTGACCTTTCACTTCTTTCAGACCGTTGAAAGGAGCGCGATTGCCCAATGCTTCTTCAATGCGGATCAGTTGGTTGTATTTAGCAACACGGTCAGAACGGCTCATAGAACCCGTTTTGATTTGACCCGCGGCAGTACCTACTGCCAAATCAGCAATAGTTGCATCTTCAGTTTCACCAGAACGGTGAGAAATAACCGCTGTGTAACCTGCATCTTTTGCCATCTTGATTGCAGCCAGAGTTTCAGTCAAAGAGCCGATCTGGTTGAATTTAATCAGGATGGAGTTTGCAATGCCTTTTTCGATACCTTCTTTCAGAATCTTGGTGTTGGTTACGAACAGATCGTCACCAACCAACTGGATTTTGTCACCCAGCACTTTAGTCTGGTAAGCAAAACCGTCCCAATCAGATTCGTTCAGACCATCTTCGATAGAAACGATTGGATACTCTTTAGTCAAGCCTTCCAGATAATGAGTGAATTCCTGAGAGGTGAAAATTTTGCCTTCGCCTTTCAGTTCATAGTTGCCAGTTTCTTCGTTATAGAATTCAGAAGCTGCACAGTCCATCGCCAGAGTAATATCTTTACCCAGTACGTAACCCGCTTGCTCAACCGCTTCTTTGATTGCTGCCAGCGCTGCTGCGTTGGATTCCAGGTTTGGCGCATAACCGCCTTCATCACCCACCGCAGTGCCCATGCCTTTTGCTTTCAGCACTTTTGCCAGATTGTGGAATACTTCGGAACCCATGCGCACAGCTTCTTTCAGTGTGCTTGCACCAACTGGCTGGATCATGAATTCTTGAATATCTACATTGTTATCTGCGTGCTCACCACCGTTAATGATGTTCATCATTGGCAGAGGCATGGAGAATTTACCCGGAGTACCGTTCAACTCAGCGATGTGCTCGTATAGAGGCATACCTTTCGCTGCTGCCGCTGCTTTGGAGTTAGCGAGAGAAACAGCCAAAATCGCGTTAGCACCGAAGTTAGATTTGTTTTCAGTACCATCCAGCTCGATCATGATCTTGTCGATGTTAGCCTGATCTTTCGCATCCTGACCAGCCAGAGCCTGTGCAATCGGGCCGTTGACCGCAGCAATTGCTTTCAGTACACCTTTACCTATGAAGCGAGATTTATCGCCATCACGCAGTTCCAGCGCTTCACGAGAGCCGGTTGATGCACCTGATGGAGCAGCAGCCAGACCTACAAAGCCCCCTTCCAGATGTACTTCTGCTTCTACAGTTGGGTTACCACGGGAGTCGATAATTTCACGGCCAAGCACTTTAACGATTTTGGACATTAGGTTTTCCTCAGTACAAGTTAAATTCCGGGCAACAGATTGAAACTAAAGCGATTATGTTAAAAGCGATTAGCTTAACTCCAATCCATTGCCCCATATCTTATTTCAACTGGCCTTTCTGATATTTGCCTGCGGCTTCAACAAAGCCAGCAAATAACGGATGACCATCGCGAGGCGTTGAAGTGAATTCTGGGTGGAACTGACACGCCACAAACCACGGATGCGCTGGGTTCTCGATAATCTCCACCAGTTTGGTGTCGATTGAACGGCCAGCAACACGCAAGCCTGCATCTTCAATACGTTTCAACAACAAATTGTTCACTTCATAACGGTGGCGATGACGCTCAATGATGTCATCCTGACCGTAGAGTTTACGTACCAGACTGTTTTCAGTCAGATGGCACAACTGGCCACCAACACGCATCGTTCCACCGAGATCGCTCTCTTCACTACGTACTTCTACGTTGCCGTTCTCATCACGCCATTCAGTGATCAAACCAACAACCGGTAACTTACATTCAGGCTCAAATTCAGTAGAATTCGCTCCTGCCAGACCCGCAACGTTGCGAGAGAATTCAATCAGGGCAACCTGCATACCCAGACAAATTCCCAAGTATGGAACCTTGTTCTCACGGGCATAGCGTGCAGTCATGATCTTACCTTCGATACCACGGCCACCGAAGCCACCGGGTACCAGAATCGCATCCAGATCTTTCAACACATCAACACCACGAGTTTCGACGTCCTGTGAATCGATCAGCTTGATGTTGACGGTCAGACGATTTTTCAGTCCGCCGTGTTTCAATGCTTCAATCACTGATTTATAAGCATCTGGCAGTTCAACATACTTGCCCACCATCCCGATGGTAACTTCACCAGATGGATTAGCTTCTTCATAAATGACCTGTTCCCATTCGGACAGATCCGCTTCCGGACGCTCGATGCTGAATCGTTTACAAATATAATCATCTAAGCCCTGAGATTTCAAGAGGGCTGGGATTTTATAAATAGAATCAACATCTTTTAAAGAGATAACTGCTTTCTCTGGTACGTTACAGAAAAGCGCAATTTTTGCCCGCTCATTGGCTGGAACAATACGATCCGAACGACAGATCAACACGTCCGGCTGAATACCAATCGACAGCAATTCTTTTACGGAATGCTGAGTCGGCTTGGTTTTCACTTCGCCCGCAGCTGCCATATAAGGCACCAGAGTCAGGTGCATGAACAGTGTGTTTTCACGACCCACTTCCACCGCCATCTGACGAATGGCTTCGAGGAATGGCAAGGATTCGATATCACCGACAGTACCGCCGATTTCCACCAATACAACATCATGGCCTTCTGCACCACGAATGATACGGTCTTTGATTTCATTGGTGATGTGTGGAATGACTTGAATGGTTGCACCCAAATAATCGCCGCGGCGTTCTTTGCGCAACACTTCAGAGTAGACACGACCCGTCGTAAAGTTGTTACGGCGTGTCATTTTAGTTCGGATGAAACGTTCGTAATGACCTAAATCAAGATCAGTTTCAGCGCCGTCTTCGGTAACGAAAACTTCCCCGTGTTGGGTTGGGCTCATTGTGCCTGGATCGACGTTGATGTACGGGTCCAGTTTCATAATAGTGACATTGAGTCCACGGGCTTCGAGTATAGCCGCCAAAGAGGCTGCGGCAATGCCTTTACCCAGTGAGGATACGACCCCGCCGGTCACAAAAATATAATTAGTTTTCATGCTGAACCTGAAGTTTAGGTTTAAAAGGATGATGAATATAACAGGACGGGAAAGCAGTATACCCTAACCTTAATTTCGCTACAAACCATCTAAACAGGGTAAAGTGCCACATAATCAGCAACCCCCAGAAAAAACCACACTTCTTTCTCTTTAAATTCATTGAGTTATTAGTATGAAATTTTTTCACACAACTTAGGTTATTCAGCCATTTAATTGACATCCTTCTCACTATTTCCGTATATTTTTGCGTGATTGCAGCGCTATACCTTCTGATTTTTCACCCGCTGCCACATTTCTTCCATCTCATCCATTGTAGCAGTTTCCAATGACAAGCCTTTGTCTAGGATCAGTTTTTCGACATTGCGGAAACGGTTTTCAAATTTTTGACAGGCTTTTTGTAGTGCCATCTCCGGTTTATGCCCCAAATGACGGGATAAATTGACTACCGAAAACAGCAAATCACCCACTTCTTCTTCCAATCGGTCTTTATCAACCACCGCTTGCTTCGCTTCGTCCATTACTTCATCAATTTCTTCGTAGACTTTGTCCAGCACTGGCCCAAGTGTATCCCAATCAAAACCCACCGAAGCACAGCGCTTCTGGATCTTATAGGCTTTCATTAGAGCCGGCAGGCTGGCAGGAATATCGTCCAGCACTGAATGCTGATTTTTTTCTGCCCTTTCTGCGGTTTTGCGCTGTTCCCAACTTCCTATCGCCTCTTCGCTGCTGATACCTGCTTGCTGATTGAAAATATGGGGATGGCGGCGTTCCAGTTTGTCACACACCGTCTCACAGATATCGTCAAAATCGAATTGTTGCTGCTCTTGAGCCATTTGGGCATAAAACACGATATGAAACAGCAAATCCCCCAATTCTTCTTTCAGGGCGTTAGCATCATTGCGCTCAATCGCATCGAGCACTTCATAAGTTTCTTCCAGCGTATAAGGGGCAATCATCGCAGAGGTTTGTACTTTGTCCCAGGGACAGCCGTTCTGGGGATGGCGCAACTGCGCCATAATCCCCTTCAGTCGTTCAATAGAGATAGGTTTCATCTTAATCCATGCTTTAATCAATTATTGCTTTAATTACTGCTTTACTCAGTTACCGTGCAAACGTCTGGCTTCAATCACATCAGGTAACTGATTGAGCTTAGCCAATACCCGCCCAAGCACTTGCAAGTTATAAATCTCAATGTTCATATCAATGGTCGCAAGCTGTTGCTTAACATCACTGCGGCTACTGACGCCCAATACATTGACTTTTTCATTGGCGAGGATGGTCGTGATATCACGCAATAATCCACTGCGATCATTGGCAAGGACTCTTACCACAAGTGAATAGCCCGTGGAATAACTCTCACCCCATACCGCTTCGACTATCCGCTCCGGTGAACTAGCTTCAAGCTCCGCCAGTTGATCACAATCAGCACGGTGAATGGAGATTCCCCGCCCACGAGTAATGAATCCAATGATTTCATCACCAGGGATAGGCTGACAGCAACGAGCAATGTGGTGCATTAAGTTGCCAACCCCCTCAACGACAATACAGCCATTATCTTTGCTTGTATTGCGTGGTGTATAGGTTTTGTTCTCCAGATTGCGAAGCGCTTCGCGATCCTCTTCTTCTGCTGTGGTTTTGTTGAATTTGTTTTGCAGGAAGTTTGTTAACTGATGGATGCGGATATCACCGACACCAATGCCTGCCAGCACTTCTTCCAGCGAATGGACGTTATAACGGGCAATCAGTTCTTTTTCCGCTTCCTTGACCGTGATACCTAAATGTGCCAATTCATTGTCCAGCATTTGGCGACCCGCAATGATGTTTTTGTCACGATCTTGCTTGCGGAACCAGTTGTGGATTTTCGCGCGTCCACGGCTGGTCGTCACATAACCGAGGTTAGGATTCAACCAGTCACGGCTTGGGTTAGGCTGCTTTTGAGTGATGATTTCAATCTGATCGCCCATCTTAAGCTGATAGCTGAACGGTACAATACGTCCGCCAATTTTTGCCCCAATACAGCGATGACCGACATCACTGTGAATATGATAAGCAAAATCCAACGGCGTAGAGCCAATTGGCAAATCAATGACATCCCCTTTTGGCGTAAAGACATAAACGCGATCATCAAATACCTGACTGCGCACTTCATCCAGCATCTCGCCGGTATCCGCCATTTCCTCCTGCCATGCGATCAATTTTCGCAGCCATGCAATACGGCTTTCATAACTGCCGGATTTACCACCGCCAACCGCAGTGCCTTCTTTATATTTCCAATGCGCCGCTATTCCAAGTTCCGCATCATCATGCATCTGACGAGTACGGATTTGGATTTCAAGAGTTTTACCGTTCGGTCCCAAGACAACGGTATGAATGGATTGATAACCATTCGGTTTCGGATTGGCAACGTAATCATCGAATTCATCCGGCAAATGACGATAGTGAGTATGTACTATCCCCAATGCTGCGTAGCAATCCTGCAAACGATCGACGACAATCCGCACAGCACGCACATCAAATAATTCATCAAAGGCCAGAGATTTCTTCTGCATTTTGCGCCAAATGCTGTAAATGTGCTTCGGACGCCCATAAATTTCAACGCTGATCCCTTCTTTCAGCATGTAATTACGCATTTTTGTCACAAATTTTTCGATATATTGTTCACGATCAATTCGGCGCTCATGCAGCAACTTGGCAATTTTCTTATATTCATCGGGATGCAGGTAACGGAAACAAAAATCTTCCAGTTCCCATTTTAGCTGCCCAATTCCCAGCCGATTAGCAAGGGGAGCATAGATATTGGAACACTCTTTGGCTGCCAGCACTCGCTCATCTTCACTGGCATCTTTCACTTCCCGCAAGTGGGCAATGCGTTCTGCCAGCTTGATAATCACACAGCGAAAATCTTCCACCATCGCCAGCAGCATCCGACGAACATTATCAACCTGTGCCGAACAAGTAGAGTCAGTATGAGTGGCTTTCAGTTGGCGAATGGCGTCCATTTCCAATACACCATTCACCAAATTCGTGATGGTCTTACCAAATGTTTCTGTCACTGTTTCGCTATCGAGTAGCTTAGCATCAAGGATGGGAAAGAGCAGCGCAGCGCGCATACTGTCATTATCCATGCTCAATGTGGACAGGATCTCCACCATTTCCACACCGCGCCATAACAACAGTTCCGCATCGGGGTGACCTTGGACTTTTTCGTGACAGTATTGCCAGGTTTTGACCAATTTTTCACTGGATTGTGGGTTAGTGATGTTTAAACTTGCGATCCACTTATCAACAGCAAATTCACCTGCCGGTGTGAGATGCGCACTTCTTACCGCAACCATAATTTCTCCCTACTCGATATCCATTAGCCCACTACTAAATAGAGCCATGGATTCCAGATGGCCTGTGTGCGGAAACATATCCAACATCCGCACACTGACTAGATGATAACCAGCCTCCAGCAAGACTTTGCTGTCCCGTGCCAGTGTCGTGGGATTACAGGAAACGTAAACCACTTTTTCGGGAGCCAGTTTTACAATATGTACCATAACACCCGCCGCACCAGCGCGAGCGGGGTCCAGAAGCACTTTATTGAACCCTTGTGCGGCCCAAGGCTGCTGGTGAATATCTGATTCCAGATTTTCATGAAAAAAATCAACGTTATTAAGTTCATTGAGCCGGGCGTTATATTGCCCACTCGCCACCAGCGCAGTAACCCCCTCCACACCAACTACTGTCTGTACTTTAGTGGCAATCGGCAAAGTAAAATTCCCCATGCCACAAAACAGATCCAATACCCTGTCTGTTGGTTGTAAATCCAGCCATGCCAACGCCTGTGCCACCATTTGTTGGTTAACTTCATCATTAACCTGAATAAAATCTTGTGGGCTGAATACCAGTTTTAACCCATCCACCTGATACCACGGTGCTGGTTGCCTCGCTATTAATGGCTCAAGGGATTTTTCATCACCAAGCAGATAAAACGCTACATTGTACTGCACCGAAAAAGTGCACAGTATTTCCTTATCTTCATGCTTAAGTGGATCAAGATGGCGCAGCACAATTAATGGGCCACTGTCAGCCAATACCAACTCCACATGCCCCAAGCGTTTTACTGCATTCAGACTATTCAGGCACTGATGCAGCGGCTGCAATAATTGTTCCAATTCAGGACGCATAACAGGGCAGTGTTTAATATTGACCAAATCGTTGGTCTGGCTCTGGCGGAATCCCATCAATAAATTGCGTTGTTTGGTGTGATATTGCAGACCGAGTCTGGCTCTGCGCCGATAACCATATTCCGGACTGTGAATAATGGGATGTGCGCTGATACTGACACCCGTTTCCCGCTGGATCAAGTGTTCCAGTACACTGGCCTTAGTGTTAACTTGTAGCTCAGTGGTAACGTGCTGCTGCTGACATCCGCCACACACTTTAAAGTGTGGACAATGGGGATCTACACGATGCGGGCTATCTGAGAGCCTCTTCACTACTTTAGCCTTAGCAAATTGGCGTTTTTCCTCTGTCAGTTGGATCTGTGCCTGCTCACCCGGCAATAATCCTGGAATAAAAATAGTTTTTCCCTGATGACGAGCAATGCCTTGCCCTTGTGCATCAAGATTATCTGCGGTAACGGAAATAATGCCTCGGTTTACGAAGCAGCGATTTGGGGAGTAAAATTGCACCATGATTCTGACTGACTTTGAAAAATTGAGTTTTGATTTTCCCACAATGGACGCCTATGACCAAATATAGCCTACGCACCCGTATGATGAGCCTGATATTGGTTCCTGTTTTACTGGTCGGAACGCTTGTAAGTATATCATTTATCTCATACCGCTATTACGAGTTGAAGAAGCTGATAGTCCTCAGCGGGATCAGTATTATTGAACCGTTGTCCATCGCCAGCGAAATTGGCATTAATCTGGACAATCGCAAGCGAGTCAACTCACTGATAAATAACCTGCATCGCCATAATTCTGAAATTGTAAAGGTCATTGCCATTTTTGATGAGCGGCATAAATTATTTGAAATTTCTAATGACAAATATGATGTGAATCAGCTACGGCTCAGTCCAAATGCCCCTATTCCGACAAAACTGACGAAGGAAGAGGATAGTAACAGCATCATCCTGAAAATGCCGATTATCCCGGAAACCACCTCTTCCCATAAATGGTTCAATACGACCAACAATAGTGAACCTATCGGATATATTGCCATTGATTTGGATCTACAAGCTGCACAACTTCAGCAATACAAAACCATTACCACTTCTATCATGCTGTTAATCCTCAGTCTCGGGGGAACAGCTCTGTTTGCCCATATTCTGGTACGTAAAGTCACAGAGCCTCTGGAGTGCATGGTAAAAGCGGTTAACCGCATCCGGCAAGGACAATTGAACAGTCGAATAACCGGTGCCATGCCTGGGGAGTTGACTGCTCTGCAGAATGGTATCAATACGATGGCGGAATCGTTGTCTAAATATAAAAACGAGATGCAATTACATATTGATCAAGCGACTTCCGACCTGCAAATTACGATGGAGCAGTTAGAGATCCAAAATGTTGAGCTGACTATCGCTAAAAAACGTGCACAAGAGGCAGTCAGAATCAAAACGGAATTTCTGGCTAATATGTCCCATGAATTACGCACACCACTTAATGGAGTCATTGGCTTCACCCGCCAGATGTTAAAAACCTCCATTACGCCACAACAGATGGAATATCTATATGTCATTGATCGCTCAGCCAATAATCTACTAAAAATCATCAATGACATTCTGGATTTCTCACGGCTGGAATCCAATAAACTGGTATTGGATCAAGTGCCTTTTCTACTACGGGATACCGTCAATGAAGTTATTGAACTGCTGACTCCTGCTGCCAGTGTGAAAAACCTTCCTCTGCATCACCATATTAATGAAAAGTTACCCAACCTGATGATTGGCGATCCCATCCGCTTGCAGCAAATACTGACTAATCTCATTGGCAATGCCATTAAATTTACTGACAAAGGCAGCGTGACGCTGGATATCACATTACACCAGCAGCAACATCATCTTGTACAGATCGGTTTTACCGTGACCGATACCGGTATCGGTATCAAACCGGAATATCGTCCGATTCTATTCCAAGCCTTCAATCAAGCAGATGCGAGGATTACCCGTCATTACGGGGGAACCGGGTTGGGATTAAGCATCACTAAGCGGCTGGTCAATGAAATGAAAGGAGAAATTGACTTTACCAGTGAAATCGCTAAAGGCACGGTATTTTATTTTGATATCTGGCTGGAAAAAGAAGAATACTTATTCGGCTCATTTCCAGTAGATCTGCCAATTTCTTCGGCATCACCGCGTTTACCTATGACCGTGATGGCTGTGGACGATAACCCCGCTAACCTGAAATTGATCGGCACATTGCTGAATGAATTAGTTGAAAACACCTTACTGTGCAGCAGCGGAATCGAAGCGCTGAAAATGGCGCGAAAACATTCGCTGGATCTCATTTTGATGGATATCCAGATGGCAAATATGGATGGTATCCAAACATCTGAGCAGATCCATTACTTACCCCAACATAAAGAGACACCCGTTGTTGCTGTTACAGCTTTTCCCTGCCATGAGGCAAAAAATACACCGTTTATCGACTGTCTTTCCAAGCCCTTGGATGAAAACCGTTTAAAAACATTGCTGAACCAATATTGCCAGCAGAAAAAACCACAAGCCATTGATTGGGATATGGCTTTGGAACAAACCGCCGGGAAAGAGTCATTAGCACGGGAAATGCTGGGGATGCTGGTGCAATCGTTGCCCGACATGAAGAACATGATTGAACAAGCCTTAACCATTGACGGAGAGGCAACCCGCAAACACTTTCAGCTTCATGTCCATCAATTGCACGGTAGTTGCTGCTATAACGGTGTCCCTAAACTGAAAGCAATTTGCGAATTTGTTGAAAAACAACTTCGACAAGACATTGCTCTGGCCGATCTGGAGCCAGAATTGCTGGAATTTATAGACGAGATCAATCATGTAATGGCAGCGGCTCCTGACATACTCAGAGTCACCAGACTATCCAAGACAACCGAATCCGTTACTTTGTGACCATAAACTTACGATATTCTTCATAAGCGTAATGGTCTGTCATGCCGCTGATATAATCCTGAATAAGACGTGCCCGATAATAAAATTCGATCATATCTTTTTCGGCTTCATCAGTGGCAATAATTCCCTCCACTGCCTCACCATAAGCCAAACGATGCTTGGTCGAAAGTTTGTGTAGCAGGCGCGTTTCAATAAAGTATTTTTTGTGAAAATTATTCTGATTCAATTCCATGAAATCCTGTCGGGACAGTTCCAGCAAAGGGTTATACACATCCAACAATCCGGTAATAATCCGGTATCCCTGTAATTCCAATTCTTCCACTTCAGGATGATTAAAAACCCGTTTACGTGTGACACTTTTCAAGGTTTTCAATAAACGATGTTCATCTCCATTTCCTTCCAACAGGGCGTGATTAAATGTGCCTGCATAAATTTCTGGAAGATATTCAATAAACAGTTTAGCGGTATAAGGCACTAGTTTCCCGGTGATAAATACCCGCAAATACATGAAAAACTGTTCGTGGGCATTACGGCGAGCTTCGTTATTGGCTGTTTTCTTATAGGCTTGTGCCACTGTAGATTCGAACAAATCACCCTTTTTGTGCCCGCCATTTTCTTCCCACTCTTTTTTCAGGTATTCCACCAACTGAGCGACATTGAAAATACCCTTTTCAACAGCATCGTCCAAATCAGCAATGCAATATGAAATATCATCTGCGGCTTCCATAATGTATGTCAGCGGGAAACGACAAAAATCTCCCATTTGCAATTCTTTTCTCAATTCACGGATAAAACTCTCTTCTGACCAGTAATAGCCTTTTTTCTTCATCAGATAACTGAATTCAGCCGGAGCTTCTTCCAGACGATAGGCCGGACACGTATATTTCAATACACAGCCAATCTGGGCATAAGTGAGATTCAAGCGCAACAGATTATGTGCCAGACGGATAGCTTGGGCATTGCCCTCAAACTGGCATAAATCTTTACGCAATTGCCGCCGGAATAAATCTTTTTTTTCTTCCCCCGTCAGACATAACGCCGCGACTTTACAAGTATCCCGCGACCCTTCCGTTTTAGGTGAATAATCAGGAGTCAATCGGCGGGAGAACCAATCTCTAATTGCAGCCTCACCAAAATGCCCAAATGGGGGATTGCCGATATCGTGCATCAGGCAAGCCATTTCAATCAGACTTTCAAAAGCAAGTAAGCGATCACTCAGCCCATATTTTTCCAATAAGTTTTGCTTTGCCAGCTCCGCAATAATCGTTTTTGAAATATATCGTCCTATTTGCTGTACTTCGAGCGAATGCGTCAACCGACTGCGTACAGCGGCATTACGTTCCAGAGGAAATACCTGTGTTTTTTGCTGCAAACGCCGAATGGCGGCTGAATTGATGATCCGTCCCCGATCGCTTTCAAACTGGCGGTTTACTTGCTCTTCATCATCGGAATGAATGGAAGATTTACTGAACTTACGTTGGTAATTCAACTTCTGCTTAAAATCAATCTTAGACATTAATCCCCCATACCAAATGAAATGACTATTTAGAATTGGAATCTCTAGTAAATGGCTATTCAATGATACACTTCCCGATTAAATCAGCCTTTTAATAGCGAGTATGACACAATGAAAGTAGGTGTAATAGGTGCAATGGAACAAGAAGTGACCTTGCTGCGTGACCAGATCGAAGGTCTGCAAACATTGTCACGAGGTGGGTGTGAAATCTATACCGGCAAGCTGAATGGCGTGGATATCGCCTTGTTAAAATCCGGTATTGGCAAAGTCTCTGCCGCACTTGGAACCACCTTGTTGATTGAACATTGCCAGCCAGATATCGTGATTAACACGGGTTCAGCAGGTGGGCTTGACCCTAAGCTGAAAGTGGGAGATATCGTGGTTTCCGAAGAAGTTCGCTACCATGATGCCGATCTCACTGCCTTTGGCTATGAGCCGGGACAAATGGCACAATGCCCTCCTGCTTTTGTTGCCGACGATAAATTAATCACTCTGGCAGAAAAATGCATCCAATCCCTCAATCTGAATGCCGTTCGCGGTCTGGTTTGCAGCGGTGATGCCTTTATCAATGGTTCTGAACCATTGGCACGCATCCGGGCTACTTTCCCGAAAGTTGCTGCTGTTGAAATGGAAGCTGCGGCCATTGGTCATGTTTGCCATCAATATAAAGTCCCCTTTGTTGTCGTTCGTGCTATTTCTGACGTTGCTGATCAAGAATCCCATATCAGTTTTGATGAGTTTTTGGTTGTCGCGGCGCGTGAATCCACGCGGATGGTCAATACCATGCTGATCGAAATCAGTAAACAGTAAACAGTAAACCATGATTAAAAGTGGAGCATTGATAATGAAACCATTCTTGAAAAGAATCTCCCATCGATCCGTTTGGCTAACATTCTCATTCCTTTTGTATGTTTTCAATGCTCCACTTTATGCAGCAGCTTCCCGTGTTATTAGTCTTGCGTCATCAACGACAGAACTGGCATATGCTGCGGGGCTGGGCAATCAGCTAGTCGCAGTTAGCGCTTATTCCGATTATCCCGAAGCTGCTAAAAAGCTGGAGCAAATCGCTGACTGGCAAGGTATCAATGTAGAGCGAATCATTGCCCTGAAACCCGACCTAATTCTGGCATGGCGTGGCGGTAACCCTCAACGCCCTCTGGAACAACTCGCTGCTTTGGGCATTCCGATTTTTTATTCTGATATAAAAAAAGTAGAAGATGTTACCACAGAACTGGAACGGCTTGCTGCCTATAGCCCACATCCCGAAATAGCTAAAAAATCAGCCGCAGATATTAGAAATAAATTCAATAAATTAAAACAAGATTATGCCAATCCGAATCCTACGCCTGTCTTCTTGCAATTTAGTATGAATCCGATTTTTACTTCATCCAACCACACTATCCAAAGCGAAATTGTCTCCGTATGTGGTGGTAAAAATATTTTTGCTGACAGCCCCGTTCCGTGGCCGCAGGTTAATCGTGAGCAAGTACTTACCCGCAAACCAGAAATGATTGTAATAGGTGGAACAGAAGAACAAAAACAGCGAGTTGCGGATTTTTGGCAGTCACAAATGAACGTCAGTATTATCGCACTGAACGATGACTGGTTTAGCCGCGCGGGGCCGAGGATTATTCTGGCGGCAGAGCAACTTTGTCAACAGTTAAATTATCCTGAGAAAAAAGCAACTGCTCAGGCGAATAATCTCATTCGCTATCCTCATAATTAACGAGTACTAAATCTATTCATAGGGGAAACGTTAGGATGGCTGGGAACACTGGGAACGGCTTTCGTCATTGCAATAGATGCTACAAAATAGCCTCCCAAAAAGGAGGCCATTATTTCTATTTATTAAAACAACCAATATCTTATTAAAACAACCAACATTTTATTACAACAGCTAACGTTCCACTCAGACACTGAAAGAAGAGCCACAACCGCAAGTCGTTTTTGCATTCGGATTGGTAACGATAAAACGGGATCCTTCCAATCCTTCCGTGTAATCCACACAACCGCCTACCAGATATTGCAGACTCATTGGATCAACCACCAGCTCAACTCCTTGTTTCTGAATCGTCAAATCGCCTTCGTTCATTTGGTCATCAAAAGTGAAACCATACTGGAAGCCGCTACAACCACCGCCTGTAATATAGACCCGCAGGCGCAGGTTCGGGTTATCTTCATCAGCAACCAGTACTTTTACTTTGTTAGCTGCGGCATCAGTAAACTGCAAAGGCAGGGTAGCATCATCGCTCATATTTTTACTCCAGTCCGGTTTTCCGGTAAAAATTCCCGGAAAGTCGTTTTTATGCTTTCTGATCAGTTAGCCGCGATTATCTAATACCTGACTGATTCGTTCAAGTTTTGCCACACAAATGCAACAGCACATATTTCTCTCTCCATATTTCCCACCATATGATGATTTGGCTTCCCCATCGGGGTACTTTAGAATGGCATTCCCATATCTATACCTTTGTCTTTCAGGAGCTTTTATTAATGAGCCAGTCCGAAACGCTTTACTCTCAGGCAAAACACGTAATTCCCGGTGGTGTCAATTCACCTGTACGTGCTTTTAACGGTGTTGGTGGTACACCTGTCTTTATCCAACGTGCCGATGGTGCCTACCTTTATGATGTTGATGGCAATGCTTATATTGATTATGTTGGTTCATGGGGTCCGATGGTTCTCGGTCATAACCACCCTGCTATCCGCAATGCTGTTATTGAAGCCGCTGAGCGTGGATTAAGTTTTGGTGCACCAACTGCTGCTGAAGTGGAAATGGCAAAACTGGTTACCGAACTGGTGCCTTCCATGGATATGGTGCGCATGGTGAACTCAGGTACAGAAGCCACCATGAGCGCCATTCGTCTGGCTCGCGGTTATACCCAACGTGACAAAATCATTAAATTCGAAGGTTGCTACCACGGTCATGCCGATTGTTTGCTGGTAAAAGCTGGTTCTGGTGCCCTGACTATCGGCCAACCAAACTCTCTGGGTGTTCCTGCTGATTTTGCTAAACACACTCTGACTTGTGTTTACAATGACCTGAACTCCGTTCGTGAAGCCTTCGAAAAATATCCGGAAGAAATCGCCTGTATTATCGTCGAACCCGTCGCAGGTAACATGAACTGCATTCCACCACAGCCAGAATTCCTGCCGGGTCTGCGTAAATTATGTGATGAATTTGGTACCCTGCTGATTATTGACGAAGTGATGACTGGTTTTCGTGTCGCCCTGGGTGGCGCACAAGAGTACTACGATGTTAAGCCCGACCTAACGTCTCTTGGCAAAATCATCGGCGGTGGTATGCCTGTAGGCGCGTTCGGTGGGCGTCTGGAAATCATGGAAAAACTGGCACCAACAGGCCCTGTTTATCAGGCGGGAACCCTTTCTGGCAACCCAATCGCTATGGCTGCTGGTTTGGCTTGCCTAAAAGAAGTTGCCCAAGTGGGTATTCATCAACGCTTGAGCGAACTGACCGATAAACTAGCTACAGGTTTAAAAAATGCGGCATCAGAAGCCGGTATTCCTCTGGTTGTTAACCACGTCGGCGGTATGTTCGGTATTTTCTTTACCGATGCGGAAAATATCACCTGCTATCAGGATGTCATGAAGTGCGATGTAGAACGCTTCAAGCAATTCTTCCACTTAATGCTGGATGAAGGTATCTATCTAGCTCCTTCTGCGTTTGAAGCAGGATTTATGTCCATCGCTCACTCAGATGAAGATATCCAGCGCACAGTTGATGCGGCAGAACGTTGTTTCGCAAAACTGAAATAAAATATTTCTCAGATGCCGCAATTCTGTGGCATCTGAGAAATATTTATATCAAAGTGCGTATTGCCTGAATGGTCGACACCATTGCCAGAATACCTAGTAGAATCAGCACCAACCAACGAAAATGCTGTAGACTGATACAGGATCTTAAGCGCGTACCGATAAAGAGGGAAAGCAGGGATAAAGCCGTTAATATCACTACCGAGCATAGATAATCAGAGGAAAATAGTTCAAATGCTTCATGACGTAACACCAATAACTGACTGATCTTTCCAAGTAAAAAACACAAATTCGCTGCCCGCGCAATTTCATGGCGATCATTGCTCATTGCTAATAGGCACATAATCAGGATAGGTGACATAGCATTAGTTGCACCACCAATAATTCCAGCGGCTAAACCAAAAAATGACAAAATAATTGGATTTTCCGGTAAATGAAAATGGCTGCTACACGTATTATTAATAATGTAAAATACAATTACGCCACTCAATAATAATTGCAAGTAGGCAGGATTCATTAAGAATAAAAGTTTTGCACCAAAAAAACTGCCGACTAGAGAAAAAAATGCCAATAATCCATATTTATATAATATCTTACTAATCCTCCCGCCAAATATGACACTCAAGACATTAACCAATAACGTTGGCCATAAAGCTAATACGACCGCTTCTTTTAATGGCATAAATAGACTTAATGCAGTTGTACTGGCTATCGGGAAGCCGATCCCACTAATGCCATGCAATAATGCAGCGATAATAAAAAGCAAGGATAAAATAAGGATATTCAAAATATCATGTCCCCCTAATTCAATACTGTTCATTGGTTTTACTCCATTAAATAATTTCTTACTCTAAAAATTAAAACTTATTTTTATTCCAATAAAATTAATTGAATATCAATATTAAAATCACCTGAACAGCTAAAATAAAAACCCAAAAAAATAGAAATTTAAAATAAGAAGAGTATATAAATGAAATAACTGATGGACAACATGTTGAAGTTAAAACCATAGGAAAGGCTCTTTTCAGCACTTTAAAGTCTTACACAGTAAGATTACAAGACAATCTAACTAATGCGGAGAAATCCCAGCTTAAAGCGGTTGTGACTATTCACAAAGGACAGTTGGAGCCAACAAAAATCACTAAATTAGCCATTCCTGATGTAAAGGCTATATGTGCACATACAGGGCTTAAGCAAAAAGAATTTGCAAGCATGGGAACAACACCGAAGACCCCCCCGCAAGTAGCAGTTTAAAACTCTTGTGTATAAGCCCCCTACCCGTTTTTGGTAGGGAGCCGCATTCTATCAGTAGTAACTTATTACTGACTGTTACTGACCAAACATCTCGCGCAGCCAGCCGGGAGCTTCTTCTTGATTCTCTTTTATGGGCTGTTGTACAGATTGCTGACACAATCCCTGTGGATCATCAGTCCAAACCGGTAATACCCTAATACCGCCGCCCTCACAGTTGAAACTGCCGTCTTCATTGACTGACATATCCACAATACCTTCCGGTGGACGGTTATTCAGCATCAATGGTGTTTCATTTTCCAGATAACGACGGTAAATCGTCAGTGCGCCCGTCGCTCCGGTCAATTTGGTTGGGCCATTGTTATCACGCCCAGTCCAGACAACCGCTACTTCTTTGCCATCAATGCCGGTAAACCAGCTATCGCGAAGATCATTGGTCGTTCCGGTTTTACCCGCCAGAGTGTATTTACCATATTTACCACTCAGTGAGCGTCCTGTACCTCTCTCCATAACCTGCTGCATACCGTATAGTGTCAGATAGGCAGCCTGTGGCGGTACAACATGCTCTGCCTGCGGGTAGCTCTGGTAAACCACTGTACCATCTTCGGTAATAATAGAGCGCAACGCTGAGAGTTTTGCCCGATTACCGCCGCTGGCTATGGTCTGGAACTCCTGCGCCATTTCCATTGGGGTCAGGCTAATTGCCCCTAACAGCATAGAAGGAATCTTTTGGATCTCTTTAGCAGGAATCCCCAATGAAACTAAGGTATTGGAAATACGATCCAGCCCAATATCCATTCCCAAATTTACTGTCGGAACATTCATCGAACGCGCTAACGCGTCGATCAACATGACACGCCCACTAAAAGTACGACTAAAGTTTTTCGGCTCCCAAGGCTTGCCACCCGCCTGAGGGATAGAGATAAGTTCATCCGCCAGCCAAGTGTTCAGACGATATTTATCCGGCTGACTCAATGCCGTCAGATAAGTAGCTGGTTTAGCCAAGGAACCAATCAAACGACGGGCATTCAATGCTCGGTTAAATCCGGCATATTGTGGTTGGGAACCACCAACCATTGCACGAACTTCACCAGTGAAACGGTCAACAACGACCATCGCCCCTTCCAGATCACTAACCTTGCGTGTTTTTCTCAGAGCAGCAACGCCCTCTTCAACGGATTTTTCCGCAGCATCCTGTGCAACAGGATCGAGGGTAGTAAAGATCTTCACGCCTGACAGGTCATTGGTTTTATCGCCCAGCTTTTCCTGCAATTCCTGACGCACCAATTGCATAAAAGCAGGTTGCGGTGTAATCGATTCATTTTTCGGTTTTACACCCAATGGACGGGCACTTAGCAAATCATACAGTTCCTGATCGATGATTTTTCGGTCCTGGAGGATTTTCAAAACAATATTACGTCGCTCCAGCGCAGTCTTAGGATTGCGCCATGGATTATACCACGAGGCTCCCTTGACCATTCCCACCAGCAACGCTTGCTGATCCAAACTCAGCTCATCAACCGGACGCCCGAAATAGTACAAACTCGCCAGCGGGAAGCCATGGATCTGCTCATCACCACTTTGCCCCAGAAAAACTTCGTTCAAGTACAATTCCAGAATACGATCTTTGCTATAGCGTGCATCCATCAGCACCGCCATATATGCTTCATTCGCTTTACGACTCAAAGTACGTTCATTGGAGAGAAACAGGTTTTTCACCAATTGCTGTGTCAGAGTACTTCCTCCC
This sequence comes from Xenorhabdus japonica, assembly GCF_900115195.1. Lineage (GTDB taxonomy): Bacteria > Pseudomonadota > Gammaproteobacteria > Enterobacterales > Enterobacteriaceae > Xenorhabdus > Xenorhabdus japonica. The sequence continues at coordinate 33,779 of NZ_FOVO01000005.1, forward strand.
TGAACCGTATGTCCTGCCGTCAGGTTAGCTAAAACAGCACGGGCAATGGAAAGCGGCCTGACGCCATCATGTTCATAAAAATAGCGATCTTCTGTTTCCAGTAAAGTCTTCACCAGTAAATCAGGAAAGCCCGAATACGGCACAAACAGACGCTGTTCACCGTTCGGCGACTGCATCATGGTGATCAATTTTGGATCAAGGCGGAAAAAACCAAATTGACGATGGTTTTCCATATTTTCAATACTGGAAAGATGATTATTATCAAAAGTCAGCCGTGCCTGAATTTGCTCTTCTTTACCGTCAGGGAAATCAAATGGGCGGCGTAGCATCTCAATACTATTACCCCTGACCACAAATTCACCTGCCCGGGTGATTTTGGTTACCTTCCGATACTGCATACCTTCCAGCAAACGAATCATTTCGACCTTACTGTAATTCATGCCCGGTTCAAGGCTGACCACCCGACCATACACCGCAGCCGGTAAATCCCAGACTTTGCCGTCGATACGATGGCGAATTTTGTTATCCAAGTAGAAGCCATAAATAACAATGAGTACTGCCAGTACAATAAAAATTTTCAACAGCAGCCACAAAAACCTGTGCCCACCGCTTTTAGATTGGCGAACCTTAGACCCGCGGGAGTTCTTCCCCTTGTTAGTCATGACTTCATCCTCATCGTCGTCAAAATCATCATTTTCATAATCATCATAATTATCCCGCCGATTGCGTTTTTTAGATGTTCGCCCACGACGAAGTCCTGATTTTTTACCCTTGCGTCCGATTGGCTGACGATCATCATCAGACATACCGAATTCTCCAAATGTTCATTAAATACAGGCTCATAACTTCACAAGTGCATAATTTTACAAGCACATGACTTTACACAAGTACACGATTTCAAATAATTACATATGTTTTTTTACACGCCTCGTCGGTGCTGTGTTAGCAGGATCATCTGGCCATAAGTGTTTGGGGTAACGCCCTTTCATCTCTTTTTGCACCTCACGATAAGTTCCCTGCCAAAATGCAGCGAGATCTTGTGTGATCTGTAATGGTCGATGGGCAGGAGATAACAGCTCAATGACAATCGGAACTCGTCCTTTCGCCAATACTGGATTTTGCTGTTCTCCATACATTTCCTGCATTCTGACTGCCAATACAGGAGGCTTATCGCTGAAATATTGGAGAGTGATCCTGCTCCCAGTTGGCACAGTGTAATTAGTAGGCAATTCATTATCCAGTATTTGCCGTTGCTGCCAATCAAGCAAACCCATCAAACAAGATGACAGCTCAATCTGGCGCAATCCCTTTAAATCCTCAACACCGACCAAAGCAGGCAGCAACCATTTTTCAAGGGAATTCAACAACGCTTCGTCATCAACCGCTGGCCATTCCACTTCCGGTAGCCATTCTGTTGCCCTTTGCAAACGAGTGCGCAACTGCAATGCTTCCTGTGACCAATTTAACGTCGACAAGCCTTCCTGCCTAACCCAGTTCAGCAAGGCTTCCTGTAATTCCGATTCTGAAGGTTTTGCCAATGGCTGTGCTTTGACAATCAATCGCCCACATTGCAAGCGCTTCCATGCCCGTAGTGAACCTTTATTCTCATCCCACTCAACGGCTGTATTTTCACTAAACAGAAGAGAATGTTGCTTTATGGTTTGTTCAATATCCAACGGACAAGCGAGCAGAACGCGGGCATCAGGATGGCTATTTCCTTGCTGAAATGAAGGAATAACTAACCAAGCCTCTCCCGAAAGTGGCTCTTCACGTTCCATTGCCACCCCCAAACCATTGGCCAACTGAAAACGCCCAAGATTATCACGGTTTTTGGCGATCCGATCTGGGAATCCCTGCACTAATAGCTCAGGTACAAGATCCAGTCTGATGTTTTCAGAATTGTTTTCAGAATTGCTTTCAACGCGCTGTTTCTTACTTTTATCTGCTTGTCTATTTGCAGCAAATTTATCGGCAAGATTCCTGATAAGCTGATTGGTTCGTTGCTGCCAATGACGCTGATTCGTCATCATCCAATAAAGAAGATCTGGCTGCCTACGACGTGGTGGCTCTTCCAGAATCGCAACCAATTTTACTGCCGTTACCAAGGCTGCACGGCTTTGTTCCTTCTCCTCACGCTCTTTACCCGAACATAATATCGCCGCCAAACGCGGCTCACTGCCAGATTCCGCCATTTGCCAGCCACGGGAAGTCAGTTGCTGATTATCATCCAATGCCCCCAGCCGCAATAACAGGGATTCCGCGACAGCCAATGCAGGCTTTGGTGGATTGTCCAACCAACGAAGTTGGGTGCTGTCACGACATCCCCACTGCAATAAAGAAAGCAACAAGCTACTGAGATCTGAATGCAAGATCTCCGGTTCGCTGTGTTCTCTGGCTCTTTCTGCTTGTTCCTGACTAAATAAGTGCCAGCAAATACCTGTCTCCAATCGTCCAGCGCGTCCAGCCCGTTGAACCATTGATGCTTGGCTGATGCGCTGGGTGATCAAGCGTGTCAGGCCACTTTTCGGTTCAAATCGACTGCTACGTTCCAGCCCACTGTCTACAACCAAACGGATACCTTCAATCGTCAAGCTGGTTTCTGCAATATTGGTAGCCAGCACAACCTTTCGCATACCTACTGGAGTTGGCGCTATTGCCTTGCGTTGATCTGATAACGACAATGCACCATACAACGGACACAGAAGCGTATCGTCATTGACCTTTCCTTCTAATTGCGACAATACCCGTTGGATTTCACCAACACCTGGCAGAAACAACAACAACGATCCCGTCTCCTGCTGCAATAACCGCAATACTACCGATGCAACTGATTGTTCAAACGGTTGATGAGGAGAAAGTGGATGGTATGATCTCATTACCGGATAGCTACGCCCTTCTGACACAATCACAGGTGCATCTGGTAATAACGAGGAAAGGCGCTGATTATCCAATGTCGCAGACATCACCAAGATACGCAGATCATCACGCAACCCTTCCTGTACATCCAGTAACAGTGCCAATGCAAGATCGGCCTGTAAACTACGTTCATGGAATTCATCAAGGATTACAAGAGAAACATCACTCAATTCCGGATCTTGTTGAAGCATTCGTGTTAGTATCCCTTCGGTCACGACTTCAAGGCGTGTAGAAGCACTGACTTTGGTCTCCGAGCGCATCCGATAACCAACGGTCATACCAACAGGTTCATTGAGTTGTTCAGCCAGTCGCTCAGCCACACTGCGGGCAGCAATTCGCCTCGGTTCCAGCATAATGATGCGCCCCGCCAACTGTGCCTGATGCAAAATCATCAATGGCAACCCAGTTGATTTTCCCGCTCCCGTTGGCGCATGTAATAACACTTGTTTTGACGTTTGTAACTCAGCAATTACTGACTCCACAACGTCATGAATTGGTAATGACAATGGATCACCATAATGAATTAACTTTCAATGGGTGCCATTGTAGCATTAGCACCTTTGATTTCATTCGCCCACTGGTTATGAAGGAAAGTTTATGGAATTTTCACCGCCCCTGAAGCCTGCTACCTTAATCCGCCGCTATAAACGCTTTCTTGCGGATGTCCTCACGCCAGAAGGAGAAACACTCACTATACACTGTGCCAATACTGGTGCCATGACAGGATGTGCCACGCCAGGAGATACCGTGTGGTATTCCACATCAGATAATCCGAAACGCAAATACCCGAATAGCTGGGAATTGACGCAAACCCAAGATGGTCACTGGATTTGTGTCAATACTCTCAGAGCCAATGACTTGGTCTATCAAGCCATCGACAAAAATATTATTTCGGAATTATCTGGATATGAGCACATTAGTCGTGAGATTGGCTATGGAAAAGAGAAAAGCCGTATAGATTTATTATTACAGTCAAAACAAAGAGTTAATTGCTATATTGAAGTCAAGTCAGTGACATTATTACAGGAAAAATATGGATATTTTCCTGATGCAGTCACAATTCGGGGGCAAAAACATTTACGTGAGCTATCATTGATAGCACAACAAGGCCAGCGTGCTATCTTGTTATTTGCTGTTTTACATTCTGGGATCAGTCAGGTTGCGGCAGCAAAACATATTGACCATGATTATGCTTTTCTTTTGGAACAAGCATGTAAATCAGGAGTCGAAGTAATTTGTTATAAGGCTTGCATGACAGAAAACAGGATGGTTCTGGGTGACAAATTGCCTTTTGTATCAATGGGATAATTTGTAAACAGATCATGCTGATGAGCGTTGTTTTGCAACATATTTAGACAGTAAACATGTCTGTCTTCACACCATTGCAAAACTAATGGCAGGAACAATTGCCAACCTCGCAGTCATCTGCTATTTATAGCGGCCTATTTTTTCCCTCCTACTGTTGGAGGGGTCGTGTGATAGTGCATGTGTAAGGAGAAGCATTATGCAAGAAGGGCAAAAACGTAAAACCTCGTCCTTGAGCATTCTCGCCATCGCTGGGGTAGAGCCTTACCAGGGAAAACCAGGCGAAGAATACATGAACGATGCCCAGTTAGAGCATTTCAAGCTGATTCTGGAAGCATGGCGCAATCAACTCAGGGATGAAGTAGACCGTACTGTATCTCATATGCAAGATGAGGCAGCAAACTTCCCTGATCCAGTTGACCGTGCGGCGCAAGAAGAAGAGTTCAGTCTTGAATTACGTAATCGGGATCGTGAGCGTAAATTGATCAAAAAGATCGAAAAAACGCTGAAAAAAGTTGAAGACGAGGACTTTGGCTATTGTGAGTCCTGTGGGGTTGAAATCGGCATCCGCCGTTTAGAAGCTCGCCCAACAGCCGATTTATGTATTGACTGTAAGACGTTGGCCGAAATTCGCGAAAAGCAAATGGCTGGCTAACGAATAGGGTTAAGTACGGCGCTATCCGGCGCCGTATGCCCCTATATTGAACCTGTTATGACTCAACCTGAACATTCCTCGTTATATATTGGGCGCTTCGCTCCATCTCCTTCCGGCGATCTCCATTTTGGTTCCCTAGTGACTGCACTGGGTAGTTATCTGCAAGCTCGTGCCTGCCTCGGAAAATGGCTGGTGCGTATTGATGATATTGATCCTCCGCGGGAAGTTCCCGGCGCTGCCGACCGAATATTAAAAGCCCTTGAACATTACGGACTTTACTGGGATGGCGAAGTGCTCTATCAATCCCAGCGCCATGACGCTTACCGCGCCATCCTCGATCAATTAAAACAGCAAGGAGATAGCTATTGCTGTACCTGTACCCGCCAATACATTCAACAAATAGGCGGCTTTTATAATGGTCATTGCCGACATTTACACCTCCCTGATCATAACGCAGCTGTTCGTATAAAACAGCACCATCCGGTTTATGGTTTTTACGATAAATTGCAAGGACACATCACTGTGTCCACTGAAATGGCTGAGGAAGATTTCATTATTTATCGCAAAGACGGTTTATTCGCCTATAATCTTGTCGTTGTTATTGATGATAACTATCAAGGCGTCACTGAAATTGTCAGAGGAGCGGATTTAATTGAACCAACGGTTCGTCAGCTATCTCTGTATCAGCATTTGAATTTTACAACGCCAGATTATATGCATTTACCTCTCGTACTAAATAAAGAGGGAAATAAACTTTCTAAGCAAAATCATGCCCAACCGATCCCATTGGATGATCCAAGGCTATTGATTAGTGATGCGTTATCATTCTTGAATCAACCCACTATTGCAGGCTGGCAGGATCTCACTACAGATCAACTGCTACAGCAGGCTATCGTCGGTTGGAATATATACACAGTTCCGCCAAAAAAATATTGCTAATAGATAAAGTTAAATAAAGTCTTTCTATTGATACTGTAAGCATTCTCAAAAAATGTTCAGTAAGTTATGATTGGCAGCTGTTTTTTTGTTTTAATTGATTAGTCACTATCGAGGTGTACCATTTTTAACCGAGTAGCAACTTTCTGCCGTAATTTGCTAATCCGCGATAACAGGGTAAAACGCAACACACAGGCAGTCAGTGAAAGGCCAGTCACCGTATCTGACCAATCTGCTCAAATAGAGGGCAGTTCTCTGCGTAAACGTCGCAGGGATAATCATTCATCTTCATCATATGCCAAAAGCGACAAAATGAAGAAAAAATCCGCAAAGGCAAAGCCTTCGGACTCCCAGATCACGGTGATCCCACGAGAGCAACACCCAATTTCACGCAAAGACATTAGTGATAATGCCCTGAAGGTTCTGAATCGCCTGAATAAGTCAGGGTTTGAAGCTTATCTGGTCGGTGGTGGCGTTCGCGACCTACTGCTGCATAAAAAACCCAAAGATTTTGATATAGCAACCAATGCTACACCCGAGCAAGTTCGTACACTGTTTCGTAACTGTCGCCTTGTCGGCCGCCGCTTTCGCCTTGCCCATATCATGTTCGGGCCTGATGTGATTGAGGTTGCTACCTTCCGTGGGCCACATGATCAAATTGAAAGTAATGACCGGAATCAGTCACATAAAGCTCAAAGCGGCATGTTACTGCGTGATAATATTTTTGGTTCAGTAGAAGAAGACGCCGCTCGTCGCGATTTCACAATCAATAGCCTCTATTATGGCATTGAGGATTTTGCCCTGCGGGATTACGTTGGTGGAATGGCAGATCTGAACGCAGGTATCATTCGCCTGATTGGTGATCCAGAAACCCGCTATCGGGAAGATCCCGTGCGTATGCTGCGTGCTGTCCGCTTTGCCAGCAAACTGGACATGACCATCGAACCAGCCACTGCTGAGCCTATCTCGCGTCTTGCATTTCTGTTAAAAGATATTCCACCAGCACGCTTGTTCGAAGAATCCCTGAAACTGTTACAGTCGGGACAGGGTTACAAGACCTATAGACTGCTGCGAAAATATCATCTGTTCCAGCCATTGTTCCCACTTATTCAACGTGGTTTCACCCAGCATGGTGATACACCGATGGAGAAATTGTTGGTACAAGTGCTGAAACATACTGATTTTCGTTTGCAAAACGATAAGAGAGTTAACCCCTCTTTCTTATTTGCAGCCATGCTGTGGTATCCAATGATTGAACATGCGGAACAATTGAATCAGGAAAGTGGATTACGGTATAAAGAAGCCTTTTCGGTAGCAATAAATGATATTTGCATGAAACAATGCGGCTCCATCGCGATACCGAAACGCCATACCACAACCATGCGCGAGATCTGGTTACTTCAGCTTAGCCTGCCGAATCGTCACGGAAAACACGCGAATAGACTGATGGAACATCCGAAGTTCCGTGCAGCGTATGATTTACTGGAATTGCGTGCCAATATTGAGTCCCGTAATGATCTGAAAGAGCTAGTACAATGGTGGACGGAATTCCAACAGTCAACACCGACACAGCAGCGCGGAATGATAGCAAAACTGGGCAACAGACCCATTCGCCGCAAAACACGCCATCGTGGTAAATTTACTCGTCAAAACAGGGACGGTGATTAATATGACCCGAGTCTATATCGCCATTGGCAGTAATCTGGCCAACCCTTTGCAGCAAGTCGATAACGCACTTGCTGCTCTGAAAAAGATCCCTGATACCACTTTGGTTGTTCGATCATCTTTTTACCGAACTAAGCCAATGGGGCCACAAGATCAACCAGATTACCTTAACCTTGCCGTCGCATTGGAAACCCAATTATCACCAGAAACATTGCTTGATCACACCCAATCGATCGAACTGGAACAAGGGCGTGTCCGCAAAGATGAACGCTGGGGGCCCAGAACGATCGATTTAGATATCATGCTGTTTGGCAACCAAATCATCACTACTGAGCGTCTGACCATTCCTCACTATGGGCTAAAACAGCGTGAATTTATGCTTTATCCACTTGCAGAAATTACACCGAACCTTGTATTCCCCGACGGAGAGACATTAGCAGAACGATTGAAACAAGTTCCAGAAAATGGCCTGACGCTTTGGTTATAGCCAATTTAAGTTATAACTAATTTGAGTTATAGTGCATCATTTTAGTTATCGTTGTAACACGACAGTTTTATGAAGGAAAAGTAATCCAATATCTCATACAGCTATGGCCTATTTCTGGATAATTGGGGCCTATCCTATCGGATATTTTGGGAGTCCCCAATAGGATAGGCTCTATACCCAATTAAATTTCAAATTGCAGACAACAAAACAGCCATTTGAAAATAAAGGGTATAACTATTCAGGAGATAATAATGAAACCAACAACCCTGGCTGACCTGCGTCAGTTAAAAAAAGAAAAACGCAAGTTCGCTACTATCACCGCTTACGATGCCAGTTTCGCCCATCTTTTCGCCGAACAAGGCATCAATGTCATGTTAATTGGCGATTCACTTGGCATGACTGTGCAGGGATTCGATTCAACCTTACCTGTCACGTTGGAAGATATTGCTTACCATACTCGTTGCGTTCGCGCAGGTGCCCCTAATTCTTTCTTAATCGCAGATATGCCATTCATGAGTTATGCCACACCAGAGCAAGCTTGTGAGAATGCAGCCAAATTGATGCGTGCCGGTGCTAATATGGTAAAAATTGAAGGTGGAAGCTGGCTCAGTGATACAGTGAAAATGTTGACCGAGCGTTCTGTTCCTGTCTGTATTCATTTAGGCCTGATGCCACAATCCGTCAATATCCTTGGGGGTTATAAAGTTCAGGGACGTGATGAATCATCAGCCAATCAATTGATTACCGATGCTATCTCACTAAAAGATTCAGGGATGCAAATGCTGTTGTTAGAATGCGTTCCTTCCGGACTGGCGCGTCAAGTTACCGAAGAACTAACCACAATTCCAGTGATTGGCATTGGTGCCGGTAACAGTACTGATGCTCAGATTCTGGTTATGCACGATGCTTTAGGCATCACCGCAAAACCGCCCAAATTTGCCGAAGACTTCCTCAAAGAAACTGGCAATATCAGGGATGCCATCCGCCTGTACATTGAACAGGTAGAAAGTGGAGCCTATCCCGACCAGGCACATTCATTCAAATGATTATTCTCCAGCATGACTGCTAATTAAAGGAGTACAGCAATGCTGATTATAGAAACGATCCCAATTTTACGCCGGGAAATCCGCCGCTGGCGTCAAGCGGGCAAGCGTATTGCTTTTGTCCCCACAATGGGAAACCTGCATGATGGTCATATGGCGTTAGTTGATACCGCCAAAGCACAGGCTGACGTCGTTATCGTCAGCATTTTCGTTAATCCAATGCAATTTGATCGAGAAGACGATCTGGTCAATTATCCCCGCACATTACAGGAAGATTGTGAAAAACTGAGCCGTCGCAATGTCAAGCTAGTGTTTGCCCCCAACGCTAACGAAATGTACCCGGATGGCTTAAACGGCAACCAAACTTTTGTCGAAGAGCCAAAATTTTCCCATATACTTGAAGGTGCCAGCCGACCGGGACACTTCCGTGGTGTCATTACCGTTGTCAGTAAATTGTTTAATCTGATCCAACCAGATCTGGTTTATTTCGGCGAAAAAGATTTCCAGCAATTGCAAATCATCCGCAAAATGATCGCTGATATGGCTTACGATATTACATTGGTTTCCGTACCTATCGTCCGTGATAAAAATGGATTAGCACTCAGTTCACGTAATAATCTTCTGTCCGTTGAAGAGAGAGAAATTGCGCCTTTGCTAAATAAAGTTATGCAGTGTGCAGCTGAAAAGCTGAAAAATGGCGAACGGAATACAGAACATCTCATTGAACTGATATCTGCACATTTGCGTGAAGAAGGCTTTATGCCGGATGAGTTATTTATTCGTGATGCAGAAAACCTAATGCCATTGACAGAACAAAGCAAAAAAGCCGTGATCTTGATGGCGGCATGGTTAGGACAAACACGACTGATTGATAATCAGCAAGTTGATTTGGCTGACTGATTTTAATTATGAGATATATGTGTTACTGGAATGATAATAGTAATGCATATATCCCTAAGCAATATTTATAATAATTCTCCCATTAATTCCACCATCCTATTTAATTAATCAATAATTAATGCATATTTACAGAATAAAATGACCTCAAGTCATTTCGATAATGATCAAAATCTTTTCCATTAAGATATCGTTAAAAATATAACTTTATTAAGATAATAATGTGACAAAGATCACTTTTTTAAAATGATCATGATATTTTTAAATCAAAAAAATATCTTTTTATTGTAAATCAATAAAATAAAAAACAAGAAACCCAAACAAGCCAGATGAATGCTTTTTGAAAGCATAAAAAATTAGATTATAAATCCAAATTAGCAATAATTTTAACTTTTTATCCCTGTGATGCTGGATAATGAAGTTCATTTTGTTTAGTTTTATTTTATTTTCACTTAAATGTCATTTAATATTCATTACTATTTTTTAGTAATAGATGAACTGAATTATTTATTTCAGTAGAAATTTTTTGTCTGCAATTATCATGCTGTTTATTCTATAAGCAACTATTTTTCGAATAAGAGTTAAAAACTTCACGAAGAACATCTTCCATTAAGTACCGAACTTGCAAGAGGTAATTTTGGATTTATTTGAATCTTATTTCCAGCAGGAACGTCATTACCTGCGACAACTCGAACAACTGACCGCTGAAGAAAAACCGCATCTGGCGGACAGCCTCAGCGGCCATGACCCGGATATTGAGCGGCTGAATGAGGGCTTTGCGGCATTAATGGGTCGTCAGCGCCAGAAAATCGATGATGCCTTCCCTGAAATCACGCTGCCCTTGTTGCAACGTTTGCAGGCCCAGACTGTCAAGGGCATTCCTGCTACCAGTGTGGTGCAATTTGACGGCGGAACCGATGTTGATTTTTCCTGTACCCTGCCGCGGGGCACCACAGTCACAACAAGCAGTGGTGTACCGTTTATCACCAGCCGGACCTGCGCGATTGAACCGCTGGCTCTGGTGGCGCGGCATTTAACCCATCAGCTGGACACCACCCGCCTGACCCTGACCTTTCAGTACATCGGCAAGGAAGACCACTGGCCGATTAAACCCTTGAGCCTGTTTCTCAGTCCCGATGAAGCCGTGGCGGATACGCTGATGTTGGCTCTGTGCCACCATTTCAGAAACGCCGAACTACACCACAACGGGCAGGTCTGGCCGGCTGAACCGCTGGGTTTTTCACCATTGTCAGGCACTGACCGGCTGGTGCTTTCTCCGCCGATTGCCGTTGCCAGCAACTGGGCACCGCAGATGCTGATGGAATCCCTTTACCTACCGCATGTGCACCATTTCCTGACGCTGGCTTTGCCCACGGTGATGAGCAGTCGCCTGTCCATGACAGAAAGCCAACAGTTCAGTATTACCCTTATCTTCGATGATATGTTGCCGCTGTCTGAATCGCAGCTGGCAGAGGCCTTCCGGCTGCACTGTGTGCCGGTAGTAAATCTGGAACGCAAAGCACAAGTCACGTTCCCCTTTGCCCCAGAAACAGCCCGCTACCCACTGCCCTTACCAAACGGACAAGCGCTATTGCACGTCACCCGTCTGGAACTAAAAGATGAACCGGAAGAAGCGCGCGGGCAGCGCTGCACCTTTGCCCCCATCAGCCAGCTCAGCCATTTTGTCCGCGACACAGGGGAAGAACAGTGGTTCTATGCCCTTGATATCACCCGAGATGCGCTGGGGCGTCTGGAATATGCGCTGGTATTCTACGACAGCCACGCCCGGCTGATGGCACAACCCCCGGAACGGGAATTTACCTGCCATTTTGTGGCATTTGACAGCCGTCTGCCGGAGCTGGTTGCGGGCGATATCTGCCACGCGGATGAAAACATTCCCGATGGCTTGCAGGTCAAAAATCTTACTCCCTGCTCACTGAGCTATCCGCCGGTGACCGACAGCCACCGCCATTGGGCGCTGCTGTCCCATTATTCCGCCAGCCTGTTCTGGCTGCATTCAGTGGACGCGCTCCGGTAGCTTTTACGGGATTACGATTTTTATCCCGACCTTGATCGGCCGATCCACCGTGATATCCAGCGCATGACCGCCGCCATAATGGCGATTCAGTCTACGCCCGGAGACCGGATTTACCGCGGTCAGCCCTATCGCTGCCTGCATATTGAACTGAGCCTAGATGATAGCACTTTCGCCAGTGCCGGTGAGTTGTTTCGCTTTGCCAACACCCTGTACCAGTTTTTACCGTTCTGCCTCTCACAGGATATGCGTCTGCGGATGACGGTCACCGGCACCTCCTCCGGTACCGTCTGGTGTCTGTCTCCCAGCCCCCTTCAGGGCTATCGTCCCATCATGTAAGGAAACGTAATAATGGATGGATTAGTCTTTACCTGCCAGATTGGCTCGCTCACCCCAACCACCTTTCAGGTGGTGGATTTCAGTTTACAGGAAGGGTTGTCCCAGCTTTATCACCTAAGCCTGAACGTGGTCAGTGCCCTTGATAACATCGTCCTCAATGACCAGTTGGGTGCCTATGCCTCACTCGCCATTTTGCGCAACGGCAAAGTGGAGCGCACCGTCAACGGCATTGTGGCCGGAGCCTCACAGGGCAATACCGACGGGCGGCAAACGTTTTATTCCTTTATCATCCGTCCGGAAATGTGGCGCATGACCCTCAATCAGGACAGCCGCCTGTTCCAGCGCCTGTCCGTACCGGATATCCTGAAGCAACTGCTCAAAGAGCACCGCATCAAGTCGGGCAACAAGTTCTATGACGATGCCGACCACCATCCGGTGCGGGAATACACCACCCAGAAACGCGAGTCAGCCTATGATTTCTGGTGTCGGCTGGCCGCCGAAGAAGGGATGATTTTTTGGTTTGAAGAAGAGCAGTTGTTTTACAGCGACTCCCATCTGGGGATGACCGCCGGTCTGACCCTGACCTACAACGCCCAGCACAATACCGATGATACCGACACAACCGCATGGCAGTGGCAATACGGTGAATTCCTCTGTCCGGATGAGTATCTCCACAAGGATTACAACTACTTGCGTCCTTCCCAGCCCCTGCAACCCAAATCAGTATTGCCGAACGGTGCCGGACACCCGGTATTTGAAAGCTACGGCCGCTTCCCGTGGAGCAAAGAAGGCCAGCCGCTCGGGGATACACGGTTAAATCAGCTTAACAGTGAAAGCAAGCTCGGCTCAGCGAATACCAACTGTATTCAGTTGCGCCCCGGTAAAATCTTTACCCTACAATCCCACCCTGTTGCCGCCATGAATGACCGCTGGCAGGTAGTGACCGTGACCCATCACGGCTCACAGCCTCAGGCCGCTGGTATTGCGGGAGAAGGCACAACCCTGACCAACAATGTCACCTTTATTCCCGGGCGAGATGACTGGCGTCCGCCGTACCGTTACAAACCGATGGCAGACGGGGATGAACTGGCAACAGTCGTCGGCCCTGAAGGGGAGGAGATTTTTGTCAACGAACACGGTGCGATTAAGGTGCACTTCCACTGGAACCGCTACGACCAACCGGGGGATGGTTCTTCCTGCTGGGTGCGAGTGGCACAGGGCTGGAACGGCAACGGCTTTGGTTTTATGGCTATCCCCCGTATCGGGCAGGAAGTGATTGTCTCTTATCTGAATGGCGATATTGACCGCCCGATAGTAACTGGCTGCAACTACAACGGGCGCAACCGCCCACCATTGGATTTACCGGCCGAGAAAACCCGCACCACCCTCAAAACCCACACTCACAAGGGCGAGGGCTTCAACGAACTGCGTTTTGAGGATGCGAAGGGCAGCGAAGAAGTGTTTATCCATGCCCAGAAGGACATGAACACCAAAGTGCTCAATGACCGTGACACGCATGTACTGGCGAACCACAGCGAAACCGTGGAGAAAAACCAGACCATTAAGGTTAACCAGCACAAGCAAGAAACGGTGAAGCTGACCAGCAATGAAATCGTCGGCATCTCCCGTACCCTGACAGTCGGTGCCGGTTATGCCATTACCGTCGGGGCAGGCATGAATACCGCCGTGGCCTTAAGCCAGACAGAGCAGGTCGGTAGCCACAAGTCCATTACCGTCGGCAATACCCTGTCCATTAATGCCGGTGACGTGATTGAACTGACATGCGGCAAAAGCACCCTACGCATGGACAGTGCCGGACGCATCACCATTCAGGGCAGCGAATTCAAGTTTGAGGCCAGCGGCCCGGTACAAATCACTGGCAAGGATATTGACCTGAACTAAGGAGCATATACCGAGATGGAATTTCGTAACCTGACGCCCTTTGCGGTGATGAACTACCAGATGTTTGATATCGAAGATACCGAGCATCACGTCGCAGTGATGAAAATGGGTTACCAGTTATTGCCCGCCGGACAGGGAGAATATCTCGCCGAGCTACTGCCCGCACCACCTTTATGTTTACAGGATGAATACCGCGGACAGATGAATTCTTCACAGGTGCTACAGGAAAGTGATCTTGCACCGTTTAAACCACGCTGCGATGTGATTGTTAACGGCACAGCGTATACGCCTGACGGTCGCCCCTGTACTGAATTTCCCGTGCGATTGCAGGTAAAGAACAAGCAGGGTCAGACTCTGCTCGACAAAACCCTGACCGTCACCGGTGAACGGGAATTTATCCGTGACATCAACGGCAACTGGAAACTGACTGAGCCAAAACCCTTTACTACTCTGCCGCTGGATTATCGCTACGCCTTTGGTGGTGAATGCAAAATTCATGCAGATGATAAGGCCAACGAATACCTCAAGGAAAGTGATCGGCTGACACCAGAACAACGTCAGCAGTATCCAGACGGGGAAAATGCGCCTGTTGCTCATGCGGTTTGTGAGACCAATCCACTGGGAACGGGGTTTATCACACCGTGGTACGCTAACGCCAAACAACCCACCCGTTACCCTGCGCCACGCATTATCCGACCGGATGCCCCCTTCACTGCCCAGCATTTTGCGTCTCAACTGACCGATACATTATCGGCTGATACGCCGGCTTGTCAGCCACAAGGAATGGGATTTATCGGCCGTCCGTGGCTACCCCGCCGTCAGCTTGCCGGCACTTACGATGCCGAATGGCTGGAGCACCGCCATCCTTATCTGCCGAAAGATTTTAACTTTGGCTACTGGAACGGTGCACCGGCTGACCAGCAGATTGACTGGACTGAAACCGATATCGCCATCACCCTGAGCGGCCTGACACCCAACGGAGACTTACATATCACCCTGCCGGGGCATCGTCCGTTTATCCTGCTGCGAATGCACAACGGCATGCTGCTGCCCATTCCGATGCGCCCTGACACCCTCATTATCGACAGCGAAGCAAGGACGCTGCATATGACCTGCCGATTGAGCTTCAAAGCATCCCTACCCGTACGGGTCGCCGAAGCCCGGTTTGAAATCAACCCGGATGCCCCTTTGCTCAAACTGGCACCACTGGAAGAGGAGAATACGCATGGCGGATAACTACATCGCCCGTACCGCCGGCACATGGATGATTATCGGCATGCTGCCGGACGTGTGCAAAACCCCAATGGGTTCCTCCACACCACCGATTCCCTATCCAGTGGTGGCGAAACTGGCAGACAGCTCAGCCCCGGAGAAAACCGTGCGCGCCAACGGCAAACCCGTGGTGGTCTTTGCCCAGAGTTTTGTACCGCAGACCCTCGGTGATCAACCCGGTGTGGCGAATGGCGTTAAAAGCGGCACGGTGGGGGGTAAGTGCCACCCGAAAGATCACACCCGCACGGTACGCGCCGGCAATAAACTGGTGCTGCGCCACGGGGATAAGTTTTGGATGAATGGGGCATAAGGAAGAGAAACCATGTCAGAAAGGATTATTGTCACACTGAATAGCGCCGATGTTAAAGCCGAAAAATATTGTAAAGAATTTAACATCCGCACACAGGCTGAGGCGGAGCAAGCATTAAACAATGCTGATTCGTTATACCGACAAAGTTCTCGCTTTTACGGTGATTACGGAAACGATCCCGAATTAGACGTTTACTATAATCAGGCAGACGCTGACTTCGAAGCCCAATCTTTTAAAAAAACAGCTCAAGATACCGTTGAAAAATTCAAAAGCGGTGAGTTTCCAAAGAAAGAATGGGAAGAAGAGAAAGAAGAGGACGATCATCCCGGACCCAATGCAGCGTTGCCTAAAAAGCCACGAGACGACAGCCAGACCGGTGAAGGTAACACGCTGGGTAGTGTTGTCGGGCAAGCTGGTGCCGCCCAAAACACACCTCATGATGCTAATCCCGCCGTTAAACCTGAGGCTCCGGCGGAAAAAGGGATGTGGGATAAAACCGTTGACTGGTTTCAGGAAACCGCCGATGACATCAAAAAATGGGCTAATGAGAGTAAACATAACCTAGAGGCGGCTTGGGATAATCCGGGAGCAGCCGTTATCGGAGCAGGAAAAGAGCTATGGAATACCATTCCGGAAATGGCAGAACTCCTTGGCAAAGGAGCGATTATAGCCGCAACAACCCCCTCCGTTGTAGTTGAACAGGCATTGGGATATATGGGAGTCGCTCCTGTCGGAATTTCTGACCTTCAGCAAAAGGCAGTTGATATGGTCAATGCTGATGCAATTAAGATGGAAATGAAAAGCGATGCCGAGGAAGGTGGTGCCTTGATCCTTACTGGAGTTTCTTCTGCTACAGGCATTGGCGGATTTATCAAAGGGGATGCTAAAGCAGGAGCCAAAGTGGGGACAAAAATCAAAAAACCATTACAAAACAAAAAACAACCGCAAAAAGAGACTCAACAACATAATGATGACGCTACCCCGTCAGGCAACAAAGAAGGCAGTTGCAATGGCACCTGTAACGTAAAAGGTGAACCTGTCGATATGGCCACCGGTGACTTCCTGCAAGTCTGGCCGGTTATTGCCATTCCGGGTTTATTGCCCATTACCCTAACCCGCACCTATCGCTCCACTTCTAGGTTCAATGGCCTGTTTGGCCCTAAATGGGCTGATGACTGGTCACGCCAGTTGGTACTAGCCGACGGTAAAGTAAATTTCACTGATGCAGACGGGGTGATCTATGATTTCAACACTCCGGATAATCAAGTACTCGCCCGTAACCAACATATTCCCCATTACCTGCTGACTGGAGAATTAACGGGTGAACTGAAACTAACCGATCGCCAGTCCCAGCTTACCTACCATTTCAATCACGCCGTCGGGAACACCCGCAAACTGTCGGCTATCACCGATCGGCGCCAGAATGCTATCCGGTTTATCTACGATAAACAGTCACAACTGATTGAAGTGGCACGCACAGATGGTTTCCGTCTGATCTTCGGTTATCAGCGTCAACAGCTCCAGACGGTGGATTATCTTGAACAGCACAAGCAACAGCGGCTGGTGACCTGCCACTATGATCCACAGGGCTACCTGAACGAATGTGAGGCTTTTCAGCACAATCACCTGTGGCATGAATATGACTCTCAGGGACGGATGATCCGCTGGCATGATACCGACCAGACCGATCTGAACCTCACTTATGATGAACAAGGGCGGGTTCTAAGTACAACTTCACCCAGTGGCTATTGGAACGACCGTTTTCTCTATGATGATAGCGCCCGTATCACTACTTATATAGATGTGGAGGGCGGTAAAACCCAACATCACTATGATCATAACGGACTGGTTCTCCGTGAAGTTGATCCATTGGGACGCATCACCCGCCGCCAGTGGCGTCACAGCCAAATCGTCTGGGAGTCCGATCCGTCAGGCGGTATCACCACGTTCGATTACAACCCCGATGGCGCCCTGACCGGAATAGTACTGCCGACCGGAGAAACCTTCGCGTATGGCTATGATGAACACGGGCAACTGACAGAGAGCATCCTGCCCACCGGGGAATGCTGGCAGTTTCATTACGATGAGCAGGGCAATCTGACAGCCCTGACCAATCCGCTCGGTCATAAAGAAGAGTACCAATACGGCATCCACGGTGAATTACGCCAGTGCTTGTTGCCTGATAGTCGCCAGTGGCATTACGCCTATGACGAACAGCAGCGGCTGGCGGCGGTGATGACTCCGGACGGTCAAACAACCAATCTGCAACTGGACGAACTAGGCCGTCTGCGTCAAATTACCGATGCCCTCAAGCACCAAACCCGTTACCGCTACAGTGACGCCCACGCCAGCCTCAATGGCAGCCTGACCGAAGTGGAACTGCCGGATGGTGCTACCCAGCAACTCACCTACGACAGTGAACGGCGAGTTGTAGCAGCTACCGATGGTGAAGGCCGTACCACCCGTTACCAGTACGGGGCTTTTGACCTGCTTAATCAGGTTATCCGCCCTGATGGCACCATCCTGAAATTTGGCTATGACCGTTTAACCCGCCTTAGTACGGTTACCGCCTCCACCGGTGAAACTTACCGCTATGAGCGGGATGTCGCCGGACAGATTATCCGCGAAACCGACTTTACCGGACGTACTATCGATTATCAGTACGATAAGCTGGGACGCCGCATTCAGGCACAATACCCAGATGGTCAACAGTTACGCTGGCACTACTCTGCCGCTGGTTCACTGGCTAAACAGGAAAGCTGGCAGCCGGAAGATAACCAGCTAGTACTCAAAGCAACCACAACCTACGAATACAATAACCGTCATCAGTTAGTTAAAGCCATCAATGATGATGCGATAGTGGAATATGAGTACAACAAAACCACTGGCCTGCCCACCTGCGAACGTATCAACGGACGAGAGATTACTCGCGAATGGGATAGCCTAACCGGACGCCCGGTCAGCGAGAGTATTGATGGCAACACCCTACACTTTGGCTATAATCTGCCGGGGGCGCTGAACCATTTTCAGTTCAACCAGCATGCGCCATTAACCTTTCAGCATGATGCGCTGGGACGGGAAACGGTACGTGAAAGTGCCAACGGCTTTATCCTTGCCAGCCGCTACACTGCGACGGGGTTGCTGGCGCACCAATCTGCGGGCCAGGCGACTAAACTGTTCAGGGAAACGCTGGCACAGAATGACCCGCACTTCCCGCCACAAGCAACCGCGGTAAACCGTAGCTGGCAATATGATCGTGCCCATAACGTCAGGGTGATTGATGACAGCCGCTGGGGACAAACCCGCTATCGTTACAACGTCAACGATCAGATATTGCATACCTTGTTCGATGGCTCCCGCCCGTATGAAGAACAGTTCCGTTATGATGCCAACGGTAACCTGAGCCAGCATATTCCGATGGCTGCTCAGGACGCGATGACACAAATTAACCAGCGCCAGCAGGCCGGACGGGTGGTACAGCGGGGCAATATTCGTTATCGCTATGATGACAACGGGCGGCTGGTCGAAAAAACCGAGCAGCGTGACGGTTTCCGCCCGCAAATCTGGCGCTACCGCTGGGATGTGCTGAATCAACTGACGCAATGTGAAACCCCGGACGGCTCGCGCTGGCACTATCAATACGATGCGTTTGGGCGGCGTATCCGCAAGCTGAAAGTGCACGATGGGAAACTAGCGGCTGCTAATTTGCAGCGCTGGCTGAATGGTAAACCGGATTTGGCTCCCAAAGTCAATGCGACTGCTGGGTATGATTATCTGTGGAGCGGCGACCAGCTTATTGAGGAAACACCGCTTTATGCGGATGGCACGCCAGTGGAAGATCAGCGCATCCGCTGGCTCTACGAACCGGGCACCCTGACACCGTCAGCACGTTTTGAGTGCGGCAAGCTACACTATATTGTCAGTGACCATCAGGGCACACCGCGTGAGATGTTGAACGAGGAAGGCGGGCTGGTCTGGGCACAGCGGCTGACCACATGGGGTAAGGCGGAACGTTCACAGGTCATTGCTTCCAATGATGCGGATTATCATGTTAACTGTAACCTACGGTTTATGGGACAGTACGAAGATCAGGAAAGTGGGTTATACTATAACCGTTTTCGGTACTATGATCGGAATACGGGACAGTACCTGACCCCCGACCCCATCGGGCTGCTGGGCGGGGTGAATCCGTATGGCTATGTCGATAATCCGGTCAATTTTGTTGATCCTTTCGGGCTGGAAAAATGTCCAACAATTAAAGACTCATTCGAGCAAGCAAGAAATAGGGCTTTAGCTTGGCTTACGGATAGAGGATTTAAAGCAGAAAAAGTGAATACTGGGAAATTCGGAGCTACAAAAAACCAACCTGTAGGAATGACTACAATGGATGGAAAAACTGGTTTCAGGATTGAATATGATGAAAGAAGTGGTGCTCATATCAATGTCTTTAGTGGAAAAGATAAAGGTGAACATTTCCTTTTTGATGCAACAGAAAAAACCGTTACTAAACTACAAAAATTATTTGATCACCCATCAAAACCACGGAGAGGATCATGACTCTTGATGAAGAAATTATAAATGAAATAAATCAACAGATTAATCCACCTACAATAATAAATGATTGGGAGAAACTTGCTGACTCTTTATCTGATTCTTTTGCATGGAAAGGATCTAAGATAGATTGGTCAAAGACCCGTCATCATCAGACTTGTTTATATAAAAAACATGATGATTTAAAAGTATTAACAGACAAATTTATCAAGGAACATTCTATTGATGAACTTATCTCTAATAGTAACGTCATTTACTACATAAATGACTCATCTTTAGATTTTGCAATAGCTATGACTCCTGAACAATTTGAGTCTATTTTTTTTATTGTTATCAATAAAGTACCACAACACCATTATTTTTTTAGTGATGATAAAAAATGGTGTTTTGTCATAAGTTCTGAAGGGTATATAGATTTTGGTTTTTCAAGTCTAAGTTAGAAAATACAAAACCGGAAAGATCCCCGTGATCTTCCGGCTTTCTTCTTTTTAAGAGCGGCTCACTCCCTGCCCTTAGTTGCTGTTGTAATCGCCAATCAGTTCCCGCATCCGCAGCTTAATTTCGCTGAGCTGGTCTTGCTGGCGCTGGTACTGTTGTTTCATGGTGCGGGTGTCGTCACTGTCAGGAATAAGCACCAGACAGCCCTCCAGTATTTTGACGGTGAGTGTGCCACCAATATCAAAGCCTGCGGCCTTAAGCCATTGCCCTTTAAGATGGATTGCAGGCGGGGCATTGGCCTTGTCATTTTGCGGCACGTATCCCACGGTGTAATAACGTTCTGTTTTCGTCGCTTTATTTACGGCACGGTTTTGCTTAGAATGCGCCTTAGCCATCATTCAACTCCTTGGTAGTTGCTTGTGGTGAGCAGCGTGTTCGGGTGCCCGCCCGAATACGTTGCGTTAATCGTTTTTACTTCATCTTGGAAGACCAGCGTTCAGCTTCATACTTAATGATCATGCCTTCCAGTACTTCTTTTATCACCTGCCGCTGTTCCGGCTGCATATTGCTGATCGCCTGAAACTGTAGAGCTAAATCGCTATCAGGTTGTAGCTCATCGTCTTCAAATATCAGTGAATCTGTCGTGACTCGCAATGTCTGCGCTATCTTCTTAACCGCTTCCAGAGACGGTAACGAAATCCCGCCCTCATAGCGTTTTACTTGTGTCACGTGAATGCCGATAGCATCCGCTAATGCCTGTTGTGATAAGCCTTTTTGCTTGCGCAGGGTGATGAGTCTGTTAGCAATACTCATTGAATTAAACCAGTCAGAGAAATTTGCCTTCATTCTATCCCCCAAAAAATGCTTGCTTTATATCGGTATCCTATCGGATACTAAATAAAAGAGCAATGGAATCTTGACGCAATTTTAGGAAGGTCACTTTATGGCTCGCATTCCCGAAGCAGAGTTGCAACACCTGAAATCCGCCGTCTCCTTAGTGGCTGTCATTGAGCAGCAGGGGCGGCAGTTGTTTAAGCGCGGTAAGGATATGACTGTGCTGTGCCCGTTCCATCAGGAGAAAACGCCCTCGATGATGATCACGCCCGCCAAAAATCTCTATCACTGCTTTGGCTGCGGGGCAGGCGGTTCGGTGCTCGACTGGGTAATGAAAACCGAAGGGTTAAGTCTGCGCCATGCCGTGGAACGCCTGCGTGCCGTGCTGGGGCACAATCCGGCGATCGAGCCGCTGGTGCAGCCTGCGGAGCTGGCCGATGAGACCCTCGGGCAACCGGTGCTGCTGTCACGGGTGGTTGCGTTTTATCACCATACGCTGCTGAATGCCCCGGAAGCACAGGCCTATCTGGCGAAGCGGCGACTCAACCATCCTGAATTAGTCGCGCAGTTTAAGCTGGGCTTTGCCAACCGCACGCTGGGCTACCGTCTGCCACCGAAAAAAGTCAAAGCCGGCGAGGAGATCCGCCGCCGCCTGATAGCGACCGGGGTGCTGCGGGAGAACGGGCGTGAGCATCTGCGTGGATCGCTGGTTGTGCCCGTTATCGGCGCTGAGGGGCAGGTACATGAGCTGTACGGGCGCAAAATCGGCGACGACCAGCGCCAGTCCATTATCCGTCATCTGTACCTGCCGGGGGCACATCAGGGGGTCTGGAATGAAGCGGCGCTGGGTGCCTCCAGAACGCTGATCCTGTGCGAATCGCTGATTGATGCGATGTCGTTCTGGGTGACGGGGCAGCGCAATGTGACAGCCGCTTACGGGGTGAACGGCGTCATCGCGGATCACTGGCAGGCGTTCGAACAGCACGGCATTAAGCAGGTGCTGATCGCCTTTGATAATGATACCGCCGGCAATGATGCGGCCGTGAAACTGGCGGCAGCACTGGTTGCTAAAGGGATCACGCCCTTGCGCGTGGTGTTCCCGCCGGAAATGGATGCCAACGAATACCTGTGTCAGATGGCCGAACCCGAATCGGCCTTTGCCCTGCTGATTGAGAGTGCTGTACCGATGCAGGATGCAGCGGATATGGTAGCCCTTGAGCGCCAGACGGCTGAGCCGGACACCGCGCCAGAACCCGCTTCCCCTTTAGCCGCTGGACCCGTACCCAGCGTGACGCCGAATGTCGTCTGTGAATCCGGTGAGCATGGCGAGCTGCTTATCTCGATCGGCACACTCCAATGGTGCTTACGGGGCATGGGCGCAGTCAAAGCAGGCGCTGCCACGATGAAACTCAATGCGCAGGTGCTGGACACACAAAGCGGCGTCCTGTTCGCCGACGGGGTTGACCTGATGAGTGCCCGCAGCCGAAACAGCTATGCCAGACTGGCCGCCACCGAACTGGGGCTGGGAGAGGCTGAGTTGCGCCGTTCGCTGGGGCAGGTGTTACTGGCCGTCGAACAGGGGCAACAGCAACCCACCTCAGGCACCGAACCCCACGTACCGGCGATGGGGATCGCTGAACGGGAAGCGGCACTGGCCTTGCTGCAAGATCCCTATCTGACAGCACGAGTGACCGCTGACTTAGCCGCCTGTGGCGTGGTCGGTGAATCCACTAACTTACTGGCGGGTTTTTTGGCGGCCGTGAGTCGCAAACTGCCCAAACCGTTAGCCGTCCTGATCCAGAGCAGCAGCGCCGCGGGAAAGAGCAGCTTAATGGAGGCGGTACTGAACCTGATACCGGAAGAAGAACGCATCCAGTACAGCGCCATGACCGGGCAAAGTCTCTTTTACCTCGGTGAAACCAATCTCCAGCATAAAATCCTCGCCATTGCGGAAGAAGAAGGCGTGCGGCAGGCGGCCTATGCGTTGAAACTGTTGCAGTCGGATGGCGAATTAACGATGGCGAGCACGGGCAAAGACGAAGCGACCGGAAACCTCGTTACCAAAAGTTACACGGTCAAAGGTCCGGTGATGCTGATGCTGACCACGACCGCCATTGATGTGGATGAAGAGCTGCTGAACCGCTGTCTGGTGCTGACGGTCAATGAATCCCGCGCCCAGACCGAAGCCATCCATGCGTTACAGCGCCAGAAGCAGACGCTCGAAGGCCTGCTGGCCGAGAACGAGCGGGACTATCTGACGCAGCTTCACCAGAACGCCCAGCGGTTGCTGAAACCGCTGAATGTCGTCAATCCGTATGCGCACCAACTGACCTTTATGTCAGACAAAACCCGCACCCGCCGTGACCATATGAAATACCTGACGCTTATCCAGAGTATCGCCCTGTTGCACCAGTACCAGCGGGAAATCAAAACGGCAGAGCATCGCGGCAACACACTGGACTATATCGAAGTCACCAAAGAAGATATCAAATTAGCGAACCAGCTCGCGCATGAAATCTTAGGCCGGACGCTCGACGAGATGCCGCCGCAGACCCGCAAACTGTTATTGCTGATCCAGCAGATGGCGAACGACATGGCCGCGGCCGGGCAGCAGACGTTACGGGAAGTGCGCTTTACCCGGCGGGATATCCGCGCTTACACGAACTGGAGCGACAGCCAGCTTAAGCTGCATTGCCAGCGCCTGAGCGACATGGAATACCTGCTGATCCACGGCGGCAGTCGCGGGCACCTGTTGCAATACGAACTACTCTGGGACGGTGACGGCGACAGTGCGCACTTAAGTGGCCTGATTGTCCCCGTATGATCTGCGCAAGTCTGGACAGGACTGAGGCAAGTCTATACCAAGTCTGCACCAAGTCTGGGCTAAGTCTGGGAAGCCAAAACCGCCCTAAAGCCATAGCCAGACAAGGTTCAGCGCCCGCAAGTCTGACAAAACGAAAAATCACTGTTCCGGCAACACAATAAAAACTTCCCGTCATACCGTAGTGCCGGATAGCTTCTATAACAAAAAGGACAATCCGCATGACCACTTCACACGCCAACCCGCTTATCACCTTACGGGCGCAACTGGACGCCTATCTGGATACACAGGCCGCACAGGGAAAAAGCCCGCGTACACGGGAAAGCTACCGGGAACGGCTGCTGCCTTTCGTGGACTGGTGCGAACAGCGCACCGTGCAGTATCCGGCTCAGGTGACGCTGGCGTTGCTGGAAAGCTGGCAGCGCTATCTGCGGGCTTACCGCAAGGCCGACGGCCAGCCTTACAGCCATAACGGCCAGCGGGAACGGTTGATCGCCCTGCGGCTGTGGTTCCGTTGGTTGTTGCAACGCCATCATATCCTCTACAACCCGACAGAGCAGATGGTGTTGCCGAAAGAAGAGAAGCGGCTGCCAGCCCAGATCCTGAGTGAACGGGAAACTGCGCAGGTGCTCGACAGCCTTGACGACCAAAGTATCTTGGGGCTTCGCAACCGGGTGATGCTGGAAGTGCTGTGGAGCAGCGGCATCCGGCGTATGGAACTGCGCCAGCTCCGGCGGGGGGATATCGACGTCGAACGC
Organism: Xenorhabdus japonica; assembly: GCF_900115195.1. Taxonomy (GTDB): domain Bacteria; phylum Pseudomonadota; class Gammaproteobacteria; order Enterobacterales; family Enterobacteriaceae; genus Xenorhabdus; species Xenorhabdus japonica. The sequence goes on from NZ_FOVO01000005.1 coordinate 58,943, forward strand.
GGGGCCGTGGTGGTCAATCAGGGCAAAGGTCATAAAGACCGGGTGGTGCCCATCGGCGAGCGGGCGCTGGGCTGGCTGACACGTTATCTGGTGCAGGTCCGGCCCCGGCTGGCCGCGCACTATGACAGTGGCTACCTGTTTATCTCGCAAAAGGGCAGGCCGCTCAGTCCGGGGCACCTGACCCACATCGCCGCGAAAGCCATCCGGCAACAGGCTCAGCTTGACAAGCCGGGCGCCTGTCACCTGTTCCGGCATTCCATGGCGACCCAGATGCTGGATAACGGGGCCGATATCCGCCATATCCAGGCGATGCTGGGACACGAAAAACTCAATACCACCCAGGTGTATACGCGGGTCGCTATCGGACACCTAAAGAAAGTGCATAAGCAAACCCATCCGGCCGAGCGTGACCCTCAGGCCTTGCCGGAAGTCGACAAGCCTGCCGAACCGCCGGAGAGCCGCTCAGCCCGTGCCAGCGGAAAGCCTGACACTGAACCGCCCCCCCGTGCACCGGACAGCCCGATCCTCCCCGTTGAGTCCGCTTAAGTTCAGTGCGGGGGCAGACCGTGGCCGGACTGCCCGTCAGCTTCAGTGTCTGCGGGGGTACGTGGGCAATGGGCGGCCTGCACAGTTGTGTCCCCGTTAAACATATGCAGGCCGCCCAAAGCCCACTCAACATAATGTAAGGGAATTATCCGCCCCTCACCGGGCGGCTCCGCGGCCCGAATCAACACTGTGCAGCGGTTCGCAGCGTATAATTAACATTATGTCTGTCGCCCCCGCTTATCGGCATCGCTGGGTGTGGCGCACAAGGCTGCGCCTTCTGCTGTCAGCGCCTGAGCCAGTCCTCGGCAAAAACCCGTGTTCTGCTTTAGCTGCCATGCCACCGTCCGGCAAACAACCCTGAAAGCAGGTCGGCCTGCGGCCTCCGTGAATTTACCTCCCCCGCCCCAACCCTGCTGCACTGGCTGCGCCCGGCTCGCAGTCGCTGCGCTCCTCGCTCGTTGCCGTGCTCGCCATCTCCGCCCCGTGCAGCCCCCGCAGGGGGCTTCCCTTGGAAACACGGTGCGGTCATGCAAAGCCGTGCCCCATCTGAAACACCAGTGATCCCGAGCGTCGCAGGGCGCCGCTGGCAGGCTCTGTGCCGCCCGCACCCGCAGAACGGCCGCCCGCCGCCCAAGCAAGTTGGGCGACGTTCGCCCGTTGCTGAAAGTGAAAAACATCACAAAATCAGGCTGTTCACCAATCACAAGAAAAAAGGGGCGCTATACTGCACAATGGCTTGCGACAGTAGCCGGGCAAAAACGCACAGGGGCAAACGGGTTAAACCGCCCAAAAGTGCACTTCGGCGTTTTAGGTTCGCGGGCGTGAGCGAAACGGGTAAAAAGGGTTCTTTAATAAGCTGATAATCAAGGAAAAAATCGCTTAAAAAAGTATGACCGCACCCGAACCCACCCTATGACCCCATCGGACTTGAAGGGGGCTTTAACCCGTATTCGTATGTCCATAACCCTACAAATTGGATCGATCCATTAGGGTTAGCGAGTTGTGATCCTACTGGATACCATAAACGCAAAGCTCTTCGAACAGATGTTTATAATGCTCAACGCCCTACTGCTGGTCGTCATGCAACAAAACATATCAATGCAAAAGATGTTACTGAAGCTAAAAATCTGAGTGTAGGCAAAGGAAGCTTAGATAAAAGACCTGAAGCATCTTATTTCCCGGAATATGCAGGTAAGGTAGCTGGCTTTGAAAAACAAGCTGCATATGGAGCTATTCGGAATGGTCATGCGTTTGACCACGGTGGAACTCGATTCATGTTCTATAAAAACCCTACAGGTCATGTTGGATATAATGAAGGAAAATTAACCGATTGGGTAAGAATTGAAATGACGAATGCACCTATTCCTACTATTCACAGTTTCCCCGCATCGTTGGAACAAGTCGGAAAATACATTCCAGGAGTTCGTTAATGAAAAAAGATATATGGAAGAATATTCAGCCCTTAAGAATACCGAGTAGGTGGGTAATTGATGTAAATAATTTCTATGACTATGAGCCTACTAAAGAAAATATGGATTGGTTCTATGGATCAATTTTGATTAGTGGACATAATTCTCTTGATGGCCTTTGCTTTGATTCACGGTATGAACCAGAAGGAGACCCTAACGGTTTATTTGTGTTAGATTTTTTCATCATAAAAATAAATAAAAAGACAGGAAAAACAGAAGAGGAAAAATTCCTAGGTAGTAAGCAAACAAGAGATAAAACCATGTTCATTAACATGCTTGAAGAATTTATGTTTACTGGAAAATATGAATAGTTAAATTTAAAGCCGGAAAGATCTCTGTGATCTTCCGGCTTTCTTCTTTTTAAGAGCGGCTCACTCCCTGCCCTTAGTTGCTGTTGTAATCGCCAATCAGTTCCCGCATCCGCAGCTTAATTTCGCTGAGCTGGTCTTGCTGGCGCTGGTACTGTTGTTTCATGGTGCGGGTGTCGTCACTGTCAGGAATAAGCACCAGACAGCCCTCCAGTATTTTGACGGTGAGTGTGCCACCAATATCAAAGCCTGCGGCCTTAAGCCATTGCCCTTTAAGATGGATTGCAGGCGGGGCATTGGCCTTGTCATTTTGCGGCACGTATCCCACGGTGTAATAACGTTCTGTTTTCGTCGCTTTATTTACGGCACGGTTTTGCTTAGAATGCGCCTTAGCCATCATTCAACTCCTTGGTAGTTGCTTGTGGTGAGCAGCGTGTTCGGGTGCCCGCCCGAATACGTTGCGTTAATCGTTTTTACTTCATCTTGGAAGACCAGCGTTCAGCTTCATACTTAATGATCATGCCTTCCAGTACTTCTTTTATCACCTGCCGCTGTTCCGGCTGCATATTGCTGATCGCCTGAAACTGTAGAGCTAAATCGCTATCAGGTTGTAGCTCATCGTCTTCAAATATCAGTGAATCTGTCGTGACTCGCAATGTCTGCGCTATCTTCTTAACCGCTTCCAGAGACGGTAACGAAATCCCGCCCTCATAGCGTTTTACTTGTGTCACGTGAATGCCGATAGCATCCGCTAATGCCTGTTGTGATAAGCCTTTTTGCTTGCGCAGGGTGATGAGTCTGTTAGCAATACTCATTGAATTAAACCAGTCAGAGAAATTTGCCTTCATTCTATCCCCCAAAAAATGCTTGCTTTATATCGGTATCCTATCGGATACTAAATAAAAGAGCAATGGAATCTTGACGCAATTTTAGGAAGGTCACTTTATGGCTCGCATTCCCGAAGCAGAGTTGCAACACCTGAAATCCGCCGTCTCCTTAGTGGCTGTCATTGAGCAGCAGGGGCGGCAGTTGTTTAAGCGCGGTAAGGATATGACTGTGCTGTGCCCGTTCCATCAGGAGAAAACGCCCTCGATGATGATCACGCCCGCCAAAAATCTCTATCACTGCTTTGGCTGCGGGGCAGGCGGTTCGGTGCTCGACTGGGTAATGAAAACCGAAGGGTTAAGTCTGCGCCATGCCGTGGAACGCCTGCGTGCCGTGCTGGGGCACAATCCGGCGATCGAGCCGCTGGTGCAGCCTGCGGAGCTGGCCGATGAGACCCTCGGGCAACCGGTGCTGCTGTCACGGGTGGTTGCGTTTTATCACCATACGCTGCTGAATGCCCCGGAAGCACAGGCCTATCTGGCGAAGCGGCGACTCAACCATCCTGAATTAGTCGCGCAGTTTAAGCTGGGCTTTGCCAACCGCACGCTGGGCTACCGTCTGCCACCGAAAAAAGTCAAAGCCGGCGAGGAGATCCGCCGCCGCCTGATAGCGACCGGGGTGCTGCGGGAGAACGGGCGTGAGCATCTGCGTGGATCGCTGGTTGTGCCCGTTATCGGCGCTGAGGGGCAGGTACATGAGCTGTACGGGCGCAAAATCGGCGACGACCAGCGCCAGTCCATTATCCGTCATCTGTACCTGCCGGGGGCACATCAGGGGGTCTGGAATGAAGCGGCGCTGGGTGCCTCCAGAACGCTGATCCTGTGCGAATCGCTGATTGATGCGATGTCGTTCTGGGTGACGGGGCAGCGCAATGTGACAGCCGCTTACGGGGTGAACGGCGTCATCGCGGATCACTGGCAGGCGTTCGAACAGCACGGCATTAAGCAGGTGCTGATCGCCTTTGATAATGATACCGCCGGCAATGATGCGGCCGTGAAACTGGCGGCAGCACTGGTTGCTAAAGGGATCACGCCCTTGCGCGTGGTGTTCCCGCCGGAAATGGATGCCAACGAATACCTGTGTCAGATGGCCGAACCCGAATCGGCCTTTGCCCTGCTGATTGAGAGTGCTGTACCGATGCAGGATGCAGCGGATATGGTAGCCCTTGAGCGCCAGACGGCTGAGCCGGACACCGCGCCAGAACCCGCTTCCCCTTTAGCCGCTGGACCCGTACCCAGCGTGACGCCGAATGTCGTCTGTGAATCCGGTGAGCATGGCGAGCTGCTTATCTCGATCGGCACACTCCAATGGTGCTTACGGGGCATGGGCGCAGTCAAAGCAGGCGCTGCCACGATGAAACTCAATGCGCAGGTGCTGGACACACAAAGCGGCGTCCTGTTCGCCGACGGGGTTGACCTGATGAGTGCCCGCAGCCGAAACAGCTATGCCAGACTGGCCGCCACCGAACTGGGGCTGGGAGAGGCTGAGTTGCGCCGTTCGCTGGGGCAGGTGTTACTGGCCGTCGAACAGGGGCAACAGCAACCCACCTCAGGCACCGAACCCCACGTACCGGCGATGGGGATCGCTGAACGGGAAGCGGCACTGGCCTTGCTGCAAGATCCCTATCTGACAGCACGAGTGACCGCTGACTTAGCCGCCTGTGGCGTGGTCGGTGAATCCACTAACTTACTGGCGGGTTTTTTGGCGGCCGTGAGTCGCAAACTGCCCAAACCGTTAGCCGTCCTGATCCAGAGCAGCAGCGCCGCGGGAAAGAGCAGCTTAATGGAGGCGGTACTGAACCTGATACCGGAAGAAGAACGCATCCAGTACAGCGCCATGACCGGGCAAAGTCTCTTTTACCTCGGTGAAACCAATCTCCAGCATAAAATCCTCGCCATTGCGGAAGAAGAAGGCGTGCGGCAGGCGGCCTATGCGTTGAAACTGTTGCAGTCGGATGGCGAATTAACGATGGCGAGCACGGGCAAAGACGAAGCGACCGGAAACCTCGTTACCAAAAGTTACACGGTCAAAGGTCCGGTGATGCTGATGCTGACCACGACCGCCATTGATGTGGATGAAGAGCTGCTGAACCGCTGTCTGGTGCTGACGGTCAATGAATCCCGCGCCCAGACCGAAGCCATCCATGCGTTACAGCGCCAGAAGCAGACGCTCGAAGGCCTGCTGGCCGAGAACGAGCGGGACTATCTGACGCAGCTTCACCAGAACGCCCAGCGGTTGCTGAAACCGCTGAATGTCGTCAATCCGTATGCGCACCAACTGACCTTTATGTCAGACAAAACCCGCACCCGCCGTGACCATATGAAATACCTGACGCTTATCCAGAGTATCGCCCTGTTGCACCAGTACCAGCGGGAAATCAAAACGGCAGAGCATCGCGGCAACACACTGGACTATATCGAAGTCACCAAAGAAGATATCAAATTAGCGAACCAGCTCGCGCATGAAATCTTAGGCCGGACGCTCGACGAGATGCCGCCGCAGACCCGCAAACTGTTATTGCTGATCCAGCAGATGGCGAACGACATGGCCGCGGCCGGGCAGCAGACGTTACGGGAAGTGCGCTTTACCCGGCGGGATATCCGCGCTTACACGAACTGGAGCGACAGCCAGCTTAAGCTGCATTGCCAGCGCCTGAGCGACATGGAATACCTGCTGATCCACGGCGGCAGTCGCGGGCACCTGTTGCAATACGAACTACTCTGGGACGGTGACGGCGACAGTGCGCACTTAAGTGGCCTGATTGTCCCCGTATGATCTGCGCAAGTCTGGACAGGACTGAGGCAAGTCTATACCAAGTCTGCACCAAGTCTGGGCTAAGTCTGGGAAGCCAAAACCGCCCTAAAGCCATAGCCAGACAAGGTTCAGCGCCCGCAAGTCTGACAAAACGAAAAATCACTGTTCCGGCAACACAATAAAAACTTCCCGTCATACCGTAGTGCCGGATAGCTTCTATAACAAAAAGGACAATCCGCATGACCACTTCACACGCCAACCCGCTTATCACCTTACGGGCGCAACTGGACGCCTATCTGGATACACAGGCCGCACAGGGAAAAAGCCCGCGTACACGGGAAAGCTACCGGGAACGGCTGCTGCCTTTCGTGGACTGGTGCGAACAGCGCACCGTGCAGTATCCGGCTCAGGTGACGCTGGCGTTGCTGGAAAGCTGGCAGCGCTATCTGCGGGCTTACCGCAAGGCCGACGGCCAGCCTTACAGCCATAACGGCCAGCGGGAACGGTTGATCGCCCTGCGGCTGTGGTTCCGTTGGTTGTTGCAACGCCATCATATCCTCTACAACCCGACAGAGCAGATGGTGTTGCCGAAAGAAGAGAAGCGGCTGCCAGCCCAGATCCTGAGTGAACGGGAAACTGCGCAGGTGCTCGACAGCCTTGACGACCAAAGTATCTTGGGGCTTCGCAACCGGGTGATGCTGGAAGTGCTGTGGAGCAGCGGCATCCGGCGTATGGAACTGCGCCAGCTCCGGCGGGGGGATATCGACGTCGAACGCGGGGCCGTGGTGGTCAATCAGGGCAAAGGTCATAAAGACCGGGTGGTGCCCATCGGCGAGCGGGCGCTGGGCTGGCTGACACGTTATCTGGTGCAGGTCCGGCCCCGGCTGGCCGCGCACTATGACAGTGGCTACCTGTTTATCTCGCAAAAGGGCAGGCCGCTCAGTCCGGGGCACCTGACCCACATCGCCGCGAAAGCCATCCGGCAACAGGCTCAGCTTGACAAGCCGGGCGCCTGTCACCTGTTCCGGCATTCCATGGCGACCCAGATGCTGGATAACGGGGCCGATATCCGCCATATCCAGGCGATGCTGGGACACGAAAAACTCAATACCACCCAGGTGTATACGCGGGTCGCTATCGGACACCTAAAGAAAGTGCATAAGCAAACCCATCCGGCCGAGCGTGACCCTCAGGCCTTGCCGGAAGTCGACAAGCCTGCCGAACCGCCGGAGAGCCGCTCAGCCCGTGCCAGCGGAAAGCCTGACACTGAACCGCCCCCCCGTGCACCGGACAGCCCGATCCTCCCCGTTGAGTCCGCTTAAGTTCAGTGCGGGGGCAGACCGTGGCCGGACTGCCCGTCAGCTTCAGTGTCTGCGGGGGTACGTGGGCAATGGGCGGCCTGCACAGTTGTGTCCCCGTTAAACATATGCAGGCCGCCCAAAGCCCACTCAACATAATGTAAGGGAATTATCCGCCCCTCACCGGGCGGCTCCGCGGCCCGAATCAACACTGTGCAGCGGTTCGCAGCGTATAATTAACATTATGTCTGTCGCCCCCGCTTATCGGCATCGCTGGGTGTGGCGCACAAGGCTGCGCCTTCTGCTGTCAGCGCCTGAGCCAGTCCTCGGCAAAAACCCGTGTTCTGCTTTAGCTGCCATGCCACCGTCCGGCAAACAACCCTGAAAGCAGGTCGGCCTGCGGCCTCCGTGAATTTACCTCCCCCGCCCCAACCCTGCTGCACTGGCTGCGCCCGGCTCGCAGTCGCTGCGCTCCTCGCTCGTTGCCGTGCTCGCCATCTCCGCCCCGTGCAGCCCCCGCAGGGGGCTTCCCTTGGAAACACGGTGCGGTCATGCAAAGCCGTGCCCCATCTGAAACACCAGTGATCCCGAGCGTCGCAGGGCGCCGCTGGCAGGCTCTGTGCCGCCCGCACCCGCAGAACGGCCGCCCGCCGCCCAAGCAAGTTGGGCGACGTTCGCCCGTTGCTGAAAGTGAAAAACATCACAAAATCAGGCTGTTCACCAATCACAAGAAAAAAGGGGCGCTATACTGCACAATGGCTTGCGACAGTAGCCGGGCAAAAACGCACAGGGGCAAACGGGTTAAACCGCCCAAAAGTGCACTTCGGCGTTTTAGGTTCGCGGGCGTGAGCGAAACGGGTAAAAAGGGTTCTTTAATAAGCTGATAATCAAGGAAAAAATCGCTTAAAAAAGTATGACCGCACCCGAACCCACCCTATGACCCCATCGGGCTGCTGGGCGGGGTGAATCCGTATGGCTATGTGCATAATCCGGTCAATTTTATTGATCCGTTTGGATTAACGAAATGTCCAACAAAGAAAGGAAGAATCAAAGAAGCTCAATTGCCAACAAGAGGGCGAATTCGCTATGTTCCTCCAGAAGACTGGAAGCCAACAATGCCCTTACCTAAAAAAGATGGTGGTTATTTGGATCGTTTTGGTAATGTGTGGACTAAGGGGCCTTCTCGTACTGCTGGAGAATCGTTTGAATGGGATATTCAACTATCAAAAACGGGTAGAAAACAAATAGGTTGGGTTACTCGTGATGGGAGTCACGCAAACATTTCTCTGAAGGGTGAGGTAACTCATAAATGATTTTTAGCATATATTTTAATTTTTTCTTTGACACTAAATCTATTTCAGGAAAGGAAAAGATATTACGAAAAGTAAATCAAACTCTCATTAATAAATATGGAGTTAACTCTGTTCACTGCAATAGTGATACAAAATTTATGGTTCATGTTGAAAATGATAAATGGGATTCTTTACTATTAGATTTAATTGAGTTTTCTCAGGTTATAGGACAGCAATGGATTATTACTGGTAGTATAAATTTTGAATGTAGCTTATGGAGTAATCATTCAAAAATTGTCGGTGTAAGTTCAATAGGAATTGATGTAGATAACGTAATTCCCATCACCCCTTAGTAGATAGTAGCCGGAAAAATCCCCATGTTCTTCCGGCTTTGTTCTTTTAAGAGCGGCTCACTCCCTGCCCTTAGCCGTTTTTGTAGTCGCCTATCAGCTCCCGCATTCGCAGCTTAATTTCGCTGAGCTGGTCTTGCTGGCGCTGGTACTGTTGTTTAATGGTGCGGGTGTCGTCGTTGTCAGGAATGAGCACTAGACAGCCCGCCATAATCTTGACGGTGAGTGTGCCGCCAATATCAAACCCAGCGTGTTTGACGAACAATTTACCCGTAATACGCAATATCAATATCGAAAATTCTCTCTGAATTGATTTTATAAGCGCCTCTTTAAATTCAATCATATATGAATTAACATATGTAAAAAATTATCAGCGGAGAATAAAATCGTGCTATCCCCCGTTCAGCTTTTCAAACTTCTTGCGGATGAAACCCGTATTAACATCGTATTGTTGCTACGCGAAGCAAGTGAACTATGTGTCTGCGATATTTGTACCGTACTCAGTGCGTCTCAGCCCAAAATTTCACGACATATCGCACTATTGCGTGATGCAGGGTTGTTACTAGATCGTCGTGAAGGTAAGTGGGTTCATTATCGTCTATCACCTCATATTCCAGCATGGGCAACCAATATTATTGAAGCGTCATGGAACTGCCAACAGGTAGAAATCAAAGTTCTAGTAAATAAACTGGCGAATTCAAACTGTACGCCTGATGGTAAGATACTCTGCCGTTAAAACCTCAACTCAATCATATATGTTAATTCATATATAAAAATCAAACTAAAGCAGAAGGAGATAACATGCTATTTGCAGGAGAGATCTTTATCCTGACGATAATTTTGGTCATCTGGCAGCCACGAGGGTTGGGTATTGGATGGAGCGCATCACTGGGAGCCATACTTGCCCTGCTGACAGGAGTCATTCAATTGAACGATATTCCCATTGTCTGGAATGCTACAACTGCTTTTATTGCGATTATTATCATCAGCCTGTTACTTGATGAGTCTGGTTTTTTTGAATGGAGTGCCTTACATGTTGCACGCTGGGGAAAGGGTAATGGACGATTACTGTTCACTTTCATTATTCTGCTGGGAGCCGTCGTCTCAGCTCTTTTCGCAAATGATGGAGCAGCGCTTATCCTCACACCAATTGTCATCGCCATGTTACTGGCTCTGGGGTTCAATCGGGCAACCACTCTCGCATTTGTGATGGCGGCAGGATTTATAGCCGATTCGGCAAGTCTGCCTCTTATAGTCTCCAATCTGGTTAACATTGTTTCTGCTGACTTTTTTCACATAGGTTTTAATCACTATGCCTCGGTCATGGTGCCGGTTTATGTTGTCGCAACCCTTGCTTCACTGCTAATGCTGCATATCTTCTTTTATCAAGAGATTCCCGCAGCTTACGATCAGGCAAAGCTTAAAATTCCCCGGAATGCTATCAAAGATCCCATAACGTTTCGCACTGGCTGGGTAATCCTTATATTTTTGCTGACTGGTTTTTTCCTACTTGAACCCCTTGGAGTCCCAGTAAGCCTAATTGCTGCTATTGGCGCTTTAATCCTGTTTCTGGTTGCCAGAAAAGGGAAATCTATTGATACCGGAAAGGTTCTGCGTAATGCTCCTTGGCAAATTGTTATTTTTTCTCTTGGCATGTACCTTGTCGTATATGGTCTCCGTAACGCAGGGTTAACAGAATTTTTGGCTCAAATCTTCAGTGCATTCGCTAATCAGGGTTTGTGGGAATCAACTCTGGGAACGGGTTTTGTAACAGCCATATTGTCCTCAATCATGAACAATATGCCAACTGTGCTTATTGGTGCCCTCTCCATTGATGAAAGTTCAGCTCAGGGTGTGATTAAAGAAGCTATGGTTTACGCCAATATCATTGGCTGTGATCTTGGGCCTAAAATCACCCCGATTGGTAGTCTTGCTACCTTACTCTGGCTTCATGTCCTGTCACAAAAGAATATCAATATCAGTTGGGGGTATTACTTCCGCGTCGGCATCATTATGACATTCCCTGTTTTGTTCGTGACGCTTGCCGCACTAGCACTTCGCCTATCTTTCATAGCTTAATGAGTAAAATATCATGACTAACGTTATCATTTATCAAAGTTCGGCTTATTGGTCTGAGGTGCTGGCTCAAATCACCAGCAATAACCAGTAATATCAGCGAGTTGAAGTAGAAACTACTTTAATTGAAGCGATAATGCTCGCAGACATTTAACATCTTGCCGCCCAATATATTGGGGAAAAATGAGAAAATGTTTAAGATGATCCAAGCTCAGGTGGCAAATAGGGCCATCTGAGTGCCAAGAAAAATCAAAGTGATGTGATATCAAACGGAGAGCGATTATGAAAAACACAACAACACCCACACTAGAAGGCCATACCATCACAGATTATCTGGGTGTCGTCACAGGGGAAACGATTCTTGGGGTCAATATTATTAAGGATTTTTTTGCCGGAGTGAGAGATATCGTCGGTGGGCGTTCCGGGGCGTATGAGAAGGAATTGAAAAACGCTCGGGAAATCGCCTTTGCGGAAATGAATGCGCAGGCTCAAGCGCTAGGAGCCAATGCAGTTGTCGGGATTGATATTGACTATGAAACCGTCGGCAAAAATGGCGGCATGTTGATGGTCACGGTATCAGGGACAGCTGTGAAGGTGGTTTGAAGAGGTAATAGTTCATTGACATGAGCTATTATATATACCCCCTTCCATTGTTGCATTGAGACAATATCGAACCTTTGGAAGACAGTCTGGTTCATCAAGAGATATATAATTAAAACAAAGTGCCGGATAACAAACCAGTATTTTGTCAGTAATCTGAAACAGGAGAGGCTAGTTGCCTCTCCTGTTATTTTCGTACTTATCTTATGACTGACTTGAGATCAGGTGACAAAAGCTGCTGTTCGGCCTTCGCAGGCTTAAAACCTTGCAGCAAGTTCTCGTGAGAACTGCCGGTATCAGGGAATGAAGCCATAGCTCCAATCAAATTCGCTGGCCCCAGATTTTCAGCTTCTGAACCCGTGGTCACTACGTTAGCCGTCCTGGCTGGTTGCCTGCTGGCCCAAGATAAATCCATCAACACTCCGTTAATGTTACCCTGTTGATTCATGCTCTCGACTAAGTGCTCCACATCGATCATTGACGAAGCTTTTCCCTCCAGATTGATATGCAGATGCTGATGGGCTTTGGCTTGATCACCAAATACCTGACGTACTACCAATGCTGTTCCGTTGCTAGAATCGGTCAACATCAGGTCATCATCACGTCGGCTCACCAGAACGCTCTCCGGGTTGGCTATTGGTAGATGCAAGTAATCCAAGGCTTGATTTGGATCGTTATTATCAATGATAACCGTACGGTAATGAGTCCACATTTCCTTACTGAATTGATAGGTATCTTTATTCGCCCCCCCATACAGCACTAAACTATCAACACCGTCAATGGGCGGTAGCGCCAGCTTGTCAGCATTCATCCCTCCCTTAAGTAGCAGGGATGAATTGATGCGTTCCATTCTGGTGAAACTATTGGATCTATTTACCTTGCTACCGTTGATTTCATATAGCTCCTGAGAGGTTTGGTTATACACATATGCCGTCTGACTTTCTGCATTGGTACCTATAAAACGCAGATTGTCCGAGGCAGGGATTCCATTACCTGAAAATATCTGACCACTGCCAATATCGAACCAACTTTGCATATTGCTGTCCTGCACGGTCAGTACTCCTTTGGCCTGCTGCCACTGATTCGCAAGTTTAGTAAGTGCCTGTGACAATTGAGACATATTGCTCTGCTTCCAGTCCTTATCAACACCAACTAACCGCAATTCGCCATTATTGGCTCGCAACAGGATCTCGCCCTTGTGCGTAGTCAGGCGCATTCCGATATCGATCTGTTGCACCGCTTTGAAATGCACCCCAGGTATTAATTCGCTGACAGTAGGAAGTTGCGCGGAGGCGCTAAGCACTTGTTCAGCCCTAAAGGCTGCGTCCAACTCATTGTTGGTCATAATGGGCTGAAGATACAACTTACCGCTTTCTGGCTCGAACAGCCGCGCAGAGGTGCCATTCGCTTCAAATCCCAGGAATTGCAGTGACTTTCCTTGTAGTGCCTCCGAAGCCACCACCACCTGCCCACTGTGATACCATACCGGAAGCAGGCTCTTGCCATCAGAACCTTTGATCCCAAACACAGCCAGAGTAGCGCTGCCATCAGTGACGTTGCCCAACTCCTTCCACCAGTGAGTTCGCCCCTTGAGCCAATGCTCGTTGACCGCTTCATAACTAAGCACCCCTTGCTCATTAAGCTGAGCCACACGGCCATCCTCAGTGACGGCAATCAAGTTACCCTTCAGATTAACCACGTTAACCAACGGTGGAGTGCTGACGAGCAATGCCGTAGGACGGTTAGCATCAAGCATTGCCTGACCCGGGCCTTCTTGACGGAACAGAGCTTTTTCTTTCCTACTGTAGAAGAAGAACACTTCCGTGTCAGCAGGTCGGGAAATACTGCCTACTAATACGAGATCGGCAGGGATCTGCCATGCGCTGTAGCTCTGTTCGTACTCTTTAACGTGTAAAGTCAGATCTTTCGGTGGTGCCAGATTTGGCTTGATCAGCGTACCATCACTGGTACGTATCCAGTAACGCTGTTCCATACCAGCTGTATCCTTGCCGAGCACAGTGACCAACTCCGCCCCCTCTCTAGTCGGCTGGATTATCTGTGTGCCTAACGTATACTTCGGTGTTTTACGCTGATTACTTTCATAGCCTTGGAATATGCTCTTAAGATCTCTCTCAGACTGAGCAATGTATGCCGAAAGCTGGAGCAGATCATCCCCGACTACACTGATCAACTCAATTCGATCACCGACAATCCGATAGCTTAACTCAACTTCCCTCTCTTTCAGCTGATAACGGCGCGCCAGATAAACTACATTCCCCTCTTGCCACAGGTGACTGATCTTACCTTCATTGTTGTTGAACCATGGTTCAAACTGGGCGTTGACCTGTCCAGTGGCAATATCTACCCGCCACGCAACTGCATTGTCGGTATCATAGAAATAGGCATAATCATCCACTACTGCACCCAATTGGGCATGTTTGGCCAGTTCAAGCGTAGTATCGGTAAACAGCATCCGCTTCTTATTTATGTCGTAGAAAGCTCGACCAACATCACGCTCGTTGTGCTTGTAGTTCTCCACTACCACATACTGTCCATGCAACTGATGCGCCTTGATCAGATTACTCAGGTGCTGCTCGATTTTCTGGCCGGATACTTGCCACTGACTTGCATCTACACTTATCAACTTAATTTTCTGGTTAGAGACGTCAACTTCGTGCACTTCGTTCTTGCTGTTAACCACTAGCACTTGTCCGTTCTGGGACGGATCGAGCTCAACAACCACTCCACCTACTTCCAGTCGGTTTTTCGAGATTTTTATACTATTGCTGGCGAGCTGACTGCTATCAATGATCCAGCGCGATGGTATATTGCCACTGCCTTTCGGTTTGGGAACGTCGCTCATAAGCTTCACGCTGGTGCCTTTATTCAGCCTGATCAGGTACTCGCCACCTGCGCCCTTGATCTCGTAATGCAGGTAGCCATACAGTTCTTTAGGTAGTTCAGGCACTATCAGTTTCCTGCGATGCTGGTCGAGCATAACTTCAATCGGTGTCGCCACATACTCTTGAGAAATCCTGCGGATCGTAACTTCACCCGGAAAAACGTAGAAATCGTAGTCGAATCGCTCATCCTCTTCGAGTCTGCGAATCACATCAAAACCAGCATCTTGACGTGTAGTTGCACCGGGTAGCTGCATGTATTCGTACCGGATGAAGGACTTCGGTGTTCCCGGCAGGATCAGCACTTCGCTGTCACTGTGATCAAGTTTATGGGAAGCTTCTTTGTAACCGATCCCGCTGCGTACCTCGATAGCTTGTGTACGGTCATGCACCATCTTTGGACGGTCTCCTATCCAGAAGAAATAATTGATTTTTCCAGAGCCGGTAGAGCCTGAACGGGTGCGATAAATATACTGACTGTCGAAATCGATCTGACTCTTGCGCAGATCAAGGGTTTTGATCACAGCACCAGCCAGAGGTACCAATACTTTCTTCTCACTGTCATATTGATAGCCATTACCCTTGTAAGCCTTGTCGAGCATATCGAAGTAATGGCCTACTGCCTTCGCATCCTCGGCGACAGCGCCAAAAGCTTGAGCCAGCGCCGTAAAGCCCACCCCAAGTCCACCAAGGATCACTCCAGCCCCACCGAGTACAGCCGCTGTTGTCGAGGCGCCAACCAATCCGGCACCCAATCCGGCGGCACTAGTGACGAAGCTCGCCGAATCGAAAGCTAACTGAGTTCCATATACCGCTTTCTGCGTATCTGTTTCAGCATGAGCCAATTCATAAGCATCCAGTCCAACAAAAACTCCACTAAAAAGTAAGCCTATACCTTCATTGGCGGTGTGAGCCAGAGCCGAAGAAAATTCATGAAGTGAGGTCTTAGCGCCTACCACTCCACCGCGCAATGCAGTGGTCACCAGCTTGGTCACATTGGCAATATCATTTAAGCCACTGTAAGCCATCTGAGCATAATTCAAGTAACTGTGGATCTTGAGCGCGGTAGCCAGATCGGGCGAAGCGATCCCATGTGCTGCATCGTTGCGATTCTTGTCGGCAAACCACTGGATCAATGTTTGTATCGCAAAGCCGGCATTCAGCCCATCAACCGGAGCTCCCTCACTGACACCGCCTTTAGGCCGCATCTGACCATGTTCGAGTGTGAAATGCTGGCCCAGAGTGGAAATATGTTTATCAATAAAGCGGCGGAATTTCACAAAGGTGTCGTCATTGCTACTTACCCAACGAGTTTTCTCAGGCTGATCACGATTGATGAATTGGACGAGATATTGGCCTTCTTTCGGTTCCTTAGTATTGCTAATTATTGGCATCCAATGCTGGTCAAGTTTATTTTCCTGAGCAAGTCTTGTAATAGCTTTATCGAATTGTGCTCCCCACTGCTCGGTATCATGAGTAATCAATGCAGTGCGCAACTGGGCATCCTTGGTCATCTTCTCTTGGGCAATGACTGTTTTCTTGACCAATTGCCGTTGCTCTATGACAGTGGCTAGATCATTGGTGCTACTCAAGTCCGCGACATCCAGCCCGTTACCCAACGACACTCTTGCCATCTTATCCGTATCGATTTCTATCAAGTTAAATTCAGGGTTCGATTCACTGCCAAGCGAGTCGTAATGAACAGCCAGCTTGCGCTTTACCAGATGATTATTGATGGCTTGGCGGAAATTGTCTGAATTGTCGAATGCAAAAATCCCGACATTTGGATCATAAAAATAGTAACGGCGCCCTTTATCTCCGCTAGTGACCCCCACCATCATCGCGTGCCTCTGGGTATTGAGAGCGAACATTGAAGACCCGGTCTTTTCATTCAACAGAGAAACAACATTCTGTAACGTAACCTTCCCTCGCTCCATTGATGCCATCCCAGGCATAGTCCCAGCCTCAACACTGATATGCAGGTTTGCCAAACTGTGTTTTAGCAATGTAGAACTGCCTTCCTGAGGAGCGGCCGCAGCCAAGAAGAGTTTTTCCACCAGCCTGTTGATACCCGTCTCGCCATTGTTGGCCAGCGCCACCGCCATGGCCCTGACTAAAGGATAACAACGACCACTAGAAACATCTCCGACCAATGACAGATAAAAGTCTTGAGGGGCCAATTGACTGAAACTGCTACCAGCACGCTTAAAATCCTCGCTGAACACCGCTGTATGCTTCAGTACCTTGTCGATATATTCAGCCCGGCGAGCTTCAGTTATGCGGCCGCTCAAGGCACCCTTCTGTTTAAGGGTAAGTTGGCCGTCAAAAAACAGACTTTGCATCTCTGGGATCAACATCCCATCATTAAAACCTGGGATATTGATATCCTGAAAATTATGCAGGCCATCAGTAAACTCGATACTCGTCTCCCTTCGTTTGGCCGCTTCGTAACGCTTATCCAAGCTACGTTCGCGTTCCTGACCACCACCTCCCTGGATGGATATATCACCAATCTGCAACACTGCATCCATACCGTCCTTGGATTTGATCTGCTGCCACAACCAGCTTTGTTCGACGGAGAACAGTTCACGCAAGACTGAATCGTATTGTTCTTTGTAGTACTCCAGCGTGATATTGAGCTGTTTTATCTGCTCGTCTCTGGTGCTACTCTGGGTCTTATAGAGTTCGCTTCGCTTATTCACTAACTGCTGAGTATCTGTTGTGATCTTAGCTTGAACCTTGTCACGCAGCTCAATCCACGCAGCAATCGCCGGATGATGAGGAGAAAACTCGCCCCCTTTGTATGCACTATCAGAGAATCCTTCAATGGGTACTCCGAACTGAGTAGCGATCTTTTTGAGTTTTTGATGAATCTCTTCACGGTAAGCTGCGAATTGAGTCTGGTTACGCTTGGCCCTTTGACCGTCAGCAATTTGAATCGATAATGGCTCCTCACCATTGCGTAATCTCGGCCAGAGCATCTGTCCGTCTCGCTGATACTCCTGACGCTGGAACACCAGTTGCCATTCACCATTAACGTATTGCATGTACGCTGCCGCGAGGCCTTCAGCGGTGCCTGCTACTTGATAATCCTTATAGTCCACTGCCATGACCACATCGTCGTACAGCAGCGAACTGTTGACCCGACCGTCGTGGTAGACCCGGTAAGTATTGGCATCAAGGTTGGTCACCACAATCGAACATCCCGACAACGACCCCGTGAACAGAAAACTCCCCGGAGTCGCATGCTTAGGAATATCCACATAAGCTGGCGATGCATTGGCCTGATTTGCGCCGTTGTAGCCGAGGAAATATGCGGGCACACTGTTAGTTTCCTTCCCAACAACATTATTCGTGCTTTGGGCAAAGTATTCGACTTCGTATAAGCCTTTTTTAATATTCACTAACTGGGCACGCCCTTCTGCCGGAAGTCGTCCTGCTCTAACCAATGTCTCCATACTGATAGTGTTGGATTCAGCGAATAATTTAGGATTTTTGACAAACTGCTTAATATCAGCGCTGCCCTTGCGGGACTCGGTTCCACCACTTATGGGTATTAACCCCCCTTTGAGTCCAAGATCCTTCACCGCTTGCGCTAGCAGTGCGGGATTTTGTATATCGTACCCGCGCTCCTGCAAGGTTCTCGACAGGGTTCTCTCGATCGAAGTATTAGTGAGCAAGGATTCTGTGCCCGCAGCAGCTATCAACTGTGCTCGGGACTGACCATGACTGCTTGATTCACCTTCAACTGTTTCAGAATAGGCAATGCCTTTGCCTACGCGATACATGCCAGTCGGAGTATGTTCAATAAAGGCCGTCGCCGGTAGCAGTTCACTGAGCTTATTGCTGATAGCATGGGCATATTCGACCCCTGCGCTGGAAAGGTAGATCACGGCTTGGTCGGTACGGCTACCCAAATTTTTCGGACCCATGATTTTGGCCTGTTCCAGCCAGCTACGATTGTCATCATTGAACAATTGGGTTAACGCATTGGCAAGCGAGTTGAAGTGAGCCTTGTCAACGTTGATAGTAAGCCTCGCACCAATCTTGGTTCGAGTACTATGACGTTGCTTGAAATCTTTGGGAAGCACTCGGAAAGCATCGGCACCGCCCAGAGCGGCATCGGTTTGAGAAGACAAAGCTGTCTTCTCGCTGCCTTGTACCAAAATATCGACCGTTGGAGTGCGCGCCGACAATGCTTTGATATAATTGACAAATAATTGTTTTTCACCTTCATCGAGTCTACTGACACCAACCGGTCTGTCATTGCTATAGCGCATATAAGCGTCCTTCTCCAGCGACTCTACCAACACTTTATGTTTTTTGAGCAGCTCCGGGGTCCACTTGTGACTACTTTCACTAAACCCTTGCTTAATAGACTGGATCAAAGCCTTGATATCAGGTTTGCTCTGCATTTCTCTAAGGGTCGCCTGTGCGGATACAAGCAGCGATTGGTAGCTGTTATTGGGCATGATAATTTTCCTTAAAAAATCCTATTGTTCTAGTGACGGTCTTTACTAGTTGCAACATTTTAAATATGTCCATGATGAATTTATCTGACTTCAAACTCGTTTTGATGGAAAACACTTCCATTCTCATTTTGTTGGAAGAAGACGTATTGGTAAATGGAAATAATCCATATTAAGAGTGGAGGATTTAAGCCAAAAATTTCTCTCACAAGGCGGTATTCTCCCTATAGGAAACTAATTATAAATTAATAATTATTGTAGAAATAATGATCATGATCAATTTATTTTTTCAAAAAAATTAATTTAAAATCAATTTGTTGATCTTATTTGTAATATTTGTTATCGAATTATTGTTTATTTTGTGTATCTATATTTAGCACAATAAATGAACAGAAGAGACTATAGAGATAACAGACAAAATTAAAAGTCAGCAATTATCATCATGCCTTGCCACAGGAGGTTATATAGCATGCCTTTGACCAGATAGATTGGATAAATCACTTATGATTAAACAACGATTGAGCGCTCTTCTTCATTATTACATTGATGAAAATATTGATACACGGATGAATGGAGAAAACCTGAGTAATATTGCAGCTTGCTCTAAATATCACTTTCACAGATTGTTTTCCGCAACTTATGGTATCGGTGTTGCTGCATATATCAGGCAAATTCGATTAAAGAAAGCTATTTATGATCTGGCGTATGACGATAATTCGGTTATGAATATTGCTCTTGAGTGTGGATATGAAAGCTCGGAGGACTTCTCCAGAGCGTTCAAAAGTTCAGTTGGTCAAAGTCCGATTGAGTTCAGGAAAAAACCTGATTGGTTTGTCTGGCATAGTCACTACCAAATTATAAATGATATTAGGACTGATGTTATGAATGAGAGACTACCTTCTGTTGCAGTAAAAATCGTTAATTTTCCAGAAACCTTTGTGGCAGTCATGGAGCACAGAGGTTCACCATCAAATATTGGCAATACAATTAGAGAGTTCAAAGAATGAAAAGATCGCTTTTTATACTTTATAAATGATATACCTTGCGAATGATATACTTTGAAAATAGTTGCTATGTTAGCTTGTAATCTATTGGCTAGATGATAGTTCCAGTCTCTTAACCCAAAATATTCGGCTAAGAGACTGGCTATCACAAGTTCAAAAAACAAACTAATATTGCCCTAGTGTAGGCGAGTAAAATTATAATTCAAAATAATGAAAATAATTTGTCTATATAAAGGGAGACATGTCTCCCTAATCTAACGTTCAGACAAAATATAAATTTTAACTTATGTTTTGATAGTGAAATTAATACACCAGACAAATATTAAAATCAACATATAAAAGCACAAATGTTGATTTTAATGATGAATAAATGTGTCATTATTTTATGCAGCACAAACAAAATAAAATCAATGCATTGATATTAAAGGAATATTTCCCAAGCTATAATCTATCTGCTCTTAGCAGCAAGATAAAAACGAATGATATTATTTACCTTACAAACAGAAAGTATTTTTACCCTCAAATTACATAAATATTCATATAACCAATTTATGTGATAACAATCACATTTATAAATTGATATAAAAAAATCTATAATGCTATTTAGTTATATACTTCGTCTTTTTTAATCATTTGCAATGTAATCCAATTACACTGGTACTTTAATCAGGCGAACAAGGTTTTCTGTGAACGCTAATTGAGATCCTTTAGATATGGCTTGGGCACGAGAAATGAGGCAAATCTTAGTGGGGAAACCACATGAGGGAAGTTCCCCCATGTGCTTCATTAATGTGCTGTTTTAACAACCCACCTATTAAATAAATAACGTGAGCCGTAAGCAGGAAAAACATTAAACAATGCAAAGAAAATTTTAATTAATATTTGTACAATCATCATTGCAATAATTTGATTTACAGGAAGTTTTCCATAAAATGCAACAAAGCAGAAAACAAAACTATCAATCACCGATGCAACAAATGTACTGAAAAACACCCTTAATGCCAAAAAGCGAGAATTTGTCATATCCTTCAGCTTGCACAAGATATAAGAATTGACCAGTTCCGAAACTAAAAATGACAGAGAGGATGCAAAAATTGCCGATAGTATATGATTCATTAGTGCATTATATTGCTCATTCAAATCCCAAGTTGGAATGGCGGGTAAGCTTGTTGAAATACTCAACAGGGATACAATGATCAGGTTTGAAGCTAATGACATATATATTGCTTTTCTTGCCAGCCTGAACCCATAAAATTCACTCAATAAATCAATCACTAAAAATGAAAAAGGGTAAATGAAGGTGCCAGGGGTGACAATAATACCAAGGTATTCAATGCAAACGGGTTTGGCTGCCGCTATGTTGCTGAATGTATAGAATATTGTTAGTAATAATGCGAGAAATGAATAAACAACCCAAGATTTTTCATTGCGCTCTTCAATTTCATAAACTGAGGGGGTATTTGGAAAACTAGAATATAGTTTTCTATAAAGCAATTTTATTTCGTGATTGTCAAGATCATCAGCTATTTCACTCTTTTCAAGCTCCTTTATGTTTATTTTTAATACTTTTCCAGCTGATAAAATTAATACGTTCGCTGTATTATCCTGACTATTAAATCCCAATAACTTATATTTTCTTCCCATATCCGAACCGTTCTTCTATTATATTTCCAATCACCATCAAATTATCGGGATTTTCGCTATTAAATTCTTTGATATGAAACTGCCGCTGTTTTGGATCGAAACATAGTTTTGGATTGTTGTGCTGACAATTACCTCTCTTGATTATTAATAAGTCTCCTGCATTATATTTACCTGAAAAATCATTCTCAAGTAAAACGGCAACGATATTAGATCCTGTACCAAAATAATAAGTCAATTGTCTTTCAACAATCAGAGAACCTATCTTGCCGTCAGAAAATTCAGGAGTAATGCATTCAGATTGCATAAATAACGGAACAGCGCTGGGATTCATGTTTCCTTCATAAGAAACTATCCCATCCAAACGCTCTTTTTCTGCGATATCAGTTGCCTCTATTTCACTATATGATATGCCAAAGAAATTGGAGACTTTCTGTATTGTGGAGGAATGAACGCTTTGAACTCTGCCATCTAAGATATTATAGATGGTTGTACGGTTAAGCCCTGTTCGATCACAAAGCGATACCCTTGTTTCTCCCCTGGAATCAAGTAAATATTGCAAATTTTTTCTCAGGTGTTCCATTTTTTGTTTTTTATACATAATAACGCCCAGAAAAATATATAACCATCTAATTTATATGATCTTTTAGGTTAACTACTTTTCATAAGAGCAAGAAAGGGTGAAAAACACTCTTGTCATTAAACAATAAAAATGATAGCAGTTTTCTTTTGAATGGAATCATTTAATAACATTAAAAAATTATTTTTAATGGAAAATATTATTTGAATAATATATATTTTTCAAAAACAGATAATAAATAGCATAAGAGCAGTTCTAAACAAAGAAAATATAACTTATGTTGATATTTTTTAATTTAAACCCACCAATAATCTTGGGAAATTAGCTTTGGTCGACATTATATTAATGAAAGTATAAATACATAAGTTATTATTTACACATAAGAATTAACGCATATAAATTATATGAGATAGAAATGAGTTTATCCTATAAAAATAATGAACCCTATTTAAAGGGGCTGATCGCCATGATGGAAAATCTCAGCGATCCTTGGGGCATTAAGGATTTGGAATCCAGGCATATCTATATGAATAAAGCAGCTTATCTTTATACCAACACACCAGAGAACTTTGACGTTGAAGGTAAATTAGACTGTGAATTCCCAACTGATTGGTCTGACGACCAATTTTCACAAGATCTCAAAGAGCATGATCGGAGAGCCGAGGAGTCAAAAGATAGAGTTTCCATTATCGAAACACATTATTGGTACGGAAAAAACAGCTTAGCGCCTTTCATTAGTGAAAAATTTCCCGTATATAACGATGAAAAAGAGTGCATCGGGATAGTTTGGAATGCCAAACCCCTGAGCAGCTTTTCTCCTTTAAAATACATTAATCGCCATAAACCCAGTATACTCACTACAGAAGCTGCCACAGATCTGTTTACTCGCAGTGAGCTGGATATTATCTTCTTGATGTTGCAAAGACGCTCAAATAAAGAGATTGCCCAGATATACAACGTTAGCCACAAAACGATAGAAAATAGAGTTTATAACATCTATCAAAAAGCAGATGTTCATTCGATCCAACAATTTGAGGAGTTTTGCAGGCAATTGCAATTAGATAGCTATATACCAGAACGTCTAATTGAAAAAGGCATCCTATTTCTTTAAAGAAGTCAACAGAATGATTATTGCTCCCCCGCCAGGGGAGCAATGCTTAACGGCTAGCATGTTTCTCAGCATATTCTTCACCATTAACCCATTGATGATCTTTTTCCCAGGTGAATAACCATTTGCGAACCGGCCCAGCCATGACATTTAGGTAGTAATTGTCATAACCCGCAATAGTAGCTACGGGATGATACCCTTTTGGTACCATCACTACATCCTTGTCATAAACCGCCATTGTTTCATCCAACGAACGATCGTCGGTATAGACCCGCTGTACACAAAAACCCTGTGATGGATTCAAGCGATGGTAGTAAGTCTCTTCCAAATACGTTTCTTGTGGTTCGTTATCAGTATCGTGCTTGTGGCTAGGGTAGGAGCTGGTACATCCTTCATCTGTATAAACTTCAACAACCAATAAACTATGCGCTGCTTGATCCTCTGGCAGAATGTTGTGAACATAGCGTCGATTACAGCCATTACCACGCTGTTCAGCTCCAATATCCTGTGGCGCAATTAAACGGGTGGGATAACTTCCTTTTCCGTTCGCCTGATGTACAGTCGCCTGACATACAGCTAATTCAAGTTGGGTTTCAGCAATGATTTCTATCGCTTCATCGGGTGCGACATAGACAGCATAAGGCTTTTTGCGTTCAAATGGATTCATGCGCTCCCCAATTTTTTCAAACCGTTGCTGAGGCGCTACTATCGTAGCTTTTCCTGCCACCAGCACCAAACAGGTTTCATTTTCTGAGGCGGGTAAAATAATCGATTCCTCCGCATTCAGTTCATAAACAGCAAAGTGAACATGCCCCCAGTTGGCTATTTCCGGCGTAATATGTTGTGTCCGTTTATCCTGATCCGGTGCCTGGTATTTTGACAATAGCGGATGTTTTAATAATAAATTAGACATTTGACCTCCCAATCTCCGCGTTTAAACCAATCCTGCCTCTTTGGCAAACTTATGCAAGTTGCGATATCCCATCGTGGCATAAGTCAGTGGATGGGCAACAGCAGGATCTTGTTCTGCTTCAACCACCAACCAACCGTTATAGTTATTCGCTTTCAAGATCTCAAAAATGGCTGGATAATCGACGCAACCATCTCCTGGTACGGTAAAAACACCGTTCAATACAGCATCAAGGAAACTGGTTTTACGGTTTTTGATATCTTTTAATACGTCTGGACGAATGTCTTTGCAATGCACATGATTAATGCGTGCACACCAACGTTCTGCTACTGCCAATGGATCATCTCCCGCAAAGGTCAGGTGCCCTGTATCCAATAACAAACCAACTTCTTTACCCGTATTTTCCATTAGGTTATCAATATCGTCTGCACTTTCGATCACAGTCCCCATGTGATGGTGATACGCAATCTGTACTCCTTGTGACTGAGTATAACGGGCAAACTCTGTCAGTTTTTCGCCATATTCTTTCCAGCACCTTGTCGGAAACACTGGACGAAGATGAACTGGCTTATCCTGATTGCCATAAATACAATGTGTCACTTCGGCAAACACCATTACAGTGGCACCCAATTCACGCAACAAGGTCAAATGCGGCTGAACTGCGGCAATTTCTCCTTCAACACTGCGAGCCAGCAGTTCTCCGGAATACCAGCCAGACACCAGTTTCAAATCATGGGCAGCCAGAATAGGCCCCAAAATTTGCGCCTTACGAGGAAATTTATTGCCTAGTTCAAAACCCGCAAATCCTGCCTGTCTTCCTTCTGTCAGACAAGTTTCCAACGATGCTTCAGCACCTAAAGACGGTAAATCATCATTGGTCCATGTCAGGGGGTTGATGCCAAGTTGAACAGCCATTAGAGTTCTCCTGTAAGATGAAAAAAGTTAATAATTTGTTTTTCTATCGTTTTTCTATCCACGTTGGCGCCAGTAGCTAATCAGATTGTGATAGTTAGTTTTTATTTTCAGAATAAGCGTTTCCTCATCAATTTCTCCCGCCAACCATTGCAATGACGGCTGACAGAACAATGTTCTTCCAATAGCAAAACCTTTGACGATTGATTTACCTGCCGCCGCATTGAAACTGGCCTTCAAAATCGTTTCTGGGGCATCGAGGCCAAGGATCACAACCCCACGGCAATGAGGATCACGCTGTTTAATCAATACAGAGATTTGATCCCAAGTGGCAGATTGCATTGGTGGTAATTTCCACCAGTCTGGCTTAATGCCAAGATTATAAAAACGCTGGAGCACACGCAGGTAAAACTCATCAGAATGGGGCATGTCTACTGGCAAAATAACTTCCAGCAACAACTCATGACCGGATTGGCAACAGGCAGCATAGACTTCCTGTATGGTTTTTTCCTGTTCCAGACGTAATGGATGGTCATCTTCTGGATGAAAAAACACTAAGCATTTCACGATATGTTCCCGTGGCCAACTCACCAGCTGAGAACCAATATCATCATGTTCAAGGCAAAGCGGTCGAGAACCGGGCAGTTCAATTGGACGGCCAATCCATAACCCCTTCCCTGTTGCGGCATTCAGTACATCTTGACCGAAACTGCTGTCACACAATATTCCGGCTTTTCCTTCCAAATGGGCTTCTGTGCTGACTTCCTGACTAGCGCGGAAAAGGAGTTTTTTCAGTTGCGGAATTCGATCGAGACTTGCGTTTACCTTGCATGCCATTTCGGCAAACTGGGTGCGGTGGTCAAATGCCATGACATATAATTCATCCCATTGTTTGTGACGGCTGCCAATCCGATGCAAATGGTTGAGATGTGAATCTAAATCGGGATGTGGTATTTCTGTCGCCCGCATTAAATAATTATCCAATTCCGTTTTATCTGGCATAGCGGGTGCACAACCATGACGGGAGACAACCAAAGCCCCACAAGCATTGGCATAGATGCAAGCTTGATCCCAGCTTTCGTGATTAAGGTAGCCACGCAATAAGCCAGACATAAAGGCATCACCCGCTCCCAAAACGTTCAAGATTTCTACCTTGATGCCCTGTACGGTAATCCCTTCATCCAAGGTGTCGGGGATATTGGCAATAAATACCGAACATCCCAAAGCGCCACGTTTGCAAACCAATGTTGCCGCCGTCAATTCCCGAACTCGACGTAAGGCTTCGACAGTATCCGTAGAGCCACCAGCAATATGAAACTCTTCTTCCGTCCCCACGATCAGATCAAACAGGGAAAGCACTTCCTGCAATTGCGCTGTCACTTGTTCTGAGGCGATATAGCGAGTTTCTCCGTCGCCAAGTGAAGTCAATCCCCACAATACCGGACGATAATCGATATCAATGACGGTTTTAACACCATTGCGGCGGGCATATTGCAGTGCAGTCAAGACAGCATCACGAGTTTGCGGGTGGGAAAGATGGGTTCCGGTGATCGCCAAACAACGGGCAGATGCAATATAGTCTTCGCTGAAATCATCTCGGGTGATCGCCATATCAGCACAATTATCGCGATAAAAGATCAGCGGGAAAGTTTCATTATCCTTAATACCGAGTAAAACCAAAGCTGTCAGCCGTTCTTTGTCGGTGATTAAATGGCTGGTATCACAGCCTGCCCACTCCAACTCTTCACGCAGAAAACTCCCCATATGTTCATCGCCAACCCTTGCCAACATTGAGGATTTTAATCCCAGGCGCGCGGTTCCATAGGCGACATTTCCCGAAGAACCACCTAAATATTTTGAAAAGCTTCCCATATCTTCCAGACGGGAACCAATTTGTTGACCATACAAATCAACCGCGATACGTCCCATGCAGATAACATCAAACTTTCTATGCTGCTCCATGATTCACCTCTTACCGGATTAGGGTGCATTTCTTTAAGTCTTTGATTTTTTTGAACATCAGAGTTTAATTATCTGATAGAAGATATAACTCAGAATGATGGCTACAAATGCATAGTAAAGAGCCATCACATAAGCTGGCACGTTCTCGGCAAGGAAAACATACATGGAGATAGCAGCCAATGTAATGAGCCATCCCATCGGTTTCACCATCGACCAAGGAGTAATATCCACCTGTTCTGTATACACTTCTTGATAAGACTCGGCAGGGAATAAATAACCAATCGCCAACATGAAGATGATATTCAGGACAAACAGAACGCCAACTAGATGGAAGAAGTGAATATTAATGTTCAGGATAAAGTTGCAAATGATGTAAGCCAACATGCCGAACAACAGCCCCAATTTTGCTGCGATCGGGGGAACACGTTTTGTCATCAACCCAACCAGAACCACACTGAGGATCGGAGCGTTGAAAATACCCTGTAGCTGCTGGATAAGATAGAACAAACCATCAGGCGCATTAGCGACAAGTGGGGCAATAATCATTGTTGCCAGTGCGAGCCCGATCCCTAAATATTTACCTACAGCCACAGTCTGCGCTTCAGTGGCATTTGGATTGATCCGAGGCTTGTAGATGTTGACGGTAAATAATGTTACGGAAGAATTCAGGCCACCACTGAATGTCGAGAATACAGCTCCCACAACAACCGCAGCAAAGAAACCAACCAGAACTTTGGGCAATACCAGTTGCACCAATGCAGGGTAAGCATTATCTGGATTATCTATTTGGCCACCGAAAATATGGAATGCAATTATCCCCGGTAAAATAATGATGGAAGGAATGATGAGCTTGAATAAGGCGCACAGCATTACGCCTTTTTGCCCTTCCGCCAGATTCTTGGCACCCAATGCTTTTTGTACAATGGATTGATTAGTACACCAAAAGAACATGTTGGAGACAATCAGCCCCGTGAACAGGGTCGAAAATGGCACAAGTGAGTCTTCACTGCCAATAGAATTGAATTTCTCTGGATGAGCCTGATAGACATCAGTTAAACCTTTCCATGCACTGCCATCCCCTACGTACAATAAGGCAAACACAGTTACCATCAAGCCGCCCACAATCAAGCCAACACCATTAATGGTATCGGCAACCGCAATCGCTTTGATCCCACCAAAGATTGCGTAAACCGCCCCAAGCCCTCCCATTCCCCAAACCATCATCCAGAGCGCGGTGGTTTTATCGATCTGAAAAACTTGGGTAACCTGAAACAAGCTTTCCAGAGCAATCGCTCCTGTATACAGAACAATAGGTAATAATGAGATCACATACATTGCCAAAAATAGAATTGATGTAATCAGTAAAGTGTTTTTATCAAACCGGCGTTCAAGATATTCTGGAATAGTTGAAATGCCTAATTTCAGATATTTTGGTAAGAAGTAAATGGCAAATAAGACAATAGTTAAAGCTGCAATCACTTCCCAAGCCATAACAATAAATCCGGTTTTAAACGCCAATCCATTTAAGCCAACCAAATGTTCTGTAGACAGATTCATTAGTAACATGGAGCTGCCAATATATATTCCGGTCAGGGAACGCCCACCAAGAAAATAACCTTCGGTAGAATCACTTAAATGTTTGTTTCGCGTTTTGTAATAAGCAAACCCCGCTACCAGCAAGGTAAAACCAATAAAAGAAAGAAAAGATGACATATATCCCTCCACTTATTGAAAACAATCTTCCTGTTCTTATTTTGTGGAAATAACGATACACCTGAGAATCCGATCCCTTAGCGTCACGCCATACTTCAAAATCTATTGGGCATAGAAACGGTCTGCCGCGGTTATGGTTATTATGAATGCTGGAGCAAACATGTTGTTTTTATGAAATAATTGTTTTTATGAAATAAATGTTCCAGCAATGATTTTATTGAATCTTATAGTTATAGTTTGACTTCTTTACCGGATTGCAAGGATTCAAGCGCCTTGTCTGCGAGATATAAAGCCCGTTCCCCATCAATGCCGCTGGTTTCTGGAGTTGCCCTGCCAGCCATAACATCAACAAAATGACTCCATTCCGCGATGTATGCGTCACGGTAACGTTGCAAGAAGAAATACTCTGGCTTGGCTGCGGTACAGCCATCTTTTCCCCAGAACTCCACACTGTTTTCTTTAATATTTCCGACTGTCAGAAGACCTTTTTCGCCATGCAGTTCCAAGCGTTGATCATAACCGTAACCAGAACGACGGCTGTTAGTGATGGTCGCCATTGCCCCCGATGGGAATTTCATGACAATAAACGCAGTATCAATGTCGCCTGCCAGACCAATGGCAGGATCAACAAGATTGCTGCCCTGAGCATAAATAGCACAGGGTTCTTCACCAATGATAAAACGCGCCATATCAAAGTCATGAATGGTCATATCCCGGAACATGCCACCAGATACACGGACATAATCTGTGGATGGAGGGGAAGGATCACGAGAGGTAATGAGCAGGGATTCTGCTTTGCCAACCGTACCAGCATCAAGCAGGTTTTTCAGCCGACGAAATTGCGGATCGTAACGGCGATTAAACCCGACAAATAGAGGAACCTGACATGCTCTTACCGTTGCAAGGCACTGGTGAACCCGTTCAAGATCAAGATGAATCGGTTTCTCGCAGAAAATCATTTTATTGTGCCGAGCTGCCAATTCGATCAGATCGGCATGAGTATCCGTCGCTGATGCAATCAAGACACCATGAACATCAGGATCTGACATCGCTTCTTCAGTGGCCTGTATTTTGGTCTGATATTGCTGTGCCAATGCTTCAGCACTTGCCAGATGTGGATCTATCACAGAATAAAGATGAGTTTCTTTATGATTGGCAATGTTCACAGCATGAACCTGCCCAATTCGCCCTGCGCCAAATAATGCAATATTGAACATGAATGCTCCTTGATACCTCAGTGTCTGCTTTTGGTGTGGATAAAAACATACCAAATAAAATATTTATTTCAATTTAGATTTATTTGAAAATTTTATTTTTTAGAACTGGCTCATATAACTTTCATCTGAGGAGCAGATTTATGTGAGAATCGATATATTTGGCAATATTAAGAGGGTTAATATTGACGCACTTTTTTCTCTACGTATTCCCTGATTTTTTCCGCTGATGCAGTTATCTTAGGATTGTCAGCAAGCTGTGCGGTTCCTGTTCTCCACCATGACTCATAATCATGGGTCATCGTTTTGGGTAGTACTTTTATATCGATCAACGTTGCACATAGCTGCTTCTGTGCATCCTGCAAAGCTGCTATCAATTGTTGCTCATCATGCACCCGATAGCTTTTGCAACCGTAACTTTCCGCATTCTTGGCAAAATCCACGGGTATCAAAGCACCATCCAACGTGCCGTTTTTCTGATTGCGATAACGATTTTCTGTGGCAAAACTTCCCATACCTTGGCTCATCTGCAAGTTATTGATGCAGCCGAATCCTGCATTATCAAACAACAGCACGGTGATCTTAATGTTTTCCTGAATAGCTGTTTGTAATTCGCTGTTCAACATCAGATATGAACCATCACCAACCATTGCGTAAACGGGTTGTCCTGGACAAGCGAGTTTTGCCCCCAGAGATGCGGCAATTTCATATCCCATGCAGGAATAGCCATACTCAAGGTGATAAGTATCAGGCACTTTAGGCTGCCAAAGTCGCTGTAAATCTCCCGGCAGAGACCCCGCAGCCCCTACAATGATGGCGTTGGGTTCCAGATACTGATCCATCAAGCCAAGCACGCGGGTTTGGGTTAGATGGGTTTGCAGTGTTTCGCTGTACTCTTCCAGTTTATCGTCCAAATGCCCTGTAATTTCTGGCTTGAATCCAGCCTGATATTGAATGGAAAACAAGCGTTCTAATTCCTGCTGCCAAGCGGCTTTCACCTGTACAATTTCTTGCTGCCACTCTGAACACCATGCTGTTTTTGTCAGTTCCTGTGCAATGGCATTCAGCCCTTCTCTAGCATCCGCCAGCACACCTACGGCATCCAGTTTACAGGCATCAAATTCCGCTACATTGATGGTAAGGAACTCGACTTCCGGGTGTTGGAACAGGGATTTTGAAGCCGTTGTGAAATCGGTAAAACGTGTGCCAACACCAATAATCAAATCGGCTTCCTTGGCAAGCTGATTCGCCGCCAAACAACCTGTCGTGCCAATTCCGCCACAATTCAGCGGATGAGCAGCCACAACTGCACTTTTTCCTGCCTGCGTTTCAGCAAACGGGATATTGAATGTTTCTGCAAAGTGGCAAAAAACCGCATGAGCCTCGGAGTAACGTACTCCGCCACCACAAATCAACAACGGTCTTTTCTTGCGATGAATCAGTGCGATTGCCTCTTGAACCCGCACCAGAGAAGCGGGACGGCGTTCAATCCGGTGAACCCGTTTTTGGAAGAAGTAAGCCGGATAATCCCATACTTCTCCCTGAACATCTTGCGGAAGACAAATTGTGACAGCGCCAGTATCTGCCGGATCAGTCAATACTCGCATGGCGTGAATCATGGCTGTCATTAATTGCTCTGGCCGGGAAATACGATCCCAATAACGGGATACTGGCCGGAAACAATCATTGGTACTGATAGTGCCATCGCTATATTGTTCAACTTGCTGCAAAACCGGATCAGGCTGGCGACAAGCGAAGGTATCTCCCGGCAATAACAGCAATGGAATACGGTTCGCCGTTGCAGTTGCGGCAGCCGTTACCATATTAGCAGCTCCGGGGCCAACAGAAGAGGTTACGGCAAAAATCTGCTGACGTTTTTTCTGTTTAGCAAACCCCGTTGCAATATGCGCCATTCCCTGTTCATTACAGCCTTGATAAACGCGAAGGTGTCCTGCTTCCTGCTCCAATGCCTGCCCTAATCCCAGCACATTACCGTGACCAAATATCGTGAAGATACCCCGAATAAAAGGATACTCTTCCCCATCAACATTAATATATTGCTGGTTAAGGAATTTGACCAAGGCCTGAGCCATCGTCATTTTCTGCGTATTCGTTGATCTGTTTTTCATAAAATAGCTACTCCATCGTTGGCATCACAAAATGGCTATCATGATGTTCCAAACATACGCTGGCAGGCCAACGGCTGGTGACGGTTTTCATGCGGGTATAAAAGCGCACACCATCATTACCGTGTACATTCAGTGGCCCAAAAATGGAACGCTTCCAGCCACCGAAACTATGAAATGCCATTGGCACTGGAATGGGAATATTCACCCCAACCATACCGGCTTGCACGTCTTCACTAAATTGGCGGGCGGTTTCGCCATCACAGGTAAAAATTGCCGCCCCATTGCCATATTCATGGTGATTAACTAATTTCAATGCAGTGTCATAGTCAGGTACGCGGACAACAGCAAGAACGGGGCCGAAGATCTCTTCTTTATAAATTTTCATCTCTGGCGTGACATAATCAAATAGTGTCGGCCCCACAAAATAACCATTTTCATAACCGGCTACCTGATATCCTCGCCCATCCACCAGCAATTTTGCGCCCTGCTCTACGCCACTACGAATGTAGTCACAGATTTTTGCCTTATGCTGCGGGGAAATCACTGGTCCCATATCGTTTTCTTTTCCTTCAGTAATACCGATACCAACAGACATATGGCCGATTTGATGCTGGAGCTTTTCTACTAATTTGTCTGCAATCTCATCCCCAACCGCCAGTACAACAGACAATGCCATACAGCGTTCTCCGGCTGCACCAAAAGCTGCCCCCATGATGGCATTCGCGGCCATATCCATATCCGCGTCCGGCATCAAGACACTGTGGTTCTTCGCACCTCCCAATGCCTGACAACGTTTGCCATGCACTGATGCTGTAGCATAGACATATTCCGCAATCGGGGTTGAGCCAACAAAACTCACCGCCTGAATGCGAGGATCGGTCAGTAGCACATCAACCGCCTCTTTATCCCCATGCACGATATTGAACACGCCATCTGGCAAACCGGCTTGCTGTAATAATTTCGTCAGTTCAATCGAAAGAGATGGATCTTTTTCAGATGGTTTCAGGACGAAGGTATTTCCCGTCGCCAATGCAATGGGGAACATCCACATTGGCACCATCGCAGGAAAGTTAAATGGCGTGATACCGACACAGACGCCCAATGGTTGCATCAGGGAGTGGCTATCAACTCCCGTCCCTACATTGGCAGAGTGTTCCCCTTTTTGCAGATGAGGTATCCCACAGGCAAATTCGACCACTTCAAGGCCACGCATCAATTCCCCCACAGCATCAGAATAGATTTTTCCATGCTCCTCAGAAATCAGCCTTGCCAACCTGTCCCGGTTTTCTTCAAGTAATGATTTGAATTTGAACAAGATCCGGGCACGTTTCAATGGAGAGGTTTGTGACCATTCTTTAAAGGCCAGATGGGCAGATTCAATGGCATCCTCAGTTTCCTGGACTGTGCTCAAGGCAACCTGTCTAATCTTCTGCCCTGTAGCTGGATTGAAAATGAGTGAAATACGATCACTTTGACTATCAACAAGTTGTCCGCCAATAAAATTTTTAATCTGTTCCATTCTGAGCCTCTCTAAATACAATTGCTATTGAACTAATTACGTTTGAACCAGCAAGTTACGATTGAATTACAGGTGTGAATCATGGTGATACAGATATATGAAATATATATTTCATTTTCAATTGAATTTGGAATACTCTTTAATTAATGTGATCAACACGCTATTTTTATGCAATTACATTCATTACACAGTGGCAACTTGCGAGCATCTTCACCTGCATCAAGCATAATGGCCTGAGGATGAATAACTTATCCATTTCATTACAATTTCTTTATGGGGGCATGATGTCTGCTGCGTCTAATCTGAATGAACTTCAAGAACAAGTACGATCCCGTTACGATGAATTAAGTAAGCGGTTACAACAAGTTGCAAGATATGTACTGGATAATACCAATAGTGTCGCATTTGATACTGTCGCTGTTATTGCAAAAGAGGCCAATGTTCCACCTTCTACATTGATCCGCTTTGCCAATGCCTTTAATTTCAGTGGATTCAATGAAATGAAACAATTGTTTCGCATGAATTTAGTGGAGGAAACAGCCAGTTATACCGATCGGGCGCGGTTGTTCAAAGAACTGGATAACGATCATCAAGTACCGGAAGAGCCTCAGTATATTTTGCAGGAATTTGCCCATTCCAATGCTCAGGCCATGCAGCAACTCGCAGCCCGCACACCCGCAGAAGATTTGAATAAGGCAGTGAGTTTACTGGCGAATGCCCACAATATTTATATTATCGGCCTGCGCCGTTCTTTCAGTGTCGCGTCATATCTTGCCTATGCCCTCAGTCATCTGGAATGCCGTCCCCTGCTAATTGATGGTTTAGGTGGTATGTTCCGCGAGCAAATGAATATGATTGGCCCTAAAGATGTCGTGGTATCCATCAGTTTTACACCGTATGCCGAAGAAACGGTGATGGTCAGTGAAAAAGCCGCACAAGCAGGTGCAAAACAAATTGTGATTACTGATAGCCAAATTAGCCCACTCGCCAGTTTCAGTGATGTTTGCTTTGTGGTGAAGGAAGCGCAGGTTGATGCATTCCGCTCTCAGTCTGCAACCTTGTGTTTGGCGCAATCATTGACGGTAGCGCTGGCGTATCGGCAGGGTAATGCAAGTTGACATGCTTGGTCGTGCCTTTTAGCCGCCACTGATTTTTTTCCCGAATAGAAAAAATTCAGTGGCGGGTTCTTTATCTTAGTTCTATTTGGGAAGAGATGTCCGGCCATTATAAACATCTTTAACCGGACAATACCGCCGTCAATAATCGCTTGCTATTTCTGCAATACCACTGACATTAAACCGCCTCTGTTTCACAATTCATTGCCAACGCTATACTTAAGGTTTTAGCCAAAATGGTTTTATTTTCACTATCCTCCATCAGGCTAAAGTGGTCACCCGGTACAGATGTTAGCTGGAGCAAAGAGTCAGGCACAACCTGCTTCCAACCTAACGACGGTTCCATACCAAAGGAAGGTAATTCGGCTTCCGTAACAAAAGGGAGCTGCGGATAAGGCTCTCTTGCATAAAATTGGTGGAGCGTTATCGCCAATGCTTGTGGCTCATATTCTTTGACCATTTGCATATAATTTACCATCTGTTCCCAACGTTTTGCGATCAAGTCAGGACGCAGGTTTGCCGGATAGAGTTCCAGTCCCTGCGCCGCAGCAATAAATTGTACCAAATTCAGTTTATCAATTCCCTGATGCAATACCGCAATCTCCTCTTCATGTTTTCCCCCCGACTGTTTTGCCAGTTCAGCAAGAAACTGGAGTTTTGGTTGAATGACCTGCTGCTTGAAACAATGAGGGGCTGGCGTATCAATCAAACCCAAGAAATCGACGGTTTCACCGGCATGCAAAAGTTGTTGGGCAATGGCATAAGCCAGTACACCACCAGAAGAGTAACCGTAGATCCGGTATCGGCCTTCCGGTTGAACCGCTTTCATAAAGGTGATCATTTTGGCGGCCAGCGCTTCAATAGTCGATATCTGCTCTTCATTGATAGACGGCCAAGCTAATGCATAAATCGGATAGCCGGACTGAATATGTTGAGCCAATCCAAAAACATAGGAGTAATCATCCATGCCGCTAGGCACAAAGAATAGCGGCGGTTCCGTTCCAAATGGCCGCACAGGTATCGCACTGCTTTGCGGCTGAGATAGTGGATCTAATGTGATTTTTGATGCCAGTTCAGCCAGCACAGGGAATTGGAATAGGTTATTCAATGTACACATCAAACCACGACCGGCGGCAAGGTTTATCATCCGCATAGCAAGCAGCGAATGTCCACCCAAGGCAAAGAAATTGTCATACCGGCCTATTTGCTCAACCTCCAGCAGCTCACACCAGATGGCAGCCAATGCGATCTCAACCTCTCCCTGTGGCGCTTCATAGGCTTGATGAGCAAAGGCATTCTGATCAGGGTCCGGCAGTGCCCGACGATCCAGCTTACCGTTAGGGGTTAGAGGAAATGCGTCCAGACGTACAAAAGCCGCCGGCACCATATAATCAGGCAAAATAGCACTCAGATGTTCACGCAGCCGAACAGCCAATCCGTTATCTTCTTCCGCCACGACATAAGCGATCAGACGTTTATCCTGCCCATCCCCCAGAGCCAGTACGATAGCTTCACGCACCGCCGGATATTCTATCAACCGAGCTTCGATCTCACCCGGTTCAATACGGAATCCCCTGATTTTAACTTGCTGGTCGTTACGGCCAATAAATATCAGGTTACCATCCGGCAAGTAACGGGCTAAATCTCCGGTTCGGTACATCCGTGCTTCCGGTGTCTGATTAAATGGGTCAACCAAGAAACGTTCAGCGGTCAGATCAGGACGGTTGAGATAGCCACGCGCGACACCATCACCACCAATATACAATTCCCCTGCCGCCCCCAATGGAACCGGCTGGCCACAGGCATCCAGCAGATAAACACAGGTGTTGGCCGTCGGACGTCCAATAGGCGTTAATACATTGATATAATCTGCCGGACAATGCCAAGTGGTGGCACATACCGTGATTTCTGTCGGGCCATAAGCATTGAACAACGTGGCTCGGCCACACAGTGATTGGAGCAGTGCCGCACTGGGAGCTTCTCCACCCAGTATCAGTGTTGGCTTTATGTTTATCTCCGGTAAATCCGCCCCATCCCTCAACAGAGCCGGTGTCAGGCAGGCATGAGTCACCGCCTGTTCTTCCAGATAATGCCACAGGCGGATCGGATCCTGACGAACCGTGTCGGCAGGAATATCCAAGGTGGCACCACCACACAATGCCATCATGATTTCCCAGACGCTGGCATCGAAACTAAATGAGGCGAATTGCAACATTCTGCTATGGGAATGAATGTCAAATTGGCTGATTTTATCTCGGATAAGGTTGACTAACCCACGATGTTCAACCATCACCCCTTTCGGCATACCGGTCGAGCCGGAAGTATAAATCACATAGGCCATATGCCGTGAAGTTAACGCAGGAGTCTGCGGGTTGTTGTCCGGCTGGTCAGGCAGGGTATTCGGGTCAAGTACGGTTAATTTCGCCAGTGCTTCTTCACCCAGTGCGGCACGACCAGTATTATCCGCCAGTACCACCAACGGAGCGGCATCATCCAGCATATAAGCCAGACGATCAGCCGGATAGGCGGGATCCAGTGGTACGTAAGCGCCACCCGCTTTTAGGACTGCCAATAGCCCCGCTATCCTTGATGGTGCACGTTTCACACAAATCGCCACCCGTTGATCAGGCTGCACACCCAATTCGATTAATTGGTGAGCCAGCCGGTTAGCATAACCGTTCAGCTCCGCATAACTGAAAATTTGCTCTTCATAGATCAACGCCGTGGCATCAGGGTTTTTCTCCACTTGTTGTTCGAACAGTTGATGAATGCACAGTTGGTCAGGATATGCTGTTTCAGTTGCGTTCCAGGTTTTCAGTAATAAATTTTTTTCTGTCTCAGGCAGGATTTCCAGCATCCGCACCGGCGTTTCCGGAGCCTGTTCAAGGGCTTCCACCAAACTTTCCAGCGCCCGTTGCATATAACCACAGACCCGCTCCGGATCAAATGGCTGGACAATTTGCGCGGTTAAACCCAGCGCTTCACCAAAATCTTCCACTGACAGCGTAAACGGATAATTGGTTCGCTCCTGTGCGCCAAGGAATTCAACACCGTCCATGATTTCATTCGAAGCCGTCGGCAATGCGTTGTGCCGATAGTTCAGCAAGGTACTGAACAGTGGAGTTCCGCCTTGTACTCCACTGCAACGTTGAGCCAGCGCCAGTGATGCATGCTCATGTGCCAACAATCCCGCCAGCCAGCGATGTGTCACCTGTACACTGTCCTGTACCGGTGTATTATCTATATCCAGCCGTAACGGCAAGGTATTGATAAACAATCCCATGCCATTGTCTGCACCTTCACCGGCTGCCATGCGCCCGAACAATACGGTGCCGAATACTACTTGTTCCTGTCCGCTGGTACGTGACAACACCTGCGCCCAAGCCAGATGACACAAGGCAGCCAGGCTAACGCTCAGACGCCGTGCCTGACTGCGTAAACGTTCGTTCAGCTCTGCGGACAACATCCGGTGCGATTCTGTGACTTGCGAACCATCATGATGAACCTCTGTCAATCCGAACGGCAACGTAGGTTCCTCCACCTCAGCCAACATGTCGGTAAAGAAGCGAATATGCTGCTCCTGACTTACCCCCAGCCGAGCCTGCGCCACCAGATTGCGGAAAGGTGCCGGCGCAGGTAAATCGTTTTCCTGCCCATCAAGATAGGCCTGAACTTCGTTGCTCATCACATCCAACGCAGTATGATCACCAATCAGATGATGCATCAGTTGCAATACAATCCAGCGACCATCGCTCTCAGGTGCCACGACAAAACGCAGCAACGGCGCCTGTCCCAAATCAATACGATATTGGCGCGGATCGAAATGTTGAGCTAACTGGTCACTGACTGATCCGTCGGCGGGATCCAGTGTCAATTCAGACACTGATAATCGCACTTGACGGCAAACCACCTGAGCAGGAACAGATAATCCTTCCCAGATAAAAGCAGTACGCAGGATGTCATGGCGATCAATGACCTGTTGAACCGCAGCCAGATAACGATCCAACAGAGGACGATCAGCAAAAGCCATTCGACCAGCCAGCAAATACGGATCACCGTCATGTGCCAATAGATGGTGGAACAAAATGCCGTCCTGTAACGGCGACAACGCATAGATATCCTGAATATTGGCAATCCCGCCCGGGATCTGTTCGATAATGCGATCAATCTCAGGCTGAGTGAGATCAATCAACGGTAACATTTCCGGTGTCAGCTTCGTCGTTGCGGGCGTAATGACGTTGGCAGGCACACATTCGTCCTGATTCAGTTTCAAGGTTTGGGCAAGTTCAGACAATACAGGAGATTGGAACAGGTCACGTATTGCCAGTGTAAAACCCAGATTACGCAAACGTTCAACCATGCGTACCGCGAGCAATGAATGACCACCCAATGCAAAGAAACTGTCATACCGGCTTATCTGCTCAACGCCCAGTAGGTCATGCCAAATCGCGGCGAGGGCGGTTTCCGTTTCCCCTTGTGGTGCCGCGTAAATCTGGCGGGCAAAGGCTTCTTCCCCTGGCATCGGTAGCGCCCGACGATCCAGTTTGCCGTTAGGTGTCAGCGGAAATGCGTCCAGACGTACAAAGGCCGCCGGCACCATGTAATCAGGCAATGACGCGCTCAGATGTTCACGCAGACGATTAACCAATCCATCATCTGCTTCTGCCGTTTCTACTACTTCTGCCGTTTCTACTACTACATAGGCAACCAGACGTTTCTCCTGCCCATCACCCAGTGCCAATACTTGTGCTTCACGTACCGCAGAATGTTCTGTCAGCCGAACTTCAATTTCCCCTGGTTCAATTCGGAAACCACGGATTTTAATCTGCTGATCGTTACGGCCAACAAATACCAGATTGCCATCCGGCAAGTAGCGAACCAAATCTCCGGTTCGATACATACGTGCATTGGCTGCGCCACTAAATGGATCAGCAAGGAAACGTTCACTGGTCAGTTCAGGACGATTGAGATAGCCACGTGCAACACCGGCACCACCAATATACAGCTCACCTACTGCTCCCAAGGGTACCGGCTGACTGAGGGCATCCAGCAAATAAACACAGGTGTTGGCCGTCGGGCGTCCAATCGGAATGAATCCCCCCTGATAGTTTGATGGACAACGCCAAGCGGTGGCACAAACGGTAATTTCTGTCGGGCCATAGGCATTGAATACCGTTGCCCTGTCACTCAGTGCCTGAAGCAAGGCCACACTGGGAGCCTCACCGCCCAATATTAGTGTTGGCTTGATGGTCATCGCCGGTAAATCAGCCCCATCCCGCAACAGGGCAGGTGTCAAACAAGTATGCGTTACCGATTGTTCTTCCAGATACTGCCACAGACGGCGCGGATCCTGACGAACCGTATCGTCAGGAATAGCCAGACTGGCGCCACTGCATAATGTCATCATAATTTCCCAGACACTGGCATCGAAACCAAATGAAGCGAATTGCAACATCCGGCTATGGGAATGAATGGCGAACTGAGTGATTTTATCCCGAATAAGGTTGACCAACCCACAATGTTCAACCATTACCCCTTTCGGTGTCCCCGTCGAGCCAGAGGTATAAATCACATAAGCCAGATGATGGGCGGTCAATGCAGCGATTTGTGGGTTATGATCCGGTTGATCGGTATCTGGCTGATCAGGTAATGAATTCGGATCAAGAACAACTTGCTGCGAAAGTATTTGCTCATTTAATACTGAGCGTCCGCTATTATCTGCCAATAAAATAGCCGGTGCAGCATCGGTCAAAATATGGTGCAAACGCTCACCCGGATAAGCGGGATCTAGCGGCACGTAAGCACCCCCTGCTTTCAATATTGCCAACATCCCCACTATCCGTGCCGGTGAACTTGCCATGCAAATCGCCACCCGTTGATCCGGCACGACACCCAGCGCGACAAGCTGATGCGCCAGCCGGTTAGCACGGATATTCAATTCCGCATAGCTCAGAGATTGGTTTTCATATACTAACGCTGTGGCATCCGGTGCATTCTCCACCTGTTGCTCAAACAATTGATGAATGCACAGTTGGTCAGGATAGGTTGTTTCGGTCGCATTCCAGGTTTTCAGCAACAATGTGCGCTCAGTGGCTGGCAAGATTTCCAACATCTGTACTGGCATTTCCGGCGCCTGTTCAAGCGCCTCAGTCAGGCTTTCCAGAGCCTGCTGCATATAATCGCATATCCTTTCTGGATCAAAGGGTTGCACTACCTGAGCAGTCAGCCCCAAATCGGAACCACCATCCTCTACCGATAACACAAACGGGTAGTTGGTTCGCTCCTGTGCCCCCAGAAATTCAATTCCGTTGATGATTTCATCCGGTGTGACCGGTTGTGTATTGTGTCGGTAATTCAGCAACGCATTAAACAACGGTGTCCCACTGGCTACCCCGCTGCAACGTTGAGCCAGTGCCAGTGATGCATGTTCATGCGCTAATAATCCAGCCAATCGGGTGTGGGCGGCCTGTACACTCTCCTGCACCGGCGTTTCATCTATATCCAACCGTAACGGCAGGGTATTAATAAACAGCCCCATGCCATTGTCAGCACCTTCGCCAGCCTGCATACGCCCGAACAGCACCGTGCCAAACACCACTTGCTTCTGACCACTGGTACGCGACAATACCTGCGCCCAAGCCAAATGGCACAGTGCCGCCACACTGACGCCCAAACGCCGTGCCTGATTACGCAGACGACTATTCAATGCAGGCGTCAGCATTCTGTGTGATTCCGCCACCTGCGAGCCGTCATGGTGTACTTCCATCAATCCGAACGGCAGCGTCGGCTCATCCACCGCCGCCAGCATATCGGTAAAGAAACGGGTATGTTCTTCCTGACTGATCCCCAATTGAGCCTGAGCTACCAAAGTACGAAAAGGTACTGGCGCAGACAAACAGTCTCCCCGTCCGGTAAGATACGCCTGCACTTCGTTGTTCATCACTTCCAGCGTGGTATGGTCACCAATCAAGTGGTGTAACAGTTGCAACAAGATCCAGCGGCCATCAGTATCCTGAGCAATAACAAAACGCAACAACGGCGCCTGACTCAGATCAATACGATGCTGACGCGGATCAAAGCGTTGGGCCAGTTGGTCACTGATCGAGCCGTCAGCCGGATTGAGTGTCAATTCTGTGATAGATAAGGGAACTTGGCGACAAACTACCTGAGCCGGAGCGGATAATCCCTCCCAGATAAAAGCGGTACGCAGAATATCATGGCGGTCAACCACCTGTTGAACCGCAGCCAGATAACGATCCAGCAAAGACCGATCCGCAAAAGCCTGTTGGGTTATCAGAAGATAAGGATCGCCTTCGTTTGCCAGCAAATGGTGGAATAAAATGCCATCCTGTAGCGGTGACAAGGCGTAGATATCCTGAATGTTGGCAATCCCGCCAGGAACTTGTTCCACTATGCGGTCAATCTCCGGCTGAGTCAGATCAATCAACGGCAACATGTCTGGCGTCAGCGTAATCATATCCGGTGTAATGCCGTTGTCAGGTACTCTGATTTCACAATGTTGAGCCAGAGACTGAGCCAAGACACTGAGTGTCGGCTGCTCGAATAGCGTTTGAACCGATACGCCCAACCCCATACGCCGCAGACGTTCAATCATCCGCACAGCAAGCAGTGAGTGCCCCCCCAGCGCAAAGAAACTGTCGTGCCGGCTAATCTGCTCAACCTCCAGCAATTCACTCCAGATAGCGGCGAGCGCGTGCTCAATTTCGCCTTGCGGCGCTTCGTAAACCTGACGGGCAAAAGCATGTTGATCAGGTGCCGGCAACGCCTGGCGATCCAATTTTCCATTCGGCGTCAAGGGGAATTCATCCAAACGCACAAAGGCCGCTGGTACCATATAATCCGGTAATCGCGCACTCAGATGTTCACGCAGAGTGACAGCCAGTCCGTTATCCACTTCTGCTACTATATTATTTTCTATCGCATTATTTTCCACCACATAGGCAACTAAACGCTTATCCTGACTGTCACCCAACGCCAGTACCAATGCTTCACTCACCAATGGATGTTCGGTTAGGTGCGCCTCAATTTCCCCCGGTTCAATACGGAAACCACGGATTTTCACCTGTTGATCATTACGACCAGCAAACACCAAATTGCCATCCGGCAGGTAACGGGCTAAATCCCCAGTGCGATACATACGGGCATCAGTGTCATCACTAAACGGATCCGTCAGGAAACGTTCGGCAGTAAGCTCAGGGTGATTGAGATAGCCACGGGCTACACCCACACCGCCAATATATAACTCACCTACTGCGCCCAGCGGCACCGGCTGACCGTGTTTGTCTAACAGATAGAGACGTTTGTTAACTGTCGGTTTACCGATGGGAATTAATCCCCCCGTATAGTCTGACGGGCAATTCCAAATGGTGGCGCAAACGGTGATTTCCGTCGGGCCATAAGCATTGATCAAATCCGCCCTGCCGCACAATGTTTGAAACAAGGCGGTAGCCGGTGTTTCTCCTGCAAACATTAATGTGGGTTTTATGGCTATTTCCGGCAAACCGGTGCCATCGTGGAACATGGCTGGTGTCATACAGGCGAGTGTTATTCCCTGTTCTTCCAGAAAATGCCAGAGACGGTGCAGATCTTGCCGGATTGTTTCAAGTGGAATAACCAGCATAGCCCCACTGCTCAACGCCATCATGATTTCCCAGACGCTGGCATCGAAGCCAAATGAGGCAAACTGCAACATCCGGCTGGTAACACCAACATCAAACTGAGCAATGTGTTCCAGCGTCAGGTTAACCACACTCTGATGTTCAATCATCACCCCTTTCGGTCTGCCGGTAGATCCGGAAGTGTAGATCACATACGCCAGATGCCGTGAGGTGAGTTCAGGAACCTGTGGGTTACTGTCCGGCTGATCTGGCAGGGCATTTGGATCGAGTACTGTGAACATCTTCAGTGCTTCTTCACCCAGTGCCGCCCGTCCAATACTATCCGCCAGCAAAATAGTGGGCGCAGCATCAGTGAGCAAATAAGCCAGACGTTCACCCGGATAAGCCGGATCCAACGGTACATAAGCGCCACCCGCTTTCAACACCGCCAGCAATCCCACTATTCTCTCCGGTGAGCGTGTCACACAAATGGCTACCGGCTGGTCTGGTATGACACCTAATGCAATCAGTTGATGCGCTAATCGGTTGGCGCGGGCATTCAATTCAGCATAGTTGAGTGTCTGGTTTTCATACTTTACTGCTATGGCATACGGCGTTCTCTCCACCTGTTGCTCAATCAACTGATGAACACACAACTGTTCAGGATACGGCGCTACGGCCGCATTCCAGGTTTCCAGCAATAATGTCCGCTCAGTGGATGACAAAATATCCATAGTCGTGACTGGTTGTTGAGGATGACTCACCATTGCCCGCAATAGGGCCTGCAAATAGCCGACCTGTCTTTCAATCGTTTCAGGGTTGAACAGAGCCGAAGAATAATTCAGTTCCCCAACAACTTCACCCACCTTCTCCGTCAATTCCAGTTGCAGATCGAATTTAGCAATATCGTATCCCTGTACGACTGGCGTCACCGCTAATTCCGGTAGTTGCCACTCTTCTGTATCATTCTCCTGCCAGGCAAACATCACCTGAAATAACGGGGTATGTTCTGGTCTGCGCGGCGGTTGTACGATCTCAACCACCTGTTCGAAAGGCAGATCCTGATGCTCTTGCGCGTCCAGTATCGTCTGCCGTACACGCCGGAGTAGTGTGACCATATCCGGTGTACCGGACAAATCAATGCGCAATGCCAGGGTATTGACAAAGAATCCGATCAGC
The DNA here is from genome assembly GCF_900115195.1 of Xenorhabdus japonica. Classification (GTDB taxonomy): domain Bacteria; phylum Pseudomonadota; class Gammaproteobacteria; order Enterobacterales; family Enterobacteriaceae; genus Xenorhabdus; species Xenorhabdus japonica. The sequence goes on from NZ_FOVO01000005.1 coordinate 103,494, forward strand.
GGCTCGATCTCCCGCCGGTTGCGGTTGGCGCTTGGTATACCGATCACCAAATCATCCTGCCCAGACAGACGTGACAATAATGCCGCCCAGGCGGTCAGCAATGTCATAAATAATGTGGCACCGTGTTGTTGTCCCAACTGTTTCAGAGCCTGTACCAACACGGCATCAATCTGCACAGGTATCCGGCCGCCGGTAAATGATTGGCGGGATGGGCGGGGTCGATCTGTCGGCAATTCCAGCAATACAGGAGCATCGGCCAGTGTGCGCTGCCAGTAATCACTCTGCGCCCACAACCCTTCAACAGAGAAGACCTTACGCTGCCAAGCGGCATAATCAGGATATTGAATAACCAGCGAGGGCAATGGATCAGGCAGTTCATTCAAGCAAGCCGAATAAAGGGCGCTCAGTTCTGATTTCAATATCCCTAAAGACCAGCCATCAGACACAATGTGATGCTGAGTCAGTAAGAAAACGTAATCCCTATCAGTCCGTTGTATCAGCGCGCAACGGATTAAGGGACCACGGGCAAGATCAAACGGCGTTTCTGCTTGCTGTGCGCACAGAAGCTTAAATTGTTCATCTATTTCAGGCACGCTACGCAGATCGTATTGTTTCATCGGCAAACCATATCCCGCCGGCAACAATTCAACCTGAGGCTGACCGTCAACCATGATAAAAACTGAACGCAGCGCTTCGTGACGGGCAAACAGACGATTTAACGCCTGCTGCCAAGCGGCAATATTAAGCTGACCACGCAAATGCAGTGCCAACGGAATATGATAGGTATCACTGACGCCATCAAACTGAGCCAAAAACCACAAACGCTGTTGGGCGAATGACAGTGGTAAAGCACTAGCACGGGATACGGGAATAATCTCAGACAATTTATTCCTTCCCTCATTGCGTTGGGCGCTAATCCTCTCAGCAAAGGCCGCGAGTGACGGTGACGTAAATAAAGCAACCAGCGGCAATTCAACACCGAAAGCGGCGATACGATTCATGACCCGTACCGCTAACAGTGAATGACCACCCAACGCAAAGAAGTTGTCATAACGGCTGATCTGCTCAACGCCTAATAATTCACTCCAGATAGACGCCAATGCGGTTTCTATCTCTCCTTGTGGTGCTGCGTAAACCTGACGGGCAAAGGCATTCTGCTCCGGCGCCGATAACGCCCGACGATCCAATTTGCCGTTTGGTGTCAGCGGGAAGGCGTCCAGACGCACAAAAGCCGCCGGCACCATATAATCAGGCAAAATAGCACTCAGATGCTCACGCAAACGGGCAGCCAATCCGTTGTCTTCTTCCGCGACAACGTAGGCAACCAAACGTTTATCTTGCCCGTCATCCAGCGCCAGTACCCACGCTTCGCGCACCGCAGGATATTCTGTCAACCGAGCTTCGATTTCAGCCGGTTCGATCCGAAATCCGCGGATTTTAACCTGCTGATCGTTACGGCCAACAAATACCAGATTGCCATCTGGCAAGTAGCGAACCAAATCTCCGGTGCGATACATTCTCGCATCAATTGCATCACTAAACGGGTCAACCAGAAAACGCTCATCAGTCAGATCGGGGAGATTGAGATAGCCGCGTGTCACGCCGACACCACCAATATACAGCTCTCCCACTACCCCCAATGGCACTGGCTGACCGTAGTCATCCAGCAGATAAATTCGGGTATTCGCCGTTGGACGCCCAATAGGCGCTAACGCCTCGGTATAGTTTAGCGGACAGCGCCAGTGGGTGGCACATACGGTAATTTCTGTCGGACCATAGGCATTGAACAGTGTAGCCTGACGGTGCAATGTCCGAAGTAACGTCGGGCTGGGTGCTTCACCACCCAGTATCACGGTCGGTTTTATCGTCAACGTCGGTAAATCAGCCCCATCCCGTAGCAGAGCCGGCGTTAAACAAGCGTGCGTCACCGCTTGTTCTTCCAGATAATGCCAGAGGCGGTGCGGCTCCTGACGAACCGTGTCGGCCGGAATGGCCAAACAGGCTCCACCAGCCAGCGCCATCATGGTTTCCCAGACACTGGCATCGAAACCAAATGAAGCGAACTGCAACACGCGATTACCGGAATGAATACCAAACTGGACAATTTTATCCCGAATAAGATTGACCAACCCACGATGTTCAACCATCACCCCTTTGGGCACGCCGGTAGAACCAGAGGTGTAAATCACATAGGCCAAATGACGGGAAGTCAGCTCCGCTACCTGCGGATTGCTATCCGTTTGATCAGGTAAGGAATTCGGATCAAGCCGACTGTTCGGATCAACCAAAGTCAACCCGACAAGCGCTTCCTCGCCCAACGCTACCTGTCCGGTCTCATCAGCCAATATTATTGAGGGAGCCGCATCATTCAGGATATGCGCCAGACGTTCCCCCGAATAAGCTGGCTCCAGAGGCACATAGGCACCACCGGCTTTCAACACCGCCAACAAACCCACCACCCGCGCCGGTGTGCTTGCCATGCAAATCGCTACCCGCTGATCCGGCTTGATTCCCCATGCTATCAATTGATGGGCCAGTCGGTTAGCATCAGCATTCAATTTGGCATAGCTAAGGGTTTGTCCTTCATACACCAACGCTGTGGCGTCAGGCGTTTTTTCTACCTGTTGTTCAATCAACTGATGGATACATAACTGTTCAGGATACGGTGTTTCAGTTGCGTTCCAGGTTTCCAGCAATAATGTACGTTCCGTTTCAGGCAAAATGTTCAGTGCCCGTACCGGTGTTTCCGGTGCCCGCTCCAGCGCGTCTGCCAGACTTGCCAACGCTTGTTGCATATAACCACATATCCGATCCGGCTCAAACGGCTGTACTACCTGCGCAGTCAGCCCCAGAGTAGAACCCCCGTCCTCGACCGACAGCACAAACGGATAGTTGGTTCGCTCCTGTTCACCCAGGAATTCGATACCCGCTATCGCCTCATGTGGGATCAACGGCTGCTCATTATGCCGGTAATTCAACAAGGCGCTAAATAGTGACGTGCCGCCAGCTACCCCACTGCAACGTTGAGCCAGTGCCAGTGAAGCATGCTCATAATCCAACAATCCGGCCAGCCGGGACTGTGCCAACCGTACACTGTCGTGCACCGATGTATCATCTATATCCAGTCGCAGCGGCAATGTGTTGATAAATAACCCCATTCCACTATCAGCCCCTTCCCCCGCCGCCATGCGTCCGAACAGTACAGTGCCAAACACGACTTTATTCTGTCCGCTGGTTCGAGATACCACCTGCGCCCAGGCCAGATGACATAACGTTGCGACACTGACGCCCAGGCGTTTTGCCTGCTGACGAAGGCGGTTGTTTAACTCTGGCGATAACATCCGGTGCGACTGTGTGACCTGAGAACCATCACGATGCACCTCGGTTAGGCCAAACGGCAGCGTCGGCTCATCCACGTCAGCCAGCATGTCGGTAAAGAAACGGGTATGCTCTGCCTGATTGATATTCAACCGAGCCTGCGCCACCAGATTGCGGAAAGGCACCGGTATCGGCAAATTGTCATCCTGTCCGGCAAGACACATCTGCACTTCGCGATGCATCACTTCCATTGTCGTATGGTCGCCAATCAGGTGATGCTGCAATTGCAGCACATGCCAGCGGCCATCGGTTTCCTCCGCTACTGTTTCTTGTGCTACTACAAAGCGCAACAAGGGAGCCTGACTCAGATCAAAACGATACTGACGTGGGTCAAAATGGTGAGCCAATTGCTCACCCACTGGCCCATCAGCCGGATCCAGAGTCAGTTCAGTGACCGATAAAGGCGCTTGACGCCAGACCACCTGCACCGGTGCAGATAATCCCTGCCAGATAAATGCAGTTCGCAGGATATCATGGCGATCAACCACCTGTTGTACTGCCGCCAGATAGCGATCCAGCAGCATCCGATCAGCAAAAATCATCGGATAGGTCAGCAGATAAGGATCACCTTCCTTCGCCAGCAAGTGATGGAACAAGATACCGTCCTGCAACGGCGACAGGGCATAGATATCCTGAACATTAGCGATCCCGCCCGGCACCTGTTCAACAATATGGTCAATTTCGGACTGGGACAGATCAGTCAGCGGCAACATTGCCGGTGTCAGCACAGTAGTCGCTGGGGTAATAACATTCGGTGGTATCACTACAGCCTGATGTTGTTCCAATGTCTGAGCCAATTCTGATAGCACCGGACACTGGAACAGGTTACGGGCGGCCAGTGTCAATCCCAGACTGCGCAGGCGTTCAATCATCCGTATTCCGAGCAAAGAATGGCCACCCAGCGCAAAGAAACTGTCATGTCGGCTAATTCGCTCAATACCCAGTAATTCGCGCCAAAGGGTTGCCAGAACAATTTCTTTCTCTCCTAGCGGCGCTTCATAAACCTGACGGGCGAAGGCGTTCTCCCCCGGTGCCGGCAACGCCCGACGATCCAATTTACCATTCGGCGTCAATGGAAATTCATCCAGACGCACAAAGGCCACCGGTATCATATAATCCGGCAACCGTACACTCAGGTGTTCACGCAAGCGAGCGGCCAATTCGTCATTCTCTTGGGTCAGCACATAGGCAACCAGTTGTTTGTCCTGCCCCTCCCCTAACGCCAGCACCACAGCTTCACGTATCGCCGGATATTCCACCAATCGAGCCTCTATTTCCTCTGGTTCAATTCGGAATCCGCGGATTTTCACCTGCTGATCGTTACGGCCCAGGAATTCTAGATTGCCGTCCGGCAAATAGCGGGCTAAATCTCCGGTGCGGTACATACGCGCATTCGGTTTATCGCTAAATGGATCGGTGAGAAAGCGTTCAGCGGTCAATTCAGGGCGATTGAGATAACCGCAAGCTACTCCGTCACCCCCGATATAAATCTCACCGGTTATCCCCAATGGCACCGGTTGACCATCAGTATCCAGTAAATAAATCCGGGTGTTGGCAATAGGTCGACCAATAGGAATAGAAGTCGTACCCGATGTTAATCCGTGAATAGGGTAGGTAGTGGTAAATGTGGTTCCCTCACTCGGACCGTAGGCATTCAATAACTTTTGTGGTGGGTTCTTATGCAGCACTTGAGCAATGACATGCGGATCGAGAACATCTCCCCCGACCAGCAGCATTTTAAGTTGAGGTAGCACCGGAGATAGCTCCTCCGCCAATCGGTTAAACAGCCCGACACTCATCCACAAGACCGTAATGCGATGCGCCTGTAACGCCTGGACAAAATCTCGCGGCGTCAGCAACGTAGTATGATCAATAATCACCAGCGCAGCACCGTTGAGCAACGGTGCCCAAACTTCGAAGGTGCTGGCATCGAAAGCCGGATTAGCGGCAAAAGCAATCCGGTCATTGGGTTCGATATCAGTATAGCCATTATTGATAACCAGCCGGACGACAGCCCGATGGGGCACGATGACCCCTTTTGGTATACCCGTCGAACCGGAGGTATACATGATATACGCGGGCTCGGCACTGGCACCCAATAAATCAAGATTACGATGCTCTTCTTTCGTGATCGGTTCTGTCTCACAAGTGAGACGGAGCCGCGGGATAACCAATTCAGCCGGAATCTCCGTCTGCATATCAGTCAGCAGTAATTTGGCGGCACAATCGTTTATCAGCCAGTTTTTCCGTTCATCCGGTACGTTGGGATCGACGGGGACATAAACCGCACCAGACTTAAGGATAGCTAACTGAGCCACCACCAGTTCGATTGAGCGTTCTAACAGGATCGCTACATGGTCACCCAGGCAAATCCCCTGTTCAATCAGTTGACAAGTCAGCCAGTTGGCCCAAGCGTTCAGTTCCGCATAACTCAGTGTCTGGTCTCCGGCGATTAACGCTATGGCAGCCGGGGTTTTCTCTACCTGTTGTTCAAACAACTGATGAATACATACATGGTCAGGATATGGGGTTTCCGTGGCGTTCCAGGATGCCAGCAACAGAGTACGTTCAGACTCAGATAATCCATTAAACTTTCCCGCAAATATGTCATTACCTACCTTTTCTGACGACACATTCACTAACCCTGATTTAAGGGAGTTTTCCTTGCTGGTAATACTGTCTTTCATCTACTTACTACCTCAACGAATCTATTGGATATTTGAAAATTGTTATTCCCAGAAACCATCAAAAATGTTTTTCTTTTATTTTTAGGAGAAATAACAACGGGCACGCCAAGCATCGAAAGATACTCAGACAATATTTGTCTCAGGCGCTGGATGTCATAGTTTGGTTAATAACCGCACAGCCAAAAATAATGTGACAATAATTTTCCAGACAACGGAATAAAGGATTCATTTGATGAACCATAAGAAGGCATTCTATTTTTTTCCTGTTTTTTAGATAAGCGTTTTTGATCTACATCAATTTTTTGTTACGCTGAATTCCACAACTAAATAAAAATGGATCTGTTGAATATATCTATTGGCATGAGCGCTAAGTCCTTGCTGTATTTTATCCATTTAGTATTAATATCTAATTGAAATTATTTCAGATGAAATAAAGTATTTATGAATATATATAACCCCTAACAACCAAGGAACAAGGCAGGCCAAATTAAGTCACTGATTATCAACAAGTTACAATAAACACATGTATATTTACCCATATAAAAAATAAACTAACTTTACTACATGTTATTTTATAATAATCAAATTGCATAACTAATGTAAATGTAAACAATGATTATATTTAATACCGAAACAAAACAATTTAGAGTGAACACTAATTTTCGTACATATTCCTTTGCAATAATGGAAAAACATTATGAATATGAAAGCTCATTGAATTTAATACCATTACAAAATAATATTAAAATAAAAAAATAACATTACTAATTATTTATTTAAACATATATTTTATTTTCATTGATGGAAAAATTAGTGACATAAAATCACAATCTCCAGCTAATATTTATAAATAATCAGCATATTAAACTTATAAAATTAATATAATAAACAAAATGACCATAATATTATAAATATAAATTCATTAATTCCATTAACTCTACATAGTTTCTATGGAAAATTATTAGGTATGTAAGAACCTATATTACTATTAATATCAAATGTAGTTCCCAAACCGTACAGACACAATAGAAGGTGTGGCTGCAATACCGAACGATCCATCGCCTCGTAAGTTATCGGGCTTTTCAAGGCATCAGTAAAGCTCAACCGCAAGTCGGTTTCCTTGATCATATCGAGCAGAAGTCACAGGTTATTGATAGTATTGAGGGAACGTTAGAACTGGCTGATTAAGCCGATTTAAGTAAACTTTTGGTAAAAAAGGCGCAATTTTTAGGGTGAGAGTCCTATTAATTGCGCCTGACCATTTCCTAATCTGATTAGGAAATATATATCCTTCATCTTTTAAAGTTGAGGCTTAGTTGGCTCAACTTGAAACCCACAGTGTTCAAAATTCATTCTAAATCCTTAAAAGTCGGCCCCTGAAAGTAAACGGCTTTAATGTGGCAACTGCGGGGTTGGGTGATCACAAACATGATGGGCTAAGTTCTGGCTAAATCCACTTATGGCATGTTTAGCTGCAAAGAATGCCGGATGAGCGACGGATTCAGTAAATTGAGGAATACCACAAACTGATACCATTGCAACAATATCGGCACCCTGTGACTGGCGCAGGCTCGGCAAGAGTGCCTTGGTCAGCAGGATAGAACCTGTTATACCTGAATTCACTGTACTGACGATATCAGCATCATGGTCACCTTCTCCTAAATGCCCTTCCAGCCATTGGGCAGCACTCAAAATCAGAATATCGACAGGTTGATTGTCTTGCAGCAACTGAGTGGCGAAATCACTAACGGATCGGGCATCACTCATATCACACAGATAACCTCTGGCTATGCCACCCTCACGGCGAATAATTTCACATGTCGCTTCAACACTGGCTAATTGGCGGGCACAGAGATCAACATGTGCGCCTTCGCGAGCCAACCAAACAGAAACTGCTTGTCCAAAATCGCGCCCTCCGCCTGTCACCACCACTCGCTTACCTTTCAAAACACTCGTTACATTAACTTCATTGAACATCATGTTGGCTTTCCTTATATCAGTGATTAAGCTGGATGAGGAAGCGTCACTCTGCTGGTCTGATTTATTAATAAGTTACGGTTTGGAAAGCCAACTTTACTTGAAAGTTTTCACTATAGTGCAACTATTTTGTGCTATTTTTATATAATTTGAAAAAACTTTGTTTATGTTTTAAATACAAAAAGTTATCTCAGATTCCGTTTTAATAATTATTCAATAACATATAATTCAATAATATATGATTCAATTAGCTTTGCTATAGAAGTTTGAAGTTGCTTTAATTAATTTTATTAAATTCATCTGCTTCGGATTTATACTACATTTAAAATAACCAGAAAATTAATTCGTTATTAGATTTATAAAGCGCTAATACTTATTATATTCATGAATTTTTAATCTTATACCTCATCTATATCTTCTGGAGAATGATTTACGATAGAAATAAACTCATCTAATAAATCTAAAAATTGAGCTAACTTTTCTGGAGAAAAGGCATCCTCAATCTCCTTATAACTTTCTTCTATCGGCCCTTTTACCTGATCATAGTATTTCTGGCCCTTCGAAGTCAGGCTAATATGCAGCTTGCGCATATCATTTAAAGGCTTCATACGGCAGATAAGGCCTTCACGCTCCATACGTGTCAAAATACCTGTCAGGCTTGGCCGCAAAATATAAGTGCAACAAGATAACTCATGAAAATCAATAGAACGCCTATGTGCCAGTATTGATATAATACGCCACTGTTGTTCAGTTAGATTATAATCTTTCAAGATAGGCCGAAAGAAATACATAGCTGTGCCTTTGGCTTGAAGTAATGATATTGTCAATGATCGGTCCATAATTAAAGTAAACTCTTTTCAGTTAAATCAGTTAGATATAGGATGAAATTTTAATTTTCAATGCTTTTCATTATAGTGATACTTTTCATTATAGTGATAGTGGCAACTTCAGATTTCATACAGTGGAATACATAAAGTAATAAAGATTATATCATGCTTATTGATTACCCCCTCATAAAAATAATTCAATATAAACAAGAAAATAAAAAACTCCTCGCTTAAAATCTTAAAAAGATAACCTAATAATGGTTAGATTTGATCTCAAATGACTTTATCAACAATATAATGGCAGATTTTATTGTATAAAAAACAACCGCGAACAAAGCATTGTTACATAGATCACAATTAAAATTAACAATTTATCTAACATATTGAAGATTATTACCACATGCCTTATTAATAAATCATCTTGCCATACGTCATTCAGGTTTCAAGGAGCTGTCAATGAAAGGCACTGTCTTTGCCGTTGCCCTCAACCATAGTAGCCAAATCAGTTTCTGGCATGAGACATTTCACGAAGTACCTTATAAATCCCTCCCAAAAACGCCGATTTGGTTTATCAAACCTCGCAATACCTTAATTAACTCAGGGGATGTTATTCCTTATCCCATCGGTGAAATGGTGCAAAGTGGAGCAACTCTGGCACTGTTGATTGGAAAAACAGCACGCAAAGTTTCAGTTCAGAATGCAGAACAATATATTGCAGGTTATGCATTGGCAAACGAAATTAGCCTGCCAGAAACTTCATTTTATCGTCCCGCCATCAAAGAAAAATGCCGGGACGGTTTTTGTCCGATGGGTCAAATGATCAAGACCCATTCAGTGGAATCACTCGATATCGTGACCGAAATTAACGGACACGAAGTTGATCGCTGGTCTACCCAAGATCTTGTCCGTTCAGCACCAGAATTATTGGCAGCATTAAGTGAATTCGCAACTTTAAAAGAGGGTGATGCAATTCTATTGGGAACTCCCCACCAGCGCGTCACTCTCCATCCTGCCGACAAAATCACAGTCAGTGCCAAAGGTTTCCCTAATTTGGAAAATACGATTGTATTGGCTGGAGGTCAAGAATGAGATACGCCAAAATTTTTTATCAAGGCCAAAATCTAAATGTCAACATTGACGAACAGGGCAATATCCTTCTGCCGGATGGAAATACGGTAAGCGGTGACGAAGTTTTATGGCTTCCTCCCGCTAATGGAACTCTGTTTGCATTGGGATTGAACTATGCCGACCATGCAACAGAGCTGGAGTTTAAGCCACCGGAAGAACCTTTGGTATTCATCAAGGCAGCCAATAGCTTAACAGGGCACCGTCAATTTTCTGTTCGTCCTGATAATGTGGAATACATGCATTATGAAGCAGAATTAGTTGTCGTGATTGGTAAACCAGCCCACAAAGTTTCCAAAGAAGAAGCTATGAATTACGTTGCGGGTTATACCGTTTGTAACGATTACGCCATCCGTGATTATCTGGAAAATTATTATCGCCCCAATCTGCGAGTAAAAAGCCGCGATACGCTCACTCCAATCGGCCCCTGGATCATAGATAAGCAGAAGATTGCTGATCCTCATAATCTGACCTTGAAAACATGGGTGAACGGTGATCTTCGCCAACAAGGCACAACAGCCGATTTAATCTTCGATATTCCTTTCTTAATCAGCTATCTCAGCGATTTCATGACACTGCAACCGGGCGACATGATCGCCACAGGAACGCCCAAAGGGCTGTCCAACGTTGTTCCGGGAGATGAAGTCATTGTGGAAGTCGAAGGTATTGGGCGTCTGGTGAATTACATCGTCAGCCAGCAGGAATATGAGGAGAGTTTGTTATGACCATGATTAACCATTGGATCAATGGCAAGAATATCGGCAGCAAAACCTATTTTGAAACGACCAATCCTGCTACAGGTGAGGTGCTGGCTGAAGTTGCATCGGGTGGGAAGGAAGAGATCGCCCAAGCCGTTGAGGCTGCCAAAGAGGCTTTCCCAAAATGGGCAAATACCCCAATGAAAGAACGCGCCCGTTTGATGTGCCGTTTGGGTGAATTGATCGACCAAAATGTTCCCGATATTTCTGCGATGGAAACTAAAGATACTGGTCTCCCTATCCATCAAACACAAAATGTCCTGATTCCACGGGCTTCCCAGAATTTCAATTTTTTCGCTGAAATTTGCCAGCAGATGAACGGGCGTACTTACCCCGTTGATGACAAGATGCTCAACTATACGTTAATCCAGCCTGTTGGTGTTTGCGCATTGATTTCCCCATGGAATGTGCCTTTCATGACAGCAACGTGGAAAGTTGCACCTTGTCTGGCATTGGGAAATACGGCTGTTTTGAAGATGTCCGAACTCTCCCCATTGACTGCCAACCGTTTAGGGGAGCTGGTGCTGGAAGCCGGAATTCCCGCCGGGGTGCTGAATGTGGTACAGGGTTACGGTAACACCGCAGGCGATGCGCTGGTAAAACATCATGATGTGCGCGCGGTCTCCTTCACTGGTGGGACAGCAACGGGTCGCCTGATCATGCAAAATGCCGGACTGAAAAAATATTCCATGGAGCTGGGCGGAAAATCCCCTGTTCTCATCTTTGAAGATGCAGATATCGAACGCGCGCTGGATGCCGCCCTGTTCACCATTTTCTCTCTCAATGGCGAGCGCTGTACGGCAGGTTCCCGCATTTTCATCCAGGAAAGCATCTACCCTGAATTCGTCAAGCGCTTTGCTGAACGTGCCAATCGGCTGCGTGTCGGTGATCCCCAAGATCCCCAAACTCAGGTTGGCAGCCTGATCAGCCAGCAACACTGGGAAAAAGTCTCCAATTATATCCGTCTGGGAATCGAAGAAGGCGCCACACTGCTAGCCGGAGGCTCTGATAAACCTGCTGATTTGCCTGCTCATCTGAAAAATGGCAACTTCTTGCGCCCTACTGTATTGGCAGATGTGGATAACCACATGCGCGTGGCACAGGAAGAGATCTTCGGGCCTGTAGCCTGTTTGCTGCCGTTCAAGAGCGAAGAAGATGGTCTGCGCATGGCTAATGATGTGGAGTATGGCCTTGCATCCTATATCTGGACACAAGATGTCAGCAAAGTTTTGCGTCTGGCACGTAGTATTGAGGCAGGCATGGTGTTTGTCAATTCTCAGAATGTTCGCGATCTGCGCCAGCCATTTGGTGGTATAAAAGCCTCCGGCGTAGGGCGTGAAGGTGGGGAATACAGTTTTGAAGTGTTTGCCGAAGTGAAGAACGTTTGTATCTCAATGGGAGAGCATCCTATTCCTCGTTGGGGCGTTTGAGCCATACGGTTTGAACAAAAGGTTTGAATAAAAAATTTGAGCAATAAGGAATGTAATAAATCTCAGCGTTAACCACGGATTGCCATTCTGATACCAAGTGAGGATTTATGGGAAAGTTAGCGTTAGCAGCGAAAATTACACATGTACCTTCGATGTACCTGTCTGAATTACCGGGCAAGCATCACGGTTGTCGGCAAGGTGCCATTGACGGACACAAAGAGATCAGCCGGCGCTGCCGTGAAATGGGGGTTGATACCATTATCGTGTTCGACACCCATTGGCTGGTTAACAGTGCCTACCATATTAATTGTGCCGACCATTTTTCCGGCATCTATACCAGTAATGAACTACCACATTTTATCCGTGATATGACCTATGAGTATGACGGTAACCCCGAACTTGGCAGGATGATTGCGGAAGAAGCACGTCAAATGGGGGTTCGTGCTCAATCACACGAAATCCCAAGCCTGAAACTGGAATATGGCACGCTGGTGCCAATGCGCTATATGAACAACGACCATCATTTCAAGGTGATTTCAATATCTGCCTTTTGTACTGTCCATGCGTTTGAAGACAGCCGCAAACTGGGAGAGGCAATTTTACGGGCGATTGAGAAATACGATGGCACAGTTGCCGTGCTGGCAAGCGGTTCACTGTCACACAGTTTCATTGAAGATCAACGTGCCGAAGAAGGCATGAACAGCTATACCCGCGAGTTTGATGAACAGATGGATCACCGCGTCGTACAGCTTTGGAAAGAAGGTAAGTTTCAGGAGTTCTGCAAGATGTTGCCGGAATATGCGCAATATTGCCGGGGAGAAGGCAACATGCACGATACCGTGATGCTGCTGGGTCTGCTCGGATGGGACAAGTATGACGGCAAAGTGGAGTTTTTAACGGAATTGTTCGCCAGCTCCGGGACAGGACAAGTTAACGCGGTTTTCCCGCTGCCGGCTTATGTTGCTCATTCAGATCATGTTGTTAACTGACAGGAGAAAACCGTGCCACATTTTTACGCTGAATGTACTGAAAATATTCGTGAAGAAGCCAATTTGCCGGAATTGTTTGCCAAAGTGAATCAATTACTGGCAGATACGGGCATTTTTCCGCTGGGCGGTATCCGCAGCCGCGCTATTTGGTTGGATACATGGCAAATGGCAGATGGTAAACAAGATTATGCCTTCGTTCACATAACACTGAAAATTGGTGCCGGACGCAGCCTTGAAGATCGGCAAAAAGTCGGTGAAATATTGTTTGGCTTAATCAAGGCACATTTCAGCGAATTAATGGCACGCCGCTATCTTGGCCTCTCTTTCACTATGGAAGAGCTCGACCCGGTGCTGAATTATAAATCCAATAACGTTCATAACCTGTTTCAGCAAAAGAGTGATGGTGATAAGTGACATAATTAAAGCCACTAATGTCTATCCCTATGGATTTCAAGATGCAGCCAATAAAGCTGCAACTTGAAAGACGAAGGGTATATTTTGTTGAATAAAGAGGAAACTATGACAAGTAATTTGGATATATCATTACTGCGCCAACAGGCTTATATCAATGGTCAATGGATTGATGCGAAAAATAAAGCGACCTTTGAAGTCACCAATCCTGCTAATGGTGAAGTAATTGCGAATGTCAGTGATATGGGAACCCAAGAGACACAATGTGCCATTGAAGCGGCTCAAAATGCTCTTCCTGCATGGCGGTCACTGACTGCCAAACAGCGTAGCCAAAAGCTCAAGCAATGGTTCCATCTGATTATGGAAAACCAAACTGCCTTGGCTGAAATAATGAGTACAGAACAGGGTAAATCCCATGCCGAAGCCATGGGAGAGATTGCTTACGGTGCCAGTTTTATCGAATGGTTCGCGGAAGAAGCCAAACGCATTTACGGTGAAACTCTCCCTTCCCCAATGCCGGGACGTCGCCTTGCAACTATTAAACAACCCATTGGTGTTGTTGCCGCTATTACACCTTGGAATTTCCCCAATGCGATGATTACCCGCAAAGTTGGTCCGGCACTAGCTGCGGGCTGTACCGTGGTTCTGAAACCTGCGGCTGAAACGCCACTCTCTGCGTTGGCATTGGCTGTATTGGCAGAACAGGCTGGTATTCCTGCGGGCGTACTGAATATCGTAACGGGAATAGATGCCAAAGCGATTGGTGAAGTGCTGACGTCAAGTTCTATCGTGCGTAAGCTTTCGTTCACCGGCTCTACGCGTGTTGGCAAGTTATTGATGGCACAAAGTGCCGATACCGTGAAAAAACTCTCCCTCGAACTGGGTGGCAACGCACCTTTTATTGTGTTTGATGATGCCGATCTTGATGCCGCAGTGGAAGGCGCGATGGCAGCTAAATTCCGTAACAGTGGGCAAACTTGTGTCTGTGCCAACCGCATTCTGGTACAGGAAGGCATTTACGATGCTTTTGCCGAACGTCTGACGCAAGCCGTGAAACAGCTTCATGTCGGGCCAGCCATTGAGCTTGCGTCACAACAAGGCCCTCTGATTAATCAAGCAGCAGTAGAAAAAGTACAAGCACACATCAATGATGCTGTTTCCAACGGCGCACGTATTCTGGTTGGTGGTAAACCCCATGCTTTGGGTGGCCTGTTCTTTGAACCAACAGTACTGGCGGATGTTACCGAATCTATGCAAGTTGCCCACGAAGAAACCTTCGGCCCCCTGGCACCACTGTTCAAATTCTGTGATGAGGCTGAAGCCATTCGCATCGCCAACGACACTGAATTTGGTTTGGCTGCTTACTTCTATTCCCGTGATATTGGCCGGATTTATCGGGTAGCGGAAGCATTGGAAAGTGGCATGGTCGGCATCAATGAAGGTTTGATCTCCAACGAAATCGCACCATTTGGCGGTATTAAGCAATCAGGGCTGGGACGCGAAGGTTCACGTTACGGTATTGAAGATTATCTGGAAGTGAAATACCTCTGTTTTGGAGGACTATAAGCTTTTGGAGGACTATAAGCTTTTGGAGGACTATAAGCTAAAGGAGCTTAACACCCTATGCTACAGCAAGAAGTCGTATCTCTCGTTGCACGCCGTTTACATCAGGCAGAGAAAAACCGTGAGCAAATCCGACAAATCTCACTGGATTATCCAGAGATAACTATTGAGGATGCTTACGCCATTCAACGTGAATGGGTGGATTTGAAAATCAGGGAAGGCCTGATTCTGAAAGGGCACAAGATCGGTCTGACATCCAAGGCTATGCAAGCCAGTTCACAGATTGATGAACCGGATTATGGGGCCTTGCTGGATGATATGTTTTTTCAAGACGGCAGTAACATTCCTTGCGAACGTTTTATTGTGCCACGCATTGAGGTAGAGCTGGCCTTTGTGCTGGCAAAGCCCCTGCGTGGGCCAAACTGTACGCTGTTTGATGTTTATAACGCGACAGATTATGTCATTCCGGCACTGGAATTGATCGATGCCCGCTGCCACAACATTGATCCCGATACTCAGCGTCCGCGCAAAGTATTCGATACGATTTCTGACAATGCCGCCAACGGTGGAGTGATTCTTGGGGGACGGCCGATCAAGCCAGATGAACTTGATCTACGCTGGGTCAGTGCCCTGCTCTACCGCAATGGAGTGATCGAAGAATCCGGCGTGGCAGCAGCGGTTCTCAATCATCCTGCCAATGGTGTGGCATGGCTTGCCAACAAACTGGCCCCGCATGGTGTCGAGCTTGAAGCGGGTCAGATTATTCTGGCCGGTTCCTTTACCCGCCCTATTCCTGCACGCAAAGGTGATACCTTCCATGTGGATTATGGCGTATTAGGGTCAATTAGCTGTCACTTTGTTTAACGTCTTCCGAGATATAAGGTCTATTGAGGTGAATCATGGATCAGCTAACAAATAAATTTAAACACGCCCTGAAAGCAGGGCATCCACAAATCGGGTTATGGCTTGGACTAAGCAGTGGATATAGTGCGGAAATATTGGCAGGAGCAGGGTTTGATTGGCTACTGATTGATGGTGAACATGCCCCCAATGATATTTCTACCATGCTTGCACAATTACAGGGCATTGCCCCTTATCCAAGTCAACCTGTCATTCGTCCTGCCTGGAATGATCCTGTGCTCATCAAACAATTGTTGGATATTGGCGCGCAAACATTGTTGCTCCCGATGATTCAAAATGCGGAACAAGCACGCGCAGCTGTCAGGGCGACTCGCTATCCCCCCGCCGGTATCCGTGGCGTAGGTAGTGCTCTGGCACGAGCTTCCCGCTGGAACCGCATCCCTGATTATCTATCCCGCGCCAATGATGAAATGTGTGTACTGGTACAGGTAGAAACTCGTGAAGCTCTGCAAAACATACCGGAGATAGCGGCAGTCGAAGGCGTCGACGGTGTGTTTATCGGTCCGGCAGATCTCAGTGCCGATATGGGACACATTAATAACCCACAGCATCCTGAAGTCCTGGCTGCAATTGAACAAGCCATTGTTCAGATCCAATCTTCCGGCAAAGCCGCTGGTATTTTGATGACCAATGTTGATGTCGCTAAACATTACCTCAATCTGGGCGCACTGTTTGTTGCCGTAGGAGTTGATACCAGCTTGCTAACCGGAGCAGCCAACGCTTTGGCAAAGCGTTTCGGCAAAATTAAGGGGGAGCAAAATACACCATCATCGAATACTTATTAATTTAAGTTCCCAATATGGCAGATGTTGATCGCGACATCTGTCATCAAAGTTGAAGGATTTCAAATCCCCCGCCTAAAGGAAAACCAAGTAATCAATAAGGAAACAACAATGAGCACTTCACCTGACGCCATACCAAAACCAGAAAATCCACCCCATCAGCATAAGAAACTGACGACCCAACAGCAAAATGTGATCAATAAATTATTCCGGCGTTTGATCCTCTTTCTCTTTATCCTGTTCGTTTTCTCTTTTCTGGATCGCATCAATATTGGTTTTGCTGGTTTGACGATGGGAAAAGATCTTGGTTTAACATCCACAATGTTTGGATTGGCCGCCACGCTGTTTTACGCTACTTACGTCATTTTCGGCATTCCCAGCAATGTCATGTTAAGCATTGTGGGTGCTCGTCGTTGGATCGCCACTATTATGGTGTTGTGGGGTATCGCTTCCACCGCAACCATGTTTGCCACTGGCCCGACGAGCCTGTATATCCTGCGTATGTTGGTAGGCATTGCAGAAGCGGGGTTTTTACCGGGGATTTTGGTTTACCTGACTTATTGGTTTCCGGCTTATTACCGTGCGCGTGCCAATGCACTGTTTATGATCGCCATGCCGGTAACGATGGCGTTTGGTTCACTGATTTCCGGTTATATTCTGGAAATGGATGGTATCTGGAATCTGCGTGGCTGGCAGTGGTTATTTTTGCTGGAAGGCTTCCCTTCTGTTCTGCTTGGTTTTGCTGTCTGGTTTTATCTGGATGATTCACCGGAAAAGGCCAAGTGGCTGACTCGTGAAGATAAGCGATGTCTTCAAGAAATGATAGAAAACGATAATCTTTCTATGATGCGGCCTAATGAACATATTCAACAACAAAAAACCAGCTTATGGCGCGAAGTTTTTACCCCAATGGTATTGATGTACACCTTCGCTTATTTTTGCCTGACCAATACCCTGAGCGCCATTAATATCTGGACACCGCAGATTATGCAGAGCTTCAATCAGAACAGCAGCCATATTGTCATTGGTATTTTGACTGCCATTCCACAGTTCTGCACGATTTTGGGCATGATTTACTGGAGTCGTCGCTCAGACCGTCTGCAAGAACGCAAAATGCACACGGCCTTGCCTTACCTGTTTGCCGCTGCAGGCTGGATTTTAACCTCACTGACTAATAACAGTATGGTGCAATTATTAGGGATCATTATGGCATCCACCGGATCGTTCACTGCGATGGCGGTATTCTGGACGACACCGGATCAATCGCTCAGCTTGCGCGCCCGTGCCATCGGGATCGCCGTGATCAATGCAACTGGAAATGTCGGATCGGCCGTCAGTCCTCTGCTGATCGGCTGGCTGAAAGATCAAACAGGTAATTTCAACGCAGGGCTTTATTTTGTCGCAGGGTTACTGATCATCGGTGCGTTGATAGTTTTTCTGATCCCGATGAAACATTCACAGCCACAGGTTACCCCGTAAATAACGAGCAACATGTTCATATGCCAAATACCTGAGCCAACGATAAGATACCAAAGGGAAAAGTCGATGCCTGTACGCAATAACGCTAAATCCAGCACCACCAAATCCACCGCTGATAAATCTATCATTACCAATATTGATATCAGCAAGGACTATGATGAAACACAGGGATCGAATGATGTTCATTATCAAACTTTTGGGCGGATGGCGGCATTTTTCGGGCGGGATATGCAGGCGCATCGCCATAATGGTTTTTTCCAGCTTCATTATCTGGTAACAGGACGGATTGAACTGCAATTGGACGAACAGCACTATTCCGTACAAGCCCCGTTGTTTATCCTGACCCCGCCTTCTGTCCCCCATGCTTTTTTTACGCAGGAAGACACTGACGGTTATGTACTGACTGTCCGTCAGGAATTGATTACCCCATTGCTCAGTTCGCTTTATCCTACTCACCGAGAAATGGTTGATATTCCGGCTATCTGCCTTTCTGTCGCAGAGAAATCCGATGAACTGGAAACATTTAACCATTATTGGTCATTGATTGGACGTGAGTCAGCCAATCAATTTGCTGGACGAGAACAATCACTGGCATTTCTGGCTCAATCTTTGTTTACCTTTCTGCTGCGCACGATTCCCCTTGATGATCACCGTTCCGGTGGTGTCAGGGGAGAATTAAAACTCTTTCAGCGCTTTCACCAATTGGTCGATCAACATTATCACCAGCATCTCGCCGTGCCAGAATATGCGGAAAAATTGGATATTACAGAATCACGCCTGAAAGATATGTGCCGACGTTTTACCAATCGACCACCTAAAAAGCTGATCTTTGATCGATTGTTACGAGAGGCAAAACGGTTATTGCTGTTTAGTGACAGCCCCGTATTTGAAGTGGCATATCAACTTGGGTTTAAAGATCCTGCTTACTTTACCCGCTTTTTTAATCGGTTGGTGGGGTGCTCACCCAGTGTTTGGCGGGAAAATAGTTTAGTTGGGGGCAAAAAAGGGCTTTAAAATTAGTTTAAATGAAACGATTATTTATTCGTATTATTTCATCTCATATATAAATAACCTGATATCATCAATAAAATCGTTCCCAATCGCATTGGGTTCCTGTGAAATCCAATAGACATATAACGATATGGATTTTTTTAATTTTCAAAACCCCAACTCGATCACATTTTCAAAACAATTTATTCTTAGTCACCGAAAAGTACCAGCAAACCTTCCGAAAGTCTCTTCAATAGAAACCTGTTAGTCGCTTCAATCAAACAATGAAAGAAACATAAAATTAACACCCAACCCCCATATGGATAACAAATCAAAATGAGGGGATTCTGCGGAGCATGAGGTTACTATGAAACTAGAAGATTTGCGTGCTGATCATAAACGCCCATTTACCAGCAAAGAGTACCTGAGTTCACTACAAGATGACCGCGAGATTTACATCTATGGTGAACGAGTCAGAGATGTTACAACACATCCGGCTTTCCGTAATGCGGCTACTTCAATTGGTCAGCTGTACGATGCCCTGCATGCCCCGGAAACTCATGATGCACTCTGTTGGGATACCGATACCGGAAGTGGCGGTTATACCCACAAATTCTTCCGATTCGCCACCAGCACTGATGACATCCGCCAACAGCGCGATGCCATTGCCGAATGGTCGCGCCAAAACTACGGCTGGATGGGACGTTCACCCGACTATAAAGCTGCATTCTGCTGCTCACTGGGAGCCTATCCCGAATATTATGGGCAATTCGCTGACAATGCCCGCATCTGGTATAAGCGCATTCAGGAAAGCTGCATCTATTTCAATCATGCGATTGTTAATCCCCCCATTGATCGCCACAAGCCCGCAGATCAGGTTAAAGATGTTTTTATCCAGATAGAAAAAGAGACGGATGCCGGAATTATTGTCAGTGGCGCCAAAGTTGTCGCAACCAATTCAGCCCTGACTCACTATAATTTTATCGGTTTTGGCTCTGCGCAGGTTATTGGTGACAACCCTGATTTTGCCCTTATGTTCGTTGCGCCAATGGATGCCGATGGCGTGAAATTGATCTCTCGCGCTTCCTATGAATTGGTGGCTGGTGCTACCGGAACACCTTTTGATTACCCTCTTTCCAGTCGGTTTGATGAAAATGACGCTATCCTTATAATGGATAAGGTATTAATTCCATGGGAAAACGTGTTAATTTATCGCGATTTTGATCGCGCCCGTAATTGGGCAGTACAAAGTGGATTTGCACGGCTATTCCCCATGCAAGCCTGTACGCGCCTTGCAGTTAAGCTGGATTTCATCACGGGCCTGCTGCAAAAAAGCCTTGAATGCACTGGCGTGGTGGATTTTCGCGGCGTTCAGGCTGATCTGGGCGAAGTCGTGGCATGGCGCAATCTGTTCTGGTCACTGACAGATGCGATGTGGGCAGAGTCCAAACCGTGGGAAAACGGCGCTTATCTGCCCGATACCCAAGCGATTCAAACTTATCGCGTAATGGCTCCCATGGCTTATACCAAAATCAAGAATATTATTGAAAGCAATGTCACCAGCGGCTTGATTTATTTGCCATCCAGTGTGCGTGATATGAATAACCCTGATATCAATAAATATCTTGAAAAGTATGTCCGTGGCTCTAATGGTATTGACCACGTAGAACGAATTAAGATTTTGAAATTAATGTGGGATGCCATTGGCAGTGAATTCGGCGGTCGCCATGAATTATACGAAATCAATTATGCTGGCAGTCAGGACGAAATTCGCCTGCAATGTCTGCGTCATGCCTATGGCTCCGGCAATATGAAAAAAATGACGGAATTAGTGGATCGCTGCCTCTCTGACTATGATTTGGATGGCTGGACCAGACCCCACTTACATAATAACTGTGATATTAACCTGTTAGATAAGCTACTGAAATAAATCAGTAGCAGGAGGCCTATTATGTCTATAGAAAATAAACATCGCCTGCGTTTCAGAGATGCGATGGCAAGCCTTTCCGCTGCGGTGAATATCATCACCACGGATGGCCCTGCGGGGCGATGTGGTATGACTGCAACGGCGGTGTGTTCTGTAACAGATACGCCTCCGACTCTGATGATATGCATGAATCGCAATAGTGCTATGAATCCAGTATTTCAGGAAAATGGTCATCTGTGTGTCAATATCCTGAATCATGAACAAAAATCGCTGGCTCGCCATTTCGCCGGCATGACTAATGTTAGTATGGAAGAACGCTTCAATTGGGATATTTGGCACAATGGCTCACTGGGGCAACCTATGTTAAAAGGAACCCTTGCCAATCTGGAAGGCAATATCGTGCAGATACAGGAAGTCGGTACTCACTATGTTTACTTAGTGGAAATAAAACAGATCATGGTCAGAGAAGAAGGCCACGGATTGATTTATTTTAAGCGTGATTTTCATCCTGTAATAGCTAAAACAATAGCAACGACTGTTTAAAAAAAGCAAATTTAAAACAAGAATATCCTCACATACTCACATAGCCTCCAAATATGAAGGTTCTTTATCAAAGGGCCTTCATCTCCTGATTCTCATCAATATCTTTCTTAATTAATATTTAAGAGATTTCTGACGGAATATCACCAAAAAGTTTCGATAAATCTCAATTTGAAAATCCTTAACCCGAATTCTGGATAAGAAATTGATTAGCAAAAGAATTAATCGGTTCCTTGTATGGCGACAAAGGTTATCTTAGTCAGGAAGTGGCAGACGATTTAGCGAAAAACGGTGTCACTTTCATCACGAAAAAGCGGAGTAATATGAAAGCGAGTGTGCTGGAATATTGGGATAAGATAATGTGATCAAGGCGTTTTATTATCGAAACGGTTAATGGGCAATTAAAAAATATCTGTCAAATAGAACATGCTCGTCATCGAAGTATGAAAGGATTTCTGTTGACTGTTTTAACGGGGTTAATGGCTTATTGTCATAAAAAGAAGAAACCATCACTGAAAGTTTTCTACTCAGAAGAAAAAGATATTCCAGTGACGGCTTAAACAGAATTGGGGTTAATTACAAAATGCTGGATACCAAAGACGAGGAATATCATGTTGTGGCAATGAAAATCGTCTACCAGCTCCAGCCTGTACTGGAATCCCCTTATAGTGAACTGACCGTGGAAGATATCTTTTCCGGCGAGATGAACCAGTCATCGGTTTTGCAGGAAAGTGATTTAGCGCCGCTGAAATTCAAATGTGATGTGATTACCAATGGTGTAGCTTATGCCCCGGGCGGGAAAGATTGTGAAAAAATGCCTGTTCGGTTACAGGTCACCACACATGACAGGCAAGCTCTGATCGATAAAACCCTGCATTTCTCTGTCTACGGGGAACACGGTTATCAATCACGCCTATGTTGAAGATCATCCGGTTTATCCCCGTAGGTACGGGGAACACTCAGATATCGTTTCTCGTTATCTGCCTGCGTACGGTTTATCCCCGTAGGTACGGGGAACACTTTGTCGCTTCCTTGGTTCTTTTGATATCTCGCGGTTTATCCCCGTAGGTACGGGGAACACAGTGACTGTTATCATTGTCGCCATAGCAGCACCGGTTTATCCTCGTAGGTACGGGGAACACTCAGGTTCAAAAAAATAGCCGCAACTGAGTTCCGGTTTATCCCCGTAGGTACGGGGAACACTTTTCATTCAAACCCCCTGCATATACTCTCTGCGGTTTATCCCCGTAGGTACGGGGAACACTCCTGATGTTTATGCTCATTCGTATCTGCATCCGGTTTATCCCCGTAGGTACGGGGAACACGAGTGAATAGTAATAGAAACTATCGGGAATCACGGTTTATCCCCGTAGGTACGGGGAACACTAAAGCAGATGCCAATGCCAATAGATTATCGCCGGTTTATCCCCGTAGGTACGGGGAACACGTTGTTATCGTTATTGGTTTTCAACTCAGGTTCGGTTTATCCCCGTAGGTACGGGGAACACATTAGGCTGTCTTTACCGATTATTGCTATAGTCGGTTTATCCCCGTAGGTACGGGGAACACGCTATTGAGCGAGTGCCAATTTTGACTTGCTTCGGTTTATCCCCGTAGGTACGGGGAACACACAATAACCCGCGATGGGTGAATAGCAAGTTGCGGTTTATCCCCGTAGGTACGGGGAACACGATGACGAGCATCAGGATATTGCCCTTTAATGCGTTTATCCCCGTAGGTACGGGGAACACTCAATCAGCTTTAACACCAGAATACTTTAACACCGTTTATCCCCGTAGGTACGGGGAACACTCTAATTTTATCCAATTGTTTTATAATCACTTTTTATAGCGGGAAAGTTCTACCATTTTTTTCGCTTATAAAGCAGTCAAATTAGTTCTTCTATTTTTCTGCTAATTTCACACATTCCATTAAACTCACACGTTAACAAATTACATACAGATACAATTCTTTCAATTGACAATATTTTCCAGAAAAAATTTTCTCAGATAACAACCATTCATATTTAAATTTTTTAT
The DNA here is from genome assembly GCF_900115195.1 of Xenorhabdus japonica. Lineage (GTDB taxonomy): Bacteria > Pseudomonadota > Gammaproteobacteria > Enterobacterales > Enterobacteriaceae > Xenorhabdus > Xenorhabdus japonica. The sequence continues at coordinate 127,317 of NZ_FOVO01000005.1, forward strand.
GAAAAAAATAACGTATTACTTTGTTTTTAATTTTTCCCATTATTTTTTTAGATGCTTTATACTGCTTTCGACTACATACCAAAATATCTTTTCATAGCTCATTTCGGTCAAAAATAGTCCATCCAGAGGGAATAGGCGCGTGAGTATTCATATAAATAACATATCGGTGCTATCCACTCAAAAAAGACCATCTCGACATGCTCTAAAGGGAAACTCCGTGCAATAGAGGCAATGTATATATAATCAGTCTGATTATCTACAAAGCAATAAGATAAAGACTCACATAAATCAATATCTGCTAATTTCGTTGCCATTGAGTGAATTATTTATCAAGGTAAGGGCTATCAATTTCAACAAAAAAATAGAAACCAAAAAGATAAAGTATATATTTTAATCTATTTATTAATATAAATTTTTTATTTTTCTATAATAGATTTTTAATAAACTCAAATTAATATTTTTATAAATGTGATCTTTATTACAAAAATCAACAAAAGTGCTAATGAAAATAAAAAAATCATATAATTATTATATATCCGATTAAAATGAGATAATTCATTACTGTGACAGAACACATTTTCTCAAACAGGTAAAAATCTTGATCAACAACACCACAACAGCAACAACTTACTGGAATCGCATGGTGCCAGAACTCACTGTGACTAATTTCTCTGTTTCACTCGATTTCTATCAGCGAATATTGGGGTTCAAGATACTAATCCGGCGCGAAAATCTTGATTTTGTTTATTTAGGCTTAGGAGAAGCACAATTAATGCTGGAAGAATTTCATAACAGTGGCTGGAATACCGGAGAACTTAGCAAGCCTTTAGGTCGTGGAATCAATTTTCAAATTGAAGTGGATGATGTCGCCCCAATTCTGGAAAATATAAAAATTAACAAAATCGAGCTTTATCGTCCACTGAAAGACAACTATTACAACATAGGTGATACCCAAGCCTGCCAGAGAGAATTCCTTGTTCAAGATCCAGATGGTTATTTACTCCGGTTCAGTCAATATATCGAACACAAGTAAGATTAACAGTATTTTTTAATAAAATCCGATTGAAATTTTATTTTAAGGTAAAAACATGCCTGAGTTAATAAATAATTTTGCTTACCTCACTCAATATTGGGGAAAAGCCAAAAAAAATCCATATTCTGATGAAAATTACCATCTGCTCGCCTATCACTGTCTGGATGTTGCAGCTGTAGGCCAATTATTATTGGCTCCACATAAAAAAATCACCCAAGATCTCGCGAACTTTTTGGATCTATCACCAGAATCACTACAAAACCTGTTTTCATTCTTTCTGGTTCTGCATGATATCGGCAAATTTGCCTCCGCATTTCAGCAATTATATTCGCCAGAAGAGACCGTTCTGATAAAACCTAATCAGCTTAAACCCTACGATTCCAGAAATTTCAGGCATGATCAGCTAGGATTATTTTTCTGGAAGAAAATTCAGGACGATGTACTGTTTGCATTGGTGGGAAACGATAATCTGCAATCCAGAGAAAAAGACCGTGCTCAAGATACTTTGATGGTATTAATGCAGTGTATGCTCGGTCATCACGGTAAACCCATTGATGATGGTAGATGTAAAGCGATTGTTGATTTTATCGAACCCCAAAATATTGATGATGCAACAGCATTTACCCATGAGCTGCTTAAACTTTTTCAACCTTATCTGCCATTGGAAAAATTACTGTCAGAAGAGTGGCAGTACCGCCTGAAACAAGTGAGCTGGCAGCTTGCCGGTATTGTGGTACTGGCAGATTGGATAGGCTCTGACAGTTATCATTTCCGTTATCAGTCCAAAGCTCTTTCACTGGCAGAATATTGGCAGCTGACCCAAAAACAAGCCAAAGTTGCCCTGAATGACATTGATATCCATAACACCCCAGTAATATCTCCTTACACCTCTATCCAAGAATATTACCATTTCGCTCCCACCCCATTGCAGAAATGGGCAGAGGAAGTCCCGATTGATGATTCCCCACAACTTTTTATTCTGGAAGATGTAACTGGTGCGGGCAAAACAGAAGCTGCCCTCGCCCTGACCCATCGTTTGATGCAGACCGGTGCTGCGGACGGCTTCTATTTTGGCCTGCCGACAATGGCAACATCCAACGCCATGTTTGGCAGGATCGCCAAACACTACCTTAAAATGTTCGAGGAAAAAAACGGCAAACCGCCCAGCATTGTTCTCGCTCACGGCGCACGTGAGATGAATGATGATTTCCAAGATATCATCCTGACTTCTGAATACAACGACAGTGATTACACCAGAGACGATATCACCGCAACAGCGCAGTGTCATCAATGGCTGGCTGACTCTAACAAAAAGGCGCTACTGGCATCAGTTGGCGTAGGCACTATCGATCAGGCTTTGCTTGCAGTTTTGCCGAGAAAATACCAGTCTCTCCGGCTGATCGGGCTAAACCGCAAGGTATTGATCTTTGACGAAGTACATTCCGCAGATGAGTACATGTTTGCATTGCTGGAAAGTCTGCTGAGCCTGCATTTGCACCAAGGGGGTTCCGTCGTATTACTGACCGCCACTCTCTCTTTAAAACAGCGCCAACGGCTGGTGGATATCTGGTTATCCGCTGGAGGAATGCCTCCACAGAAATTGCAGGAAACGGCCTTTCCATTAGCAACTCAGGTCACATTGAATCCAGAAAACCCGCTGATTGAGACGCCCTTGCACAGTCGCGCGGATGTCAGCCGTACCGTCGCGGTGAAAACAGTGAACCATCTGGATGAGTGTGTACAAATCGCCCTGAACGCGGCTCAAAATGGGCAATGTGTGGTTTGGGTTCGCAATTCCGTGGACGATGCTCTGCAAGCCTTCCGGCTTATTCAGCCACAGATGGATCAGCCGGAAAAATGCCTGTTATTCCACAGCCACTTTATTTTGCATGACCGAAAAGCGATCGAAAATCGTGTACTGAGTATATTTGGCAAAAAAAGTACACAAGAGAAACGGCAAGGAACCATCCTGATTACAACGCAGGTTTTTCAGGAAAGCCTTGATGTTGATACCGATGTAATGATCTCTGATATCTGCCCAATCGATGATTTGATCCAGCGGGTTGGTCGCCTGCACCGCCATACCCGCGATACAGAGGGAAAATATCAGAAAGGCATTGCCGACAATCGCGCTGCTCCTGAGTTATATCTCCATACACCAGAATGGGATGATCAACCTAAAACTGATTGGCTGAGCAAAGATTTTCGCAATACCCAATATGTTTATCATTCAGGTGGACGTTTATGGCTTGGATTGCGCGAACTGCTGCGCTTAGGAGCCATTCGTATGCCAGCCGAGGCCCGAACCTTGATCGAAGCAGTTTACAGTGAAGGTGCGGATGAGCAAATTCCCGATGCACTCAGAGCCAAAGATAATGAAACAATAGCGGAAGGTCGTAGTAAAGACGCCATCGCACGATCGCAAGTCCTGCAATGGCAGAGCTATGAATACAGTAAACGCAGTGCTGGCGGCTGGTATGACGATGACAGAGATGTCAATACCCGACTTAGCGACATCGAAACGGTAAGCGTATTGCTGGTCAAACTGACCGCAAGCGGTGAGCTGATACTGTGGATAAATGATGAAAAATTCCCCGTTCAACTCAGTACCGTCAAACTCTCAAAAAACAAATTTGCCGATAAGTTGCAACCTGTACCAGAGTCTCTTTCCCAAGCAGTGGAACGATTACAGGAGAAATTCAAAACCGTCAAATACCTGCAAATCTGGCTGCCTGAGCTTGACCCCAATTTTACTTACGATCCCAACATGGGTTTTTATGAACCCCCTAAGCAGGAGGCATAATGAATCTCGTTAAAGACGCATGGCTGACTTTTAGAATGAGAAACGGCGGTGAGCAAAAGCTGCCGCTGGCGGCAATCTGCGATCCCGCCGTGATGGATTTTTCCCTGCCACGGGCAGATTTTCAGGGGGCGGCTTACCAACTGGCAATAGGCTTGCTGCAAACAGTTTTTGCTCCCGAAGATAAATACGAGTGGCATGACTTTTATGAGCAAGCCCCCACACAAGCCGATTTGCAGACCGCTTTTAATCGCGTGGAACATGCCTTCAATCTGACAGGGGATAGCCCGCTGTTTATGCAGGATTTTGATTCGTTAGCTGAAAGAAAATCCACCAACATTTCAGGATTATTAATTGAATCACCTGGTGAAAAAACATTAAAGGATAATACCGACCACTTTATCAAACGCGGTCAATGTGAAGTGATTTCCCCTGAAATGGCCGCCATTGCCCTATTCACATTACAGATTAACGCCCCCGCTGGCGGGGTTGGTCATCGTGTCGGGTTACGAGGCGGCGGCCCGTTAACAACGTTAATTCAGCCACAAGAATTGGGTGCTTCGCTATGGCAAAAACTTTGGCTTAATGTCATTAATCGAGAATATTGGTCTTACTCAGACCCTGATCTCAGTAGTTCAGATATTTTTCCGTGGCTGGGAAAAACCCATATCAGCCAAAAAGCAGGCACAGAAATCTACGCCCATAATGTTCATGAACTGCATATGTATTGGGCGATGCCACGGAGAATTTGTCTGGAAATAGACGATAAACCAGCTACTTGCCAATTAACGGGGCAAGCAACCAGTCAGTCGGTTTCTGGTTATCGCACTCAAAACTATGGCAACAATTACTCTGGCACATGGAAACACCCCTTAACGCCCTATCGATGGAATCCGAAAAAATCGAATGAAGAACATCTTTCCGTCAAAGGGCAACCCGGCGGTATTACCTACAAGATCTGGGATAGCCTGACTTTTTCCGATAACGAATATGGTCAAGATGCCGCCAAAGTTGTTGAACATTTTAACCAGCTCAGTAACTATTTTGCGAATGAACAGAGCGCGACCCCACGGTTATGGGTTTTTGGCTACGATATGGACAATATGAAAGCCCGTGGTTGGTATTCCACCACCTTACCTCTGTTTTCCATGCCAATGGACAAAAAAGATGCCATTTTCCGGCGGGTCAAAACATTACAAAACCTTTCTGCTTATGCATTAACTCAGTGTCGTACCCAAATCAAAAGCGCATGGTTCAATCGTCCAAATGATGTCAAAGGCGATATGTCGTTTATTGAGGTGGCTTTCTATCAACGTACCCAAGTCACCTTCTTTAAGGCGGTACAGCAAATTGTCGGTAGCCAGCACAAGGCTTCTTCTTTATCCACTAAAGAAGCCACAATCTGGCTCCATCAACTCAAAAACACCTGCTTTGATCTCTTTGATGAGTTCGTGTTGTCAGAAGAGACCGATCCCAAGCATCTGCCTAAAAAAATCGCGGCACGGCAAATTCTGACCAAATGGCTGATGGTCTCCAAAGATATCAAATCATTTATGACAGAACACAAGATAGAAACCAAATCATCTAAGAAACAGAAGGAAGTCATCAATGAATAATCTGAGCGAAAGTCGCTTAATGCGCTGGTGGGAGAGCATGTTTTTATCCCCTTCGGAGTTGAAAGAAAAAAAAATTACTCCTGCACCAACGCTTTATAAAGCCGAATTAAAGCGTTGTCAGGATATTGACGCGGTGACGTTGGCCGAAGGTTTTCGGGCACTATGGTTCAATTTGCCCAAAGACATTACCGGCATTACCAAAGAAAACGTTACCGAAGAAAATATTACTGAAGAAAGCGCGGCTGAAACAGAGATTACTGAAGAGACCAAACAGAAAAACATGATCCTATGGGCAATGATTGCCATGACACTGGTGTATGTAAAAATCAACACCACCATCAATCTGGCAACCGCCGCAGGCACTAAAACTGAAAATGATAAACCGATTGTCAGCACACATCGCTTCGCCCAATTGCAGGCCGCCAAAACCCCCGAAGAATTTATCATTCGTTTGCGGCGTATTTTGCAACAACTAAAAGGTCAGGTTTCCGTGCTATCCCTCGCCAGAGATATTGAACAGTGGATGAAGGAACAGCACCAACCAAGACCACGTAGAGCCAATAAACGCCTCAGCGTGCAGTGGGCGATGGATTACTACAAGGCCGCTAGATAATCATAATCCGTATAGCGTTTTATCTTAAATCGCTTTTTAACTCGAATAGTTTTTATTAACTCGAATAGCTTTTTGTCTATAAGGAATTCCAAATGAGTCAATTTATTCAGCTACACCTGTTAACCTCCTACCCGCCAGCTAACTTGAACCGTGATGATCTGGGACGTCCTAAGACCGCTAAAATGGGCGGGTTTGAGAGGTTAAGGATCAGCTCCCAGAGTTTGAAGCGCCACTGGCGAACCTCTGATCTGTTTCAGGAAGCTCTTGCTGACCATCTTGGTTTTCGCACTAAACGTTTTGGCTTTCAGGTTTACCAACGCTTGCTTAATAGGGGAGTAAAAGAAAAGCAAGCCACAGACTGGGCTGTCTTTATCGCAGAAGTCTTCGGCAAAAATAAAAAAGATGAACCGCTGGAAATTGAACAACTGGCACATATCAGCCCGGCTGAAAAAGAGGCGACCTTTGCGCTGACAGACAAACTTATTGCAGAAAATCGCGCACCCAAAAAAGAAGAGTTGCAGCTACTGAGTACAGCAAAAACGGCCGTGGATATTGCGCTATTTGGTCGTATGCTGGCTTCCAGCCCGGCCTACAGCGTCGAAGCAGCCTGTCAGGTTGCTCATGCTATCAGTGTCCACAGTGTTACCTTGGAAGATGATTATTTTACCGCCGTGGACGATCTCAATGATGGCAAAATTGATTCAGGCTCTGCTCATATTGGCGAAACCGGCTTTGCGGCTGCCCTGTTCTACAGCTATATCTGCATCAACAAATCTTTATTAATGGAAACGCTGGCAGGCAATGAAGCACTGGCAAATAAAGCCATTGCCGCCCTGACAGAAGCCGCCGTCAAAATTGCCCCATCAGGTAAACAAAACAGCTTCGGCTCCCGCGCTTACGCCAGTTATGTGATGGCAGAAAAAGGCGAATATCAGCCCCGTTCTCTGTCTGTTGCGTTTTTAAAACCCATTGACGGCGAAGATCAGGCAACCAATGCCATCACCGCATTGGAAAAACAGGTGAAAAACTTCGATAACGTTTATGGTGCTTGCGCTGATACACGCTATAGCATCAATGCCGTCACAGGCAAAGGTAGCTTTGTTGAGTTGGTTCAGTTCGTGACTGAGTAAAAGGGGCCAATATGAAGACTTACTTGGTCTTTCGCTTATATGGCGCGCTAGCCAGTTGGGGAGTAGAGGCGGTAGGAGAAAGTCGTCCAACAAGCATTCATCCCACCCGTTCAGCTATCTTGGGGCTATTGGGCGCAGCGCTGGGTATCCGGCGTGATGACGAAACACAGCTTGCCGCGTTGCAGCAGAGTGTCAAAGTTGCCATCAAACAGAGCGTTACTGGCTCATTGATGCGGGATTACCATACTTCTCAGGTTCCCTATCAAGAGAAAAAACGAACTCATCTGACGCGCAAAAGTGAGTTAAGTGATAAATCTAAATTAAACACGATACTGTCTTCGCGGGATTACTGGGCTGATAGCTTGTGGATTATCGCCATTTCATTGACAGAGCAGGCCAGTTTCACACTTTCTGCCTTGCACGACGCGCTGGTAAAACCGATCTTTACGCTGAGCCTTGGACGAAAATCCTGCCCTTTGGCACTTCCGATGATGCCGCAACTGGTAGAATATCCGTCATTAAAAACAGCCCTTGATACGCCTTTTCCACCCTTAACCCAATCAGAGAAAGCTGATCGCTATCTGTTAAGCCATTATGACTATGATGTAGTGAGCTACTTCTGGGAGGGAGATAAAGACGAGATCGATATTCCAGATACCACAGTATTGACCAGTCGACTCTGGAATGAACCATTATCACGCCGCCGCTGGCAGTTTACGCAATACACAATGCACCAGCTATCGATAACGGAGGGAACACATGTATCTGTCTAAAGTCACTTTGCGACCTTCTGTTTATCATATACAAGCACCATCACGACAGACGAAAAACGATGTCTATTCTTCCCACCAGCTCTTGTGGCAACTGTTTACAGAACATCAAGAACGCAATTTCCTTTTCAGGGAAGAGAGGAATTTAAATGGCAGACCTGAATTTTTTGTGTTGTCCACCACCACGCCGATTGTCAATTCCCCACGGTTTCAGATCCAGACCAAGCCTTTTGCCCCTCAATTACATAACGGGCAAAAGCTGGCATTCAAACTCCGCATGAATCCTACTGTCTGCGTGACGGATAAAGATTCACGCAAACAACAACGCCATGATGTTCTGATGCATGCCAAGCGTCAGGCACAGGATTCTGGTATCAGTGCTGACGAGATTGAACCATTGATGATACAAGCCGCCCAAACTTGGATACAAGATGAGAAACGGCTGGCTAATTGGGGTATCTGCTTCGATTTCATCCCAGATATTGAACGCTACACCCAACATCGCAGTTTCAAAGCCTCGGGGCAGAAAGTGGCATTTTCCAGTGTAGATTATCAGGGCGTGCTTACCCTATCAGATAGTGAGCTTTTTCTTGAGCAATACCGCAAAGGATTTGGCCGGGCAAAATCCTTTGGTTGTGGGTTAATGCTGATAAGGGCATTGTAATGGCATTTATTCCATTAAAACCCATTCCCATCAAAGACAGGAATTCGATGATCTTTATCGGTATGGGGCGTATTGATGTCAAAGATAATGCGTTCGTTGTGATTGATGAAGTCAACGGTGAACGTATGCATATTCCCGTCGGCTCCATCGCCTGCATTATGCTGGAGCCGGGCACTCGCATCAGCCATGCCGCAGTGAAACTGGCCTCAACAACTGGGACATTGCTCATTTGGGTAGGAGAAGCGGGTGTCAGGCTCTATTCCGTAGGGCAGCCGGGAGGTGCTCGTTCAGACAGATTGCTTTATCAGGCCAAACTGGCGCTGGATGAGGATTTGAGACTAAAAGTTGTCCGCAAAATGTTTGAATTTCGTTTTGGGGAACCTGCTCCCCAAAAACGCAATATTGAGCAACTTAGGGGAATAGAGGGCGCTCGTGTCAGGAAAATCTATCAAATATTGGCAAAACAATATGGGATAAAGTGGCATGGACGCAACTACGATCATACGGATTGGGACAAAGGGGATCTAATCAATCGCTGCATCAGTGCCGCAACCTCCTGTCTATATGGCGTAACGGAAGCCGCGATTCTGGCGGCTGGTTATGCGCCAGCCATTGGTTTTCTGCATACAGGCAAACCCTTGTCATTTGTTTATGATATTGCGGATATCCTGAAGTTTGATACCGTCGTTCCCATCGCTTTTAAAGTTGCGGCCACCAATAGCATTGCACCTGACAGACAAGTCAGAATTGCCTGCCGCGAAAAATTCAGAACAGAAAAAATTCTAAAACGCCTTATTCCCTTAATTGAAGAAGTCCTTGCTGCTGGTGAAATTTCTCCCCCTCCCCCACCTACTGATGCACAGCCTCCCGCCATTCCTGAACCAATATCCATCGGCGATATTGGGCACAGGAGCCAATAAATATGAGTATGACCGTTGTTGTAACAGAAGCCGTTCCCCCTCGGTTACGGGGACGTTTAGCCATTTGGTTATTGGAGATACGGGCAGGCGTTTATGTCGGCGATATTTCCCATAAAATCAGAGAAATGATTTGGGAACAAATCACAGAGCTTACCGAAGATGGAAATGCCGTTATGGCATGGCAAACCAATACCGAATCTGGATTTGATTTTCAGACCTTTGGTGAAAACAGAAGGGAACCGATAGATTTTGATGGCCTACGTTTAGTGAAGTTTAAACCACTTTCTGAAGGTTAGTTTGGAGGAGTTAAAAAGCGATTAAAAATGGTAGAATTTTTTCCAACAATAAAGTTATTTTAAAACAGATAGATAAAATTAGTGTTCCCCGTACCTACGGGGATAAACCTTCAAAAACCCTTCTGAACTGCCACCGGAGACCGTGTTCCCCGTACCTACGGGGATAAACCGTCATCAACCCACATTCACTGACCAGCGCATTAGTGTTCCCCGTACCTACGGGGATAAACCGCTCTCGTGCCTTGTCTCATGGCTTCACACAACGTGTTCCCCGTACCTACGGGGATAAACCGTACTCATGTTGATTTCCTCAATTTTGTATCACGTGTTCCCCGTACCTACGGGGATAAACCGACAGTGGAGACAGCATAATGCGTGATATGCGGGTGTTCCCCGTACCTACGGGGATAAACCGTTAGAGATGAGTGTCCTGATGATTTTGCCGCCGTGTTCCCCGTACCTACGGGGATAAACCGGCTAATGTTTACGCATCAGCTATTCTGAATGAGTGTTCCCCGTACCTACGGGGATAAACCGCCTTATGGAAGACGCCAGCCGATATTAAGGCTGTGTTCCCCGTACCTACGGGGATAAACCGCCGTGGCTGACACTGGATTGGGTACTCAAGCCGTGTTCCCCGTACCTACGGGGATAAACCGCACTCACCGCATGGCATGAATACGCCTGTGCAGTGTTCCCCGTACCTACGGGGATAAACCGCACCAAATGGACTTATGCCCAGTTATGGGCGGGTGTTCCCCGTACCTACGGGGATAAACCGCTGGATATTGATGGCAAACGCCAAGTTGTCACGTGTTCCCCGTACCTACGGGGATAAACCGCGACAATTCTCAGCACATTTTTTCCATGCTAAGTGTTCCCCGTACCTACGGGGATAAACCGATCAGTTATGGGCGTTTAGTTATATATCCGATGTGTTCCCCGTACCTACGGGGATAAATAATGTAGTGAGAATATCTGGAAGGTGGAAAACACATATACCCATCTTCAATGACGATAGGTATATGTTTGCAAATATGTGCCTATTTCTCCTTGCTGAATAATATGCTATATGAATGGAAACCAATATTATCTAACTTTTAATAAGGATGGAGAAAAAATATGGCAGTCAGTATTTAATAAAAAATCACAACATAAATTAATTATGCTTGGATTCACATATTAAGCGCAACACCGTAATGAACGAAGTAAATGAGTGGGTATTCCTTTAAATAACTCATTCGGTGTTTTGTAATCTCGTGTCTTACGAGGACGATTATTTAATCGGTTTGCCACAAGGTGAATCTCCAGCTCTGATACCTTATTAAAATCCGTTCCTTTTGGGAAGTAATCTCTGATTAATCCATTCGTGTTCTCATTTATCCCTCTTTCCCAGGGAGAATACGGGTGAGCAAAATAAATTTTTGTCTCTAAATTTTTACTGATCAGTTCGTGTTCGGCAAATTCGAGGCCGTTATCAAAGGTAATTGTTTTAATTTTATGTTTTATCAGTGATAAATGTCTTGTGGCCGCTTTTGCGACCCCTTCTGCTGTTTTATCTTCCAGTTTAATTATGATAGTAAATAACGATTTTCGTTCAACTAATGTCAATAATGCACTTTTATGATCTTTACCAACAATAGTATCGCCTTCCCAATCACCAATACGCTGCTTTTTATCAACAAGTTTGGGGCGCTTATCAATACTGACTCTGTTTTTAATTTTTCCTCTGCGCTCATAATTTCCATAGCGTTTACGATACGGTTTTTTCGCAATCCTAAGATGTTGCCATAAATCACCCCCATTAAGTTTATCTTTATAAATCAATCGATAAACTGTTTCATGATGCAAAGATATTATATTTTCCCTTTTGAGATAACCGACTGTTTGTTCAGGACTTAAATCTTGCCA
>NZ_FOVO01000028.1 GCF_900115195.1 Xenorhabdus japonica
GGGGGATTCAAAGCCAGTTGTTGCAATGTAATTCGTTCAGGCTCAGAAAGTGTTATCGTCGATTTCATCAGAACAGGTGGAAAATCGGGTTATCGGTTATAACAGTAATGCAGATAATTTATCTGATTAACTTAAAGAAAATAAATTCTAAAATAAATCGCTTAATACCTGTGCTGTTATTGGGCATATGAGCCATTAAGAAGTTATCAACATTACGCAGAACATTCAGTTTCTGGCACCTAATTTCCATTTAATTAACCTGTTGGTGTTATTTGTTGTCAATTCACTACGATAATGCCTATTTCACATCGCGAATTCTAGCAGGATTTGAGTAACCATTCATCAGCACCTATTGAATAATTCAGTTAAGAACATCACGGTATACGTATGGAGTGTTAACTCGTTGTATCCCTGAATTCAATCAACTATATCGCGGGAGACGGTTTTTTCTTGTAGATAACGTTAAATATTTTATTTCAATAAGTTATTGTAACTAAAGAATTAATAAATATAATAAATAAATTACTGATCATAAAATGATTTAATTAAGATTTATCTTAGGCTATATTAATTTAATAACTGGTTGATTTTTGATCTCAATGTATTTCATTTTCATTATTATCTGGTTGAATTATAAAAATAAATCTTTAATTGATATATTTTATGATGATAGTAAAAAAATAACTAAATAAATTATTTCATTCAGCAAATAAAACTATAGTAAAAAGTCATTAAATGATATTAATAATTATGTTGCTAATTATATATTATTTTTAAATTAGTGAATTTTTAGAATTAAATTCATTGATTTCACCTATATATAATGCTATTTAGCAAACATTTAGGAAAATTATAGAGTATAATTCTAAATATAAATTTCATTTAGGCTTTCATGTTGATCTGCATGAAATTATCGCTATTATTATCTAGTCTTATCCGAAATGTGCGAATGAACCCCATAAAAGACCACGTAGGGGAGCATAAGTGCGTTTATTTGGGTAAAAGACAATTGCTGTAGGTGCGCGGTTTATACCTTAGATTTCAAGTTGCGGTATGGTGGAAAGAAAACGAATTTACAAAAGTATGGGGAATTACGCATGAACCATCTATGCGAACTATGTAATTAGTAATTGGAGTGAGTAAAGCCAGCAATACAGCCGCTTGAAAGATGTAGGGCATATTGTGCGAAAACTGTCTATCAAGTAAGTAAATTTGTTTCCATATCGTCTGTAATTAGCCGATAGGATGTTTTTGTATATTGACTAATGGGGTTTAATTTAATGAAATTTAAGCTGCTCATTTCTTCTCTTTTTGTATCTTCTTTATTTGCTGCAACTGCAAATGCAGGAGATGGGACAGTTAGATTTGATGGAGAAGTAATACAGAATACTTGTAAGGTTCATGGTGATTCTGCTGATCAAACCGTTAATATGGGCGTTGTTAGTGCTGATGCATTTAAACAAGTCAATGATACGGCTGCGCCAACTGCATTCCGGATTAAATTGACTGATTGTCCGGTAGATATGAAAGAAAAGAACGTATTTATTAAGTTTGATGGTCCGAGTGATAGCAATAACAGAGATCTTTTGTCTTTGACTAAAGTAGATAATGCTGCAACTGGTATCGCTATTGGTATTTATGAAGCTGATACTCAGGCTCGTGTTTCTGTTGCAGGAGCTTCTAATACTAATTCTCTTCACTTAGGTGTTGATCAGGAGTTGAAGTTTGTTGCCAAGTATGTTGCCACAAAGCCAAAAGTTGGCCCTGGTTCTGCTAATGCAGTAACTAACTTTACTGTAGTTTATAATTAACAGTTTGATATTCTGTACATTGTAGATCCAATCGTTTTCAAGTCGTAGCGAAATTAATTCTGTTGCAACTTGAAAGACGAAGGGAATAAAACCTGGCAAGGATGCTTAGGTTATTCAATTGAATATAGCCAATTATGGTTTGTCGGAGAAATAACCATGTCATATTATCGTTTGTTTTTTGTTATTCTTTTATATTTGTTTAGCTGCAATATTTCAATTGCAGGAGTTATTATTGGTGGCACTAGAGTTATTTATTTAAGCGATAAAAAAGAAGTTTCTGTTTCGATTAAGAATCCAGAAAAGAAAACTGACTATCTCATTCAAAGTTGGATTCAAGATGAAAATGATAAAACCAAAACGCCTTTTATTATAACGCCTCCTTTATTTAAGTTGTCCGGAAATAATGAAAATATTTTACGTATTGTTAAGGTTGGCAATGAACTACCTACAGATAGGGAGTCGATATTTTGGATTAACATTAAATCGATTCCTGAGTCATTACGTACTGATTCAAATATAAATCAGTTGCAAATTGTCGTGAATTCACGTTTGAAATTATTTTATCGCCCTGTGCAATTGAAAGAAAAAGCTGCGGTTGCTTATAAGGAATTAGAATTTAAACACGAAAATGGATTGTTATTGGCTGAAAATCCTACACCTTATTTTATCTCTCTTTCATCTCTTAGTGTTAATGGACAAGAAATTAAATATGCTGGAATAATTAAGCCTTTTAGCCAATCAAGTTGGCTCTTGTCACTAATGAATGCTAAGAAAGTGAGTTGGAAAGCTATCAATGATTATGGTGGTGTGACAAAAGCAGAGTTTGCTAACCTTAGGTTTTGAAATCATATCTAATAGATATCAAGTTATAGCTATCAGAGTTAATTCATTATATTGTCAGAAATTTAAATATGTTAAAGCATGTTAAGTATAATTTTGCCAAGCGATCGTATCCTAGTAGGAATTATAGATTTTTACTTTCTATATTAGTTGTGGTTGGTAATTTATTTTATCATTTAACCGCATGTGCGGAAAATAAATTTAACATCCATGCGTTAAAAATTGGAGGAAACTTACCTGATGATATGGACTTATCTATTTTTCAGACTGGTATTCAACCACCAGGTGTTTACTGGGTGGATATTTATTTAAATTCTAAGGTGGTGAATGAAAAAAATGTCGAATTTATTTTGGTAGATGGAAAATTACAGCCTAAAATTACACTTAATGAGTGGCGGAATATGGGCGTAAAAATTGAAAGTTTTCCTAAATTGGCAAGTTTATCTCCAGGGACTGTGATTAGAGATATCAGCCAATATATTCCGTATGCTAATACTGAGTTTGATTTTAATCAACAGCGATTGAATATTAGTATTCCTCAAATTGCTTTGAATCAGCAGGTGAGGGATTATGTTTCTCCTGAATCTTGGGATCAAGGATTAACCGCGTTATTGGTTAATTATAATTATGGTGGTGCCACAAACTGGAATGATCACCATAATTCAACACAGAATAATTATTTGAATCTCAGGTCAGGAATGAACTGGCGCTCTTGGCGTTTGCGTAATCATGCGATTTATTCCGACCAAAATCAACAATGGGAAAGTCTCAATACCTATTTGCAACGTGATATTCAATCACTTCAGGGGCAACTGACAGTCGGTGACAGTTTTACTTCCAGTGAACTGTTTGATGGCATTGAATTTCGCGGGATTCAGCTTGCATCTGATGAAAATATGTTGCCGGATAGCCAGAAAGGTTTTGCGCCAATTGTACGTGGCATTGCTCAAAGTAATGCACAGGTAACAATAAAACAAAATGGCTATGTTATTTATCAGACTTATGTTGCACCCGGCGCATTTGAAATCAGCGATCTTTATCCAACAACGTCCAGTGGTGATCTGGTAATTATCATCAAAGAGGCAGACGGTAGGGAGCGCAGGTTTATTCAAGCATTTTCTATCACACCTACCATGTTACGGGAAGGAGGGCACAGATATTCAGTTGCAATGGGACGTTATCGTTCAATTAATGGCAAAGAACGCAAACCTTATTTTTCGCAGGGAACGTTGAGCTATGGCCTTCACAATAGATTGACTGTCTATGGTGGCACAATTTTATCTCATGACTACCAATCTGTTTTGTTAGGGATGGGTACGGATTTGGGGGAATGGGGGGCACTCTCGTTCGATGCAACCCACGCTAATACAGAATTACCCTCAACTCGAAAATCCACAGGGCAGGCTTACCGTCTGCGATATACAAAAGATTTTTCAATGACCGGAACAAATTTGGTATTGACGAATTATAGCTATTCAACCGAAGGATTTTACGATTTCGGTGAAGCTAACCGCTTTGGGGATACCCGCCCCCTATTTTCGCGTTTCAATAAGAAAAACAGGTTGCAATTGCAAGTTAACCAAACATTGGGGGATTTTGGTAGCGTTTCTCTAACAGCATTACAGCAAGATTATTGGAAAAAAAATGGTCATGAGCGTTCACTTAATGCAGGTTATCATATTAGCCGCCAAGGGATCAGTTATAGTCTGAATTACACTTATAACCTTCATTCAGATTCTAGTAAGCATGAACAACTGCTTGCGTTTGCTATCAATGTGCCTCTCGATCATTGGCTGAAAAAAAGTTGGGCGAATTCTAGTAGTTGGGCGAATTATAGTACTACTCTCAATCAGCACGACAGAGTTTCACAGCAAGTCAGCCTGAATGGAACTGCGCTTGAAGATAATAACTTGTTCTATAGTTTGCAACAGAGTTATTCCAGTAGGAGCCATGCCAATGAAAGCGAAAGTGTGGGTGGAAATATACATGGGGAATATCGGGGTTCTTATGGTCGAATCAGTGCGTCTTATAGCTATCAGCAACGCCAAAGCAAGCAGCTAAATTATGGCATTAATGAAGGGATTGTTATTCATCCGTATGGCCTGACTTTATCTCAAGAATTGGGGGAAAGTGTGGTATTGGTTCGAGCTGAAGGCGCAAAAGGCATCAAAGTTGCCAACAATACCTCAGTTGCCACGGATTGGAAAGGTTATGCAATTGTGCCGTATGCCAGCAGTTATCGTAAAAATCGGGTGGCGCTGGAACCTCATTCATTTTCTGATGATGTCGATATTGATGTGAATACCCAATCCGTCATTCCAACGAAAGGTGCACTCGTTCTGGCTAACTTTAAGGCAAGAATGGGAAACAGGGTTCTGATGTACCTGACTTACCGTGGCAAGCCAGTGCCTTTTGGGGCAAAAGTGATATTAGCGGACGCAAATAAAAACGCAGATCAGACAAATAGGGTTGATGAACGGTATCGTGCACTCGTCAGTAGTGAAGGGCAAGTTTATCTCACGGCAATGCCGGATAGCGGCAGATTGTGGATCAAATGGGGAGCATCAAGTCCCAAATATTGTGTGGTTAATTACGCGCTACCGAAAAAAAGGCCTCAATCTGGCGTATATACCTTAGATATGAATTGCGAATAGGATCAGGTAAATATGTTTATTGTCCATAAGAAATATCGATTATTATTGGCGGTCAGCAGTGCGTTGATTGGATTGTTTGCCAGTATTTGTAGTCGTGCAGAGTCCTGCCACTTTGAGCCTAAATATATCGCACAAAATTTTTCCATCAATTCAGGCATCTTTCCGGTAAGTCGAGAGATTCATCTTGGTGGAATCATTGATTCCTATCCAGTCAAACCCGTGGAGCTGAATAAAATCCATTGTGATGCATCAGCAAAGATAACATGGGAGTTTTCGGGGTATCCCCTTATCAAAGCAAATGGGAGTCAAGACCTTTATGACTCTGGGGTATCGGGTATCGGAATACGGGTTAATACCCAAGAAAATGAAGCTAAGATCGAATTTGTGAAAACAGAAAATCAAACAGGCTCAGGTGTGATAAAGTCTGGTACGCTTACCGCATATCTAGAAGGAACAGCCATGTATTCTTATCACCTCAGTAGCATAAGTTTTATCACTCCTAGTTGTTCTCTGCAAAGAAGAGACATCCTTGTTCCAATGGGAAAAATAGGAAGCACTGAGTTCTCTGGAGTCAATAGTACTGCGGGAGAGCGGGAGTTCACCATTGAATTGAGCTGTAATACCAATACTCCCCTTGAGTTAGTGTTTGGTACAAGTATGCTAAGCGGCCTTAGCGATGTATTGGATCTTGATCAAGACAGGAACTCAGCGAGCGGAATTGGTCTTCAGGTTTTGTACCAGAATCATCCCATCCCATTTAACTCACCTGTTAAACTGGGCAACACCACCGATGGCATTCACTCTGTTTCTTTGAAGGCTCGTTATATACAAACAGAAAATCGGATCACGGCTGGTAAAGCGAATGCAACTACAACATTGGACATTATTTATCCTTAATTCCTTGTCTTAGTCGCTTTCAACCACATGACCAGCCATAGTTTCTTTTTATGGCTGGTTTTCATCTTCTCCACTCCATAAATTTACTTTTTGATGTAGAAACCTACCCCAGTTTTGTTATCAATTGGCCTTACATTTCTCGTGTGTAGCGAAAATATCGCTAATTAAACGGCAATTCCTTGAACTAGGATAAGGAAATCGTTTTTACAGCCATTAAGATAAAGGATGCCTTATATAATATCTCTTATTCTTTGGCATCATTTTTGAAAAGAAGTTGTTGAGCATTCTATGTCAAACAGTGCACTTAATCGCCGTTGGGCGGAACTTTTATTGGAAGCATTGACCCGCCACGGATTACGCCATGTCTGTATTGCTCCCGGCTCTCGTTCGACACCATTGACATTGGCTGCCGCAGAAAACCATAAGTTAATCTGTCATACCCATTTTGATGAGCGTGGCTTGGGGTATTTGGCTTTGGGGCTGGCAAAAGCGGGCAAAGAGCCAGTTGCGGTTATTGTGACGTCTGGAACGGCGGTCGCCAATTTATATCCTTCTTTGATTGAAGCAGGATTGACGGGAGAACGGTTGGTGTTTCTCACGGCTGATCGACCACCTGAATTAATCGATTGTGGTGCGAATCAAGCTATTCGCCAGATAGGCATTTTTGCTTCTCACCCCACGCAAACCTTAGCATTGCCACGACCGACCAAAGATATTTCTGCCAGTTGGTTGGTTTCTTCCATCGATAATGAAATGTCAAACCTGAAACAAGGTGCTTTGCATATTAATTGTCCGTTTGCTGAGCCTTTGTATGGCAATGAGATAGCAGCGCATCAAGATTGGCTACAAACATTGGGAAAATGGTGGCAAGGGGATGAACCGTGGTTGGCTCAGCCAGAAATGCATATTACGATTAAGGCAGCGGATTGGGATATCTGGCAGAAAAAACAGGGGATTGTACTGGCAGGGAGAATGAGCGCTGAAGAAGGAAAATGTGTCGCTCAATGGGCAAAAGATATGGGCTGGCCGCTAATGGGTGATGTGTTGTCTCAAACGGGGCAGCCTTTGCCGTATGCCGATTTATGGCTGAATCATCTCTGTACCCAAGAGATTTTGGCACAAGGGCAATTGGTGATTCAGTTTGGTGCCAGTCTGACAGGAAAACGATTGTTGGAATGGCAGGCCAAATGCCAGCCTGAGCAGTATTGGGTTGTTGATCCAATTGCTGGTAGGCTTGATCCAGCTAACCACAGAGGCCGCAAATTCACTTGCCGCGTAGCTGATTGGCTACGGGAACATCCTGCATATTCGCGTATGTCCTGGGCAGATTTACCTTGGGCAGATGAATTGAATACATGGTCAAGAAGCGCATCTAAATGCGTTGAAACAAAGTTAGCAGGAGAATTCAGCGAAGCCGCAGTTGCGTATCAATTGTCTCAATTGTTACCAGAAGAGGGGCAATTGTTTATCGGCAATAGCTTGATTATACGTTTGATTGATGCTTTAGGGCAGCTTCCCGCGGGCTATCCGGTTTACAGCAACCGAGGTGCCAGCGGAATTGATGGATTAATCTCAACCGCAGCCGGTGTACAACGGGCAACAAATAAACCAACACTGACGATTGTAGGCGATATTTCAGCCCTCTATGATCTGAATAGTTTAGCTTTATTGCGTCATCTTTCTAATCCCATGTTATTGATCATAGTGAATAATAATGGTGGACAGATTTTTTCTTTGTTACCAACACCGCAGGAAGAACGCCAGCGTTTTTATTGTATGCCGCAAGATGTCAACTTTGATCATGCCGCCGCTATGTTCGGTTTGCATCATGCTGCACCACAAAATTGGTCGGAATTAAAACAGTGTGCCCAACAAGCATGGGAGCGTAAAGAGACTACATTGATTGAGTTAAAAGTTTCAGGTAGTGAAGGAGCCATGTGCCTGCAAGAGCTACTGAGACAGGTGGCTGATCTGTGAAATTAAAGTGCCAAACGTTTCATTCACATAATCAAGGTACATGGTTAGTCTGGTTACATGGACTATTGGGAAAGAGTGATGATTGGGCTCCTACAGTGAGTGTTTGCGATCGATATCCTTCATTGGTGATTGATTTACCGGGGCACGGTGATTCTGCCGATGTTGCACTGACAGGTGGCTTTGCTGAAATGAGCGAATTGTTGAGTGCAACGTTGTCCGAGTATCAAATCAATGATTATTGTTTGATAGGCTACTCGCTGGGAGGGCGAATTGCCATGTACCATGCGATTCATGGTGAATACGATGGCTTGCGAGGATTGTTGGTGGAAGGAGGAAACCCCGGACTGTTTTCCCAGCAGGAGCGTGATACGAGATTACAGCATGATCAGCGTTGGGCGCAGCGCTTTCGCCAAGAACCAATAACGTCAGTCTTGGCTGATTGGTATCAACAGTCGGTATTTGCTGATTTAACGGCAGCGCAGCGTGCTCAACTTATTCATCTGCGCAGTCAAAACAGGGGAAATAGCATTGCTGATATGCTGGAAAATACCTCGTTAGGACGACAACCTTGGCTGGTTCCTGATTTGCAGCAAATAACCATTCCTTTCTCCTACTTATGTGGAGAAAATGATCGTAAATTCCAAAACATAGCGCAGCAATATACACTGCCATTAAAAACTATCCTCCAGGTTGGACATAATGCTCATTATGGCAATTCTGCGGCTTTTTCTAGTGCAGTGAACCACTTTTTATCACTTTTGGTTAAGGAAACACAGTAATGCGTTACCCAAGCGAAGAAAAATTGTATGCCCCTATTGAATGGCAAGATTGTTCTCAAGGGTTTGAAGATATTCTCTACCATAAATCCGCAGATGGTATTGCCAAAATTACGATTAATCGCCCACAGGTACGCAATGCGTTCCGTCCTCTGACTGTCAAAGAGATGGTTCAGGCGTTGGCAGATGCCCGTTATGACGAGGCCATTGGGGCGATTATTCTGACGGGAATGGGGAAAAAGGCTTTTTGTGCTGGTGGTGACCAAAAAATCCGTGGCGATTATGGCGGTTATAAAGATGACAGCGGAGTACATCATCTGAATGTATTGGATTTTCAGCGACAGATTCGTACTTGTCCAAAACCTGTGGTTGCCATGGTTGCGGGATATGCAATTGGTGGTGGGCACGTCTTGCATTTAATGTGTGATTTGACCATCGCAGCAGATAATGCCATTTTCGGTCAGACCGGTCCTAAAGTTGGCTCCTTTGATGGCGGTTGGGGAGCATCATATATGGCTCGGATCGTCGGGCAGAAAAAAGCGCGTGAAATCTGGTTCCTATGTCGCCAATACAGTGCTGAAGAAGCATTGGATATGGGACTGGTTAACACAGTTGTACCTTATGCCGAATTGGAAAAAGAAACAGTGCGCTGGTGTCGTGAAATGCTGGAAAACAGCCCAATGGCATTGCGTTGCCTGAAAGCAGCGTTAAACGCCGATTGCGATGGTCAGGCTGGTTTGCAGGAGTTGGCGGGGAATGCCACTATGTTATTCTACATGACCGAAGAGGGGCAGGAAGGGCGTAATGCGTTCAATGAAAAACGCCATCCTGATTTTAGTAAATTCAAGCGTAATCCGTAATGCGTAAAGCGACTTTATACCAATTCAGCCTGCCAATGGAGGCAGGTATTATTCTGCGTTATCAGCGTTTGAAAACCCGTGATGGTTTTTTGGTTCATTTGCAGGAAGATGGACGGGATGGTTGGGGGGAAATTTCCCCATTACCGGAATTCAGCCATGAAACACTTGAGCAAGCCAAGATATCGGTTGTGGAATGGCTACAGCAATGGTTACAAAAACAATGTCTACAACAACGGTTACAACAACCGTGTCACCTGAATATGGAGCCAGAAGAAAGTGATCTTCCTTCCGTTGCGTTTGGCATAAGTTGTGCGCTGGCTGAATTACAGGGAAAGCTGCCTGAAACGGCCAATTATCGCAAGACACCATTATGCACGGGCGATCCCGATGATGTGATTCTGCGTTTAGGAAATATAGCCGGCCAGAAGATTGCAAAAGTGAAGGTTGGGCTGTATGAGGCTGTACGAGATGGCATGGTAGTGAATGTTATGCTTGAAGCAGTGCCTGATCTCCAATTGCGCTTAGATGCCAATCGCAGCTGGACACGCACAAAAGCAGAGGATTTCGCCAAATATGTCAATCCAGATTATCGGCAGAGAATCGCCTTCATCGAAGAACCCTGTAGAACCCGGGAAGAATCTCTGGCATTTGCGCGTGAGACAAGTATAGCCATTGCATGGGATGAAAATGTACGTGAAGCCGATTTTAAAGTAGAAGCACAAGAGGGAGTTTCTGCCATCATCATTAAACCAACATTGGTAGGCAGTATTGAGCGTTGCCGTCAGTTAATTACTCAGGCACATCAATTAGGATTGGAGGCAGTGATTAGCTCCAGTATTGAAAGTAGTTTTGGGTTGACACAATTAGCTCGCCTCGCCCAATGGCTCACACCGGACACACTTCCTGGCTTGGATACTCTGGATCTTATACAGTCACAACTCATCCGTTGTTGGCCAGATAGTGACATTCAGTGTGTCACTCTTGATAGGCTGGCAACGGTGTGGAGCCGTGAATGCCAATAACAGAGTGGACTCAGTGGCCGTGGGAGCATTGGGCCATGAATTTGCCTAAAAAACGGGCTATTCAATTATATGATGAGCAATTAGATTGGCATCAATTAACACAAAGAATCAATGCTATTGCCAGCCATTTTCATCAACAGGGAGTCGAAGAAGGTAGCGGTGTGCTCCTCAGGGGTAAGAATAGTGCGGAACTTCTGCTGTGTTATCTTGCTGTCTTACGGTGTGGGGCAAGGGCATTGCTCCTTAATCCTCAATTACCTGACTGTCTGTTAGCTGAACTATTGCCTCATCTCAGTATTGATTATGGGGTGGATTTTACGGATTCACCTTCGCCTGTTATTCAAGTTAAGGCACTTAACTGGCAACAAAAATTTCCAGCAAAACATGAACGGTGGGTATTGTGGGAAAGCCAACGCCCCGCCAGTATGATCCTGACCTCTGGCTCTTCTGGGCTGCCTAAGGCTGCGGTACATTCCATTGGTGCTCATCTTGCCAGTGCGCAAGGCATTCTTTCCTGCATGGATTTTCAACCAGATGATAGTTGGTTGCTTTCATTACCGTTGTTTCATGTTTCAGGCCAAGGCATCCTTTGGCGCTGGTTGCAAACAGGAGCAACATTGATACTGCGGGATTTGCATCCACTGAATCTTGCACTGTCTGGTTGTACTCATGCATCACTTGTACCGACTCAACTTTGGCGTTTGTTGGAACAATTACATGAATATCCATTGACGTTAAAAGAAGTGCTGTTGGGAGGCGCTATGATACCGACGCCACTGGTTCGACGGGCTGAAGAATTGGGTATTCGCTGTTGGTGTGGTTATGGGTTGACAGAAATGGCATCAACTGTTTGCGCAAAGCGGGCTGATGGCTTGCCTGGTGTAGGTAATCCGCTTCCCGGCAAATCCATCCGCTTCGTGGATGAAGAAATTCAGATACGCGCAGACAGTATCGCGAGCGGCTATTGGTTTAATGGGGAATTGAACCCATTGATAGATGATGGGGGATGGTTTCCGACTCGGGATCGAGGAATATTTGAACAAGGAGAGTTACGGATCTTAGGGCGTCTCGACAACCAATTTTTCAGTGGTGGGGAGGGTATCCAGCCAGAAGATATCGAGCGGGTTATTAACCAGCATCCTCAAATTGAACAGAGTTTTGTAGTTCCCATTTCTGATGTTGAATTTGGCCATCGGCCAGTAGCTGTGATTGACACTCAATATCCTGAGTTGACAGAAACAATTATTGATTGGATTTCGGATAAAATTACTGCTTTCCAGCGACCTGTTACCTGTTATTTATTACCTTCACAACTGAAAGATAGTGGAATAAAAGTCTCTCGTCAACTCGTTAAACAGTGGATAATAGAGGTATGTGGTGATTTTTGTGAAAAATAACGCTATTTATGTCTATCAGTCTAGATATTTCATCAATTTCGTTATTTATTATCCACTATAAACTTATTACCCACTATCCGCATCAATTCTGGTGCGGATAGTTTAAGCAAGAAAATTATCCTACTTGTGGCAGCATACCTGTAACGATACCAATTTGAATAGCGATAACCGCAAGCCCACACAGGAAAATTAAGACTAATGCGGGCTTCCCACCTTTGACACGATAACCTTCCTGATTTTCTTTACGGCTGCGCCAAACTAACAGGCAAGGTAATAACAGTGCGAGAATGGACAGAGCAACTGCCGCAAATGTCAGTGCCATAACAAAATTAGGGTAATACAATGCACAGAATAATGGTGGAGCAAAAGTTATTAACCCTGTTTGTAAACGCCCTTTGGCGTTATTGCGGCGTTTTAGAAGATCAGCAAGGTAATCAAACAACCCTAAAGCAACACCGAGGAATGAGGTGGCTAGCGCAAGATCGGCAAACAGATGAACGGCAAGCTCTACTTTTGGAGAGGCAACAACTTCTCTGACTGCTTGCAATAACCCATTTAGGCTAGATTGTTGTGCGAGAATGCCAACAAATGCATTTGAAGAAATAGCTCCGAGGGTGACCAGTTGCCACAGAATGTAGGCAAACAGTGGAATAGCACTACCAATGACAAAGATTTTCCGTAGCTTATTGGTATCTCCTCCCATATAACTAACGATGCTTGGCACACTACCGTGGAATCCGAATGAAGTAAAAATCACTGGGATTGCAGAGAGCATTAGTCCTTGCTCAATAGGCATGGAGATCAAGTTGATTTTATCAACATGAAGCATCATTACACCGAGTACGATCACCAGAAAAACTATTTTAGCAGTAAACAGCAGGCGATTAATTAAATCGACGGATTGGGTTCCAATGCAGACTACTCCGCCAGCAATAACGGTAAAAATACTGATTCCAGCAGAAATAGAAATAGGTTTATCTAACCAAGAAGAAAGAGTAGCCGCCAGCAGCTCTCCTGCACCACTAATATAAGCAGTTGTCAGCGCATACATTAGGAAAAGCATACTGAAGCCAGTCAACACCTGCCCACCTAACCCAAGATAGCGTTTCGCAATGGTTCCTAATCCAGAATCAAATTTATTATGTTGATAAACTTCCACGAGCAGGAGGGCGGTATAACTCATCAAAGCCCACAGGGCGATTAACATGGCGAATGTAGTTCCAAATCCCACGCCTGCCGTTGCCAATGGCATTGCCAGCATCCCAGCTCCAATCGTTGTTCCAGCGACGATAAAAATACTGCCAATAGTGCGATTTTTCACGCGATCCTCATTTCTGAATATGTTAAAAAAATTGTTATAAGGCTGGCAGGTTAAATGATTGATTTATGTCTGTCAAATCTATGGTACACAGATCGTAAAGAAATAATTACACCTTCAGGGCGAAGATAAAAATGTCTGCATGCCGCAGTTTTGTTGTATTGAAAAGGCATAACTGTATCCAATAATTGTCTATTTTTAACAACATAATTTATTAGTATGTTAAAATAACCACTAGCGATGTTATTCCAATGACTATTTTGTTCAAATTACGCTGTAATTCGGCTATGTGCTTATACCAAGCAAGACCAATAAACTAGCAATTTGGAAAGATTGGAAAGATTGGAAAGATTGGAAAGATTGGAAAGATTGGAAAGATTGGAAAGATTGGAAAGATTGGAAAGATTGGAAAGATTGGAGGGATTAGGAGAAGAAAAAGTAAAAACCCGCTATTTCACCGATTGGCTACGGGAAATAACGGATTTTTGTATGGTGCCGGCTACCGGAGTCGAACTGGTGACCTACTGATTACAAGTCAGTTGCTCTACCAACTGAGCTAAGCCGGCGAAATTTGGCGGAAGGATAGAGATTCGAACTCTAGGATGGTTTCCCATCGGCGGTTTTCAAGACCGCTGCCTTCGACCGCTCGGCCATCCTTCCATGGCGCGAGATTATGCCTATATCGTTTTAATGTGTCTAGCCTTTAAAGAAAAAAAATCGTATTTTTTTACTGCTTGCTCAATCTTCGATCTGAAATGGTCTTTTCATTTGCGAACCTGCTAGTATTAAGCTCAGTAAACAGGCTTATTTAACGACGGGTTGATGTCTAATCGACCAACATATATTCATACTAAAGGTTATTATCCAAAGAATGTATAAACAACCACCGATCAAGCCATCCTCTATTCCTCGTTTTTACGCGTTATTCGTTACTTTGCTTTTTACGTCTCTATTTTTATTCGGGTATAACTATTTTGATATTTGGCTGATGGAGAAAAAATATGCTATCAGTAGCGTAGCAGCTAAGATGAGATTGCAGATTAAAGATTATCGTTATCACGCAAATCATATCTTCAAGCAGTCGAATACTCTGTCAATCTCCTCTCAGGAGAAAATGCCATTGTTTAAGTTGCGTCCCGATATTTATTGGCTAGAAAATAGTAATCAGTCCGTTGATGCGGTTATTTTTGGTCAATATAACGATTCGACTATTCAACTTGCTCAGAGCTTATCGAGCTATCTGGAAATTCTCTGGGGAGGTCATAATGAATACTTGTCTATGTATTATCTTAATGGACAGGAGAATAATTTATTATTGTTAACGACGCACTCGTCTCTAAAACCAGAAATCAGGTTCAAGGAGAGTTATCTGACCCGAAATCCTGATGCCAGGCGTATTGAGATGTTGGATCAATCCATCACATTAGAAGAAAAAGAAAGCATTTCCTTCATCAATGTATTACGTGGTGAAAATATTTATTTCTATACTTATAAAGCTGCATTTAATGCAGCAGGGCAAGTAACTACTGTTATTGCTTTTGATTTACCTATTAATAATCTTTTGCCGGTTAATATGTCACCAGCAAACTTTCGTTTGAATACGTTAAACTTATACGAACCTGAGAATCCCGATAAATTTGAGGTTTCATTGAATGGTTTTTGGCTAGAATTTTCTCAACCACTTAATATTATGCGGTATAAATTGATTTATCAAGTTCCTCTGAAGTCTCTGATTGTAGACTTGTTGTTCAAAAATGTTTGGCTTCTGCTTTCAATATTGCTTTTCTTCCTGTTTTCGCTGAGTGGGTTAGTTTATATACGTAGGCGATATATTGCACCAAATGCTTCCATGAGTCTCGATTTGCAAATTAAAGACTCTCTGAACCGTGATATTATATTCAATATTCCTATTGGTGTTATAGTCTATGATTTTGAATCAAATCAGATAGTGATAAGTAATAAAGCTGCAGAAAAGTTGATACCTCATCTGGAATTGAATAAAGTTAGAGTGATGGCGCAACAACATCATGGTGTAATTCAAACATCTATTGATGAAGCGATTTATGAAGTGAGAATGTATAACAATATCTTATTGCCAGAAACTTACCTCTTTTTATTGCAAGACAAAGATCAGGAAGTTATGGCGAATAAACGATTGCAACTTGCTCATCGAGAGTATGATAAAAGTATTCAAATCAGGCATGTTATGCTCTCAAATATTAACAATGAAATAAAACATCCTATTAATAGCGTGAATGAGATTGCGACCCAATTGAAACAGTTATCACAGGATGAAAATGCACAAAAACTATTGGATAGATTATTGGTCAAATCAGGATATATAATAGAATGGATTGAAAATATTTCATTGCTCAATGAGTTGGAATTGAATGATTGGCAGCCGGAAAATGAAGTGTTTTCTCTGTCATCACGGTTGGAAGATATTCTGAAAACCTTCTTGCCTGCATTAAACGCTAAAGGATTGAGAATTTATTATCATTTTAATATTCCTCGTGAATCCTTATTCATTGGAGACGCTGTAGAATTAGATAAAATCATTACATTATTGTTTAGCTATGCAATAACGACGACCAGCTATGGTAAAATATCATTGATTATTAATAGATCAGGTAAATATGACAACCATATTCAAATTGAGCTGATGGATAGTGGCGCCGGTTTAAGTGAAAGAGATTTAATTAGTTTAAATTATCCTTTTCTAAGTAAATCAGCGGAAGATAAGTACTCTACCAATTCTGGCATGACTTTTTATTTATGTAATCAACTGTGTAAAAGAATGGGAGGTAACCTTGATATTAAAAGTAAGTTGGGGTTGGGAACGCATTATGTGATCAATCTACCACTGTTTCAGCATGATGATGGAAATGGTGAAACACTTCAGCTTTTGGAGGGAATCACGGTTTTAATTGATATCAATAACCCTGAGATCAGTAAAATCATCCATACTTATCTCAATAGTTATGGTGCAAAATACTTTGATAAAAGAAAAGAGAATATTACGAAAGAATACGATATTATCCTCACAGATAAACAGTACAAAGAGGAAAAGCCAACTATATTATTAGTGAGTAACTTAGCTGGATTTAAGCAGTTGGAACCGGGATTGGTTCAGTGCAATTACAACTTTGTTGATGCTGTTATCAATGCAATATCGTTTCTTATAGAAGAAAGTTTAAGTTTAGATGAAGAAATCAGAGAACCATCTGAAATCTCTGAACCTGCATGTGATCTTGTTAAAATTATTGATCCTATTGAGAACATTGATAGTAATATCTGTAATATTCTCAAAAGTTATCAAACTCAGTTGGCAGACAGTGATTATAGGAAATTATTTCTAGAGACAGTACCTATGGATATTACTAAACTGTATACTGATATAGAACGACATGATTTGAGAGCACTTTCGCAAACGGTACACCGCCTTAAGGGTGCGTTTGCTATGTTAGATTTAAAGTTTCTTCGGTCATCATGTGAGGCGTTGGAAAAACACATAGCAGACAATAATGAAGTAGAAATTAAAAATAGCATCAGCCTCATTGATTCTTTTATCATAAAGCTGTTGCAGCAAGGTAACCAATAATATGAAGAACCTTAATGTCATTATTGCCGATGATCATCCTATCGTTTTGTTTGGCATCCGCAAGTCACTTGAACAAATTGAGTGGATTAATGTGGTTGGTGAATTTGAGAATTCAACTACACTCATTAATAGTTTGCCACATATAGAAGCAGATGTTCTTATAACAGATTTGTCAATGCCCGGAGATAAATATGGTGATGGCATCACTCTGATAAAATATATTAAACGCCATTATCCTAGATTGGCCGTCATTGTCCTTACAATGAACAATAATCCGGCTATTTTAAGCGCTATACTTGAGCTTGATATTGAGGGAATAGTGTTAAAGCAAGGAACATCAACAGATTTACCTAAAGCCCTTTCTGCTTTGCAGAAGGGTAAGCAATTTACGCCTGAAAGTGTTTCTAAGTTACTAGAAAAAGTAAATGCCAATGGATATGGGGATAAACGCTTATCTCCTAAAGAGAGTGAAGTTTTGCGTTTATTTGCAGAGGGTCTTCTTGTTACTGATATTGCTAAAAAACTTAACCGGAGTATTAAGACCATCAGTAGCCAGAAGAAATCAGCCATGCTAAAACTGGGCGTTGATAACGATATTGCATTGCTTAACTATTTATCTTCTGTCACCATCGATAAAGATATTGGGTAACTAACCAATGTGTTATTTTTCTAATGTAGAATCGGTAGCAGTGGTTATCGATTCTACATTATTCAATTAATCAATGTATTCGAATTCTAATATCACTATATTTGATTAATGTTTCTTTTAATATAGCCAGTGATACAGGCTTTGATAGGCAGTCATCCATTCCTGCATTAACGCAACGCTGTTTTTCTTCTGCTAATGCATTGGCAGTAATGCCGATAATTGATTTGGTATAATCTCTGCTCCTCAAATATTGAGCAAGCTCATATCCATCCATATTTGGCATGTTGACATCCGTTAGAATAATATCTATTGGATTGTTTTTCAGGTATTCAATAGCATCAATACCATCGTTAGCCATTGATGCACTGAACCCTATTGAATTTAATTGGTCGACCAGCAAATTTCGATTAATAGGATGATCATCAACTACTAATACTTTCACTGCATTCAGGCGACTATCAGTTTGTATAGTTTTAGTTGATATGGAAGGTGTTGATGCAGAAACAGTTGGCAAGAAAGTATGTGCTGTCAAGAGATTATCTAGCATACTATCTAACTCACTCAGTTCATAAGTGTTATATAACCAATAATTATCTCGAATTTGTTCTGGTGGACCAATATGTTTTTCTGATATTTCTATAAAGTAGTGTACTGAAATGTTTGACTTGTTAGCTTGATCACTAATTAGTATTTCTGTGCCATCTATTTTTCTTTCGTTATAGAGGGCGACTTGAAAATAATTCTGTGTGAGAAAGTTTCGCAAATATTTTTCCAGAAATTCATTGTTAAAGTACAATAAAATCCTATTTTTTTCCCGTTGATTGAATAATGGTTTGGCATGATATTTTGTCCCGTATAAAGGGATACGAATGGAAAAGATACTACCAACATATTTTTGTGAAACGAATTCAATATCGCCATCCATCAAGTTAATCAATTTTTCACAAATAGCCAGTCCCAATCCTGTACCGTGTGAAGTGTTTTCCCTATTGGCGCTAATTTGAAAAAATGGCTCAAATAATTGAAGTTGTAATTTATCTTCGATTCCAATACCCGTGTCTTTGATGCTGATATGCAGATAGCCATGCCTTGTTGTAACTTCAATAACGACGCAGCCAGATGCTGTGAACTTGATTGCATTGTTAAGTAGATTAGAGATGATTTGTTGTAGTCTTACCGGGTCGTTGAGAATGATATCGGGAACTTCTGGTTTAATATAGCAATATAAACCCAATCCTTTTTTTGCCGTGAGGGGAAGGTAGTTTGAAATCACATGAGAGATTATCTCTCTGCAACTGAAATCTTTTGGTTCAATTTTTAATTGATTAGATTCTATTTTAGAAAAATCGAGAATATCACTGATGATTTTTAGTAACAATGATGATGAGTTATTCATCGTTGCCAATAATCGTGCAGACTCTGACGATAATGAATGAGACTGCATGAGTTCCAGATTGCCAATTATTCCATATAGTGGTGTTCTTAGTTCATGACTAACGGTTGCAAGAAACATCGATTTTGCCTGATTGGCTTGTTCTGCTGCTGAAGCCATTTCCTGTAAAGATTTTTCCATTTTTACACGGGTACTGACATCTATCAGTACACAAATTGCGACTTCTTCATTGCGATAGCGTGAGTGTACGAAACTAATTTGTAGGTGATTGTTATTACTGGTAACGACATCAATATAGCTGCTGGTTTTATCGCAAATGATGTCGAAAATGCGTTTTTGATCTTCATACGTCAGCATCCGGGTATAGTTATGCGCTAACTCATTACTCAGGATATTAGCACCATCACTGACTCTTAAAATGCTGATCCCTACAGGGGCTGAGGCGACAATTTTATGGTTAAATTGTTCATGTTCTTCAAGGCGGATTGCGTTGTCTTGGGCTGGCGAAAACATTTTTCTTTCAAATAGCCAAACTAAAAAGATGATTGAGATCGCAGAAATAATATTTAATACAATACTATGAATTATATCGTCTTTTAGTTCATTATAAATAGTTTTTAGTGGTAATGAATAGACAATGTATAATGATGAGGGTGATAAACGCCGTACTAATAACAAGGAGGTAAAATTTTCATCGTAACCAAAATAAGGTGCTTTCATATTCTCGAATGGGAGCTTGCTATTATTTTTTGCAGGATATTCTAATACAAGCTGATGTGATTCATTTAGTAGCGAGGTATGGATAGGCCGCTCTCTTTTGAATAGAAAGTTTTCTAGTATGATAGTTTTTTCGAGGCCAACTAT
This sequence comes from Xenorhabdus japonica, assembly GCF_900115195.1. Taxonomy (GTDB): domain Bacteria; phylum Pseudomonadota; class Gammaproteobacteria; order Enterobacterales; family Enterobacteriaceae; genus Xenorhabdus; species Xenorhabdus japonica. The sequence goes on from NZ_FOVO01000028.1 coordinate 20,060, forward strand.
ACCAATCATTTTTCCATTAAGATAAACAGGAGTAATAACATAAATAGTACCATTATCTATTCTTGCATTGGGCAAAATCCAAAAGATAGTTTGTTCTTTTGCCTGTTCTTTCATATTTTGTAGCTTACGGGTGTTTTCATAGATTATCTTTTTTAACTTATCTGGCTCCATCATATTGTTGTTAGAGTATAGATTTACCATGCAAGAGCTTGAGGTTTCAACGAAAAAAATCTGACTTATTCCACGCATACCAGCAAGAATATCTTTCCAAAATAAAAGTTGTTTACTCACTGGGATTAAATAACTGTGTGTGCTTTCACGTAAAAGCTGACAATTGGAATTTGTATTCAGGGGAATGTATGAAGTAATAGGTTTATGAGACATCGGCGTAACAGTTAGATCTTTTGCATCCTCTCGTGATAAAAATTTTTCAGTCATAAATTGAATATCACGCAGGATACTGGTGATATGTCGCATATAAAAAAATGTTGTGTCATAGTTACTATTATAATCTTGGCGAATATCTGATTTAACCCCATTAAAAAGATTTGCTAAATAAAAGCTGGTTAATAAGGCACCGAGTGCCCATAACATAAATCCAAGCACCCGAAAAAGGTAGCGGGATATTTTTAATGACGTTCGGAAAGAGGATAGATATCTCAAAAGATCGCCTGATGGAAAACATGATTAATAATACTGGTTACAGCATATACTAGTGTAGCAGGGAATACAAAGTAGCATTTGGTTATTATTGGTTCTTGCTAAAAAATTATGTAAAAAAGCAGGCACCTAAGTGCCTGCTCTATTGTGAACAGCTATACAGCTGAATCATAATAAAATAAGCGAATTACACTTAATTTACTGAATCATTATGTTCTTCATCAGAAGAAATTGCTGTATTACTATCCTCTTCTTCGTCATCAGGTTCAGCTACACGTTGTAGGCCAACAACTTTTTCGTCTTCTGCGGTACGGATCAGCGTGACACCTTGTGTATTACGACCAACAACACTGACTTCAGACACACGGGTTCTCACCAATGTACCTGCATCAGTAATCATCATGATTTGATCAGTTGTCTCTACTTGAATTGCACCGATCACGTTGCCGTTACGTTCGCTGACTTTAATCGAAATAACGCCTTGGGTTGCTCGGGATTTTGTCGGGTATTGGCTTTCGGCCGTACGTTTGCCATAACCATTTTCGGTAACGGTCAGAATTTCGCCTTTCCCACGAGGAATGATCAGTGAAACAACTTTATCACCTTCACTGAGTTTGATACCACGAACCCCAGTTGCGGTGCGTCCCATTGCACGTACACCTTTTACGCGGACAGTACCGTCTTCCAGCGTTTCTTCCTCTTCTTCAAGGAAACGAACGACTTTACCCTGTGCAGAGAACAGTATGACTTCGTTGCTGCCATCTGTCAGGTCAACACCGATTAGCTCGTCTCCTTCATTCAGGTTCACTGCAATAATACCGGCACTACGTGGACGGCTGAATTCGCTGAGTTTGGTTTTCTTCACAATACCACTTGCTGTTGCCATGAAGATATTTAACCCATCTTCATATTCACGCACTGGTAAAATGGCTGTAATACGTTCATTCTGATCCAATGGCAGAAGGTTGACAATTGGACGACCGCGGGCGCCACGGCTCGCTTCCGGCAACTGATATACCTTCATCCAGTACATCTTGCCTTTATTTGAGAAGCAGAGAATGGTGTCGTGGGTATTGGCTACAAGTAAACGCTCAATGAAGTCTTCTTCTTTGGTACGTGCAGCTGATTTGCCCTTACCGCCCCGACGCTGTGCTTCGTAATCAGACAGTGGCTGGTATTTGACGTACCCCTGGTGGGATAGTGTGACCACAACATCTTCCTGAGTAATCAGGTCTTCAATGTTGATATCTGCTGAATTTTCAGTCAGCTCAGTCCGACGGGCATCGTTATACTGCTCTTTGATAACCAGCAGTTCTTCACGAATGACTTCCATCAAGCGTTCCGGGCTTTCCAAAATGAACAGCAGTTCAGCAATAGCTTTCAGTAGTTCACGATACTCATCAAGCAGTTTTTCATGCTCAAGTCCGGTCAGTTTTTGCAGACGCAAATCCAAAATGGCCTGTGCTTGCTGTTCGGTCAGATAATATTTACCGTTATGGATACCGTACTGCGGTTCCAGCCATTCAGGACGGGCAGCATCGTCACCTGCTTGTTCCAGCATAGAGGCAACATTGCCTAATTCCCACGCTTGGGAAATCAAGCTGGCTTTTGCTTCAGCAGGAGTAGAAGCGCGACGAATCAATTCGATAACAGGATCGATGTTTGCCAGAGCAATAGCCAATGCTTCAAGGATATGGGCACGTTCGCGAGCTTTACGCAGTTCAAAAATTGTCCGGCGCGTGACTACTTCACGGCGATGGCAAACAAACGCAGAAAGGATATCTTTCAGATTGAGTAACTTAGGCTGTCCTTGATGCAGGGCAACCATGTTGATACCAAATGAAACCTGCAATTGGGTCAGTGAATACAGATTATTCAGGACAACTTCACCAACCGCATCACGTTTTACTTCAATAACGATGCGCATTCCATCTTTATCGGATTCGTCACGCAGTGCACTGATCCCCTCAATACGCTTCTCTTTTACCAGTTCAGCCATTTTTTCGATCAGTCGGGCTTTATTGACCTGATAAGGGATTTCATTGACGATGATGGTTTCGCGTCCATTTTTCTCATCAGTTTCAATTTCTGCACGGGCGCGAATGTAGATTTTGCCGCGACCTGTACAGTAGGCTTCCTGAATGCCACGACGCCCGTTGATAATAGCAGCCGTAGGGAAGTCTGGACCCGGGATATATTCCATCAGGCCTTCAATACTGATGTTTTCATCATCAATATAAGCCAGACAGCCGTCGATCACCTCAGATAAGTTATGAGGTGGAATATTGGTTGCCATACCGACCGCAATCCCTGATGAACCATTCACCAACAAATTGGGGATATGGGTTGGCATTACTTCGGGGATTTGCTCTGTGCCATCATAGTTGGGCACAAAGTCGACAGTTTCTTTTTCTAAGTCCGCCAGCAATTCATGAGCAATTTTTGCCATGCGTACTTCGGTGTAACGCATTGCTGCCGCAGAATCGCCATCTACTGACCCAAAGTTCCCCTGACCGTCAACCAGCATATAGCGCATGGAGAATGGTTGTGCCAGACGTACAATCGTGTCATAAACAGCGCTGTCACCATGTGGATGGTATTTACCGATAACATCCCCAACAACGCGGGCAGATTTCTTATAAGGTTTATTCCAATCATTTCCCAATACATTCATCGCGAAAAGTACGCGGCGGTGTACTGGCTTCAGTCCGTCCCGAACATCTGGCAGTGCGCGTCCAACAATAACGGACATCGCATAATCCAGATATGAGCTTTTCAGCTCTTCTTCGATATTGACCGGGGTGATTTCTCTGGCAATGTCGCTCATGGAGCCACTGTCCCTCATACTCCGAATTCAAAGACTCAAAATTATACCACAAATTGACAGTTTTATAAAAACCTGATGCGGGTATTTCAAGATTAAGGCATGTATAATAGTTCTCTATCACACATCCCCATAATACTGTTACATTTTCTGTGAATCAGTTTTCTGTGCACCAGTTTTCTGTGAAGCAGTTCCTAGGAGCGATATTGCTGATGAACGTCAAAACTCCCGATTCACACACTCAGTCCCATGCTAATGTGGATCAGCGGGAAATCGAAAAATTTGAAGCCGTTGCTTCTCGTTGGTGGGATCTGGAAGGTGAATTCAAGCCGTTGCACCGTATCAACCCACTGCGTTTGAACTACATTTTGCAACATGCTGACGGCCTTTTTGGTAAAAAAGTGCTGGATGTCGGATGTGGCGGTGGCATTTTGTCAGAAAGCATGGCACGTGAAGGAGCGGAAGTGACAGGGCTGGATATGGGGTTTGAACCCCTGCAAGTTGCCCGTTTGCATGCGTTGGAATCCGGCGTTTCCGTTTCTTATGTTCAGGAAACGGTAGAAAGCCATGCTGAGCAGCACCAGAATGCTTATGATGTCGTGACTTGTCTGGAAATGCTCGAACATGTGCCAGATCCCGAGTCCGTAGTTCGTGCCTGTGCCAAATTAGTAAAACCTGGTGGTCACGTATTCTTTTCAACGATTAACCGAAACCGGAAAGCTTGGTTGATGGCTGTTGTTGGCGCTGAATATATATTGAATATGGTGCCAAAAGGCACACATGATGCGAAAAAATTCATTCGTCCTTCTGAACTGATTAGCTGGATTGATAAGACTAGCCTGAAAGAGCAACATATCATTGGATTACATTACAATCCATTAACAGACAAATTTCGCCTTGGGCACAATGTAGACGTGAATTATATGCTGCACACTCAATCTGTCTGACTAAGATAGCTAAGGGATTAATAAAGCGGCAATTAGATATTTTTTTTAAGATTTTATTTTCCCTGTTATGCCGATAGCCGTATGAAAGTAACATCAAGTAACTACGCAGGTTATCGGCTTTTTGCCAAAATTAATCCTCAAGTTATCCACAAAACTTCTCGATTTTGTACACTTGATAAAACCCGAATTTAACATTATCTTGTTATTACCGTTTTAATCACCCCCTATATATTGTGTTTCTTGTCACCTTGTAGTAGCAACTTAAACTTATAGTAGCAACAGTAATAGTAGTAACAGTAATAGCGAAAACAGTAGCGAATAGTAGTGGATTGTGGCTAACCCCTGATTGGCTCTCTGCCATTCTGGGTGCATCGTGCTGTCAAGAGGTCAAGGAAAACAACATAGGCAAGATACGAAAAGAGAGAAGGTGTATTTCCCCATGAACCAGAGTCTGCTAGTTACCAAACGTGATGGACATAAAGAACAAATTGATCTTGATAAAATTCACCGGGTTGTTGCCTGGGCTGCCGAAGGTCTGAAAAATGTCTCAGTATCACAAGTAGAACTGCGTTCCCAGATTCAATTTTACGATGGTATCAAAACATCTGATATCCATGAAACCATGATCAAAGCTTCGGCTGACCTGATCTCCGGTGATGCTCCTGATTATCAGTATCTGGCGGCACGTCTGGCTATCTTCCACCTGCGTAAAAAAGCCTATGGTCAGTTTGAGCCACCTGCGCTGTATGATCATGTCGTAAACATGGTTAATTTGGGTAAATACGACAAACATTTGCTAGAAGACTATTCCCAAGAAGAATTCGAGCAAATGGATAGTTTTATTGATCATTTGCGTGATATGGATTTCTCTTATGCAGCGGTTAAGCAGCTGGAAGGAAAATATTTAGTACAAAACCGTGTAACCGGTGAGATTTACGAAAGTGCTCAATTCCTTTACATTCTGGTTGCTGCGTGCTTGTTTTCCACTTATCCAAAAGAAACTCGTCTGGGTTATATCCGTCGTTTCTACGATGCGGTTTCCACCTTTAAAATTTCATTGCCAACGCCAATCATGGCGGGAGTTCGTACACCAACTCGTCAATTCAGTTCCTGTGTTCTGATTGAGTGTGGCGATAGCCTGGATTCAATCAATGCGACATCCAGCGCAATTGTTAAATATGTTTCCCAGCGTGCCGGCATTGGTGTAAACGCGGGTCGTATCCGTGCATTGGGTAGCCCAATCCGTGGTGGTGAAGCCTTCCATACCGGTTGTATCCCATTCTACAAACATTTCCAGACTGCGGTGAAATCTTGTTCTCAAGGTGGTGTTCGTGGTGGCGCGGCAACATTATTCTATCCACTTTGGCATCTGGAAGTAGAAAGCCTGTTGGTACTGAAAAACAACCGTGGTGTTGAAGGCAACCGCGTTCGTCACATGGACTACGGTGTACAAATTAACAAATTGATGTATGAGCGCCTGATTAAAGGCGCTGACATTTCTCTGTTCAGCCCGTCTGATGTTCCGGGATTGTACGATGCATTCTTTGCGGATCAGGAGGAATTTGAGCGCCTGTACACTCAGTATGAAAATGACAGCAATATCCGTAAAGAGCGCATTAAAGCGGTTGAACTGTTCTCGCTGATGATGCAAGAACGTGCTTCAACGGGTCGCATTTACATTCAGAACGTTGACCACTGCAATACTCACAGTCCGTTTGATCCGGCTATTGCGCCTGTCCGTCAATCGAATTTGTGTCTGGAGATTGCATTGCCAACTAAGCCGTTGAACGATATAAACGATCAGAATGGCGAAATTGCATTGTGTACGCTGTCTGCCTTCAATTTGGGAGCCATCGAAAATCTGACTGAGTTGGAAGAGTTGTCTGAGTTGGCTGTCCGTGCTCTGGATTCCTTGCTGGATTACCAAGATTATCCAATTGTCGCCGCAAAGCAAGGTTCAATGGGGCGCCGGACTCTGGGTATTGGTGTAATTAACTTCGCTTACTATCTGGCAAAACATGGTGTACGTTACTCTGATGGAAGTGCGAATAACCTGACTCATAAAACATTTGAAACTATTCAGTACTATTTGCTGAAAGCCTCAAATGAACTGGCGAAAGAGAAGGGTGCTTGTCCGTGGTTTGGTGAAACTACTTATGCACAAGGTATTTTGCCGATTGATACTTACAAAAAGACACTGGATACCCTGACCAACGAACCTTTACACATGAATTGGGAAGCTCTGCGCCGTGACATTCAACAATACGGTCTGCGTAACTCAACATTGTCTGCCTTGATGCCGTCAGAGACCTCTTCGCAGATCTCTAATGCGACCAACGGCATTGAACCACCACGTGGTTATATCAGTGTAAAAGCATCCAAAGACGGCATATTGCGTCAAGTTGTACCAGATTATGATCTTCTGAAAGGGGCTTATGAGTTGCTGTGGCAAATGCCGAACAACGATGGCTACCTACAGTTGGTAGGGATCATGCAGAAATTCATCGATCAGTCGATTTCTGCCAATACTAACTATGATCCGGCACGTTTCCCTAATGGCAAAGTTCCGATGAACCAATTGCTGAAAGATTTACTGCTCGCTTACAAATATGGTGTGAAAACACTGTATTACCACAATACCCGTGATGGAGCAGAAGATGTTCAGGGTGATCTGGAAGAAGTTGTTGAGTCAGCGGATTCCGATTGTGAAGGCGGCGCGTGTAAGATTTAATTTGAGGAAGTTATGTCCTATACTACTTTTTCGCAAGTAAAAAATGATCAGCTACAAGAACCGATGTTTTTCGGTCAGTCTGTTAACGTAGCGCGTTTTGATCAGCAAAAATATCCTATTTTTGAGAAATTGATCGAAAAACAACTCTCCTTCTTCTGGCGTCCAGAAGAAGTGGATGTTTCCCGAGATCGCATTGACTATAACGCGCTGCCGGATCATGAAAAGCACATTTTCATCAGTAATCTGAAATACCAGACTCTGTTGGATTCCATTCAGGGGCGTAGCCCGAATGTGGCTTTTCTGCCATTGATTTCCATTCCGGAATTGGAAACATGGGTTGAAACGTGGTCGTTTTCAGAAACGATTCACTCACGTTCTTATACGCACATTATCCGTAATATCGTTAACGATCCTTCTATCGTATTTGATGATATTGTAGAAAACGAACAGATTCTAAAACGCGCAAAAGACATTTCCGCGTATTACGATGATCTGATCGAAATGACTAACTATTATCATCAGTTGGGTGAAGGAACATTCGATGTTGCGGGTAAAACTATCACCGTTAGTCTGCGTGAATTGAAAAAGCAACTATATTTGTGTTTGATGAGCGTTAACGCTTTGGAGGCTATCCGCTTCTATGTCAGTTTTGCGTGCTCATTCGCTTTTGCTGAACGTGAATTAATGGAAGGTAACGCCAAAATCATCAAGCTGATTGCCCGGGATGAAGCACTGCATTTAACGGGAACGCAGCACATGTTAAACCTGTTGCGCTCTGGTCAGGATGATCCTGAAATGGCGGAAATTGCTAAAGAATGTGAACAAAAATGCTACGAACTGTTCGTACAGGCAGCAGAACAGGAAAAAGAGTGGGCTGATTATTTGTTTAAAGATGGCTCTATGATTGGCCTGAACAAAGATATTCTGTGTCAGTATGTTGAATATATAACCAATATTCGTATGCAGGCAGTTGGCTTGAAGTTACCGTTTGAAACTCGCTCTAATCCTATCCCATGGATTAATGCGTGGCTGGTTTCTGATAATGTTCAAGTGGCTCCACAGGAAGTCGAAGTCAGCTCTTACTTGGTTGGTCAGATTGATTCGGAAGTCAATACTGAGGATCTCAGCGGTTTCGAACTCTGATATGGCTGATTACAAAGTCACCCTGCCGTCACGGCAGGGTTTATATATCCGTTATTCTTCAGGCTTCCACGGTAATTTGTTGGAAGCGCTGGAACACGGTAAAGTTCAGATCGAGTACCAATGTCGACAAGGGTATTGCGGTTCTTGTCGTGTCCGTTTAGTGAAAGGAAAGGTAGGATATCCTTGTAAGCCATTAGCATTTGTCAACGAAGGGGAAATTTTACCTTGTAGCTGTTATCCACTGACAGACATTGAAATTGAACCATAATTTTCCTTAAGTTAACGCCATCTTATTACTAAGCAAGGTATATCCTTCATTTTCAAGTTGCTATTTTGCAACCTGAAAACTCAGTGGATAGAGGAAATTTGTTCATTTTATTATTGCAATGATCTTCGGATTGTTCTTGACTGTGAATATATTTTTTATCACAACGATAATATTAACGATCTCCATTACCTATACCGTGTTACAATAATAAGCAAGACAGACACTTACCTGACAAGTGTCTTTTTTTTACCTGATGGATATAGATCGATCGTATTCAAATATGCCTATTGATTTATCATAGCTATGATCCAGAATATATTTTAGGAAATGATTTAATATTTACCGTATTACACAGCAAAACCATGGAGGAGAACCTTAATGAAGACTGCAATAATCAAGGAGAATAATGATGTATAAAATTGATTATAATTCATATCGTTCAACCAAAAGTTTTAACAGGCGTTCCCGCTTCTTAGTTATGCACTATACGGCTTTGAACTTTGAAAAATCTGTTCATGCATTAACAGGGGAACTGGTTAGTGCCCACTACCTTATTCCAAATCCAGATGATCCGACTTATCGAGTGGCTGGATTTGATAAAGTTCACATATTCAATTTGGTTGATGAACTTGAAAGGGCTTGGCATGCTGGGATAAGTTATTGGGCTGGACGAGAAGGATTGAATGATACATCCATTGGTATTGAGATTGTGAATGAAGCCAGTAATAATTCTGGTGTTTTCACTTTCCCACCTTATCACCCTGATCAAATCGTTGCGATTAAAGATCTGGCCATAAATATCTTACAGCGTTATCCGGATATTAAACCGACTTATGTTGTTGGACATTCAGATATTTCATGGCAAAGAAAAACCGATCCAGGCCCATCTTTTCCGTGGAAAGAGTTATATGATGCGGGAGTCGGGGCATGGTATGACGAAGAAACGAAGAAAGAATATATTGAGAAATTTGAGCATAGTTTACCTGATTTTGTTGAGATTTTAGAAAAATTCAAATGTTATGGTTATGACATTACCGGAACAGAAGAAAAAGAAAATTTTCAATCTCTAATCAAAGCGTTCCAAATGCACTTCCGCCCGTCACATTATGATGGTGTAATAGATATAGAAACCATCGCCATTTTATATGCCTTGGTTGAAAAATACTTTGATAATAAATCATAAGCTCTGATGAAATTTATGAAATATTGTTTTTATAAATATTTACTTGATTTATTTTAATTTGTTATGAGTTGGTGTTATTATATATGAATAATTTATTTAAGGTTTAAATGTAATCTTATTACATATAATTGATTGTTAAGATATATCCTAAAGTTTAAAATTGACTCTGATCTTATATAAGGTGCTAATAATTATATGTTTTTAAAATTAAATCTCTTGTTTGGTATTAATGTATAGATAATTTATTAATTTTTGTTAAAAACTGAATTTTTTGTAACTGATTGAATTTTAAATAAACTTATAACAAATGTAAGTTTTGTGGATACAGTTGTTTTTTATTAACAAAAGTTGAATTATGAATATAGGGCTTGTATATTCCGCAAGCTTTACTCTGATAGAGCGAATACATCGTATAAATGAAAGAGAATCTTTACTTATGAAAAAAATATTATCGACAGCCGCTATTGTTGCTGGATTATCTATACTCGCCTTTAATGCTAACGCCAGCAATAGTAACAAAAATACTATTTCTTTGGGTTATGCTCAGAGTAATGGATCGTTAAAAAATAATCTTGAAATCTACCACAATGATGAGAAGATGAAGACAAATCAGCATGGGTTAAACTTAAAGTATCGCTATGAGTTTAATGAGCATTTTGGTGTTATTGGCTCATTAACTTATACTCAATATGTACATAAGTACGACTTCTATGGCTCATTATCAAAATTCGAATGGAAAAATACTTCTCTGATGGCTGGCCCAACGTATCGATTTAATAATTATATTAGTGCATATGGATTGATTGGGGCGACCTATAATAAAGCAGGATTTTCTAATGTAGAAGATAATAATACTCAGACGAGAACATCACTATCTTACGGCGCAGGCTTACAATTTAATCCGACCCCAAATTGGGCTGTTGATGCTTCATATTCATATACCAACTTAAAATATGCTAAGCTTGGTACTTGGGTATTGGGTGTTGGTTATCATTTCTAAGTTATTTTCACTTATGTTTGTTATTTTTCTTTACTTATAAACTTCATTTTTAAATTTGTTTTACTTTTAATAAAAAGTTTTTAGATGCTCATTTTTGCCTGAATTCTTAGTGATAAGATTTGGGCGTTTTATTATTGGTGTAATATTCATTCATGTTATTTATATGAATAATCTATCTTATAAATAATAGACTGGTTGAAAATACAAGTGTAAAACTATGCCAGTGGTGAAGTATTCTATTTAGATTTCTCCAGATGTTTAAATAAATTATCAAAGCCAGTTAGGATAGAAATCCTATGATATCTATACCTAATGGATTTCAATATGTGTAGTGGTGGCAAGGGAGTGAATTTCTGGGAGCATAGATAATCTATGTTCATAACAACGGTAATCGGGGTGAGAGAGTGCAGCCAACAAAGAGGCAATTTGAAAGACGAAGGGTATATACCTTTATTTTGATTTTTTAGAAAGGTCGTTCAATGAATAGTGCGTAAATAACGAAATAGGAAGGAAGCATTTGGCTTAGAGCTGTATTAACGATAGAAAACCAGTTCTTTTTTGAACTGGCTTATCTCTGTACTATGGCAGAGCTTACATAAAGCGAGTTGCTGACAACCGGATAACAACGTTGTGTACATTTGAGAGGAAAGATTTTACAGATTTCATGATGATTTCCTTTGAGGGTTATAAATTGTGATTTACTTCACGAAAACCTAAATTCTGAGGAGGATTTTATGCTCAAAACAAAAAGAGTCAAGGTATTTATTAAAATATTTTTTTAAAAATTAAAAAAAATTTGCAAAATTAATTAACTAACTGAAATTTAATGATTTATTTTTATTTTGTTTTTCTGTAACTTTTTTGAAATTGTACTTCCACTGATTTTTCTTCATCTATACTTGATATATAGATTGTTTTTCAAACAAAAATAAACTCAAAAGTTACGAAGGATTGAGATTGAGAGCATATTCAGATCCTGCTACTGGAGCAGGGCCATGGACAATCGGATATGGTCATACAAGGGGAGTAAAGCCTGGACAAGTGATTACTGGGCAACAAGCTGACACGTTTCTTTACCAAGATCTTGTTCCTATTTATGGCGCTATTCAGCGGCTGGTTAAAGTACCTCTAACACAAGGTCAATTTGATGCCTTGTGTTCGTTTATTTTCAATTTGGGAATTGGTAATTTTACTCATTCAACATTGTTGAAAAAATTGAATGTAGGTGATTACCAAGGTGCAGCAGGGGAATTTTTAAAATGGGATTGCGCCGATGGGCATGAATTAGCAGATTTACGTATGCGAAGAGAATCTGAGCAGCAAACATTTTTATCATAAAATATTTATTCATTAGATTTCAAGTTGCAGTGTAGCCAGCAACACCCCAACTTGAAAGATGATGGATATAAAGCTTGGATTTGATGGCGCTATACATGACCATGTTGTAACACAACGCGATAACCATCAATATCTTCGAAAGTTTTTCCACTCTTATCCCAATAAGGATTATAAGAAGGAACCGGAATAAATCCGGCATCCAGCATTGATTTTATCTGTTCCTGCCATTCAAGTTCATCTTCTATATAAAATACTAATAAATTATCTTTAGTTGGAGCTTTACCAACAAGTGTATTGTGATGATGAGTGAATTCAAGGTGCCAGGAGTGGTTGGGATGTCCTAACATAATACCATCAAAACTATCGTGATCTTTGAATTCGCCTAGTATGGTGAAATTCAATCCATGACAATACATTTCTGCAATTTTAGTAAGATTATCTGTTGGTCTGGCAATTCTAAGAATAATTGATTTTTTCATATTTTTTCTATGTGTAGAGTTGGATGGAGGAATATATCTTATATGAAAATAATTTATTTTTTTAGAGATAAGTGCTGATAAATAGTCGGCACTTTTTATATTTACATAATACTTATAAATAAAAAGTTAACTTCATTAAAAAATATTATTTAATGTCAACGTCAATAACTTGATAGAAGGCATTACCAGTATCAAAAATTGTCCATACGCCGAGAATAACATTATATCCTGAGCGGTCAGGAACATCACAGTTTAACGTAACATTTTGGGCTGGACTTTTCCCATGATCAAAACGCTCGCAGAAGGGTTTTAAATCAAATTGAGCGCGTGTTAGGGGTTTATTTGGATCCCAATCGGGTTTAGTAATAAAAAATTGCCACGAGGTGGTACTATGACGGGCTGTTATTTCCCATTTAAAGGCATTGCTTCCTTTATTGACAGTAACATGATGCCAGCGGTTTGCACTTTGTTCATTGAGTTGTTTAAATTGACCAACACCACCACTGGCAATTTGTCCATCTGGTGGTCCTCCTTGAGGGAAGCCTTTGGGGCCTTCAACTGACTGAGGTTCATACATGATAGGTCCGCAGTTTTTATTAATGTCTTTTTGACATAAAAGTGCTCTGCTTGGTGGTGTATCAATATATCCATGATGCGAAGTTGGTTTGGCAATACTAGGAAGTGGGATCGCAGTAAAAACCGTCAATCCCACCAAAAGTAATGACTTTTTAATGTTCATGATGAATTTCCTATTTTTTTGTACTTAGCTGTAAAATAAGGGAATTGAATTTTTGTTGTTATGTTAATAAGTTTGAGAAATTTAATTGTTTCTTACGGAAATGTACAGAAATATTTATAACAAAATTAGTTAATTATAAATACTTAATTTATGATAGGGGTATGCCAGAAAGATAATATTGAGAAATATGGTTGTCACTGGCTTTGGCATGATTACGGATGATAGGAAAAATCCCTCCTTGAATTCAGGGAGGAAAAGAGAAAAATAAGAAACAAATGAGGGTGAACTAGCAAGTACGATTTTTAGTACACATAAATTAAAGTAGACCTAAATAGAATAATATGCAATAAACTAACTTTGAACAAAGAGCAGAGGTGCGATATTTCTGCTATTATAATATGAGGTATTATCAACACGATAAACTAAGTGGTAAATATTATCTGTGCTAAGTATTTTAAAATCAATGGGAGAGTTCTCATCATAAGCGCAACATTGTAATCTGTGTTAAAAATAAACAGTGGTATCTTATATGCAAATTAAAATTAGTTAACTGTTATCCTAAAATAGTTGTTTTTAATACCAAAAGATATTTTTTCTTATCTAAATATAAAGGTTTTTAAAGTTACTATATTTTAAATATTTCCTATAAGTGTATTGAGAAAATGAAAATTCCATTATTATAAAATAACAAATAACCAAATCTAATGGGAAACTGTCTTTCGATTTAAACCGTGTGAAGTGATTCTCCCCACGATTTACTTGTTTTTTTGATAAAAATTCTTATAGAAATATATATTTTCTTGTTTTTAAAGTTTATTTATTTTTACAAATTATTGAGAATGTGACCGATTAAGCATTTTAGACAGAATAGCGACGGATACGAGGACAGAAAAGCCACCGAGTGGTGGCTGGTAATAATTATTGCGCTTTCTTTCTAAAGTTATCGTCGTTTTTAACGAACTCAAAAGCATCAAGGATAATACCTGTTATCCTCAATATATCTTCTGGAGCATCTATAAAGATTCTTGATTTATTAGCGGATAATCCAGCTCTATTAACTTCGTTGGCTAATATATCAGTTAGCTCAATAGGTATTTGGATGTAAGGTTTATTTTTCTTGTCAAAATACCTTATTATCCATCTATGCGATTTTCCCTGATAAAGAACACCAAAATAAAATCCTGTATCTTTATATTGCAAATCGACGGTATCCCCGACAATTGATTTTGCTTTTTCATACAGAGTTAATTCGTTTTTGGTAGTAACAATATTGGGATTGTCTGGATCTACTATCTCATCTGGTTCTTTCGGATTATCTTGATGCTCTATTTCGTCTTGAACCCCATCAATTGGAATATGTTTATTTGAAAGACCGGAAACCACCATTGCACTAACAGATTTCTCAACTGCTTGTTTTACCAACGGGGTGATTGATTCAATAAAACGCTGGTTTAGTTGGCGTTCGATATTAGATCTACTGGCAACGTATCTTACAAACTCACTATCAACGTCCCTCAAGCTAGTACTGATGGTTTTAGTAAAAGCAGATAGGTAAACACTTTCTTCTGCCAGCGTTCTTAGTGCTTCCGGTTTGAATTTATCGTGTCTAAATCGATAGAGTTGACTTACATCGGCATCGCTAACTTCATCCATTTTAATGCGTAAGAATGGGGTAGGATCCATTACGTTTTTTTGTTTTAAATCGGTAAAGAAACGCCACTCTAATCCATTTGTAATTGCCGAAATAGTCACTTCTGGAGTGGAGTTAAAATATCTGGATAACTGAGGACAGTGGTTCTCTAGTTTTTCGTTGTACCCTTTTGCCTCAATAAACATGACAGGCACACCTTGGCAGAACAAAGCATAATCAACCCGCTCATTTGCTTTCACCCCGGGGAAATCTGCCCCATATTCAGCTTTAACTTTTTGGGGATCATACGGACTAAAGCCGAGAATATCTAGAAACGGTAATATTAATGCCTGCTTAGTTGTTTCTTCGGTGGTACAGTGTTGGCCTACATTTTTAACGTGGTCAACATGATGTTTTATTTTTATCTTAAAATTATCCATTCCATAACCTTAGTAATCTAAAACGGAATACCAGAACATTCTCCCGATGATGCTCACTTGATCTTCATCTGCAATTTCATCTTCGTATTCATCACGGTTATAACTTCTGATAAGTAATTTTCCTCTCGGTCGTCTGTAGAGGCATTTAAGACGCTTTAATCTATCTTGTTCAATTACATACACTTTTCCATCAATGATTTTTTTGTTAGAAACATCTACCGCTATTGCTGCTCCATTTGGAATAACTGGCTCCATGCTATCCCCTTTAGCAGGAAAACAAACAATTGTAGAGCCATTAGTTGGTGCGCCAATTCTTCGTAATGTCGCTTTAGAAAATCTCAATTTAAAACCGTTATAATTCACATCAGTGTATCTGCCATTGCCGCATGCGAATTCGATATCTTTCAAAAATGGTACTTCCACCTCATCGCAATCTAATGCTGTGATACTGTCCCATAGTGTAATAGTTGCCCACTCGCTCTCTGGTAGAACTTGACCTATTTCCTTTCTGATTATTCCACCAAACAAAAGCCAGTTCACATCAGCATCAAGGATAGATGCTAATGCTACTAATCTTGATTTTTTTGGCTCTGTGCTTGATTCCCACTGCTGGACAGACTGTGGAGTAACTCCAAGCATATCCGCTAGTTCAGCTTGAGTTAGTTTTTTTGCAAGCCGAGCTTGCTTGATTCTTTCGTGCATCGTTTTCATGTTTCAAATATACAAGCGAAGCTTTTATTTTTGTAGCAAGCAAAAACTTATTTTTTAAAACACCTCTTGTATTTTATTTGTTGTCGCTAGGTGTTTAGAGAATGGAAAATAGGTGAGAAGAGATAAAGCAATCAATTATACTAATCGGTTTTACGCATAAGTCACTGAGAAAACAGCAAGAAAAAAGAAGTTTCACACTCTTTCGGGCAACAAACAAAATCCCCCTCAAAATTAGCGCACCTTTACTACTTCCCGCCGATCATTTTACCAAGAGCAAATTTCAGATATAAAAAAACCAACCACAATTGGTTGGTTTTTCTAGGGAAATTTGGTCGGCATGATAGGATTTGAACCTACGACCCCCGACACCCCATGACGGTGCGCTACCAAGCTGCGCTACATGCCGATGACTTTTCCTATACTACCGTTTTTTATTTTCAAAGCAAGTCCCTAGTTTAGTGAGTGCTTGATTTTTAAACGATTAGTTTGCTAAAAATCGTTTCACCTCAGCTAATATCTGTAATAATTGGGCCAAATTTGGTTTAGCTCCCTGAATTTCATTGCCATCTAAATCATACAGATGATATTTCCCATCCTTGAGAAGGTAGACGTTATTTTTAGCTGTCGTGACAATTAATGAACCGTCATCACCAGTAATGAGCCATGGATTTTCTCTTTGCGCATTAAAGAGATCTTCACCCTGTGAGTAATCTGCTGGAGAATTAGTGGTGTGTAATAAACGGAGCATCAAAGTTGTCATGATATCTTGATGGCTGGTCAACTTATCAATAGTTTGTGCAGGGGTGCCCGGCCATTGAATTATCAGGGGAACATGGATTTGTTCACGGTTGAATTTGTCATCAGTAAACCATTTTGCGCTGTTTTCTGATGTTTTTTTGCTCGTATGGGCTGTAATCACAATGATCGTTTTATTCAGGATGCCTTTATTTTCCAAAGCTTCTAAAACATGGCTGATTTCAGTATCCAGCGCTTTCTTATCAAATTTGCCGGATGAAGGCTTAAAACCGTTAATATCTAGAAATGAGAACCATGGTGTAGAAGTATTGCGCAGATCCAGCCATTGATTCCATTGTGCCATAGTTAAGTCATCGTTTTGTCTTTTAGCTTCTGGCAATGAATAGTCGGTCAATATGGCTTGGCGATAAAGTGGCGCTTGGAATCCATCTGAAGAAAAGAGGCCAAATTGATAGCCTTGATGTGTTAGGGCATCAACAAGTGCAGATGATTTTCTGGCGTTAAGGATGCCGTCTAGATAACCTGATGATATCCCATAAAATAAACCAAACAATGCAGTGTCATTCCGAATGCCTGTGCTGAAATGTTGAGTGAACTGGATATTGTTCTTCGCAAAGTGCTCCAGAGTTGGCATATCATGGGCGATATCTTGATTATCCAACCCATCCACGACAAGTAAAAGTAAGTTATAACCGCGTCCGATATCCTGATAAGATAATTTATTCAGCGGATAATTGACACTCAAGGCTGTGGGATTGCCTTGCTGGTTAATGCGGCGCTGAAATTCTTGGTGATCCAGTAAACCATGTTTTTCAAGGAACTTGCGGGCGGTCATTGGATAAGAAATTGGCAAGTTTGAACGCTGCATGGTAATCGGACGGTAGAAATTGGCATCCGCCCAGATATACATGAGGTGTGAAGCGATAAAAGCAGTAATAAATACTGTTGCCAATGGCTTACCAAATCGTTGACGATTTAGACTACGTAATTTTTGCCAGCTCCATGTGCCAAAAAGCATTTGTATAAGGAAAATCAATGGGATACAGATGAACATGAGCTGCCATTCCCTTGTTAACTCGCCTTGATCTGGATTGGTGACTAAATTCCAAACTAATGAGGTTAAATGCAAGTGAAAGTGGACATAGACGGAGGAATCTAATATCAGCAGTGTTAAGCCTGCCGTTGCCAATGTGGCTGAAAGAAACCTCATTAATCGCTGTGACATGACAATAAATGTCAGCGGAAATAAAACAAGTAAGTAAATGGCAAAGACAATGAAACTGAAATGACCGAGCCAACTGACCAGCGCGTAAATGCGACCAAACAGTGAACCCGGCCAGTCAGACGCAAATAGATAGCGGCTGCCCAGCACCAGACTGAACATAATGTTGAACAGTGCGAACCAGTGCCCCCAACTGATCATCTGAGAAACTTTTTCGCGGTAATGCTGACAGCTAGTCACCATATTTTCTTTACGTCAAGGTATTAATTAAGATTAATGCGCTTTGTCTTCGTTGATTGACGACTGTAACGCGTGTACAAACGAGTCTGCAATATGTTTGCGCTGTTCAGGAGCAATGCTTGTATTGATCAAATTCGTTACCATATTGCCCAAAACCATCAAGGTCAGGTCAGTTGGAGTATGGTTTTTCTCGAAAACACTTACTAGTTCAGTTAATAAATGTTCAAATTTTTCATCGCTATAGCGAGATGACTGTGGCATAAATCAAATATCCTGAATGTACAAAGCCCTATATCTTACCGTATAGAGGGGCGATTTTCCGCTTTTTTATGACAAATTAATTTTTTGTCACCAAAGTTGCAAAAGGAGTATAAATAATGAGTCTGGAAATTACCCAGATTGCGTTGCACCGATTGATTAAACGTGATGAGCAAACGTTGGAAGTAATTCTACGTGATTCTTTGCTGGACACTAATCAAGTGGTTGAAGAAATGATGGCAGAATTACATCGTGTATATAGTGCGAAAAGTAAAGCTTACGGTTTGTTTAATGAGGAAAGTGAGCTGGCAGAGTCTCTCCGTCATCTGCGTAAAGGAGATGAGGATTTTCTCGGTTTTAGTCGTGCTGCAACTGTTCGCTTGAAAGATGAGTTGGCGAAGTATCCGTTCGCAGAAGGGGGAACGGTGTTGTTTTGTCAATATCGATATCTTGCCGTGGAATATTTACTGATTGCTGTTCTTAATAGCTGTAACAGCATGTCCGTCAATGATGAACTTGATGTAAATACAACACAATATCTTGATATTCCCCATGCTGATATTGTTGCCAGAATTGATTTGACTGAATGGGAAACAAATCCTGAATCCAGTCGTTACCTGACTTTCCTAAAAGGTCGGGTGGGGCGTAAGGTTTCTGACTTTTTTATAGATTTCCTTGCTGCCAGCGAAGGCATGAATGCTAAAGTTCAAAATAAAGGTTTATTGCAGGCTGTGGACGATTATTGTGAGTTGGCACAGTTGGATAAAAATGAATGTCAGGCTTATCGTCAGCAAGTTTATGGTTACTGTAATGAGCAGTTACAAGCTGGTGAGGAGATTAAGCTGCAAGAATTATCTCAAGAGTTACCCTCATTGGGAGAGCAAAGTTTTCAGCAATTTTCGCAGGAACAGGGCTATGAATTGGAGGAAAGTTTTCCGGCCGATCGCGGAACGTTGCGCCAATTGACAAAATTTGCGGGCAGTGGGGGAGGATTGACTATCAACTTTGATGCCATGTTGATGGGAGAGAGAATTTTTTGGGATCCAGCAACGGATACGTTGACGATTAAAGGTACACCGCCAAACCTACGTGATCAATTGCAACGTCGTAGTGGTGGTAATAGCTAAACGGGTAACAGTGAAAAATTAAGCTGGAGAAATAAATAACGCCGCAAATGCGGCGTTATTTACTCGGCGTCCCGATAAAAGCTCGACTGTGGCTAATTAAGCACGCAGGAAATCGATGTGCGTCAGTTTAGGTTTAAACGGATGACGCTGTACTGCCTGCACTTTAACTTTAGTTTCTTTACCATCAACAACCAGAGTCATAACTTCATAGAATTCTGGTTTGCTTTCGTGGTTGATAACTGCATCGTGATCCAGTTCGATAGAAACTGGCTCTTGGTTACCACCATAGATGATTGCTGGAAACTTGTTAGCTCTACGCAGGCGGCGGCTCGCACCCTTGCCCTGCTCTTTACGTACTTCTGCATTAATAGTTAACATTATTTTTTCTCTGTAAAAGAAGAAAATAAATCCTGCTACAGGCGACCCAGCAGCAGGTTCGATACTTGGCTTAACATTATGTATTACGCTAAGCGGGCGGCATTCTAACGAAAAACCAATATGACAGCAAATATAAATATGCTTTCCGGTTGGTTAATGGACTAGTGGGCAGGTGGTTTGTGATATTTAATGCAAATTATCTTTAGTACAAATCATCAGCCCGCCTAAATCGTCCTTGATAATCAAAAACCTTTTCCCGAATCTGCCAAAATTGCCCTTTTTTACGTGCGACAACAAAATCAGGATGGCGTAAGGAAGGAAGCTGATTAGCAATATCTGCCGCTGTTTTCCAACGAAAAATGGTTTCTGGTGCACGCTGGTGTTGGCGAAGAAATTGTAGTTTAAATGCTTTCTTTTGAGCCGGAGTGGATAAACGGAATAGTTCTGATACATCGGCACCATCTTCATCGTAATAAGTGATTTTCAGCCATTCCCCTTTATTGTCATGGCCCGGCGTTAGTTGCATTCCGCCGCAACGCAACACCAGTGCATCTTTGAGTTTCAGCGCTGCTTTCAGCATATCATCGGGATCAACGAGAATCTCTTCACAACGATGACAGAGTCGAGCCGCAATATCATTTTCTGCGCCACAATGGGAGCATGATTTGAAACGAAAGCGGAAATCACATTGTTGGCGTTTCCCATTTTCGTCTTCTTCCCAGCCTTGGCAGCGCCGTCCAAAATGTTCAATGATTTCTCCATCTGCTGTGCATGTACCCCAAAAAGTATTGGCAAATTGGCAGATGGGACAAAATACTTGTACAGTCTGGTTTTGCGAATTGGGTTTGTTGCTGCCTACTTCTGGGGTGTAAAGATCGTGGGGATTACCAGCATAGTCGAGGATCAGGCAATCTTTTTTGTCAGGAAATAAACGTAAACCGCGCCCGACGATTTGCTGATAGAGGCTGACGGATTCTGTCGGGCGCAATATGGCGATTAAATCGACATGCGGGGCATCAAATCCTGTTGTGAGTACCGCAACGTTGACCATATAGCGGAGTTGCTGTTCTTTGAATGCCGTAATTAAGATATCTCGCTCAGATGCGGGGGTATTGGCGCTGACTAGCGCGGCTTGGTTTGTAGGCAGCAATTGGAAAATTTCTTTGGCATGCTCTACCGTAGCTGAGAAAATCATCACACCTTTTCGATCTTGTGCATATTCAATGACTTGTTTAATGATATGAGGGGTAATGCGCTTTTGACGTTTGATTTCTCGGTTTAATTCCGCTTCGTTGAATATCCCTTGTTGGCTGGTACGTACCTGGCTGAAATCATATTGCATTACGGGCATATCCAGCCTTTCTGGAGAAACCAGAAAATGATGCTTAATCATATAACGTAATGGAAGTTCATAAATACAATCGCGAAAAAAACTGCGCTCATCACCGCGGATCATGCCATGATAATGATATTGATATATCCAGCCAGAGCCGAGACGATAAGGCGTTGCAGTTAAACCTAATATGCGGATTTGGGGATTGTTTTTCCGGAGCTGCTGGATGATTTGTTGGTATTGACTGTTTTCGTCGTCGCTGATGCGATGGCATTCATCAATGATTAGCAGTGAAAAATGGTGATCAAAACAATCCAGATTGCGGGCAATGGATTGGATGCTACCAAAAACTACTTTTCCTTCACTTTGTTTTTGATTCAAGCCGGCAGAAAAAATGTCGGCATTTAATCCATAAGCACAATATTTGCTATGGTTTTGCGCAACGAGTTCTTTGACATGTGCCAGCACTAAAACGCGACCATGAGCTAACTTTGCCAGTTCAGCAATAACAAGGCTTTTACCTGCACCTGTTGGCAAAACAATAACGGCAGGATCTCTGTGTTGACGAAAATAGCGAATGGTTGCGTCTACCGCTTCTTGTTGATAAGGACGTAAAGTAAAAGCCATTTTTATGTTACTGTCACAAACATCAGGTAAAAGATAATTGATGTAGAGAATAACATTTTTCATTTAGTCCTGCTGCCGAGAAAATAACTTGTCATTATTTTTCAGGGAAGAGGTGGACTATAACGTGTGGCTTATTATTGATATAGTTACTGTCGTGATGATTTTTCTATAAATTATCTATTTAACTTTGTATCCTAGTCATGGCCTTGAAGTTGTTCGCGATATCAAGGACATGTTCATATTTATTTATTTTGTCAGGTATTTCTATTCATGCGATTGGATAAATTTTTATCACAACAATTAGGTATTAGCCGCAACTATGTGGGGCGAGAGTTGCGGGCAGGGTTAGTTACTGTCGATGACGAAATCATCAAAACAGGCGCCTATAAATTAAAATTCGATCAGCAAGTTGCCTATGATGGTTCGATATTGCAACAATTAAATGGTCCGCGTTATTTCATGTTGAATAAACCTCAGGGATATGTGTGTTCGACAGATGATCCGTCAAACCCAACAATTTTGTATTTTATTGATGAGCCTGTTGCCCATAAATTACATTCAGCAGGACGTTTGGATATCGATACTACAGGATTGGTATTGTTGACTGATGATGGACAATGGTCACACCGTGTTACATCTCCCAAGCATCATTGTGAAAAAACCTATCTTATTACATTGGAACACCCAATTACTGAGGATACCGAGCAAAAATTTCTGGCAGGAGTGCAGCTAAATGGGGAGAAGACACTGACAAAACCCGCACAACTGGAGATTATTGAGCCTCAACTTGTTCGTTTGACCATCAGTGAAGGGCGTTACCATCAAGTAAAACGGATGTTTGCCGCAGTAGAGAATCATGTTGTAGCGCTTCATCGGGAGCGAATTGGCGAAATTTATCTCGATCCTGAATTGGAACAAGGAGAATATCGAGCGCTGACTGATAGTGAAATCAACAGCATACAAACGCCAATACCATAATTTTTATTCTTCAACTGATTTAGGAGTTACTGCGTGCAACAACAGCGTTCGTCCTATTTGGGATTTGTGTTGATCCTTGGTTTGCTTTCTATGTTAATGCCATTGGCAATTGATATGTATTTGCCGGGCATGCCAACGATCGCTAAAGATTTTGGTGTCAATGATGGTCTGGTACAGATGACACTGAGTAGCTATATTTTGGGTTTTGCCATTGGCCAAATGGTTTATGGGCCAATGTCGGATAGTTTGGGACGAAAACCAGTCATTTTGGGCGGTATTATTGTTTTTGTCATCTCTTCTATTGCATGTGCTTTAGCACAAGATATTGATACTTTCATCTCCATGCGTTTCTTGCATGGATTTTCTGCTGCGGCTGCCAGTGTTGTAATCAATGCGCTTATGCGTGATAAATTCACAAAAGAGGAGTTTTCCCGCAGTATGTCTTTTGTGACATTGGTGATGATCATTGCACCTTTATTGGCTCCCATGTTAGGTGGATTGTTGATGGTATGGTTCAATTGGCATGCTATTTTCTGGTCTATTACTATTGTGGCGGTGATTGTGACAGCTCTGGTTGCTTTCTTTATCGAAGAAACGTTGCCTAAAGAAAAAAGGCAGCGATTTCACTTAAAAACGACTTTGAAGCAGTTTGTTATGCTGTTCCGGCAACGCCAAGTGCTATGTTATATCTTAGCCAGCGGTTTTTCCTTTGCTGGAATGTTCTCTTTTCTTAGTGTTGGCGCATTTGTTTACATTAAGTTAAACGGTGTGTCTGAGCAGCATTTTGGTTACTATTTTGGACTGAATATTATTTTTCTGTTCATTATGGCAACCATTAATAGCCAGTGTGTTCGCAAATATGGCCCATTGAAAATGTTGCATATTGGTTTGTACGTTCAATTTGTCATGGGATTATGGCTACTGTTTAGCACCATGTTTGATCTGGGATTTATTTCTTTGGTTATAGGGATTGCTATTTATATCAGCGGAATTTCCATGATTACGTCTAATGCTATGGCTGTTGTATTGGACGATTATCCTCATATGTCTGGAACGGTTGCTTCATTGGCAGGAACCATCCGTTTTAGTATTGCAGCATTAGTAGGCACTATTTTGTCTTTATTGCCAGAGGAAAGCGCATGGCCAATGGTAGGTTCAATGGCAATATGCGTAATATTGGCAATGTTGCTTATTATATATGCGCGTGATAAGTCGTATAAATAGTCAGAATTATAAATAGTTAAAAACAGTAAATAACGATCAAAGAGTAATTAGGATCGTGCATCAAATGTTTTTAAAGGCCATCTGCCAGTATGGGGTGGCCTTTTGTTTTATTATCAGATGCTATTCTTTTTGTATCGAATAAAAAGACATTTGTTGAGGTTTCTTCTTGAGCCGATGTAGAGATTGAAATTAACCTCGTTTCCCAGAAGTACTTTGAGATTTTAAAGGCACTATTCATTAATCTGATAAACAGGAAATATCGAATAATCATTAAACAAATTTAATTATTTATTAATTTTATCATATCTAATCAATATTGAAATGTTGCTTTTTTGTTAATTCGCTATAATGGCTTCATGACTATGGAAGGTCTTGAGGTTGTCATTATTTAACCTATTGTAAATAAAAAGATTGTGCTTTTATCGGTACTTAGTGATGCTCGAAAAAACAAATATGTAAATAAATCTTGAATGAAAGGTTTCCATTTTGCATAAAAATAAGTTGAATTATTTACTTAAACAGTATAAATATATACAAAATGCGAGTTCGATCTCACTTTTTTAGATAGAAGACGAAGTAGGTGAGATAACGCAATTTTTATTTTAACTTTTTGTTTACTTTTTTGTTGGCGGTTATTCGGTTTTAACGAATAGATAACCTACAGCTGGTGGTTAGATGTATTAATGTTATTTCTGATAGGAATGATACGTGAATAATATTCAACTTTCGGTAGTACATAGACTGCCGCAAAGTTATCGGTGGTCATCTGGTTTCGTTGGTACAAAAGTTGAGATTTTACCAGCAGAAGAAACAGATTTAAGAAATAGCCTGATGGGGCTGAAATTATTAAGCCATGAAGGTGAAAAAGCATGGGAGATTTTGCAAGCTATAAATCAGTCTATTGCTGATATGCAAATACTAAGTGCTGTGATTGAATGGGGAGGGGAGCCATGTTTGTTTTTTGCTAAGGAAGATGAGAGCGCAGTGATATGCCGTTTAAAGACATTAGGCGCTGCAATTGCAGAAAATATAACTGCGTTGTATCCATTATAATTCTACCTATTGATCAAAAATGATAAAAAACGCTTCTATTTTAAGAAGCGTTTTTTAATGTCTACAAGGGAAAGTCTTAGTAATACAGGTGATTCAGCTATATTGAGGCTTTTATATCATCTAATAACACTCGCCTTGCACCGTAGTAACGTTTACTCCAGTAATTATCGGTCAGTTTGGAAACAATAACACCGTTGCTGGTTGAAGCGTGGACAAACTGATGATTGCCGATGTAGATACCGATATGACGCATACGAATCCCTGTCTTAAACAGTACCAAGTCGCCTGCCTGCAATTTAGAGCGATTAACGGTTTGCCCTATATTCTGCTGTTCCAATGTGGAACGTGGTAACTCCATACCAAACTGGTCATGAAAAGTACGTTGTACAAAAGCAGAGCAATCAATACCGCGCTTAGTGTTCCCACCAAACCGATAAGCGACACCTTTCCAGTCCGCGTATTGATTAAGTATCTTAGACTTAATATCTAAGCTGTTAACCAGCGTTTCAAATTCATCCTGAGATGCTTGCAGTAAATAATGTTTTTGAGAGTTTACTGCAAGCATCTCAGTTTGCTTATTACGTAGCTTGGAATCTGGTGAACTACATGCAGTCAGTACCACTGCAGCCAGAATTGCGGGTATCAGCCGCATGATATATCTCAGTATTGATTGAGACTTGACCATTATATTGATTTTCCCTTGCAGTCCTTAATGTGACTTATCGACATCATGAAAACACTAAACGTTTTAAAGCTTAGTCAGAATCTGGCGAATTAACAAATTTTCTGTCCATAAAATGTGTTAAGCAACACATTTTATTAGTAACTTTACAAAGAGTATTATTTTAATAAACAGAACGCATGGAAGACTACTGAAATCAGTAGTAAAAATCGAGAGACAAAAAAGAATTTTTTACAAAAAAATCAGACTAATAAGTAAGGGGTTAGAATGATTTGTTGTTATTTTATACTACCTTGATAAATATAGTGTGATATTGAGGAGATAATAGGTATCTCCTCAATATTATTATCTTAATTACTGCGTCTGATATGCGGTAATTTCTTGTCTAGCCATGTTGCCATAATGTCACTTAATGGGGTTAGCAAGATCCAGCTCATACCAATCAGCGTCAGGGACAAAGAGCCTACAGCAATGTCTGTGAACCAGTGAGCACCAGCCATAATACGTGGAAGGGCAAAAGTGACCATAATCAGTAAAGCAATGAAGAATGTACTGCGGGAGATATAACGTAGAATAAAGCTGCTGAAAATTAAGAGCATCAATCCGTGATCACCAGGAAAGCTGCCTTTGGATGCATCTTTTGTATGCCAACTTGTCATTTCGTTTATGCGATTCACATTTTCGAATGTCAGCGTCGGGCTTGGGCGGCTGACAGGGATCTGATGTCCTATTTGGTTAATGATAACGGCCGAAATGATCATCACTAGACCAATCATGAAAAGCCGGCGTTTGCCTGCATCCTCCTGTTTTCGAAACGCGCTATAGTACAGCAGGCCCATGCATAGAAGTGATATAACATCAAATGCCCTGACGTTCGCGATAGCTACAAATAGAGCGAATTTTGAATCTGGCAATAATTTTTCATTAAAAAAATAAAAAATAGAGGAATCAATGTGGAACCAAAAGCCGTGGTTCTCAGGTAAGTACCATGAGAGAAACAGGGCAATACCAAGGATATTGAGAATAAGTATAGCGAGTGGGTGACTACGAGTCATGGGGTACCTATTTAACACGTAAAGTGGACTTTGGTAGACAAATTAACGTAGGTGGGGACTATAACAAAATTTATAGGAAAACGTAATCATCATCGGATGTAGTGGATAAGGTATAGTTATATCAGCATATTTGTATAGTTCACTGATGAATTTTTTTGTTGTTAAATATGAAAATAATCTAATAATATCGGAAAAATAGTTAAATCCCTGCAGCAGTAACGGTAATATATATTTGGTGTAATATTGGCATCTGACTATTATTAAATAACTATAAATTGATTTTCTCATATCTTAACTTATTAGAATATTATGTTGAAATGTGGTCTGGCTTAGTAAAAAGTATTAAAGAAAGTGTTTCATTTGCCGTTATTTTTTTACATAGATAGCAGAGCGTTACACCATTATCTGGTTTTAAAATTAGCGCGGGGCTGAAATTGAAAAAAGATAATAATACCTGTAATGGAGATTGAATGCTTATGTTACGAAAAGTGACAACTTTTTTGTTTATGTCTTTATCTTATCCTGTAATGGCGAATTCTCCGTCAACCTCAAATTCTGGAACAATTTATTTCCATGGTACTATTGTCGAACCTCCATGCCAATTCAATTGGGATAAAAATTATACTAAAATGCTCTGCTGGTATAATGGTAAACAGTTTAATCAAGAAAAAACTATAGAATATCAAAAGGATAATAATTCTCCATTATCTATGCCAAAATACATCGGAAAAGAAGAAATAAAATGGATAGGGAAAAATAAAAAATTAGGTATTATTACTATAACTTATCACTAAATGCTATATGGAAGTATAGTATAATAGTTATCTTATTTTTTATCTAAATAATATAAAAGAAAATTAATAAACTTATCTGTGATTTAGTTCAAAGCAATGATTATTAATAACACGTTTGCTAATTAGTCAAAGAAAGTGGTGTTTTTATTTTTTAGTTTAAATAAATTACTTTTGATATTTATCAATAAAAGATGCCAATGCCGTATTTTTTACATGAAATAGTTATTATGGAGATGAAGGAATAAAAGATAGCTGAGTTTTAGTTAATAGAAAAACGAAAGTGAGGTGACCATGCAAAATTATCTTAAACTGTTAATTAACCCCAATTCTGTTTAAGCCGTCACTGGAATATCTTTTTCTTCTGAGTAGAAAACTTTCAGTGATGGTTTCTTCTTTTTATGACAATAAGCCATTCACCCCGTTAAAACAGTCAACAGAAATCCTTTTATACTTCGATGACGAGCATGTTCTATTTGACAAATATTTTTTAATTGCCCATTAACCGTTTCGATAATAAAACGCCTTGATCACATTATCTTATCCCAATATTCCAGCACACTCGCTTTCATATTACTCCGCTTTTTCGTGATGAAAGTGACACCGTTTTTCGCTAAATCGTCTGCCACTTCCTGACTAAGATAACCTTTGTCGCCATACAAGGAATTTTGCTAATTCCCGAACCACTTTCCTATCATCCGTATTTCCGGCCGTGATTTTGAGGGCCAGAATTTCGCCAAGATGGTTAATAATCCGGTGTA
>NZ_FOVO01000030.1 GCF_900115195.1 Xenorhabdus japonica
TGTACCTTCTTCATGTCCTCAGCAAAGGCCACCCGGTCGGTAACCTGTGTGGTCTGAATATGCAGGATTTCCGCCCGCATATCCCCGTTCACTTTCAGCTGACGCTGGACAGCTGACCCCGTCAGGGCGGCAGCGGCCATAACCGCCTCAGAGTTATAGTCAATCTGCGATTGCAACCGCTTCCCGACTTCGGCGGTGAGGAACTTGTTGCCTAACTCGCTCAAAATTTCCTTTGTGTTATCATCAGGCGCACCAACCGCTTCAACAAAATGTGATTTTCCGAATTCATTTATGCTGCGAACATAAAACCAATACGGCATTCCTGCTTTTAACTGGCCTTTTATCCAAAATTTGGCAATACCCAAAAAATCGGCTTTAGACTCAATTTCATTGATGTTGGTGATTTGTTTTTCGGAAAACCAGAACTCAAATTGCGTATCTAGTGTCTTTGGTGCACTGATATGAGGGATCGCTTTTAACTCAAAAAATCCCGGCTCAATGTTAACTACAGAAGGTGCGGCAGGAGTGCCAATTATCATCTGAACCTTGGATTCATCCCCCAGCATACCGCTATCATCGCGGGCACGAACGCCAATCATGTAAATTCCAGCATCTAGGCCATTAAAGTAGTATTCAAGTTCTTTGGTATTACTTCTCGATACCACTTTATTGTCACGATATACCGATACATCAAAAGTGATATTGCGGTTAATAGTTGTTGTAGCCCACATTGCACGAGCCTGTATCTGGGAGCTATCGAGAATATAGGCAATGCTCAACCGCTCAATGTTAGGAATGCGGATAACGTTTTGTGTGGCTGGATTCCCCTGAAAATCAACGCCATTATCAACAATCGCTTCTTTCTGCGGCTCATGCTGAATACAGGTGAAGTTGTAATTGCCCGTTTTATTGTCCTCGGCAATGCTCATAACCCTGAATAAACGAGTTACCAGTGATTTTTTGGAAATGGAAAAAATGCCCCATTGTCGCAAGCCGACAGGCGTATCTTTTAATGTGACAATATCGCCATTAGCAGAATCAATATCCACCCGAACAAATTTGCCCTCATTTCCCATATAAGAGAAATAACCTGATTCCCCCTTGGTAAATTCAACAGGTGCATCAAGACGAACTTCTTTGCCTGAAAATGAAAGTATCCGTCCACCAACACGCGCAACAGCGAAACTGTTATCTGCAATCTCGATAATGCCACCCGGTGTGCAGTTAATGCCCTCTCGACCTGTACTGAATGTCACTGAATCAGTTTCAAGCTTTTCAGTCTCAATTATCCATTTGCCGACACGATGAGCCTGACCGCGACTGGTGCAACCAAAAGCAGCCACCTTTTTAATATTGATTCCAAGACGGGCCACCAGCTCATCATCTTGGATAATTTCCCGCTCGCCTTTCCAGCCGTTATCTGGGTTAGTCCATGTAACCTCAATCATGGTGTGGCGTGCTTTTTTTGCAGCAGAACTGTAGTTGAACTTTCCCTCAACCACGTTAGCGTTGGTGAATGTCCAGACCGGATCGGATGGCCTATCCTGAAATGCAGTAAGTTTCAAACCGTCCCATACCTGCATACCACGGAATACGGACGCCAAATCATCCAGAACATCCCGCGCTTTTCGTTGAGTGGCTATGTAGGCGTTACAAGTGAAGCGAGGCTCCATTCCACCAAAGCCATTGGGTACGGATTGATCACAATACTGAGCAATGGCATACAGTGCGAATTTGTCACAACCAAATGACCCCATCAACTTCCCGATGCCATAGCGGGTATTGGTCACTAAATCATAGAATATCCATGCTGGGTTATTGGTGTACGCTGGCTTAAAGCGTCCTGTCCATACCCCCTTATATTCACGTGTCTCAGGATCATAATTGTCAGGTACCTGAACAATCATTCCCTTAATGTGATAGGTACGCTTTGGTGTATCAGCGAATAATGACCTATCAATACGCATACCAACCACAGCGCTATTGGGGTAGCTCATCAGGGTATCCGTGATTTCGGTATAACTGGCCCATACCGTACCGTTACGGAGTTGGTCACTTTTACTGTCATCCGTTAGGCGAGATACCCTGATTTGGAAAGGTTTTTTCTTGGGCGCATCAATAGTGTGGGATTCCAGATATTGACCGCTGATTTTCCCTGGTCCTATCTGAACGGTCTTTGCATTGTACCAACCAGAACCGTCATTTACATCAATAGCCATTTGCACTGAACTGTTGCTTTGATTGCCTTTGCTATCCGTTTGGACGAGCTGACTAACTCCCAGAGTGAACCTGACTCTATCCACATCACGGTTGGACACAGATCTGAGAATAGGCATGTCTTTTTTCACTTCAACACTGACAGGAATTTCACTTTCAACGAATGGATAATCACTGAGTGGTTCTTGGGATTGAGTGCCAGCACGCCACTGTACAGTAACGCCGTTAATATTAGGATTGCCATTTTTATCAACAACAGGAGTTCCGTTAATCCTGAACCCATGCAGCCCGCCCACAGGCCCTTCTATTTGTCCTTCGCTGACCAGATCAACAATTCTCAAAAACTGTTTGTTTTTTAGGTTGTCGTCAACCAATGTTGGCGTACTGCCACCGCCTCCACCCTTACCCATTATTCCGTCTCCAAGCCTTGAGAAATAACATTCGAGCCTACAACCATCTCACCGTATGCAATGGGAACCGGATAGCCTTGACCGATACGATTTTCCAGTGAATTGAAATACTGATTACCACCTGTTTTGCTTGAACCCATTTCAGGGGTTTGAGGCATTTTGGTTAACATGGATGCCAAACCTGCACTGATCAGGGCAACGCCCGTAATTGCTAATCCGGTTGCTACTGTGCCAGTCATACCCATACTCGCCCATGCTGCCATAGATGCGCCACCCGTATAGAATGCGGCGGCAACAGCCACAACACCCAAAATAGCCATGCCAACACCATTACCACCAGCACCAACAACAACCGGAACGATAGTAACGGTATCCCCATCATTAAGCGGATAGTTCATACCAACGGGAATGCTATTTTCTGTCATATCCCGCCCTGCAATACGTACACGGATATGTCCATCGGACAGTGCTTGTTGAAAGCCTGTTAACTGGTAACACAAGCATCTCACCGCCTCCGCTGCATCACGAACCTCTAACTCGTAACGCCGACCAAATCTTCTAAGATGGCCTCCAAGCTGTAGTTTGACCATTGTTTGTGTCTCCATACTGAGTGGGTGTATCTGAGCCAATAGCCGTCATAAACATCGCGTTTACTTATGCGATCTGGCCTGTGGTGTAGGATTTGCTGATTACCGATATAAATAGCCCCATGACAAGGCGTCTGACTGCCTAGGCAGATAAGAATGATATCGCCGGGTTGAATTTCATCTACCTGTTCAAGTCCCTGACTGGCTATATTATCGAGATAAAGATTTTGCCCGGCATTCCACCATTCATCGTCACGGCTGAAATCGTCCAACTCGATACCAGCAAGGTGATAAGCATCACGGATTAATGAATAACAATCCTGTGTGCCATGTATGAATTCCCGACCCAATAAACGCGGAACAGGGCGGAATTTATGAACCCGATCACCACAGGTCAACCACCACGGTAACCCGGTTTTAATTTGCTGCTCCCTATCTCCGGTACTCAGGCGAGACTTGCCGTTTGGGTGACTGTGAACAATGACCTCAATATCCGCAAAACACTCTGCGGTTATCCAGTCATCGGGGTTAATTTCGAAATAGTTCTCAGGATCTGGCGAAATATTGCGGCATGGAAAATAACGACCTCCCGAAATCAGGCCGCACGATTCCCTCACCCCTTCCACTTTCGCGTGGGCGATAATGTCTTTTTCAATCATGATTAACCTAGCTTGTTAGCACCTAAAAAGCCGCCAAAGGGCATAGATAAAGGGCGAGGGAATCGTTTAATACAGCCGCTGTACTTCTTTGAGCAGCGGTCTTTAAGTAAATTAGTAGTTGGCTGGTCTTTTTCATCTGCCACGGGTGGGCCATCATAGCCACAGTCAGCAGAACGATATTGCCAACTGCAAATATCAGCCTGAATCACCCGCGCCGGAATCAAAGCGCCATCAGTCTCACTGGGTAATGCGAGTACATAAGTTACGAAGTCAGCGTTGGAATCTTGCTTTTGCTCTATCAGGTACTTGCTCACGGCTTCTCTGGTTGGATCTGCCTGTGGGTTGCCATTCGAAAAATTCACCGCATCAAGATAAATTTCCGGCACTTGATGACGTGTCACCACAGCACCCAAGGCATCATTGAAATCCTGATTTATTGCTGTAATGAACCCGTTAATGTTGGCAAAAATCATTTTTGGTCTGGAGCTTGGCCCTTTGCCACTCATTTCAAATCCTGTCACCTCAACTGGATAAGGTTCATAACGCATTCCCTGCCAGATAATAGGCTGTAACTTCCCATTCATGCCATCATGAAAGCGGTAGATGTCGCCACCAAAGACCGTTAAATCTATCTCATACAGATTGAGAATGGCATTCTGAGCCAGTTCGGTGACCTCAATCCGCATCTCTTTTGGAATGTCTCTCATGCCACCACCTCCTCAAAGATGCAGCTAATAGACCAGCGCATCCGATGACGGTTGACCGTCCACGAACGGCAAACGAAGGTACGCAATTGGTTATCATCACTGGTTCGCCATGTGAATGACTCTACCGCGCCTCGTGCCCGTAGAAACTCATCAATAGCACGTCCGGTCTCCACGCTCCCAACAAAGCTAAGCTGGTAGCGTTTTAACTGGTTATTGATACCGTCTTTAATGCGCTGCTCGTAGCCGTCACCAAACTTAATCACTTTGACACGCGGCTCATGGCTGACCTCGTAGTTATCCTGTGGCCGCCACTTAAATTCTGGTTTTGTCATATTTTACCCAATAAAAAACCCATCCGAAGATGAAGTCATTCATTTAACATTCCACCCGGTCGGCGCTCATCTATCAGCACGTCATAAATGGATTTCTTCACCATTCCCGACATCAATCGTGCATCCTGTTCAGAAAAGTTACCTTGTGTCTGCACACTAAACGAAATATTGATATCGCCGACAGAAACTCCACCCCCCCCTTTCCCTATGTCTCTATTGCTAACCACCTTACCCCTGTCACCCGGTATCATATATTGATGACCATTATTAGCCTTGAATATCTCAGGCTTGTTATTTTCACCAATACGATAAGCCCCGTTCGGGCTAACTGGTCCGCCGTTTTTACGGGCACCCAATAACGCAATCATCGCAGGGACAGCGGTTGCCATAGCCATCATGCCGACTGTAGCAGCGGATCCCATTGTTGCCACACTAGTAGCCGCAGCAGCAGGAGCCATTGCCGTAGTAATCGTCGCACCTGTAGCAACAGCATCGACCTTAGCAGCTGTACTCGCGGCTTTCCCAATCACCATATTCTTGATTTGCTGCATACCCATCTGAACCAGCGCCGAAACAGCTTCATTCGTGATGGTAAGCGCCAAATTTCTCATGGCTTCATTAGCTGTCTGAGTGCCGGTTAACAGCCCTGTTATGGAATTGGCAGAGCGTTGCCCCAATGATTCAACAGCATCACCTAGAAATTGATACATCTCATTTTGGCTCTTCCATTGCTCCCATTGGGAACTCGCAAGGTCTTCTTGGTATTTCTTT
This sequence comes from Xenorhabdus japonica, assembly GCF_900115195.1. Lineage (GTDB taxonomy): Bacteria > Pseudomonadota > Gammaproteobacteria > Enterobacterales > Enterobacteriaceae > Xenorhabdus > Xenorhabdus japonica. The sequence continues at coordinate 5,684 of NZ_FOVO01000030.1, forward strand.
TCAATAGCGGCTCTGGCGGCCTCAGCTTGTTCCTTAAGCTCAGTATGCTGTTGCTCAAACTGCTTGATGGCTTCTATCTTCCTGTCATGCTCATTGATGAGATTTTGTACTGGGTCGAATTCCCCAAGAGTTTTCATAGCAGGTGATACGGCCTCATTGACTTTGCGTTGTCGCTCTTCTTCTGCGGCCTTATCCTTAATCGCTTTCATCTGTTCCTGAAAGATTTTTTCGTCGATAAGGTGTTTATCGTACATCCTCTTGAGGCCATCTTCCTCTTTCTTGCGAAGCATGGCAGAGTGAGCGGCAACATCAAGTTCAGATGCTTTAATCTTGTCGTCTCTTTCTTGATTAGCCAGCCAAATTCTTTCGGCATTAGCTTCCGCTGCTTTTAGCTGGGATTCACTAGAACCTTCCGGCATTGCCTTGCGAACGTCATATTTAGCCATCTCAAGGCTATTTTCTTTATATCCGGTATTGAGACGATCTAAGGCTTCTTGTTGGCGTTTTAATGTTTCTGTTGCTTCATTGGCTGATTTGGAGGATTTTTTATTGGAATTTTTCGCTTCCTCTCCGTTTTGCCATATTTGTGTATACATCACTTCCAATTGTTTAATTGCATTCTGATCTGCTATCCCCGCATCCTCGGCATCATATTGAGCTTGAAGTTCTGCTCTGGCTTTACCTTCAAGCTTACTTAAAGCGAGGCGTCTTTCAGTTTGCTTCTTTAATTTTTCACCTTCGTCACCACCCCAATTTATTTTGAGGTATTCAGAGTTAAACTCTTTCAGTTCATTAGTCGCTATACCTAGAATTTGAGCAAAATGCTCCTGTGCACCAGTCATTCTGGCAATTGAACTTATAGCTTTATCTTGAGCCTCTGCGTTTTCTTTAGCTGCTTTCATTTGCTCAACGATAGTTTCATTAACTCGCTTGTATATTAATGCTAAATATCCCTCTGCATCAGCTAACTTTATTTTCTTGCTATAAATCTCCCCTGCTAATTCTTTTGCTTTCCTAACATTCTTATTGTAGTTCACCATGTAACCATTATTTTCATCTGTAGTTACTCCAAATTGAACAGCTAAATCCCAATATTTCTTCTGTTCCTGATTTGCTCCCCTTAGTTCTTCCTCTAGATCACTCATCTCATCCTTTAAGTTTTTTATATATTCTATCGTCTTGGCTCCAGATGCTTCTGCCTGTACTTTATTCATTTCTTTCAATTTTTTGATGAGATCTGACAAAGTTTCGCCAAATTCCATAGAGGCCTGCTTTGCTTGTTGCGCCTGTTGGTAATAATAGAATAATGCTCCACCAGCCAACATAGCAGCTCCCATAGGCCCACCAATTAATGCAAGCGCTCCCTTTAACCCTGTCAAGGTTATACTAGCTGCTTTATTTGCCGCAGTTGATCGTGCTGTCGCTATCGTTTCCGCGTTTTTGGCTTGGACGTAAGCCGCTGACGCAGCTATGGAAGCCGATTTTTTAGCATTGAGATTATCTAATGCGAATGCTTCCGCTGCGCTCCCTTTTGCTACGTTATATTCAGCCTGAGCAAGATTTAACGCAGAGGCAGCAGCATCTTTATCAGCCCAAGCCTTTCTTGTTGCTGCCTGAGCGGCATATAATGCATTCCGAGCTGAAATCTGTGTCGCTCTCGCCTCACCGATGGATGCAGCAGCACTCTCCAATTTTTTTCTCGTAGCTAGTGTCAGCGCCCCAACAAATCTAGAACCCATTACCGCAGCGACCACCAAAACCACATTTGAAACAGCATTCATGTTTTCACTCAAGGTAATAATCACATCATTAAATGCACTAACTCCGGCTTTTACTGTAGATGACTCACCAAAGAATTTGGTCAGATTATTGCTTGCTACCTGCATAGACTGACCCATTGTCATAATGGTTTTTGCAAATTCTTTGCCAATAACATTACCTTGAGATAATAACCCCTTAACTACAACATCTGTTGTCAATTTCCCCTGCGCAGCCATTTTGCGTAATTCACCAATATTCACACCCATAGAATCAGCCAAGGCGACCATTAGGCGACTACCCTGTTCTGCTACAGAGTTGAATTCCTCACCACGCAGAACGCCAGAAGCTATACCCTGCGACAATTGAATAATTGCGTTCTCTGCTTCCGTGGCGGTCGCACCTGAGACAATAAATCCTTGGTTAATTACCTCTGTTAGTCTCGTTAATTCAGCCGCAGAAATATTATATTCTCGTGTACCTCGTTCCAATCGACTATATAAAGTGGCCGTTGCATTCAGGCTGGTACGGGTATCCTGTGAAAGTTGAAATACCCTATTGGTTACATCAATCAGTTGCTCATTAGCTCGAACAGAGTTAGCTAGCTTGTTATTTACAACCGTCCATGCATCAGCGTAAGCAGCTACTTGTTGAACCGATAGTGCGGAGGTAAGAGCGATGGCGACTTTCGATACTGAGGATAATGCCTTTTCTGCCCCATTAACCGCCTGCCCTGTTTGATTAAAGCGTTGCTCTACCTGCCCTAGACGCGAATCTAATTGCCGTTGCGCCGTCAACAATTGCGCTACATCCATTGATACCTGATAAACGATATTACCTACTTGATATTCTGCCATTTACTGGTTCCTTAAAAAGGAAAACCCCGCCAAAGCGAGGTCTTGGTTATCAATTAATTTTTTATTACAAGGCGCTTTTCAAATCATCGGTGTCAAATTGGATTCTCGTTTCTCCATTACCAGTTGAAATAATGGAGTTAACATTATCTTTTCTATACACACTGTATTTAGTACCTAAACAAGATCTTTTCTCCACACAACCATATGGAATTTTTTTCACTGCATCACTATCTGTGATGTTATTTTCTGTTGCCACAGGCTCGCCAAGTTTGCTATGTGCATAAGAGGAAAGATTCTTATAATACGATGATGAATCATCTTTCACTGTTGCTACAACACCAACTATTTTTCCATCAATAACTTGAACGAAATAATTTGCTGAGTCTCCGGCTTCTGGACTTGGAACTTTTTTTAGATCAGCTAATATGAAATGTTTTTTTGATGAGATTAAATCAACTTTTTTCACCAACCCTTGCTCTTTAATTTTCTCAAAATCACCACCAAGAGTTATACCAAAAACCTTAATTGATCTATCACAACCCGCCAGAAATAAGCAACTAATCACAACTAAAAAGAGTCTTCTCATCACAATTCCCCATCATTAAATTTTGCTCATAATACCAACCAATTAGTGCAAAACAACGCAAAACGCCACATTTAAGTGGCATTTGTGTGATGATTATTTGATTAAAGCCGAAAAATCAGCGCGCGGCGGGTTGGGTTAACTATTATGTCTGTTAAGCGGCTTTATGGCGCTTACTTGCTGATTTTCTTTTTTCGTTTTTCATCGCCTTGCTGTGAGCTTCTGTCAGTATCCGTTTTTTCTCACTATTAACAAAACGATTTAAAACCTGCCGAATTAATGGTTGATAGCCCAGACCGTTAAGGTCAGCTATCATTTTCAGGTCTTCTATCAGAGACTTATTTAACCTGATTGAGATTGGCTGTAAGTCCAGCGCCTCGTTAATCAGATCCTCCGTGATATCGTCAGATACTTTAATGTGAGCCTCACTGCGACCAAGCTCACCGCTCTCCCATGCCTCATCAGTAGAAGCTATCAGGTCTGTTCGCTTATCAGTTTGTCTGCTCATTTCTCTGTTCCTAGGCCGTATTTTCTGTAAATTCTCAATTCATCTTCGTTAGGTGCATAGGCTGTTCTTATAGCCACCCCTTTATCAGGGTAATGAATAAAGACTATCTTCAACTTAACACCATAATCAGTTTCAGATATAAACCATCTAGTAGGCGGGTCAGTTCTATTGTCTTCTCTCGCATCCTCAAGAAAACTCCCTGTCCGATTAGAAAAACACTGGAGTATATCCTCTTCATTAACAGGCGGGCTCTTGCCTGCTAACTTCAACCTAATGTTTGATGATATCAAGAGCTTCATATATCGGCATCTTTAACCTATGGTTAATCTGTATATACAGAATACACCACGAAACAGATCTAAACAACTCAAAAGACTTATAAAATATCGATAAATGCCGTGTAATTAATAGATAAAATAAATCATAAAACTATGAATTTTGTATATACATAATATTAAATGTTTAAAACTATTATTTTTTCATGCTAACCAGTCTTCGCTTGCCATTCATCAGGTCATTAGCTCGCTGATCATCAGCATCAATAACGGCATCATACTCTTCACGGGTGAACCCCTTCTCATCGGGAAACTTGGCTTTCAGCATCATCTGAAATTCGGTCATCGTTAACTGTTCAGCCTCTTCGCGTGACATATTGAAATGAGCGCGAGCCGCATTGATATACTCAATAGCTTTAAACTGGTCAGAAAACTCTTCCGTTCCTTCATGGCGCTGTAGTTTCCTGATTTTCACTTTACCAATGACGCCATGTGTTATCAGCTCTCTGGCAATCACAATAATGTCGTTAATTGGCACACTACCCAGGCGATATACAACCCCTTTTTGCCCTGGTCTCCATTCACCAATCAGCTCTTCCACATCATCGTTACAGCACGCCTGCACAACTATTATGGATGTTGACAGGATACTGCGTCCAAATACAGGTTTACGCATCAGTTTAATCAGCCAGTCTGGAAGTGTGCCGTAAGCCACCAGCGCACGGTTAATTAATTCCTGAGTCTCTGCCCCGTTTAATAATGTATACGTCTCTACAATCTGTTTAGGTGTACCAATACGTGTCATTGCAGCGAAAGAAGGGCGCAGTAAATAATCGGTTTTATCAGTGGAGATAACCATCTCACCAATATCAATAATGGGCGTCATAATTCCTCCTGAACATTATCAAGGGCGCTCGCAAGTGCCCTTTGTAATATTAAGCGGTCACAGTCACAGCGCACTTAGCTGCTTTGTTGCCATCCTGAGTCAGAACAGTGATATTTACTGCGCCTTCTGCAACCCCTTTTACCGTCACGACATTGCCTACCTTACTCACTGTAGCGACATTGGTTTTATCCGATGTCACGGTATAGTTTTTATTGGTCGCATCAGCAGGGCTGAAATTTACGACAAATGAACCGGTTTTTCCTACTGCTACCGTCAATGATTGAGGATTAACAGTGACGGATTGCACAGCGACTTCTTCAATCAGCCAATCAACCGTATCAGCATCACTGACTTTCAATTCACCGGAATAGGTGGCAATCTCGTTAGCTCCAAATTGAGATGACCAAGATGTAAACACCATATAACCTTGCAGAACGAAAGAGTTTTCTCCAGTGAAGTCCATTTGCACCCAATATGACGGTTGGCGCCCGGATTGAACTTCTTTCGGGATCTCCCGCAGCAATCGCAATGGACCAAAATCTTCGGCCTTATCGCGTTTGCGGTATTCACCGTCAAATGAGATTGTTAAGTCCATACTGGTTACGACGCTTTCCACCAGCCCTTTTGAATCATCCGCCTCTGAGGTCAGGGTGTTGGGGGATAGGTCAAATGATTTGGTGGTCAATGCACCTATCCGAAAAAACGCTGATTGGTCTGGTACTGCATCAGGACAACCATGCGCAATGCGAATAATAGCGTTGCGACCAATAAGTTTATTGGTTTCTACTGGGCAATTTGCCATGTGAATAACCTCTATTAATAGAAATAAAAAAAAGCCGCCTGAGCGACTTGATTATGATGTACAGCGAAAGAGCAACCGGATAACGTATCGGTTCTCTTGTGTGGGGATGGGGGTTGTTAATCCCCCTAGATTGAAAACGGAGGTCAAACAGTCATCGTCTGGATGTTCGGCAACATAGTCGAGGATTTCCTGTGCACGCTGGATAGCGGGTTGTGGATTATTTTGTCCACTGACCAGAATTACCTGCACATTGTCATCAGCCCCTAAATCATCCAATCGACCAGTGCCACCAGCGGGCTGAAAAACCATGTATTGTTTCTCGCCGCCATCACCTTTCTGTTCAATCCAAGTGACCATCTGTACCGTGAAACCATCAATCAGCCCTGCCGTTGCCAGATAATGCCGGAATTGTTCAAATACACTCATAACGATTTCAATTCCTCCGTTACGGCCTTATCAATCTGTGTCCTCATTTCATCAAACCCCAATTTAAGGAACTCTTTTTTCGCTGTAGCTCTGCGAAAGCGCTGCTTAAATTTAGGATCATGAACATAAAGCGCATAGTTTGCAGAATATCCTACCCGCCCCGTTAATCGTGCTCCCTGAAAGCGAACATCACGGAACTGAGAGTTAATGAGAAAAGAAGTATCGATTGGAGTATAAAGTGCAGCCTGAGCGCTTCCGATATACAGCGCTTTATACATAGCACGGACAACTTTCCGCCCACGTATATCACCGATTAGGGCATTTAACTTAGCCTGCGCTTCTTTAATGCCTTTGACTTTTACGCCCATATCAGACTCCTGTGACTAACGCATAATCATCTGCAAGACGTTCGAAAGTATCGGCATAGCGCACGGTGTGTTTGATTTCGTCAGCCCCTGCCGCGATAGGATTAAGATTAGATGACTCACCAATCAGGATATAATCCCCTATAGAGGCATCAGCAAACTCAGTCCAAAATGTGTTTTTGACAACAAGTTCAGCACCAACCCCTGATATTTTGCTGGACAACCCACCCTGATAATCACACAGGATAGTACGTGGCGTTTCATAACCAAGTGGCTTGCCATACTCATCATTCCCCAGCCGCTTCCAGAATGTGCACATAGCGGTATAGGCCCAGTTCGCCGTATTGCTCATATTCACCCCACTACATCAAAGAAGCCGACTGTTTTGCTCTCCAGCGGCAAGCCAGACAAACAGCCGGATGTATCCCACACTCTGATTTGCTTAAGCAGATAATCCGTTCCAGCGGAATCATAAGCGAATGAACGGGAAGCGCCGGAAGGGGAACCTTGCGATGCAATTTTTCTTGCACCGGTCAGGGAGGCTAAACGGACGGCGGCATAGATAAGCAGTAGTTTTTGCAAGTTTTCATCGTAGCCATGAACAGCCATGCACTCAGATTTGTCATTCACCTGACCCAGTAACAACTCCAGAACTGAATCAGGCAATGTAAACCCAAGTTCGGCGATCATTGGCTTGATATCATTCAGCGCTATCTGCATCGTGTTTATCCTTCTTACCTTTGCCTTTGGCTAATTTCTCAGGCTCAGGCTCAGGCTCAGGAGGATTGTGCGGTGTTGCTACTTCAAGCACACTATCCTTAATTAACTCCGCCAGCCCAATCAACGCCCAACGCTTTGCAGTTTCCTGATCTACTTCCACCAAATCGCCAACCTCCAGTTTTTGGAGATCGGCACCAGAAAAAAGATTACCTGCAATCACTTTTACCAGTGCCATAAATACTCCTTACCCTTTGGCGAACAGCACACCATGCTTGTTGTTGATATCAGTCTTGACCATCAGGCCAGCCGCACCCCATGTACGCCATACATAGTCAGAGTTGTAGAACTGGCGTGGATCAGCGACCGTACCGAATGCTTGACCAACGACAGGTGAGATAACACCAGCACCCAGTGGTACAACCAGAATCTCATTGCCTTCCAGTTGAAAATCTTCTTTGATTTCTTTGATACCCGTCAGTTTTTTGATTTCCTCTAACACTGTGCGAGTGGCGTTAACATCAAAGTAAATCTTCTCCCAATGAGACAGGATGTCACCTGACACATACCAAGTTTGCTCGGCATACATGAAGTTTTTCAGGCGCAATGTGTCACGCAGTGCAATGGCGCCTTCACGGATGGCTTTAGCTTCTGCCTTGGTAAAATCAATGTTCAGGCCACTCGCGCCCAAATCCACCATGCCAACACGCTCATCAGCTTTCAGGCCTTTCCATGTCTTTCCGTCAAACTGAACGTAGTTGCCTTCGCTATCACGGAAACCGTTAAATATGTAATCCACATACTTACGGCGAACGCTATCCACTGAACCACGCTGAGCATCAGCCAGCGACGCCAAGGCAGATCCTTTGTTAAAAATTGGGTCACGCCACTGGAACTTAAATCCAGAATCATGAATTGGCACCATCGTTCCATCAAAGGAGTATGCACGAGCATCTAACGCAGCACCGATCTGCCCGCTCATGGACGTATGCGCCCAGCCTTTACCGCCAGTACGCGCGTATTCGTACACCGACTCTTCCAGACGCACAGAACGAGATAATGACATCAGGTCATTCAATAACGTGAATTCTGTGTTAGGCTCAAATTCAGCCAGTACTGTTTGGTCATACGCACGGTACAAACGGCGAATATCGTCGATGGCATTGACCGCATTCAGCACAGGCGCGTTATTTGCCTCCCCCTGCCAGCGAGTACGCGCCAAGAAATCCGCTACTGCCTGCGCAGAAGCATTACGGGCAGCTTCGAGCTCGCGAAACTGCATTTGATTGACTTCAAGGTTCCCTGTTTCGGTCGCCTGTTTGGTTGAAAAATAAAACATTCATCTCTCCTTATTTAAAAACCACGCGTACTAGATCGCCCGCTTTTGCCGTGATGTTGTCTTCTTCGACATAGGCAAACGCAACAACGCCATCACCTGCCGCCGCAATCTGACCGTTAGTAACTGTTACAGGTTGCCCCTTTTTGTACGTTCCGGCAGCTGCACAGAGGTTTAGGAACATTCCCGCCATCGGCTGCATAGCAACAACCACACCGCCCGCCTTAATTGAGTCGTCCACGGTCTGGCAGCGGAGGTAGTCGATATTGGCGACATAGAGCATTGCTGCCTCTTTGCCATCGACAGAAGCTTTGAATTTGCCTTTGTCAAAATAACCAATCGTGCCGGGCTGAGTATCCGCCGCCGCCGCACCTTCGCGATTCAGCATGGGGTTGGTAAATACACCACCCGCATGAATTACATGTTTTCCGTCTTTCGCCATTTCTATTACTCCGGCATAGATGTGAATGATTCAGAAGAATTGTTTGTAAATGATGAATTCAAACCTGTTGAGGTCTGACATTGTGCATAGAAGCCATCGAGCGCCGCGCCATCCAGTGCGTTAACTACCGTGTCATCTAGACCGAACTTCGCTTTCACAGCAGCGCGTTTATCGGATTTCTCCTTGTCTGCGTTGGCTGTCAACTGAGATTCCAGCGTGGTGATTTTGTCAGTCAATGGTTTCATGGCTGCGTTTATTGCTGCGGTGATCGCATCAGTATTTGTTGCGGCCTCTTTCTCTTTTTTCTCGCGCGCGGCTTTTTCTTCCGGCGTTTCTTTGTCTTTTGCTTCGTCAGCATTCATCTGGTTGTATGCATCAAGCAGCTCAGCTTCGGTCTTGCCGTCAGTCGGCTTACCTTTCGCTTTCAGGGCGTTAACAATCATGTCTTTCATCGGGTTATTAGCTCCGTTGGTTTTAATTTCGTATTCAGTTGGCTTGCGCACAACTTCGACAGACTCTCCGACGAGTTCGGCTGTACCGTCATCGTTCATGAGATATTTTTGTTGGTAGGTTTTACCGGACAGGTAATAGATAAATTTGTCAGGCCAGACGGTTTCAGGGTAAGGCCAGTCATCATCGGGATATACAGTCCTGAGTTTTGCCCTGAGAGCTGAGTAAATATCATCGAATGAGAAATTAGAGGCGTTGGTGAAAAAGAACTTAGCTTTATCAATCACGCCTTCTTTTGTGCAATCTGACGCATCAGAAAGATTGACCACTTCGACCTCTATTTTCTGTCCATCAGAATTAACAAAAATCCCTACGCCCTCTTTTGGTGTTGCGGCTCCTGGCTCATCAGGAGGAAGAATAGCCACATGATCGAACTGCATGTTTCGTGCAATCCATGTGTATTTTTTCCCCTTTGACTTCCCTCCGTTCTGCTCACGTTGTAGCAAGAGTCCAGTAGAAATGTGTATAGGCTCAGCTTCCTTGTTAGCGATCATGTCATCCAGACGTTGTAACAAAACCTTGCCTTTTTCTGTAGACTCCGCATACCGACGGTTAATCTTCATGTCCATGACAACCCGATCACCGTCTTTGCGTACATTCTCAGCCCACGCACCAACATGAAACTGATTTACCGCACGGGGAACATCCGCAGAGACATACTGGCCGTCAATGCTGGGGTGTCCCAAAGGCATTTGCTTGCCTTCTATTGATTTGTAGCTCTTGTTAATCTCACTAGCGGGATATAACCCTCCGTTCATCACAACATCATCGACAACGGGCACAACGCCACGAATGACGACATGCTCATCACTATCAATAGTTTCAGTTGAGATATTGGAAGAATTTAAGGCCAGTGATTTAACATGAACGCTAGATAGCTTCATGCTGTGACCTCTTTGAATTGTTACGTAGATGAATCAGGTTCTTGCCACTCTTTCCGTTCTTCTGTCAGACGCTCAGTCAGACCCGTGTTATACAATTTTCCTTTATCATCCAGTACCACAGGCTGTTGTGCACAATAACAGCGATAGCGATTCCCATTTTTAGAATAAAACTCTTCAACTTCCTGCTTGGTATAAATCTTCCCGTGCCTCGCGGCGTGCCATGATCTGGTAGTTGGTTTCAGGGCTGATAACCAAAGCAACTTAATATTCAATCCAAGCCGCTCTTTAGCCCACACCGTTTCATTCCAATTAGCTTCTCTCAGTGCGCCGACCTGCTCAGTTTGGGCTATGTTCTTAGCGTGGCTCATTGATACATCCAACCGCTTACTCACAATCGCCACTGTTTCCCTTGGATTTACCCCACGAGCGATAGCCTCAGCTATTACATTGGACAAATCAGCCCTTGCCGCATCAGACAGCCCCTTCCAATCGCTATAGGTTGCTACAAATGCCGTAGCAATCTGATTCTGATAGGCAGGTGTTGATAGCAGAACAGAAAGCATCGTTTGCTGTGCGTAAACTTCTGACTGCACCGATAGGTTGGTATAGGCATTTAAAGTTCCGCGTTTATACTCATCGGATATATAACTAAGCACCCATAACTGATCTTTCCAACCCTCAAGCAAATATTCGTCCAAAATTCCCTGTATTCGTTCAAGCAGCAACGCTAAAGCACCCGCTGACATGCCATAGATGAAAGCTTCTTTATTCACACGGAATAACCAGTCCGGCTTTCCTTTTGCGTTTTTCGCAAGAATATAGCCTGATATCCCATCTTTTTGATGTCCGATTAGAGTGCTGTCAAATAATTGCTTGAGGGCTTTCTTGATGTCGTAATACCGTCGCTCTATATCACGGAACATCTTATTCACAGGGCGGTATGACTGGGTGGGGTCGCGTTTATTCCTCGGTATTATCGGGGTTCCGATTCTGGTCTTGCTCATCAGTTAGCGGATCTCCTGTTGCACCCTGTGGCTCAGGTTCTTCTTCCAGAGGTTCCAGTTCACCCACTGTACGAATTTCATTAGGGGTAAATATAGGCGTTCCGAAAGCTTGCTGGGTCTTAAGTGCTGCTTCTGCCATTTTAATCATATTGTCGATTTTCTCCTGCTCACTGGATGCTAGCATGTCAGACCATGCAATAGTGACCTCGCCAGAAGAAGGTGGCTCGATAATGCCGATTTCCCACAATCGCTTTATCAATTGCGTTACATATTGAGTTAGAAATCCCCATCGGCGACCGTTCAGGCGCACTTTCCATGTCGCGTCATCTTTATCCCCGGCTAATTTTCCCGTTTGAGTACCAAACAGAATGGTAAACGGCACTTGCACAGAGGCGCAAAACTCACGAGTGGTCACTTCCCATGTCGGCGTTGGATCGCCCGGAGCCACAGACAAGACATTCAACCGCCCTGCTTGCATCACTGCTGCCGAGTCCGTCCCTCTATTTAATTTACTGATTTTGTCTTCTAATGCCGCGCCGAGGTCTTTGTAGCCAGCTTGAATCGCCGCTGTAGTGATGTCGTGCAGATTAGTTTCTTTATCAAACTCCACCCCAATTTGACGAGAAGCATTTTTCAAAAACCCTTCTGAACTGCCACCGGAGACCTTTTCAATATCCAGTAGTTTGTTATAACCCGATCTGAGTAACGGCGTCCCTGAAAAAATATTTCCATCCTCAGCCCCCTCGCACAAAACAATAACCCGCGATGGGTGAATAGCAAGTTGCTTGGCTGGCCCTTGTATCTCAACCTGACCGACCGGACGCTCATCAAAATTGAACATCTTTGGCTGTCCGTAGTTTTCTGAATTGATATCGGTATCCCATTCGGCAACGGTGAGTTGAGGCTCCCAAACTGGAATCAGGTTTACCAGCGCTTCGCCTTTTAACCTTGATACTACCGTGGTATCAATAGGCTCACTCCATACCCTACTATCCCGAACTTGAATGAGCAGCGCCGAGTAATGCCCTATCATATTACGGCGATCAGAATCTTTGATTTTCGGCCAATATGGTTTTAATAATTTTGTTACTCTTGTCTCCCATGAACTGGTGACATCCACCTCTTTCTTTTCCTCACCATCAATGATGGTCGGGTTATCCTGCCAACACCCATCCAGTAAACGATGCACAGCAGCATGTGCCACTGCATTACGTTCATAGGCGTTGTAATATTCTCTGAACCTGAGTTGTTCGGGATAGCCGAACTCAGAATAGATATTGGTGCGTTTCGTATTGCCGCTAATACCACCAGCTGCATAGATCATCCGCTGGGCGATAGTGTCAGCCAGACTATTAACCAGAAACTCTGTTTTGCTTTCACTCACGAAAGACTCCCCTTAAAAGAAAAATGCACCGACTGTCTTGCGATTGTTCTTGGCTACCGCGAAATAACGAAAACCATCGGCACCGTGTGATGTGAAGTCATGAAGCGGCTTATCTTTCCAGCAGCCGCGCTTGTCATCCCACTCTTTGCGGTAGCTTTCCAGATGGGAAATGCCTTCACTGCACTTTTCTTCATCGAATACGCAGTTAGGCAAAATTTCACGTACCGATTCAATACCGGTATCAACACCAACTTTTGGCACGACTTTGAATATCATTGAATACCGCTGGCCGTCGATTTCATAACCTTCTCGCGCCAACTCTCGGCGTGACTTAGCATCAGCACCAAATTCACGGTTATCGATGTCATGTGGCCCCCAATGCTCACCATAGGTATAGCCTTTGTCTTTCAGCACCTTCATATAGTGCCGCAGCCCTTCGCATGAGTTCTCGTAGTAGTCAATAATGTGAAACTCTTCACCTACTTCACGCACGAACCAGATAGCCGTTGAATCCCCCACCCCGATATCCCAGAACGTGTGTACAGGCAGGTGTGAGTTATCCGGCAATTTGCCAATGCGTTTGTTTTCGTACAGCCAGCGAAATTGCTTGGCGTAATAGGCTCCTTCGACTGATTGCTGGAATGCCTCGGAGGGGATCGACGGGTATTCCCGCTTCATGTCATCGCCGAGCGTTTTCTCTTTGGCGAAATACCAAGCCTGTTGGCGTTCAGTTAGAGTAATGCCGTACTTACCTTGCAACTCTGAGAAATAATCACGCAAGCGGCTTGGTATTGCCTCTACCGGATCAATGGCATAGAGAGGATTCTTCCACCACGAGAAGAAAAAGAATTTCCAATCGAGGTTAGATAACTGCTTACCCTGCATCTGAGCTTTCTCTGCCGTCTGACAGTAATCAAAGAAGTAACCCGCTCGCCCTTCTGCTGTGCTTTCAATCGTGGTGAAACAGTCAGTTGATACCGCTTCAAATGCCCCAGTGACAATCTCACGCGCTTTATCGGGGAACTTGGCGCATATCTTCCCGAACTCCGACACATGTAGATAGCGTAATGTGCCCCCACGAAAGGAAGTGGAGACATACAGTGAACCACCTTTGCGAAAGACCAGCTCCCCGGCTGCATCGTTACTTGCAGGGTTGGCCGCTTTAATTGAATCGGGCAATCGGTCGTAGGCATATTTGACCTTCTCTCGAAACAGGCGCTTAGCATCGTTTAGCGTGTGGGCTATCAGGGCGCATTTTGCTGACTCAAATAGCGCAGCATCAAGTTGAATAATGCAGACTTCTGTTGTAAAACTAAGCTGACGGGCTTTAAGAATGATGTTGCGGGTGTGAATGCCTTCGAAGTATTCCAGCTGCTCTGGCGTCATCTTGAATCTGACAGGGCGGCCTTCTTTGTTGGTTATCCAATAGAGGTGATTGAGCCGCCAGAGTTTATCGCGCAGTAACGCTAAATGTTCTGGCTTCATATTATCCCTTAGCGAGTTCGTCCATCGATGGCAACCCTCAAAATTGCCAGATTGATAATTTACTTATGGTTACACGTCAGGAAAATGTAATTTTAAATAAATTGTACCCCAACACACCTACTGAGTATAAACAAACTACTACGTATTTAGCGCGTATAATGATAGCAATCAATAATAAAGAGAGAGTGATATGAAAGTAAAAATTGAAATAACAAAATCAGAAATATTAGAATACATCAATGGCGATTATTCCATTCCAGAATCTGAATGCCAAGAATTAATTCAGAATGACGCAAAAACTATTTTAGAACGAGGCGGATTTCAGAAAATAACAATGGACGATATCACCGTTATTATTCATGAATAACCATTCGAAAATGGCAATGGACTGCCTAACGTGAGAATTAAATATGAAACTAGATTTAGGAAAATACGTTATTACATCCGATAGTCGAAAATTTATTTTAAACACCAAGACAATATTAAAGTCGGGTAAAAATGCAGGACAGGAAACATTACGTACAATTGGTTATTATCGGCATCTGAATCAATTAATGCGTGATGTAATGAGAATGGAAATTGATAGCGCCGACATCAGAACGCTGCAACAGCTCAGTGACAAAATAGATTTAATCACCAGAAATACGGCTGAGATGCTGAATAATATGTCAACTGAAATTCACAGGTGCCACGCTCAGATTCGTGAACTCGAATCTCAACACCCATGACTAGCGAATTTGAGAATGTAAGGAGCGTCTCGGTTGACTATTTCGCGTCAACCGTTTTACAAATTTATTTGATTTTGTCAACCGAGCATCATGAATACACAGAACACATACGAAAACGCAAGGAGGGCGGTGGCGAGGGAGTGCCTGAATGAACTAAATAACCTGCCCAAATACGACGATACCGCAGTCACCGCAATTCTCGATAAATACGTTCCCAAATTTAAACCACTCAATCATATGAAATTCAGTGCAAAATCTGTGCTGGCATATTATGTGAGAGTTATTAAGAAGGAGATGAAATGAGGCTCATCACTAATAATGAAAGCGTCACCCTATCCCGTAAATCAGCAGCAGCTTTCATAGGGATTGATGTATTAAGGAGTCTCTTGGGACAACGGACAAAAAGCAAGCTCAGGAGCTGCACGACCGAAGAAAGGCCGAATTATGGCGCATAGAAAGATTGGGCGACTTCCCTGACGTAACTTTTGATGAAGCCTGCTTGCGATGGATTGAAGAAAAGGCCGATAAAAAATCACTGGATGATGATAAGGGGCGCATGGGGTTCTGGCTGGAGTACTTCGGAGGGGTCAGATTAAAGGATATTACCGAAGCCAATATTTATACTGCGGTTAGTAAGATGAAAAACCGTAAGGCCAAGGAGCGCTGGGAAAGCCACGTTAAAGCTGCAAAGAAGAAAGGGCAAGAAATCCCTGCCTATGAAGAAGTCCCGGTATCGGTGGCAACCAAAGCAAAACACTTGGCCTTGATGAAAGCTTTATTAAGAGCAGCTGAAAGGGACTGGAAATGGCTAGAGAAAGCACCGGTGATTAAGATTCCCCCCGTTAGAGACAGACGTGTCAGATGGCTGGAACCTCACGAAGCTCAAAGGTTAGTTGATGAATGTCCCGACCCGTTACAGTCAGTCGTTAAGTTCGCACTGTCTACAGGACTGAGGCGTTCAAATATTATTAATCTGGAATGGTCTCAAATTGATATGCAAAGACAAGTGGCATGGATACACCCAGATCAAAGTAAATCGTCTAGGGCTATAGGGGTAGCCCTAAACGAAACAGCTTGTAAAGTATTGCGTGATCAAATAGGAAATCATAGTAAATGGGTGTTTGTCCATACCAAGCCATCAACCAATCCTGACGGGAAAGTCATGCCTAAAGTCAGAAAGATGCGTGTTGATGATAACACAGCTTGGAACTCTGCATTAAAGAGAGCAGGGATAGAAAATTTCCGGTTCCATGATTTACGGCATACATGGGCTAGCTGGTTGGTTCAGTCAGGCGTTCCATTATCAATTTTACAAGAAATGGGGGGATGGGAATCAATCGAAATGGTAAGGCGTTATGCTCACTTAGCACCCAATCATCTCACTGAGCATGCGCGACAAATTGATGCAATTTTTGGTGGTTGCGTCCCGAATCCGTCCCAGTCAGGAAAACTAGCGATTGCAAAATAGAGGTAACTCATTGATTTTAAATGGTACGCCCTACAGGATTCGAACCTGTGACCTACGGCTTAGAAGGCCGTTGCTCTATCCAGCTGAGCTAAGGGCGCATTATGATATGCAGAAAAATAAGAAACATCATTAATGCGTTGATGTAGCACCGGATTATACGGGCATAATGGAATGAGTCAATGGGCTTTTCGCTCATCTGCTCATTTTATGATTATCAATAAAACTGACAGGCGGTTCATGTTCTGACAAAATAGCATTTATTCCTATACTTGATGATGGAATCTTAAATACATGTCAGCACAAATTATTGATGGGAAAACGATTGCGCAGACAATCAGAAGCGAAGTTGCAGAAAAAGTCAGGCAGCGTGTTGCAGCCGGAAAACGAGCGCCGGGTCTTGCCGTCGTTTTAGTGGGCGAAAATCCCGCTTCTCAAATTTATGTCGCAAGTAAACGCCGCGCCTGTGAAGAAGTCGGTTTTATGTCACGCTCTTATGATCTGCCTGATACCACCAGCGAAGCCGAATTACTCTCCTTGATAGATAATCTAAACGCCGATACGAAAATCGACGGTATTTTAGTTCAACTCCCTCTACCTGCCGGCATTGATAATGTCAAAGTACTGGAACGTATTCATCCCGATAAGGATGTGGATGGTTTCCATCCTTATAATATCGGTCGTCTATGCCAACGTGCCCCAAAATTGCGTCCTTGTACTCCACGCGGGATTGTAACCCTGCTTGAGCGCTGCAATATCAATACTTATGGGCTAAACGCGGTTATTATTGGTGCTTCTAATATCGTTGGACGCCCGATGAGTCTTGAATTGTTGCTGGCAGGATGTACGACTACGGTAACGCATCGTTTTACCAAAAATTTACGTCAGCATGTTGAACAGGCTGACTTACTGATCGTCGCGGTCGGTAAGCCAAATTTTATTCCCGGCGAGTGGATTAAACCTGGCGCGATTGTGGTTGATGTCGGCATTAATCGACTGGAAAATGGCAAAGTCATTGGTGATGTGGATTTCGATAACGCGTCCGAACACGCAAGTTGGATCTCTCCTGTGCCCGGTGGTGTTGGCCCGATGACCGTTGCAACATTAATTCAAAATACCTTGCAGGCTTGCGAGGAATATCATGATGTAGATACAACTGAAGGTTACTGATGGAAATTTTTTATTTAGATAGTCATCCTTATGTCGAATTATGTGATTTGCTGAAGCTTCAAGGGTGGTGTGAAAGTGGAGCTGCGGCAAAGACAGTGATTGCAGAAGGTTTGGTGGAAGTCGATTCTCAAGTTGAAACCCGCAAACGCTGCAAAATCGTTGCCGGTAAAGTGGTTTCCTTTAATGGCGGATCTGTTCGCGTTGAAGAGTAATTAAGCAGGGTTGCAGCTCACAAGGCTGCAACTTGAAAAATAGAAGACTTAACAGTTAATTATTTTTATTACCGTCAGCATAAGACAAAACACAAAATCAAAAGCTCTCCAAGAATCAATCCAGTAAATATCGAACTAAAAGTCAATCCAAGAAAAATATTAAATATCTAATGATTTCGATAATTCTGACAGTAACTTCATCTGACTTTATTCACGGGATATGTGACATTGACGATATCTTGATAAACAATTATGTCAGTAATGTTTTGGTTTTCTAATAAGTTGCTATACTGAGAGACTTGCGTACAACTGAAACGGAGTTAATTATGTTAAGTAATAGAGCTGCAAGAAGGTTGTTGGGTTTGTCTTATAAATTAAGTAATTCTAAACGTCGAGTAAAAGTCTCTCTTCTCAATCCTGCTTCCGATGATAGTGCACATCAAGTACCAGAGCATCTGAGTAATTCCTCTTTTGTTTCCATGAAACGGGACTCAGTTTCTGGAAAAGTTACCTATCACGTTGTAAATGCTTTCTATCCTGAGTATCTAAATACTCATTGATAAATCTGTCGGTTTTTATTTCGCTTATATATACAACACAGCTAAGTATTACAGCTAAAAATATCGCTATGAAATTGTAAATGCGATAAAAACTGAACCGCCCATCTAAGGGGCGGTTCTGGAATCGATTATTTACGGCGCCATGTTGTTCCTTGTGGCCCATCTTCCAGCTCAATTCCCATTTCATTTAACTGGTCGCGTGCCGCATCAGCCAAAGCCCACTCTTTGTTTTTACGAGCATCATTACGTTGTTTGATTAGCGCTTCGATTTGGGCTACGTCATCATCTGCCTGTGCTCCACCTTGCAAAAAATGTTCTGGATCTTGTTCCAAAAGACCAAGAATACCCGCTAATTTACGCAGTTCAGCAGCCAAACCGTTAGCTGTCACCATGTCTTCTGTCTTCAGGCGGTTCAGCTCACGCGCTATGTCAAACAAGACTGAATATGCTTCCGGTGTGTTGAAATCATCGTTCATTGCTTCAGTGAAACGGGCTTCAAACGCTTCTCCACCAGCAGGCTGAGCAGATTTATCTGTACCACGCAGGGATGTATACAAGCGCTCCAGAGAAGTACGCGCCTGTTTCAGGTTCTCTTCCGTATAATTCAACTGGCTGCGATAGTGGCCGGACAGCAGGAAATAACGTACGGTTTCAGCGTCGTAATATTCCAGCACATCACGGATGGTAAAGAAATTGTTCAATGATTTGGACATCTTCTCTTTATCTATCATAACCATACCGGAATGCATCCAATAATTGACGTAAGGGCCATCATGGGCACAAGTTGATTGTGCAATCTCATTTTCATGGTGCGGGAACATTAAATCAGAACCACCACCGTGAATATCAAAATGGTGCCCCAGTGCCTTGCCGTTCATTGCGGAACATTCAATATGCCAGCCCGGACGACCTGCACCCCACGGAGATTCCCAGCTTGGCTCACCCGGCTTGGACATTTTCCACAACACGAAATCCATTGGATTACGTTTTACATCTGCCACTTCAACACGGGCGCCAGCCTGCAATTGTTCCAAATCCTGACGGGAAAGCAGTCCATAATTAGGAGTGGTGTCAATAGAGAACATGACATCACCATTTGCAGCAACATAAGCATGTCCACGCTTAATCAGCTCTTCCGTAATTTCAATAATCTCAGGGATATGTTGTGTTGCACGAGGCTCTAAATCCGGACGCAAGAGGTTTAGTGTATCAAAATCGCAGTGCATTTCTGCCAACATGCGTGTGGTTAAATCGTCGCAACTTTCCTTATTTTCGGTTGCACGTTTGATAATTTTATCATCAACGTCAGTGACGTTACGGACATACGTCAGATCGTATCCCAGATAACGCAGGTAACGGGCGATAACATCAAATGCAACAAATGTTCTGCCATGACCGATATGACACAAGTCATAAATGGTAATGCCGCACACGTACATGCCCACTTTCCCTTCGTGAATCGGCTTAAATTCTTCTTTTTGACGACTGAGAGTATTGAAAATTTTTAGCATCAGTGGGTTTTCCGTAAAAATTGATGTACGTGTAATAAAATCAAATGAATTGATTGATTATAAGCTTCTTTATCAGCGTGATAAATAAATGCGGCATAGAGAAGTCAGGTGAGGTATTTCACCTTGATATGCAATGCTTTGCAAGTACCACAAGCCGCCTTATTCTGATGCGGCTCAGAGTACTGACTCAAAATCTGAGATGTGATATAACAGCGGTTGTTCCGAATCCCCTAAATACGGGGCTAATCAAAACTATTATTAGGATTTATATTATGGTGACTTTCCACACCAACTTTGGCGATATCGTAATCAAAACATTCGCTGATAAAGCACCTGTAACTGTTGAAAACTTCCTGAGTTACTGTTCTGAAGGTTTTTATGACAACACCATTTTTCACCGTGTTATCAATGGATTCATGATTCAAGGCGGTGGCTTTGAGCCAAGCATGAAGCAGAAAATGACTAAGGATACTATTAAGAACGAAGCCAACAATGGCCTGAAAAACAACCGCGGCACTCTCGCAATGGCGCGTACCAATGATCCACATTCTGCAACTGCCCAATTCTTCATTAACGTTGTGGATAACGATTTCCTGAACTTCCGTTCAGAACGTCCAGATGGATGGGGTTACTGCGTATTTGCTGAAGTCGTTGAAGGTATGGATGTGGTTGATAAAATCAAAGATGTTTCCACTGGCCGCAGCGGTATGCACCAAGATGTACCACGTGAAGATGTGATCATTGAACGTGTGACTGTCAGCGAATAGTTACTGTTAGAAATATACTGTTAGAAAATAGTTAATCGTTACATGAGTACACTGTTTATTGCAGATTTACATCTTAGCGAACAAGAACCGGCAATCACTGTCGGTTTTCTGCGTTTTTTACGTGAAGATGCAATTCATGCTGAGAGCCTTTATATCCTCGGTGATTTTTTTGATTACTGGATTGGTGATGATGATCCCAACCCACTACACACCAAAATCGCCCAAGCACTTAATGAACTGAAACAAAAGGGTATTAACTGTTATTTCATTCATGGTAATCGTGATTTTTTGCTTGGTTCCCGTTTTGCCAAAGAGAGTGGTTTGATCCTGCTACCACAGGAAAAGGTGCTGGAATTGTATGGTAAACGTATTCTGATTTTGCACGGCGATACACTATGCACTGATGATATCGGCTATCAGCAGTATCGTAAGCGAGTACATACTCCGTGGATACAGCGGTTATTCCTGTTTCTCCCTTTATTTATCCGCTTGAAGATTGCAACCAAAATGCGTGCGGGTAGCCAATACGCCAACAGCCAAAAATCCAAATCTATTATGGATGTCAATCAAGAAGCTGTTCTCGAACATTTCAAAAAGCATCAGGCAGATTGGATAATTCACGGACATACGCATCGCCCGGCAATACATGATATCCAACTAGATGATAAAGCTGTGCATCGTGGTGTATTAGGAGCATGGCACGACCAAGGTTCAATGTTCAAAGTCACAGAAACGTCCATTGAATTGATACCCTTCTCTTTCTAAACGGCTTTGCTTCTTTTTTGGAAAAATCCACAAATCAAGCGACGCAAACGTTTTCCTTATGCGATTAGCGTGATATGATCCGTCGCCTGAAATTTCATCTTTGTTCTGGCAGACACCCTATACAGGAGCATCTGATTTATGACGTCCAGTCCTGATCCCACAACAGCTATGACTTCTACAACAGAAATAGAGCACCAGCACCACGCCAAAATTGCCATCGTCATGGGTTCGAAAAGCGACTGGGCAACGATGCAACATGCAGCTGATATTTTGACCTCTCTTGCTATTCCTTTCCGTGTTGAAATTGTTTCGGCACACAGAACACCGGATAAACTTTTTCATTTCGCAGAGCAGGCGAAAGAAAACGGTTTTGATGTGATTATCGCTGGTGCAGGTGGTGCGGCACATTTACCGGGAATGTTGGCAGCCAAAACTTTAGTGCCTGTGTTTGGCGTTCCGGTACAAAGCGCTGCGCTTCGCGGTGTCGATAGCCTGTATTCTATCGTGCAAATGCCAAAAGGCATTCCTGTTGGCACATTAGCCATTGGTAAGGCAGGAGCAGCAAATGCTGCATTGTTGGCTGCCCAAGTGCTAGCTTTGCATGACTGTGCTCTGTTTCAACGTTTGTCCGATTGGCGCAGTGCACAAACACAAGCTGTCTTGGATAATCCAGATCCACGGGAGGAGGTATGAAGCCCGTTTGTGTACTGGGAAATGGTCAGTTGGGCAGAATGCTGCGGCAAGCAGGTGAGCCGCTGGGGATCACTGTTTATCCTGTTGGGTTGGATGCCGAGCCAGAAGCAGTGCCTTATCAAAGCAGCGTGATCACCGCAGAAATTGAGCGCTGGCCTGAAACCGCATTAACCCGTGAACTGGCGCATCATAAGGCTTTTATCAATCGAGATATTTTTCCACGGCTGGCTGATCGTTTGCCACAAAAACAGCTCATGGATACATTGGGCTTGGCAACCGCACCGTGGAAACTGCTTTCCTCCCCCGATCAATGGCCACAGCTATTTACGGAATTAGGGAATTTCATTATTGTTAAACGCCGGACAGGAGGTTATGACGGACGTGGGCAATGGCGTATCAGGCCGGGTGATGAAGCAACTCTTCCGCCAGAAGTTTACGGTGAATGTATTGTAGAACAAGGTATTCCGTTTTCGGGAGAAGTATCTCTGGTTGGTGCCCGTAATGCCAAAGGTGAATCAGTATTCTATACATTGACTCATAATTTGCACCAGGAAGGTATTTTGCGTACTAGTGTTGCCTTGCCTGATTCTGCCGATAAGCAATTTCAACAAAAGTTTCAACAAAAAGCAGAGAAGATGCTGTCCGCCATCATGAATCACCTGAGCTATGTGGGTGTTATGGCGATGGAATGCTTTATTGTTGGCGATAATTTATTGATCAATGAATTGGCTCCACGAGTTCACAATAGTGGTCACTGGACACAAAACGGGGCTTCTATCAGCCAGTTTGAACTTCACCTACGGGCGCTCTTAAATCTCCCTATGCCACAACTAGAAATATTTGCGCCATCCGTCATGATCAACCTGATCGGTACAGAAATAAACCCCGCATGGCTTAGTTTGCCGCTGGTTCGTTTACATTGGTATGAAAAAGAAGTTCGACCTGTACGTAAAGTCGGTCACTTAAATGTGACTCATGCGGATAAGGGCACATTGCAATCTACGTTACAAGAATTAGCGCCATTATTGCCCGCTGAATATCAAAGTGGTCTTGAATGGGCGCAATCTAAATTAAACTGACCCTATCATGATCAGCTCAAGGAAGTGGTAATGATTAACCACTTCCCTCCCTGTCTCATTGATGATCATGCTGTTCTTGACAGGGTTCTAGACAGTGTATCCACAATTGTTCTTGTCGTTTGGTCTATCTCATAATTGAGAAAATCCCCCACCTTAATATTGCTGAGATTGGTCATCCTCAATGTCTCCGGGATCAGGTTTAAAACTATCGTCTGGTTTTCTTCATCAATGCCGTTGATGGTTAAACTACAACCATGAAGGCCAATAAAACCTTTCAAGAAAAAATAGTTGATATTGCCTTGAGGGATCTTGATAACCAACCGATAAGTTTCCCCAGCTGCGGTAAATTCAACAACTTCTGCCATCCCCTCTATATGCCCATAAAGACTGTGCCCGCCATTTTCTTTATACATCTGGTGTGACCTTTCTACATTGACTGCATCCCCAACGGAAAGAAATTTTAACGTTGTGGTATCAGCAGTAAAATCAGAAATATCAAAAGAGACGCTATCTTCACTAAATTGAGTCACAGTCAGGCATGTGCCATCAACCGCGATACTGGCTCCGATGACAATATCATCAAAAAAGTGATTATTATTGCTAACTATCAGTGTGCTAAATCCATTCTTTTTATTGAGTGACAATACATTCTCTTTACCTTGCACAATTCCTGTATACATAGCTATCCTCTTTTCTGGAGTAAGAATAATCCTGTTGAATAAGAGACTTTATGTTCGTTAGAAAGATATTTATCATACAGTAGTTGATAAAAATCGTTAACTGCATTTTCCTGATCAGACTTGGAAAATTGCTGATATATGACAGAACCACTTCCTAAATGCCAATCCCTGAAATCATCATAATTCGAAAAATCAATAGCTTCTTCAATCCGATAGCTTTTGAGTATTTTAAAATCTTTAGTGAAATCCTTAATTTTTTTATTATCAAACCGATAGTCATCAAAGACTACTGACGATGAAACAGGAGAATATTTATTTCTTACTGCTTCTAATACCTTTCCTTGAACATCCTTTTCACCGTAAAAGAAATTGAAGTCAAAAGCACATGACAAAAACAAATGACCATTTGGTTTCAAGTATTTTAAAATTTTATCTAATACTTTTTTCTCTTTTGGAATAAACCAATACAAGCAAGCAGCACAAAATGAGAACACGAATGGATTAATCAGAGATTACTTTCCAAAAGGAACCGATTTTAATCAGGTATCAGAGTTAGAGATTAACCTTGTGGCAAATCGCTTAAATCATCGTCCTCGTAAAACACGCGATGATAAAACACCGAATGAATTATTTAAAGGAATACCCACTCATTTACTTCGTTCGTTACGATGTTGCACTTAATATGTGAATCCAAGAGATATTATCTCATTTCGGAAATATTTTACCTGTAGTTACACGGATCTTTTGCCAGAGGAAATGTTCCAAAACCGATAAAAAAGAAAAATTGGACACTCTTCAAGTTCCCGTTATATGAGGTGATATTACCGTTAATAATTGCGATATTGTTGTTGCGGATGAAGAAGACATTGTTGTGATTGAGTCTGATAGAGCTTTTGAATTGTGGGAAGAAGTGCA
The DNA here is from genome assembly GCF_900115195.1 of Xenorhabdus japonica. Lineage (GTDB taxonomy): Bacteria > Pseudomonadota > Gammaproteobacteria > Enterobacterales > Enterobacteriaceae > Xenorhabdus > Xenorhabdus japonica. The sequence goes on from NZ_FOVO01000030.1 coordinate 30,451, forward strand.
ACTTAACTATCACCTGTATAAAATAAATTGATTGCTTTTAAAGCAAATAATAATCAATATGAAATTGATTCTTATTTTGTTGACATATTAATACTGCCACCTAGAATGCAAGTCATCTTTTACTAATAGGCTCAATTTAGGTGTAAAAATGAAAAAAATCCTGCCAATTGTTATTACATCATTACTTTCTGTTACCAGTTACTCTGCATTCAGTCAATCATCAGAATTATTTACACCAAATTCAGTAATGGCTCAATCTGGTAATTATGTCACAGTAAAGCATCTTTCCGGTGAAACTCAGGTTAAAAAGAATCCAAAACGAGTTGTTCTGTTTGATTTCGGAACTTATGATTCGATGGCAAAATTGGGGTTATCTGATCGAGTGATTGCACTACCTATCGATAACCTACCTGAATATGTACGCAGTGATGTGTCTGAAAGTATGCACAATGCTGGGGGAATGAAAGAACCGAATTTGGAAAAGTTAGCTGAAATAAAACCTGATCTGATTATCATTACAGGGCGTCAGGGATCTTCCTATGATCGTTTGTTGCAAATTGCACCCACTGTAAATTTAAGCACCGACAATAAAAATTATCTGTCATCCGTTGATAGTAATCTAAAATTATTAGGCGAATTATTTAATAAGCAGGATATAGTTAAAATCCAATCTGCTGAGTTAGAAAAAACTATTGCATCCGCACAGGAAAAAGCGAAAGCAGCGAATAGCAATGTACTGGTATTACTACACAATGCTGGTGAATTATATCCTAATAATCAAGCTATTGTTTACAACGTAATTAAAGCTCCTCGTGCTGTATTACCTGCCAAATCAGACACAGACAAAAGTCGTTCAGTGACAGCGGATATGATTGCACAAGCAAATCCTGATGTGATTTTTATTATCGATCGTAGTGAAGCAATTGGCGCAGGTAAGCTGGAAAAAGATCGGTTTGAAAATGATCAAGTCAAATCAACTAATGCCTACAAAAACGGTAAGATCGTGTACTTACAGTCTGATCTCTGGTACTTGTCTGGTGGCGGTTTGGACAGTATGACGCGACAAGTCAATGCAATTGCTGATGCATTGTAATTTCGCAAATTAATAATTCATTTTCCCTGAAATTACCCCGAAATCTAATTATCTAGATTTCGGGGTAATTTATTAACAATCTATTATTTATTAAAAACAAAAAATAATTAAGATCATTTTTGCAGAATATTAAGAAGGTTGAATGTCTTGTGAAAAAATAAAGGGAACAGGTATACCATCAAAATATTTCCGCGACTCACTTATTGTTCCTAAATTGAAACAATCAGGCAAAATCATGCTCTAGTCTTGCAGCAGAGAAAAACTGCGTTAGGATGTTTTAAAAGACATTGAATGGGGACACAAGCATGATTATCAGTTCATTTGAATTTAAGAATAATGACTTCTTGAAAAAAGAACATGAATTTAATGAATTTGGTGGCAATGGTGATAACCGTTCCCCCGAACTCGCTTGGACAGAAGTACCAGCTGAAACCAAAAGTTTTGCTATTACTGTCTATGATCCTGATGCACCGACAGGCAGTGGTTTCTGGCACTGGGTCGCTTTTGATATCCCCATTGCAACACAAGTCTTACCTGCAAATGCAGGGCAAAGTGATGGTAGCAAATTGCCAATCGGTACGATTCAGAGCAGAAATGATTATGGCCTGATTGGTTTCGATGGCCCTTGCCCGCCTGTCGGTGATAAAGCGCATCGCTATGTTTTCACTGTACATGCCTTATCGGTAGAAAAACTGGGAGTCAATGCTGAAACAACAAACGCCATTGCGCGTTTTATGATCCAAGCCAATACCTTGGCAACAGCTTCTATTACCGGTTACTACCAACGTTAACTGATTAATAATTCTTCCGTTTCCAGTAGAGGATATCAATATGAGCAGCAAAAAAATTCAATGGAATAATGGGTTACAGCAGGAAGCAGTAGAGATCCTCTCTAATGACGGAGGAATGATCGTCTGCCCAACCAAAGTTGGTTACATTATTATGACATCTGATGCGCAAGGTCTGGAGCGCAAATTTGAAGCTAAGCTGCGTAATCGCAATAAACCAGGTGTTGTTTTGTGTGGATCTTTGGAACAGTTGAAAGAGTTGACTCAGCTTAACGCGGAAATTGAAGAACTTTATCAAAGACATTGGGATGAAGATGTATTGTTAGGCTGTATTTTGCCGTGGAAGGAAGAGGCAGTAGCCCGTATCCCAGATGATGGTTCTAAAGAACTGATGATGGATCAGCGTGGTACGAGTTGTTTCGTGATTAAGTTTGGTAAACCGGGCGAAATATTGGCAAAAGAACTTTGGGAAAAATATGGCAAGTTTTCTTTTGCCAGCTCAGCAAATCCATCAGGTAAAGGTAATCGTGGGTTGGTTGAATGTATCGGTGAGAGGATAGAAGAACGAGCCGATTTGATTATCTCCGCCAATGACTATGTTAAATCTATCCAGCCAAATGAAACCGAGCAAACTCGTTATGAGCAAGGCGTTATGGTTGCAATGGTAGATGAAAGTGGCAAATTAGTTCCTCTGCAAAATGGCCAGCGCGATATTACCCCGTGTCCGGTATTAATCCGCAAGGGGTTGGATGTAAACAAAATCATGGCGATGATGTCCGACATTTTCACTACTTGGGATTACCGTCACGGCAATTATTATTAATTACTATTGATAGCTATCAATGCTTTTTACAGATGATATTTTTAGCGGGTGCGATTGCACCCGCATTAATGATTATTCCTGCTCTCCAAATCTTGCTTTAACTTGCGTTGCAAAGAATTTGCAAACTGTTGGACACGCGAAGATAGCGTGCTTTCTGATTTAAACAATATCCATGCTTGATAAATATCCATACTCCATTCGGGAAGAAGCCGCACCAGTTTTCCTTCTGCGACTGCTTCATGAGTAACGTAGTCGGGTAGATAGGCAATGCCAGCCCCAGCCACAGCGGAACTCATTAATGCTACACTGTTATTGATGCGAAATCGGCTGCGCACTTCAATATCCAGCTTATTTCTTTCTTTACGGAACGGCAGGGAGATAGTATGTGCGGGGCCACGGAATAGCAGGTAATCGTAGCGAGGGAGATCTTCGGGTTTATTTATTGGCGAAAATTGGCTTATATAGTCCGGTGTTGCGTAAAGCCCCCAGGTAATATCAATCAAAGGCATGACAAGTGGATATTTTGGTGCTTCACGTCCTATGATGATCGCAATATCGCATTGATCTTCCTCCATATTAATCGCTCTGTCAGTCAGTTCCAGATCTACGCTGATATGAATATTTCCCGCAATAAAACTATTCAGGGCGGGGACAATACATTGACTGCCAAAGGATACCGGAGCAATCAAACGCAAACTTCCCATCGGTTCTTCATGGAAATTACGTATAAAATGTTCGGCATTTTGGGCTTCGGTAAGAATTCGGTGGCAATATTGGTAATAACTCATTCCGACTTCTGTTACTTGAATTTTGCGCGTAGTACGGTTGAGTAATTGGGTACCTAATCTTACTTCCAATTGTGCAATTTCACGGCTAACCGACGACTTGGAAAGCCTTAATGATCTCGCAGCTTCGGTAAAGCTCAGCGTCTCTACGACGCGTGCAAAGACCACCATTGAGGTAAGATTCTCAATATTATTCATGTAATAACCTGATGATTTACTCGAGGGAACTACTCTATAACATATCACATCTCCTATAGTGAGACGTCAATATTCCTTTTCCATGTACTTGTCCATACGAAAAGGTCATGCAGAAAAATCATGCCGGATTCAATGAGTAAGAATTTCCCATTTTGTGAACAACTGTCTCATACTGGAAACAGTGAGCGACACAATGGTATTTCCCTACGTTAAGGCGTAGTAATCTTGTTAGGATGACAATCTATAGAGTCTGTTTCAAACTTTCGGAGGGCCATGTGAGATGAGCCAAACTATTACACAAAAAATTCTTGCACGGGCAAGTGGGCGTGAACAAGTCACTCCGGGTGAAGTGGTTTGGGCGAAAGTGGATATTCTGATGTCTCACGATCCCTGCACTCCGGGTGTAGCCAGCGTATTTAAAAAGGAATTCGGGCAGGATGCAAAGATATGGGACCCCGAACGTTTTATTTTAATCCCGGATCATTTTGTCTATTCGGCTGATTCACAAGCTAATCAGAACATTCGGGTGATGCGTGAATTTGCCGCCGAACAGAACATAAAATATTTTTACGATGTAGGGACACCCAATTATAAAGGTGTGTGCCATATAGGACTTGCAGAGGGAGGGCATACCCGCCCCGGCGAGGTATTATTGGGTACTGACTCACATACTGTTACTGCGGGTGCTTTTGGTGCATTCGCCATTGGATTAGGTATTACTGATGCAGCCTATGCGTTAGGTACGGGAGAAATTCCTCTTAAGGTACCAACGACCATTCGGGTAAATTTTACCGGAACTAAACCAGCTCATGTTTTGGCTAAGGACATGATTTTGTCCATGTTGTCAGAGTTAACCGTCGATGGTGCGACATATCAGGCCATCGAATTTGGTGGGAATGTCATTGATGAGTTATCAGTAGAAGAGCGCATGACGATTTGCAACATGGTTGTTGAGTGTGGGGCTAAGAACGGTATTATAGTTCCTAATCAGGCGACTTTGGATTATTTAGCAGAACGAAATAATCTCCCTTTCGAGATTGTTTACCCTGACGAGGATGCACAGTATAGCTGCGTGTTAAACATTGATGTTTCCACAATGGAACCAAAGATTGCTAAACCCCACTCTCCAGATAATGTTGTTTCTATTGAACAAGTTGCTAATGTTGCCATTTCTCAGGCATATATTGGCTCCTGTACAGGCGGCAAGCTGGAGGATTTTGTTGCGGCAGCCCGTGTTATCAAAGGGCATAAAGTTGCTATTCCGACTTACGCAGTACCTGCAACAAAAGAAGTTTTTCATAAAACGATTACAACCCAAATTGATGGTATTTCTGTTTACCAAATTTTAAGTGATGCGGGCGTTAAACTTTCCTCTGAGTCAGGATGTGCGGCCTGTTGTGGTGGCCCGCCGGATACTTTCGGGCGTGTCAATGATCCAATATCCGTGATATCTACAACTAATCGTAACTTTGTCGGCAGAATGGGGCATAAACGCGCCAATATTTATCTGGCTTCCCCTTACTCTGTTGCAGCTGCCGCTATTACTGGTCAAATAACAAATCCTGAGGAGTTTTTATGAGTGAGTTAAAGGAAAATATCATTCGGGGTGAGGTGTATGTATTGACCGATAATATTGACACTGATCAGATTCTTTCAGCCGAATACCTCAAGGTCAATCCTTCCACTCCTGAAGGATATGCCCAACTGGCTTCACTGGCGATGTGTGGATTACCGGAAGGCTCATTACCTTTTATTGATGAAAGTCAGGGAAAAGCGAAATATCCGATTATTGTGGCAGGGCAGAATTTTGGCTGCGGCTCTTCGCGTGAACACGCAGTTGCAGCATTAGGTGCTTCAGGTGTAAAGGTGGTTCTTGCTCAATCTTATGCCCGTATATTCTTCCGGAATTGTGTATCAACCGGGCAGGTATTGCCTGTTGCAGCCCAAGAACGCTTGTGTGACAAATTGGTTACAGGGGACAGTATTGAGATTGATATTGAAAACCAGACGGTCATTCTGCTGAAAAGTGGTGAGAAATATCAAATTGATCCAATTGGTGAACTTGCCAATATTGTATCTGCCGGAGGGTTATTTTCTTACGCTCGTGCGACTGGAAGAATTAAATAATGTGAAATAAACTGCACCTGAAAATTAAAAGGTGCAGTTTATTTTATTAATTTCTTTCTTCAAAGAAACAGTTCCAGTAAGGAATTCAGGAACAGTTTTCCGTGTTTAGTAATTTGCCAATGTGTTTCGCTTTCAGCGATATAGCCTTTAGCCAGTGCTTCATCAATTTGTGGACGAATGGCACTTTCCGGTAACCCGGTGAAATCACTAAAATCCTGACGTGGCATTGATTCCAACAAGCGAAAACGGTTCATGAAAAATTCAAATGGACGATCTTCATTATCCACTTGATTTTGTTGATCCAAATAACGCTCCTGCATATAACCGCGTGGATGCTTGGTTTTTACGGTACGAAGGATACGGCCGTCTTCAAACGAGATTTTTCCATGTGCGCCGCAACCAATTCCCAAATAATCACCGAACCGCCAGTAATTGAGATTATGCTGACATTGATAACCCGGTTTGGCATATGCCGATGTTTCATATTGTTGATAACCTGCCTCCGTCAGCAATTGATGGCCTTGGGAAAAAATATCCCACAATGCGTCATCATCCGGTAAAACCGGAGGGCGAGAGCCGAAACTGGTATTAGGTTCAATCGTCAGTTGATACCAAGACAAGTGTGGCGGAGATAATTCAATGGCCTGACGCAAATCATTCAATGCTTCATTGAGTGTCTGGTTGGGCAAACCATGCATCAAATCCAGATTGAAGCTGCGTAGCCCAAGTCTATCAGCTAATTTTGCTGCTTGTTTGGCCTCTTCTGGGCCGTGGATACGCCCCAAACGGATAAGTTTATCTGAACCGAAACTTTGTACGCCAATGGAAATTCGATTGATGCCCGCTTGTTGATAGGCGCTAAAACGATCGGCTTCAACGGTTCCCGGATTGGCTTCCATTGTAATCTCTGCTTGCGGAGAGAGTGGCAGTGAATCTCTGACACCATCAAGCAGTCGCTGCATACCTTCAGCACTTAACAGGCTTGGGGTTCCTCCACCAATAAAAATCGCTGATACCTCACGATCACCAACCATTGGCAGATCAGCATGCAAATCAGCCAATAGATGATCAACATACTCTTGGTGCGGCACGTCTCCTTTTAAGGCATGTGAATTGAAATCACAATAAGGGCACTTTTGCACGCACCACGGAATATGAATATAAAGACTCAGAGGTGGCAACTTAAGCATTATGCATGGCTTCCAACAACATTGCTAATGCTTTCCCACGGTGTGAAACGGCATGTTTCTGCTCACGAGTTAATTCAGCTGCTGTGCAGTTAAATTCTGGAGCATAAAAAATGGGATCATAACCAAAACCACCTTTTCCGGCAGGTTCACGGGTAATAAATCCTGACCAGCGACCGTGAAATACCAAAGGAGTAGGATCTTCTGCATGGCGTAAAAAGACCAATACACAGTTGAATTGGGCTTGGCGCTGTTCATCAGGAATATCGCGCATAGCTTCTAATAATTTTTTCAGATTCTCCTGATCAGAGGCATCACTGCCTGCATAGCGAGCGGAATAAATGCCAGGTGCGCCGCCCAATGCGTCAACAGACAATCCTGAATCGTCTGCAATCGCAGGCAAACCCGTAACTGTTGCGGCATGGCGGGCTTTGATGATTGCGTTTTCGATGAAAGTGAGACCCGTTTCATTGGCTGAATCAACACCTAATTCGATTTGAGCCACGATGTCTAATCCAAAGTCAGCCAATAGATCAGCCAGTTCACGAACTTTGCCTGCATTTCCCGTGGCGAGAACAACTTTTTGCATTGCCATTTATTTAATTTAACCTATGTATCCAATGGATATATGTACCTAACTGAATCTTTGTACTTAATTGAAATTAATTTACGATCATTGAAGCTAACCATCCCATCACATCGTAACGCAGGGCATTCAGTGCGTAGAGAATAAGCATGACAATCATGGCAGAGAAATCAAGGCCACCCATAGAAGGGATGATGCGGCGGATGGGTGCCATTAGTGGTTCGGTCAATTGAATCAGAACATAGTCAACAGGATTGCGTCCTTGACTAATCCAGCTCAATAACGCACGGGCGATGACTAACCAGAATACAAGCTTTCCGGCAGCAGCCAGTAATTCAATCACCCCAAACAAGAATATAACACCAGAAGGTATTAGAAATTGTCCTGCGGTAAGCCATATAGGCAACAAGATCTTGAGAAGAATAAGCGGGTAGGTGAGAACCACAGACGCTGTATCAATGGGGCCAATGGCAGGAATTACTCTGCGTAATGGACGCACCACAGGTTGAGTGATTTTAACGATAAATTGTGCAAATGGATTATAGAAATCACAACGTGCCCACTGCATCCAGACGCGCAGCAATAAAACGGCAATATATAAATCTAGAATTGTAGAAAAGATGAAGTTTAAAGATTGCATGTAGCAGCCCTGATTGAATTAAACCAATTAAAATAATTTTTCCATTTCCTGCGCTCGGCAGATAGCGGTTTGCATAGCATTGGACACAATTTCAGGCAGCTTGCCTTCATAAAAAATGCGTAGTGCTTCAGCCGTTGTACCGCCTTTAGATGTTACCTGCTCACGCAGGATAGCAAAAGGAAGATCTTTTTGCGTTTCAGCAAGTCTAGTTGAACCGATAGCTGCTTGCAGGACAAGTTCTCTGGCTGTTTCTCTGTCGAACCCCAGACGTTCCGCCTCTTGCTGCATCGATTCCATGAACAGGAAGAAATAAGCAGGGGCACTGCCTGCGACGGCGATAATATCGTTAATGCCGTTTTCCTTATTTACCCAGCAAACTTTCCCGACACTGCTCATTAGTGAAGCAGCAAATTCGCGATCAGATTGCTCAATATGTTCTGGTGCAAACAGTCCGCTGATCCCTTGTCCGATAAGAGAAGGGGTATTTGGCATGATGCGGATAATATTGAGATTATCCTGCAAAAGCGCGTAAAAACGGGAAACAGGAATACCAGCCGCAATGGAAAGAACGAGTTTTTGACTGAAATCGATATGTGAGCGCAGTGACTCACAAACTTCCGCCATCATCTGTGGTTTAACAGCCAGAACAATGACATCAGCTTTTTGCGCGTAACGAATATTATCGCTTTGACTGTTAATGCCATATTCTTTTGCCAGCACACCACGGCGGGTTGTATTTGGAGAACAGACAGTGATGAGTTCAGCAGGGTAGTCTTTTTTGACTAATCCGGCAATGATGGCGTGAGCCATATTTCCGGCGCCAATAAAGGTGATTTTACGATTTTCCATTAAACAATCTCGCATAATTAGTTAGTTTTAGATGTCATATCAGTTGGTTACGTTAAGAACTGTATTGGCGAGCACCGAATATTGCTGTTCCAATCCGAACCAATGTAGAACCACAAGTAATGGCAGCTTGCATATCATCTGTCATGCCCATTGATAGTGTGTCGACTTGGGGGTATTGCGTTTTCAGCCCAATAAATGCTTGCTCCATTTGGCGAAAAACGGCTATTTGGTGTTCAGCATTGCTTTCTGGTGCAGGTATTGCCATCAATCCGCGCAATACCAAATTGGGTAATCTATTAATAGTTGCAGCCAGTTCGGTTAATTCTTCCAACAAAATGCCTGATTTGCTCTCTTCTCCACTGATATTAATTTGGATCAGAATATTGAGAGGCGGCATGTTTTCAGGCCGTTGTTCACTTAAACGCTGGGCAATTTTCAATCTATCGACGGTATGACACCAATCAAAATTTTCTGCAACCAGACGACTCTTATTAGATTGTAATGGACCAATAAAGTGCCACACTAAATCGTCACGGTTGTTAAAGAGTTGAATTTTTCCAACTCCTTCCTGAACGTAATTCTCGCCAAATTCCCGCTGACCATTGGCTATAGCTTCTGCGATGGCGTTCGCAGGTTTGGTTTTACTAACTGCAAGCAAGGTAATTTCTTCTGGAGAACGCCCGCATTTTTGAGCTGCAAGGCTAATACGGTTCCTGACATCGTGAAGATTTTGTTCGATATTGTTCATAATTGACTCAGGAGATAAAAAAATGAATATGGAAAAATTAGTGGCCCTTAGTGTAAAGCATAATGCTTCCGATCTGCATCTTTGTGTCGGGCAAGTTCCGGTTTTGCGTATCAATGGTATGTTATACCCACAGATACAATTGGAAGAAATTCAATCCGATACCCTTATGGCATGGGGTAAGGAAATCTTATCTGATGCACAGAAACAGCAATTACAGCAGCACGGTCATGTCGACTTTATTGTGGTAATGCCAGATAAGCAGCGGCTCAGGGCAAATCTGTTCTATCAACAATCTCATTTATCGCTGGTATTGAGATTGATTACAGATAAATGCCCGACATTGGAACAACTATATGCGCCTGACATCATCCAGCATCTTATTTTGCAGGAAATGAGCGGATTAATATTAGTGACAGGCGCGACAGGAAGCGGCAAATCCACTACGCTGTCAGCCGTGATTAATGCTTTAAATAGTCAGGCTTGTAAACATATCATCACGCTGGAAGATCCAATAGAATTTGTTCACCAAAGTCGAAATTGTTTGATACAGCAAAGGCAGATTGGTAAGGATGTCGCGGATTATCAAACGGCCTTGAAAGGGGTATTACGGCAAGATCCAGATGTAATTCTATTGGGAGAATTACGAGATAAAGAGACGATTCGGCTGGCACTGACAGCGGCTGAAACGGGACACTTGGTTTTATCAACATTGCATACCCGTGGGGCAATTCAGGCGATAGATCGCTTGGTTGATGTTTTTTTCGCAGAAGAAAAAAGCTGGATTTGTAGCCAATTGGCCGGAAGCCTAAAGGCGGTTATTTCTCAGCAGCTACTCCCTGCCAAAGACGGTGGCAGAGTAGCTATTCATGAAGTTCTGGTCATCAATCAAGCTGTTAGCCATTTGATAAGAGAAGGTAAAAACCATCAAATAGCATCATTAATGCAGACTGGTGCTGCTTGCGGTATGCAAACTTACGAACAAAGCCGACAACAGCGCAAGTCGTTGGGATTACTGGCAATATAAAAAATAAAAAGTAAAGAATCGAGGTTCTGGCAATTGTTTTGAGATAAACGACTTGCGGTAACAGCCATGCCTAATGATGAGTATGGCTATTACAAAAACTATTGTTAGGGATATTGCTGCTCAAACCAGCTTTCCAGGATAATAACAGCAGAAGCGGAATCAACCTTGCCTTTATCCAGAGCCTTGTAGCCACCATGATCAAACAGATGAGAGCGTGCTTCCACGGTGGTCAATCGTTCATCTTGCAGTTCAACTTGTACTCCGAAACGCCCATGTATGCGATTGGCGAATTTACGGGCTTGTGAAGTGACGAGTTGTTCTGTGCCATCCATATTGAGTGGTAGGCCGACGATAACCAGATCGGGTTGCCACTCTTTGAGTAGTTTCTCAATGAGTTCCCAATTGGGAGAGCCTTCATTGGCTTTAAAAGAAGATAATGCTCTGGCTGTACCTGTGATTTCTTGTCCGATGGCAGCCCCAATACTGCGAGTTCCAAAATCAAAGGCAATAATTGTGCGATTTTTCATCAGGCGTGTCCTGCTTGTGATGCGAGATTATAAATATTAACTCCCAGTAAAGAAGCAGCCTCACGCCAGCGATCAGCGATAGGAGTATTGAAAATAATAGAAGGTTCAGCACTGACAGTAAGCCAACTGTTTTCCATAATTTCCTTTTCCAACTGCCCTGTTTCCCAACTTGAGTATCCGAGGGTCATTAAAAAATCTTTCGGTTGGCGTGGTGTTCCCAATGCTTCCAGCACATCTTTAGATGTTGTGATCATGGTGTGATCAGAAATTTGGATGCTGGAACTGAAACCTGATTGTGGTGTATGCAAAATAAAGCCGTGTTCTTCAGACAGTGGGCCACCGGCTATTACCGGTAGATCGAGATTGATGGTATTGTCTCTATCTTCCGGGGCGATATCTAATTTTTGCAAGATACTTTGGATAGAAACTTGAGCTATTGGCTTGTTGATAATTAATCCCATTGCCCCATTTTGATCATGTTCGCAGATATAAACTACAGAACGATTGAAATAAGGATCAGAGAGCGAAGGCATGGCAATAAGGAAGTGATGCTGTAGGTTCATGTGTTTTCTGATAATTATTTTGGCAATGTAAGAATGATTTGGCCCACCAGTATGTGGACAGAGCATAGCCCTTTATACAAGGACTACACTTGATTTTCAATGAATTAAATAATCATTGAGGTGGTATAATTACCCTATTCCATCCATTAAAGTGGATGGAATGTGGATGCTTCCTCCCAGTGGATTGAATTTTATGGCATCCTGTATATTCTTCGGTAGTCAGCTAGGGCAAACGGGTCTAATTTATACAGATGAAAATCCCACTGTCAGGATTTTCATCATATAGCCATTATCCCAGCCAGCCTTCTGGCGCTTAGTC
>NZ_FOVO01000063.1 GCF_900115195.1 Xenorhabdus japonica
TATAGGCCATAGCGCATTTTCCTTTGGCGAGAAAGATGCCTACTATAGCAACTGACCACCTTTTTCAGAAATTGCACCTATCATGCGAATCCAAGTTTTATAACATCAATTATGGATATATTTATTTGATAACAAATAGTTGCGCTTTAATGATCGGATTGATTTATAATTTGTCTGTTATAGTAAACTAAGTATATGGCAATTTATGTTTTTGGCAAAATCAATGGTTGTTTGATTAAAGATAAATGGTTGCATTACAACACATAAATAAATTTATAATCTATCTATGATCGTAAATCAAGCATATGGGAATTATATATTCTGGTTCTTCCAATGATATATTTATTTAAAAACAAACGGTTATACCTGAAGATGTAAATAAATTTATAATCCATTTATAATTCATTTAAATTTATATATGCAATATTTTTCATATTTTAACATGATGACGAAGTTGTTAATTTCTAAGAGTATAGCTAATCAACCGTTTATAATTACGATATTTATGACTATTATATTTATAACTACTAACTGCGATGTTTATAACTATATAACTGGAGTGAATGAATGTGGTTGACAAATAAGACAATTAAAAAATTAAAAGGATATTTTGGCTCAAAAAGCCGGGTCATGGGGTTAGCGTAAGGACTGCAAATGGGCAGGATAAAATCCGCCCATTTGCATGAATAAATAGGAATTATTTTAATTGGTCAACCAGCAAAGTAGCGTATCCAATGTAGTTTGCTGGTGTCATGGATTTGAGGCGTTCTTTTTCTGCTTCTGGAAGTTCAAGGCCATCAATAAACGCTTTCATACCTTCAGAATCAACACGTTTACCGCGAGTCAGTTCTTTCAGTTTTTCATACGGTTTTTCAATGCCATAACGGCGCATGACGGTTTGGATAGGTTCTGCTAATACTTCCCAATTGTTATCCAGTTCATCCAGTAAGTGCTGCTCATTAACTTCTAGCTTATTTAACCCTTTCATAGTGGATTGATAAGCAATCAAAGCATATCCCAGACCAACACCCAGATTGCGCAGTACAGTTGAATCTGTCAGGTCACGTTGCCAACGAGAAACGGGAAGTTTACTGGCAAGATGCCCCATAACCGCATTTGCCAATCCCAGATTTCCTTCTGAATTTTCAAAGTCAATTGGATTGACTTTATGTGGCATGGTAGAAGAACCAATTTCACCAGCAACAGTTTTTTGTTTGAAATGACTCAAGGCAATATAGCCCCAGATATCGCGATCAAAATCGATTAGGATGGTATTGAAACGTGCCACACAATCAAACAATTCTGCAATGTAATCATGAGGTTCAATCTGAGTAGTATACGGATTCCACTGAATACCCAACGAGGTTACAAATGATTCACTGAATTGGTGCCAGTCAACTTGTGGGTAGGCTGACAAGTGCGCATTGTAGTTACCAACAGCGCCGTTGATTTTCCCCAGAGTTTCTACCTGCCCAAGCTGGCGGAATTGGCGTTCCATGCGATAGGCTACGTTAGCAAATTCCTTGCCGACAGTAGAAGGTGTGGCTGGTTGACCATGTGTACGCGACAGCAGTGGCAGATCGCGATAGTCATGTGCCATACGTGTGATGGTATCGATTAATTGGCGCCATTGAGGCAGTAAAACTTCCTCACGGGCTGTTTTAAGCATCAGCGCATGTGACAGGTTGTTGATATCTTCTGATGTGCAGGCAAAATGAATAAACTCTGCAACTTGATGCAGAGCAGGGATATGTGCAACTTTTTCTTTCAGAAAATATTCAACAGCTTTAACGTCATGATTGGTTGTACGCTCAATTTCTTTGATGCGCTGTGCATCCTGTTCATTGAAATTTGCAATTATTTCATCAAGGTAAGCGTTTGCGTCTGCATCAAAAGCAGGAACTTCTTTAATTTCTGTTGTTGCGGCCAGTTTTTGCAGCCAACGTACTTCGACCTGCACTCGAAATTTTAGTAAGCCGAACTCACTAAAAATAGCGCGCAGTGCGCTGACTTTATCGCCGTAACGACCATCAATTGGAGAAACAGCGGTCAGTGAGGATAATTCCATTGGTAGCAACTCCCGGATTTTATTTAATAATTTATGTTTAACAGTTAGCAAGAATATCTTTTGCCTGTTGGATCAGACGTTGACGAGAAAACATGATTTGCAAGCGGCTACCGCCAACTTGTTGCCATAAGACAGCGCTGCGGATGCCCGCCAGCAACGCAGATCTGACTTTTGCCTGAATTAGCGTATTACGCAATACGTCAGGTGAACCTGTTACTTGAATACGTGGCCCTAGTGGGCTGATAACATCGACATAAATTCCTGCCAAGGCATTGAGTATTCCTTCTGACATAGATTCAAAATAAGCTTGCTGACGCTCTAATTGCTCAATGCGATTTGCTAATTGATTAGTGGCAGATTGATTTTTATTCAGACGGCGTTCCAGCGCCACCAAACTCAGCATATAGCGGGTAAGATCGGCAGAAACTCCACTATGTGAACCGTTGAACATACCCAACATGGCATTAAGGCCAATACGCAGATTGCAGGCGTGATTGCCAAAGACATCCAGTGTGGATGTTGGATTCATGTTCAAGATACTGTTGATCATGATCTCAAAAGCATCAGTATCACACTGGCCTTCATGGGCAAGTTTTTGTACCAGGTGGCCTGACTGGCAGATACCTGCCAGAGCCAGTGTAATGTCGTAATAATTTTTAGCCACAATTATTCCTGTATACGTTGTTCGATCACACCACCACCGAGACAGATTTCACCTTGGTAAAACACGGCAGATTGACCTGGGGTGACAGCGGCAACAGGGTTATCAAAACGTACTTCAATCTTATCTTCGCTCAGAGGAACGATAGTGCAGGGGATATCATGCTGACGGTAGCGTGTTTTTACTACACAACGTATTTCTGCCTTCAATGGTTGGCGATCAACCCAATGAAGCTGCTGTGCAATCAAACCGATAGACATCAGGCGAGGATGTTCATGGCCTTGGGCAACAATCAGTGTGTTGTTTTCGACATCTTTATCAACAACATACCATGGTTCTTCATTGCCATTTTTCGTTCCCCCGATCCCAAGCCCTTTACGCTGACCGAGTGTATGGTACATCAAGCCCGTATGTTGGCCGATAGTCTGTCCATCCACTGTCATAATTGGGCCTGGTTGGGCAGGTAAATAGCGTCCAAGAAAATCACGGAACTTACGCTCACCAATAAAGCAGATACCGGTCGAATCTTTTTTCTTTGCTGTGATTAGACCAATCTCTTCGGCAATGCGGCGTACTTCGGGTTTTTCTAATTCACCGACCGGAAACAGGCTCTTGGCAATTTGCTGATGGCTTAAGGTATATAAGAAATAGCTTTGATCTTTATTGCTATCCAGGCCTCGGAGCAATTGGCTGATGCCGTCCACATCCCGACGGCGGACATAATGCCCTGTTGCGATATAATCAGCTCCTAAATCTTCTGCGGCAAACTCTAGAAATGCTTTGAATTTGATTTCTTTATTGCAAAGAATGTCTGGATTTGGAGTCCTGCTTGCTTTGTATTCAGCAAGAAAATGTTCGAAGACATTGTCCCAATACTCGGCTGCAAAATTGATGGTATGTAATTCTATGCCCAGTTTGTCACAAACTGCTTGGGCATCGGCAAGATCGGTGGCAGCCGAGCAATACTCTTCACTATCGTCTTCTTCCCAGTTTTTCATGAACAGGCCAGCTACCTGGTAGCCCTGCTGTTGCAGAAGGTAGGCGGAAACGGATGAATCAACACCACCGGACATTCCGACAATGACTTTTTTCTGGCTGTTATCTGACATGGATATATCTCACTGCGGAAAAAAACAAACGCGATACTTTAGCACGTTGGCATTCAAGGTGCATCAAACGTCTCATGCTCTTTTTTATCCAATTATTGTTTATTATGATTATTTATTACGACCATTTGACGAACGGTGAACCGTAACAACCCAGTATCGATAGTGGATAAACTTTGTGTTCCAAGTAGCAGAGAACACTTTCGGCGACCAGAGGGGAACGTAGTTGTGGGCTATTAAGGATTTCTTCTGCACTTAACCAGTGACAGCAATGGATATCGTTATCCTGCGGATTTGTATCCATGATTTTTTCCATTTCAACCAAAAATAAAAAACGGATAAATGGCGTTCTGTCAGGTGCAACCCATTGGTGCAACTTTAAAAATGCTTGTGGTTGCGCACGAATTCCTGTTTCTTCCCATAACTCTCGTTCAGCGGCTTCTAGTAATGTTTCATCAGCTTCAAGATGACCAGCTGGTTGATTCCAAAAAGGTTTATCATTGATTAACTCTTCAACAACCAGAAATTTATTTTCTGCATGAACAATACAAGCAACAGTAACATGTGGACTAAACAAAATTAATGTCTCTCCATTCTCCGGGGGATAATGAGTCTAATTGTATTGATCCCATACTGAAACGGATTAGGCGTAATGTAGGATAACCCACATGAGCAGTCATCCTACGTACTTGTCGGTTGCGGCCTTCATATAGAGTAATTTTAAGCCAACTTACGGGAATGCTTTTTCGTTCCCGTATCGGTGGTGTGCGCTCCCAAAGCCATTCAGGCTCTTCCACTAATTCAGCTCCGGCTGGCAACGTTAGGCCATCTTTTAATGTGACACCATTGCGAAGTTTATTCAGAGCGGCTTCATCAGGAATGCCTTCTACTTGGACATAATAAATTTTAGCTGTTTTTTTATGGGGTTGAGTCAATTTGGCCTGCAATTTGCCATCGTTGGTCAATACTAGCAAGCCTTCGCTATCACGATCCAGACGACCGGCGGCATAAACATCAGTAACCGGAATAAAATTTTTTAACGTTGCTCTTCCCATTTCATCGGTAAATTGGGGCAACACATCATAAGGTTTGTTAAAAATTAATATCCGACGAGGACCTGTTAGTTTTTTTATGGTTTTGTTATTTTTTCTTTGGCTGAATCGGTTAAGTTGGCGTTTTTTAAAAGAGATGTTTGTCATGATAAGTCATCGCGAAAAATTAGGGTACGTATTATACCTTAAATCTGTGACCGTTGGCGTTTGCAGAATATTCAAGTAGTATTGACACGTCCCTTACAAAAAATTAACAAGGCATTGCGCTTATTTGAAAGGAGAGGTTAATGGAAAGCAAAGTAGTTGTTCCGGCGGAAGGTAAAAATATTACTATTGATGCCAAAGGTAAATTAAATGTTCCGAATAACCCTGTAATCCCTTACATCGAAGGGGATGGCATTGGTGTTGATGTTACGCCGGTCATGCTGAAAGTTGTTGATGCTGCGGTTCAGGAAGCTTATAGCGGAGAGCGCAAAATTTCTTGGATGGAAATCTACACAGGTGAAAAATCCACACATGTCTATGGCAAAGATGTTTGGTTGCCGGATGAAACACTGGACTTAATTCGTGAATACCGTGTTGCTATCAAAGGTCCCCTGACAACTCCAGTAGGCGGTGGTATTCGTTCGCTGAACGTAGCGCTGCGCCAGCAATTAGATCTGTATATCTGCCTGCGTCCAGTCCGTTACTATCAAGGTACGCCAAGCCCTGTTAAGCAACCTGAACTGACCGATATGGTTATTTTCCGTGAAAACGCAGAAGACATTTATGCTGGTATTGAGTGGAAAGCGGGTTCAGCGGAAGCGGACAAAGTTATTAAATTCCTACAGGATGAAATGGGTGTTAGTAAGATCCGTTTCCCCCAACAGTGTGGTATCGGTGTAAAACCTTGCTCAGAAGAAGGCACCAAACGTTTAGTGCGCGCTGCGATTGAATATGCGATTGATAATGACCGTGAATCAGTAACTTTGGTTCATAAAGGCAATATCATGAAATTTACTGAAGGTGCTTTCAAAGATTGGGGTTATGAACTGGCTCGAACTGAGTTTGGCGGAGAACTGCTGGATGGCGGTCCGTGGGTTAAGATCAAAAATCCTAAAAATGGCAAAGATATCATCATCAAAGATGTGATTGCAGATGCTTTCTTGCAACAGATCCTGCTGCGTCCAGCAGAATATGATGTTATCGCTTGTATGAACCTGAATGGTGACTACATCTCTGATGCTTTGGCTGCGCAGGTAGGCGGCATCGGTATTGCCCCTGGTGCAAACATTGGTGACGAATGTGCATTGTTCGAAGCCACACATGGTACTGCACCTAAGTACGCAGGTCAGGACAAAGTAAACCCAGGTTCTGTGATCCTTTCTGCTGAAATGATGTTGCGCCATATGGGATGGTTTGAAGCTGCCGATCTAATCATTAAAGGAATGGAAGGTGCAATCGCAGCCAAGACCGTTACTTACGATTTTGAGCGCCTGATGAATGACGCTAAGCTTCTGAAATGTAGTGAATTTGGTGATGCAATTATTTCTCATATGTAATAATTACTAACTGAAATATATAGCGGGGACTTAATAGTTCCCGTTGTTTTTTAGAGTGTTCAAATTCTTCTGCAAAACTTCTGCAAAACCGGTTAAAAATTAAACATCACTTCACCGCAAAAATAGTCCAATCTTTGCCTCGATCATCGTGATATTTATCTGTCATTGCTTGGCTCTTATGTCCTAATAAGGGATCCACCGTAATGGGCGCTCTCGCTCTGGTCATCAACGTTATCTTTGCCAGTCCTGCCGTCATTCTTGGCAACGGGAATTCACTTATGCCGCTTGTCGTCCCGGTACACATAAGCAAATTGTCGATATGGCCATGAATGGAACGGGATGTCGGGCGACAGCACGTGTGATGGGGATTGGTCTGAATGCTGTCCTTCGCCATTTAAAAAGCTCAGACCCAAATCGATAACAGAAGCCATTGCTCCCGGCACTGAAGTGATTGTCTGTTGCGAAATGGATGAGCAGTGGTCGTACGTGAAGTCAAAGAATCAGCCCCGTTGGCTCTTTTATGCTTACCCAGATAAATCTTTCGACGAAATTATCTTCGCTAAATATTTCATTGCACACATTGGATAAATTAACCACTTCATGGTCATCTATGGATATAAATATCATTCCCTCATCAGACAATAAATCTCTGGCTAATTTCAATCTAGGATAAATCATGTTCAACCAGTTTGTATGACGCCGACCCGATGTATCAAATCTGTCTTTATAAATAAAATCCTTGCCTGTGTTATAGGGCGGGTCGATATAAATCATCTTTATCTTTTTGTGATAAGACTTTTGCAGCAACTTTAAAACTTCAAGGTTATCACCTCCGATAAACAGGTTCTCTGTGGTATCCCAGTTAATACTTTCTTCTTTACAGGGACGCAGGGTTCCTGTTGATGGCGTTTGTGCAATCTGACGTGCGCGAGCCTTGCCCTGCCAAGTGAAGTTGTAACGTTCTTCGATTGTCATCAGAGGAATACCAATATAATAAAAAAAGGCCACGCCATGCGCAGCCTTGGAATAATTAACTAAAACATGAGCTACATTCTGAACTAATTATTTTTAAAAACTATCTAGTGAATTTTACTGTTCGTTCAAAAGATGAATATCCTAAGCTTGTCCTTTTTTTAAATATTTGAACTGTTCCCTTGTAATGCAAGAGAGGACTATCTAATCTTATAATATTGGTATTCCAATAATAAAGATTAACCTTGTTGAAATTTATACTATTGGTTGGATCTTGAGGATTTGATATATATGGTCTATCAATATAATCTGTCATTAGAGCAGGAGGGGAAACATAGTCTCCGGGATACTCGTCACTATTCCCTGTATAACTAAGTATTACTGCAGATAAGTCAGAATTATACTTTGAATAATCATCTAAATGCAAATTAATACTATCATTAACCTTAAGGCCTTTAATTATTATACTATCTCCACCATAATCCTTAAACGGTTCTTCACTTAAATTCAACACATGAATTAATTCATCTTGGATTCGCATGATAGGTGCAATTTCTGAAAAAGGTGGTCAGTTGCTATAGTAGGCATCTTTCTCGCCAAAGGAAAATGCGCTATGGCCTATA
>NZ_FOVO01000057.1 GCF_900115195.1 Xenorhabdus japonica
GGATTGTAAATCACAAACGATCATCAATGTTCCTACCTTTATGTACTGAAGGCACATCACTGAACTAACTGTTCAATTTAGACCCGTTTGCCCTAATTAGATATAATTATTTTTGTAACGTGATTAATTTTACACGATAAACCATCTGTTTGAATTAAAACAAGAATAATCAGATGTTGCTCTATTCAAGAGCCTTGCCCAATTTTAAGCAGAGAGTCACCTGTCTGTGATGAAAACTGAGTATAAAAAGTAGGAAGATCTCCGTTGGAGAGCCTATTTTTTCAGCCAGAAATCAGCAGATAACTTCTAACTATCCAGTTAAGTCGCTGTCAAGGAGCATGTCCCCGAACAAGCTCAAATGGAGTTAGCTGGCGAGAAAATGTAACTTCTATATTTTGTGCCATCGTGAACTATTCGGCACACTGGATATGTTTGGCTATGAGTTTTCACTGCGTTATGCTCGGTTTAAACAAACAATTTGAGGCTAATGTAAGCGCTGATGTGGATATCAAACTGAAAAAGCCCATCAAGCGTAAGTTGATCGAACAGGAATGGGATCAGATTCAGCACATCATTTGTTTACCCAGCCGTCAGGTTACCCAGCAAAGCACAGTGATCAGGAAGTTATCTGGCAACAAGCGGAACAATAGAACACAGTTAGCCCTTCATGTGTATGATCGGCTGATTAAGTGCTTATCTCTGCACGAATTATTGGCTTTTTTTCACATCAGTTTCATCACAACTGATGGTTGGGGAAGTTATGTCAGAGAAGTGGAGCTAGGAAAGTATTTGGTAGGAAAAATTTTTACCCAGCGCATAGAACAGCAAAATTTCAATTTGCATATTCATATTAATAGGTTGACAAGAAAAACTGTTTGTTACTCACATTCGATAGAAATTCAGGTCAAGTATTCAATCTGTTGATATAGCAATACACACGATAGCATTCGATTAGTTCAATTGTCTTATTCTACTGGCTTTGTTCGGCATTAAAATTGACTTTATAAAACTAGAATACATACATTGAATACATAACCGAAATTCACGAAAAACTCATTGCCACATATATTGAAAAGCATCATGATAACGTTTTAGATTCATGACAGAAAATAGTATTAAAAACACGTGATATTGATAAATTTCTATCGGTTTCTTGTCCACAAAGGTAAAGTTCACCAAAACCACTTTTTGCAATGACCATGATAAGACTCCATTGACTAAAATGACGTATCTTCCAGCTATACTGACTATATCTTCATAGTAATCAGGATTTAAAATACTAAATAATCCATCCTGATAACTATTCTAACTTTCTGTTGACCAATAATGTAATAATCGGCTCGGCAATTTTCCTTGCCATTTTTCTATTTCTTCATCAGATACGGCTCTATGCTGAGTCGTTTCTCCCATTTTTTCAATAAAATATTCGTCGCACATTATTTATTTCTGATATAAGAAAACTAAGTGGCTGTAAAATCTGCCACTTAGTTGAGTTTGTTCTTTGATAAAGAATATTAAATTTCATCAATTTCAGGATCGGAAAATTGTCTTAGAATATCTAGATGAATATGCATATCTAATTTTCTGACATTTTCAAGAATAATGTCTCCACACAAAATTAGAGCAGACTCAAAACCAAATATCTCGTTTTCATGTAATGGGCCATGTACTTTCACTGCACGAGAAAAAATCCCGATATCATCATCATCTTCAAAATCAAAATCGTCGATGGATTTTGCTCCAAAAAAATAAGAGATTTCATTGTTTAAATCTTTTTTTTCTTTCTTATATGCATGATCCTTAGAATAAAGAATACTATTAAGAGCGCAGTGAATTGTTAGATTAATTCCTGTTGTTTCACCACAAAGATAAAGTTTTCCAAAGCCACTTCTGGCGATGGCATGGTAGGAATCTGTAGATTCAAACGGGGTATCTTCTAACCACATATCAACAATGCCTTCATAGTCATCAGGATTTACAATGCTAAATAGCCCATTGTGATAACTGTTCCAACCTTCAGTTTTCCAATAATGTAATAGTTGATCGGGTAACCTCCCTTTCCATTTTTCCATTGCTTGGGTTGGCACAGCTCTATGCTGAGTTGCTTCTCCCATTTCTTCAATAAAACATTCAAAATCTTCATCACGCATTATTTTTTCCCCTTGCCTCTGCATAATTCCAATTGAACATTCATCTTAGCGTCGCTTAAACCGTTATCAATTGCCTCTTTGGCTGCACTATCTAACGACTTAATTCGTTTTCCCCTCCAGCTACCATATCTGGTTCATGTAGAGCAGCCAATTCATTCAATATATTGTCGCCTTATTTTTTGCCATTTTTTTTGCGTCTTTTGTCGGAACTCCCCGTTTTTTTTAAGCTATCAAATATATTAGCTTCTATGCCATCTTTTGTGTTATTTCTAAAATCTTCTTGAGCTTTATTTGCTAAGGAATTCCGTTTATTTTTCTTATAAGCATCCCTCGCGATTTTAAAATCCTCCGGTGACATATTATTAATAGCATCTTGCTGTCTTTTTGATTGCGTGGAATATTCATCTAAAAATGCTTTTCGCTCTTTATCCATTTTTAACTTCTTATATCGCTTGCTGTCATAAAGATTAAAACACGGCACCTTAGTCTTCTTAACTCCTTTAACTTTCCCTTCTTTATTTTGCTGTTTTTCTTTCAGCTCTTTTAATAGTTGGTCGGGTAACTTTTCTCGCCATTTTTCTATCGATTCAGAGGGTACTGATATATGCTGAGTGGCTTCCCCGAATTCTTCAATAAAGCTATCAAAGTATCTGTCACACATTATTTACACTCTAACAAACGCATAAAGTGACTGTTTTAACAGTCACTTTAGCAATAGGGAATAATCAAATCTCTTGAATATCTGGATCTTCAAATTGACGAAGAATATCTAAATGGATATGCATATCCAATTTTCTGGTATTTTCTAGTTTAATCTCACCACCTAATACAATAGCAGGTTCGAAACCGAAAATTTCATTTTCATTTAATGAACCATGTTTTTTTACGGCTTGGGCGAAAATACCTGTTTTTTTGCCACCTTTTAAGTCAAAATTGTCAGCCGACTTTATCCCAAAGAAGGAGGATATTTCTCTATTCAAATCTTGTTGATCTTTTTTGTATGCTCTTTTTTTAGAAAAAGTAATAGTATTAAAAATACAAGATATTGTTAAATTAATTCCTGTTTGTTCACCACAGAGATAGAGTTTACCAAAACCACTTCTTGCAATAACATGATAGGCATCCATTGATTCAAATGGTGTATCTTCCAACCACATATCGACAATATCTTCGTAATCATCGGGATTTACAATGCTAAATAACCCATCCTGATAACTATTCCAGCCTTCTGTTTTCCAGTAGTGTAGCAGTCTTGTAGGTAGCCTATCTTGCCATTTTTCTATGGCTTCAGTAGGAACAGCTCTATGCTGAGTTGCCTCTCCCAAATCTTCAATAAAGCACTCAAAATCTTCATCACGCATTATTTTTTCCCCTTGCCTCTGCATAATTCCAATTGAACATTCATCTTAGCGTCGCTTAAACCGTTGTCAATTGCCTCTTTGGCTGCACTATCTAACGACTTAATTCGTTTTCCCCTCCAGCTACCACCAATAGCACTATTGATACCTGTATCTCCCATTTTTTTAGGAGCATATTGACCATATCCTCCAGCTACCATATCTGGTTCATGTAGAGCAGCCAATTCATTCAATATATTGTCTGCCTTACTTTTTGCCATTTTTTTCGCGTCTTTTGTCGGAACTCCCCGTTTTTTTAAGCTATCAAATATATTAGCTTCTATGTCATCTTTTGTGTTATTTCTAAAATCTTCTTGAGTTTTATTTGCTAAGGAATTCCGTTTATTTTTCTTATAAGCATCCCTCGCGATTTTAAAATCCTCCGGTGACATATTATTAATAGCATCTTGCTGTCTTTTTAATTGCGCGGAATATTCATCTAAAAATGATTTTCGCTCTTTATCCGTTTTTAACTTCTTATATCGCTTGCTGTCATAAGGATTAAAACACGGCACCTTAGTTTTCTTAACCCCTTTGACTTTACCCCCTTTATTTTGTTGTTTTTCTTTTAGCTCCTTTTTAAGCTTTTTGGGATCTTTTGGAGGTGTCTTTTTATCTCTTTCAGCAGCCCTGGTCTCTCGTCGTTTAGCTCGGGAGTTACTTCGCGCAATCCCTTTTTTTTCTTTGTCGGCGATCATCGACATCACCTTTGATCCGCCTTTAGCGATAGCTTTAATCCCTCCTTTTTTGCGCCCTTAGGGTTAAAGTCAGCAATGAAATCCCCAAATTCTTCTGCCGACCCTTCCATTGTATACCGCTCCCAATTGGTGTTACTCGCGTTTTCTCTGACAGCGTTGGCTGCGTCACGTAGCTGCTTCGAATCCGCCTCATTACCCCAGGCACCCTGCATCATTGCTGAGTGTTCCATTTCTGACGCAGCGGCATATTGAATACCTTTCCATACGAGTTCTCCAACATCCATGGCAGTATTTCCCAGGTTTTTTGCGATACCTGTTCCCACGCCCACCGCTGCGTTACCCACAGCTTTTCCGGCATCTACCACAGCATTGCCTACCTTAGCTAGACCATTCAAGAACCCGCCTTCATCTTGGGTATTCGGTTTGATAACGGGGTTGGCTTCCTTAGGCACCTGGGTTGATTTCGGTGGCTACCCCGTGATTTCCCCTAACGTATTACCCTCGCCGGTAGGGACATCGTTATGTGCCCGTTTTTTCTATAACGTCTCATCATTGGCTGGTTTGGGCGGAGTTTTTTTGATTTTCGCCATATCCTTATGCTCCGTTCATCCAAAATTTGTCACTGTGGCGCAGTATCAATTTATTACCGGCATGCACGCTTTTCGAATGCTCATCTGTTTTGGGATGGCATTTGCCGCCCACGGTACCGCTTTTGACGCCATTCGCTACACCGGGTTGATCGCCCAGCGTCTGAGGAACGAATGATTGTGCAAAAACCACCACAGGCCTGCCATTGGTGCGCACGGATTTCACTATCGCATCACTGTCAGCCAGTTTGGCAATCACGGGGTAAGGAATAGGGGGTGTGGATGCGCCAATCGAGGTTTTACAGACATCCGGCAAAATACCGATGACCATCCACTGGGTGCCTGTCCGGGCAATGTAGTTATCAGCCATAAATAAGTATCTCCCTTTCGTCTTTGTCATCAGGTGACGCCATTCTTATCAGCGGTGCATCCGGGCCCATTTCAAAACGGGCTTCCATCACCCGGAGAGGCGATGCTGCTTCAATGTGGTAACGGTAAGTCATGGAAAGTATGAGCGTTTCGCTGTCGATAATGAGGGTATCGGCGTACATCCGTTCCGGGATCATTTCACCACTGAGCATTCTCAACAGGATAAGCGGCGGTGCCCGGTAACTGCACATGTAATTCACCGTCACGGGTCAGGTTGAACAGGCTGATACGGATATCAGGGTCGGGAAAGTCAATTTGCTGGTCGTCCGGTGCGTTATTCCAGTAACGAAAACTAAAATCATCGGGGGAGATAAGGATGGCGCTCTTTCAGCCATTGTTCATCATAGGTACCCGCCAGTGTGCGGCGAGGCAGCCAAGCACGCCCGATAATGCCTAACCCTGCAGGCTGGCCGGCTTTTTCCGTGATAGAAGGAGGCTGGTTTAGCCACTGTGTGAAATGTTCTGCCGTTATCGGCGCATCAGGATGTTCAATGCGCGGCGCAGGGTAGTAGGAGAGGTCTTTTGCTTTCGCATACCACGGGGTGATAAAGCCCGTCCCCAGCGGATTGTATTCCCATGTTGCATGGGCAATGGGGGCATTGTCTTTTTCCGGGTGCTGTTCCCGCTGAGTGTCGGTCAAGCGGGTTTCTTCGGGCACAGAGGCAGCAGAGCCATCCTTTTCATACACTTTGCATTCCCCGCCAAAGGCATAACGGTAATCCACGGGTAAAGTTGTGAATTTTTGGGGCGGTGTCAGTTGCCATTCGCCTTGTGATGTACGTTGAAACTCACACTCTCCCCAGACATGCCTGTCTCTTGATCATATTTCATAGGTCAAGAGATTTGGACAGTAAATAACCTTCAAGGAGGGTTTGTAACATGAACCATCCTTCCCACAGCCTTTCCCATCCGACGCGGCCATTTCGTTTGGAGTCATACCAACCCGCCAGTTTCCCCAAATTAATATAGGCCCAATAAACGTTTGGTGCTGTCTCAGGGACCTTTTTCTTCTCTTGTTTTACCCACAATAACTTCCTCGCTAACGGGCTTAATAGCGTTTCACAACTCTGTTTTTCCGTCTCTGATTTATTGAGCCCCACATAGCGCAGCTGATGAACACGCATGGCGATAAACGCCAGGATCACCACCATTTTTTCCAGATTTTCTTTACGTTGCATCCGCAGCGCTTCAACCTGTGTCCCGCCACTTTTCCACGCTTTGTGAAACTCTTCAATGAGCCAACGTTTTTCATAGTAATCCAGAATTCGGTGGGCCTCTTCTTTACATATTACCGGCTCCGAGGTCAGAATATGCCAGCTCAGTTCCTAGTCGTTATTCGTTTCCTGACAACTCACATAATACAGTGCTACCGATTTCACCCCGTTTATTGACCGGCATTTTGAGCGTAACCGGGGCATAACGGATCTCACAAACCGAAATGACTTTATTCATTTCACTGCCAAGACGGGCTTCCGTTGCCTGGGAGGCGCGTTCCCATTTGTAACTTTCCTTGTCTTTATACGGACGGGAAGCCCGTTGCGCTTTCTTGCCATAATGATTCAGCGCTCTTGTCCAGCGCGTTTGCTCAATCAGGCCAATGACCTGGTCTTCGCTGGGGGCAAAAAGCGAAACAGAATGGGCATGCAGACCTGTGTCACTTTTTCGTGATGTGGTATAGCCCATTTCTTCCCGGACTGTCCGATGAGTAAACTCCAGTGAGGTCGTATCTTCCAATGCCAGTAAACAGTCATAGGATTTGGCGTGTTCAGCCGTCGCCGCAAATCTTGCCTCGGCAATAGCCGCTGCATCAATGGCCTGATTACGCGTCAATCGATAAGCGGCTTCAATATCCGCGGGTGTTTTGAGTGATTGCACAATAGATTGCCCGATATGATTGGCTAAAGAGGCCGTGAATTTGATAAGACGTTTTGTTCGCCGGCTGTCGCCCAAATTGGCGCGAGAAAAAGTCTCATAAGCCCATTGTTCTGCGTGAGTTTGAAACATTTTATCGTATCTCAATGAAATCGTTCTTACTAAGATCAATAAAGTGGAAAAAGATTCAAAAAAATCCCCCGATTTTTTCTCAGGGGATTTGTGTATGAAAGACAGGGGACATGAACTGCACCCCAAAGGATATCCAACTGAGTAAGGTGCAGTTCAGACGTCGGGGCAGTGGAAAATCAATCCGAAAATTAAGAGCCTGATGGTATACACTCTCAGTCAGCGTGGCAGCGATATACTAGGCAGGTAATGACTTCAGTAGCGCGAAAGCCTCCTTAATCCGATCCTCACTCACGACGAAGGCACGGAGTACGCCTTGCGTATCAACACCTTTCGCCACCATACCCTGTGACTCAATGGAAATCTGCCAGGCAAGATCCTGACGCAATGTCTCGCCAGCGAGATGCAGCGGTAATTCCGGTGTTTTGACCTTCACCAGCATCGCGGGTAGTTTCAGCGGCGTGCTGACACCGAGTAATTTTTTCGCCAGATACATGGCGCTAAGCTGAATGGGTTGCAGAAATGGCAGCACCTGGCCGTTAATTTCTGCGCAGTCGCCGAGGGCATAGATATCCGGCTGGGTGGTTTGCAAATAGCTGTCCACTTTCACACCCCGGTTGATGTCTGCTCCGGCACACTGGGCCAGCGCCGTTTCCGGGCGCAGGCCGGTGGCGACAATCACTGCATCTACCTGAATACTGCGACCGTGATCGAGTGTGGCGCGGATACCGCTTGCGGTTTTTTCCAGACGCTGTAATTGTGATTTCAGCAACAGATGGACGCCCATATCGGTCAGACAGTGCTGTAAGCGACTGCTTACTTCGGCTGGCATCAGTGCAGAGAGTATGCTGGCGGCGTGATCGACCAGCGTGATGGCTTTTCCGGCGCGGCAGAAATCCATCGCCAGTTCCACGCCAATTAAACCGCCGC
The DNA here is from genome assembly GCF_900115195.1 of Xenorhabdus japonica. Taxonomy (GTDB): domain Bacteria; phylum Pseudomonadota; class Gammaproteobacteria; order Enterobacterales; family Enterobacteriaceae; genus Xenorhabdus; species Xenorhabdus japonica. Next base: position 8,193 of record NZ_FOVO01000057.1, read on the forward strand.
CAATAATCATGACCCGCTGCGCATCGTGAAGCGCAGTTTCGTTTGTGCGATACTCTTGCTGGCTGTTGAGTGTCATCATCAGCTCACGACCTTCCATTGGCGGTACAAACGCGGCGGCGCCTGTCGCCAGTACCAGCTTGTCGTACTGCCACTGCTGACTGGTGCTTTTGACTACCCGTGCAGCGGCATCGATATCGGTAACCCGGGTGTGTGGGAAAAGACGCAGATTAAACTGTTCTGCGAATTCCCCCGCCGTCTGGCGGGTGAGTTCATCGGCGTGCTGCTTCTGGCTGATGACATGGCTTAAGTCTGGTTTGTTGTACTCATCCATGCTGTCTGCAGCGATGAGCGTCAGCGGCAGGTTCGCATCCTGCTTACGGATATTTTTCACCAGCTGCCGGGCGGCAAATCCCGAACCAATGATAACGATTCCGTGGCTCATTTTGCCTCCTTCGGCAGTTCGTCAAAGACATCTTTACCCAGCGAACATTCCGGGCAAAGGAAGTTGTCTGGTACTTCGCTCCACGGCGTGCCCGGCGCAACATTTTGTAGTGGCTCGCCGAGTTCGGGGTCGTAAATCCACTGACAGACGCTGCACTGCATACGCGGGCCGGGATCGGCGGCGCAGGCGCAGGTTGTCTCCTCTGGTATCGGTGCGGTTTTTACCGTGGCATCGGGCAGAGGATTGAGCGCCCACTGACGTGCAATATCGCGCCCATGCTGGCGGCATACTTCAAGCGCATCAATATCGGGACGCCATTTTACCTTCAGGCTCATAAACATCTCAAAACCGGCATCCTGCAAGCGTGTGGAAAGTCTGTCTACCGCACCACCGCTCCAGCCGTGAGAGCCGAAAGAGCTGGCGCGTTTGTTACGAAAGCGCAGGCCGGTCAACTCTTCCACCAGTCCGGCAATTTTCGGCATCATCACATTGTTCATGGTGGAGGTGCCCACCAGGATGCCTTTGGAGCGGAAGATGTTGGTCAGGATGTCGTTTTTATCGCCGCGTGCCACATTAAAGATTTTCACCGCCACGTTTGGGTCAACTTCGTTAATCCCTTGGGCGATGGCATCGGCCATCATACGGGTGTTGTTGGACATGGTGTCGTAGAAAAGGGTAATGCGATCTTCCTGATAGTCCGCCGCCCATTTCAGATATAGCTCGACAATCTGCGTCGGGTTTTCACGCCATACAACACCGTGAGAAGTGGCAATCATATCTATCGGCAGGTTAAAACCGAGTATTTCAGTGACTTTCGGTGTTACCAGACGGCTGAACGGCGTGAGGATGTTGGCGTAATAACGCTGGCATTGTTCAAACAGCTCCGCTTGATCCACTTCATCGTTAAACAGGCGTTCATCGCAGTAGTGCTGGCCGAAGGCATCGTTACTGAACAGCATCGCGTCGCCGGTCATATAGGTCATCATGCTGTCCGGCCAGTGAAGCATCGGTGTTTCGACGAAGATCAACTGCTTGCCGTTTCCGATATCCAGCGTGTCACCGGTTTTCACCGTGTGGAAATTCCATTCCGGGTGGTGATGGTGGCCGTTGACAGAGTCAATGGCGTTAGTGGTGCAGTAAATTGGTGTGTCCGGAATGTGAGACATCAGTTCGGTTAACGCCCCTGCGTGGTCCTCTTCCGCATGGTTTATGATGATGTAGTCGATATCGTGCAAATCGATTTCACTTCGCAGGTTCTGCACAAACTCACGGCTGAATTTGTGATCGACGGTATCGATCAGCACATTTTTACCTTCACGGATGAGATAGCTGTTGTAGCTGCTGCCGCGCAGCGTCTTATATTCGGTGCCGTGAAAATCACGCACTTCCCAGTCACGTTGACCCACCCAATGAATGTTATTTTTTACCAGAATAGACATAGCAACCTCAGTTAAGTACAGTATTTTTAAGAACGATGATTTGTCTATATCAAGTGATGTGCCAACTTTTTAGTTGGTTGATTTTATTTGATTTTATAAGCATATCACTCGCAATGAGTAGTCAATGTGACTATCTTTAAAACGGTCAATATGACAATATGTATTATCAAAATGACAGCGAGGCGAAAATGCGTTTTTCCGTAGATGTGCTGGCGAAAATCGCCATTGAGTTGCAGACCGGCATCGGCCACCAGGACAGATTTCAGCGACTGATCTCTGTGCTGCGCCATGTGTTGCAGTGTGATGCGTCGGCGCTGCTGCGTTATGAGGGACGGCAATTTATTCCGCTGGCCATCGACGGGCTGGCGCAGGATGTGCTCGGTCGTCGCTTTAATCTTGAAGGCCACCCCCGGCTGGAGACGATTGCCCGAGCCGGAGACGTGGTGCGCTTCCCTGCGGACAGCACGTTGCCGGATCCTTACGACGGCCTGATCTCGGGGCAGGAGAGCCTGAAAGTTCATGCCTGTATCGGCCTGCCGCTGTTTGCCGGGCAGAACCTGATTGGCGCACTGACCCTTGATGGTATGTCCCCCGATCAGTTCGATGATTTTAGTGATGAAGCGCTGCGGCTGATTGCTGCGCTGGCGGCTGGTGCGCTGAATAACGCCTTGCTGATTGAGCAACTGGAGAGCCAGAATATTCTGCCGGGTAGCCCTGCAGCTTTTGGGCAGGAGGCGCATACCGAAATCATTGGGCTGTCGGCAGGCATGGTGCAGCTCAAAAAGGAGATTGAAATTGTCGCGGCCTCCGATCTTAATGTACTGATCGGTGGTGAAACGGGCACGGGTAAAGAACTGGTGGCGAAGTCAATTCACGAGGCATCGCCACGTGCTGTCAGTCCACTGGTCTACCTCAACTGCGCGGCGCTGCCGGAAAGCGTGGCGGAAAGCGAACTCTTTGGTCACGTTAAAGGGGCGTTTACCGGCGCTATCAGCAACCGCAGCGGTAAGTTTGAGATGGCTGACAATGGCACGCTGTTTCTGGATGAGATTGGCGAGTTGTCGCTGGCGCTTCAGGCCAAATTGTTGCGGGTTTTACAGTACGGCGATATTCAACGCGTCGGTGACGACCGTAGCCTGCGGGTTAATGTACGCGTGTTGGCAGCGACCAACCGCGACCTGCGCGAAGAGGTGCTGACGGGGAACTTTCGTGCCGATCTGTTCCATCGTTTAAGCGTTTTTCCGCTCTCGGTGCCGCCGCTGCGCGAACGAGGCGAGGATGTGGTGGTGCTAGCAGGGTATTTCTGTGAACAGATGCGCCTGCATATGGGACTTTCATACGTGATATTAAGCTCTGGCGCCAGGGCGCATCTGCTGAGTTATAGCTGGCCGGGAAACGTCCGCGAACTGGAACATGCTATTCACCGTGCCGTTGTGCTGGCACGAGCTGCCCGCTCTGGTGATGAAATAATTTTGCATGTGAATCATTTCGCTCTGCATGAAGACAATGCACCGCTGCCGATACAGGAAACGCCTGCCATTGTTAACCAGAACCTGCGGGAAGCGACAGAGACCTTTCAGCGACAATTAATCACCCACACTCTGGAGCAAAATAACCGTAGCTGGGCGGCCAGCGCGCGGGCGCTGGAGATGGACGTTGCTAATCTGCACCGGCTGGCGAAGCGTCTGGGGATGAAGGGCTAGATAATCCCCGCCCAAGAAAAGTTAACATTAAGTTATTATTCAGAAGAAAATAGTTCTGAATTCGATATCTATGCAGGTAAACTAGACTGGTCAGGTTATGCAGATAGACAAACAATAATCGTTATTGCACCGGAAAAACTGTCTGTTGGCGCTCCTATTCTTACGTACTGGCAATGGGATGATAAAACTAGTTCAGACTATTTGGTACTATAGATGTATTTCATGAAAATACGGACTCTGCTGGAGCAAGAATAGAGTTTTCCAAAGGACATTATTACACATTCAGTGGTGTAGTTAAGAATGAGTAATTCTCTCCCGAAAGTCACGGTATTATAGTTCAGGGATTCATGAGTTTGAATATGCAAAATCCTGCAGGTTATAAATCACCTGACATTAATTTAGAGCTTAATGAAAATACAATCATAAATTCTTCAACGCACGCTAAGAGTGGCCACATAGACTGACAGCAATGATTTCGGGTGACGGTTTCATGCAAGGATTGCCACAGGCGTTCAATCTTATTTAGCCATGGCGAATAAACCGGTAAAAA
>NZ_FOVO01000035.1 GCF_900115195.1 Xenorhabdus japonica
ACACGAGATTACAAAACACCGAATGAGTTATTTAAAGGAATACCCACTCATTTACTTCGTTCATTACGGTGTTGCGCTTAATATGTGAATCCAAGATTTACCTAGTCCTTTTATATCTTTGGTATCTGGCTTAGGATGGTATTCATGTCTATCCTCCTTGACACCTTTACGCTGTTTCTCTTTTTCTTTCGTCTTATTTTTAGCTTTTGACTTAACTGATTTACCCGAACCGTATTTCTCCTGTAAGTGATTCAGGTAACGTTGGGTAATTTCATCATTCCCTACCATCAAAAGTGTAATCAGATGATCGAAATCTTCTTGAGAAATGTTATCTGCGATTTTCTTTGCAGGAATTCCAGCCACCCCTACTTTAGACGCTATTTCCAGAAGTTTTTTTGCCACCTGAGTCCGGCAATATGCGATTCTCTTACAGACTTTTAGGGGTAAAGTTACAACAGACCGCTTTTTCCTCTCTGCGGCCTTATTTTGCTGATTCTGTTGAACCTCATTCGCTTGAGATAACGGGACAAATATAGCGTAAGAGATTGCCAGAATAATAACAAATAGTTTTTCATGGGTTTTCCCTCTTTTTTAAAGTAAGGGGTGGCTTATATCACTTTGATATAATGTATTTGCCCTGATGCGGTAAATCTGAACATATAAAAATTAAAAAGGCATAACAATAAATACTGTGTTTTATCGGTAATTATTTATGAATGGTTTATGAATTATTTATAAATACCATTAATGGGATTTATTGATATACCCATCGTCATTGAAGATGCTTGATTTTTACTCAAATTAGCTCATGTTGACGACCATGAAAATTCATCTGACGTCAGACCAAAAACGCGCCCTCGAATTAATGCATGATACGACTCGTGATGGACAGGTACGCGACTGCATTAAAGCCGTGCTGTTAGCTTCCGAGGGCTGGACAGCTCAGATGATTGCCCAGGCCTTGCGTATTCATGAAAGCACCGTCAGTCATCATCTGAAAGATTATTTCAGTCAAGAAAAGCTCACCCCTGAAAATGGCGGCTCTCAAGGTCATTTGTCCGCCGAGAAAACGGCTGACTTGGTTAAGTATTTGACGGCCAATTTGATGCATACCACCGCACAAATTGTGGCCTATGTCTGGTCGCGTTGGCAAATTGCTTTTACTGTGGCCGGCATGACGAAATGGCTTCACCGTCAGGGTTTCAGCGATAGGAAACCGATGGGTGTCCCTCATAAATTTGATGCGGATAAACAGCAACAATTTATTGATACCTACAAGGCCCTGAAAGACGGCCCCGGCCAGAATGAACCGATCCTGTTTATTGATGCGGTGCATCCCACGCAGTCCACAAAATTAAGTCATGGCTGGATGAAAGCAGGCAAGCAACATGTCAAGGCCGCCACCACCACAGGCAGCCGTACCCGCCTTAATATTATGGGCGCACTCAATTTACAGCGAATTGAAGAGCCGATTATTCGTGAATATCCGAGTATTAATGAGAGAAGTGTGGCTTATTTTTTGGGTGTAATCAGGGAGACCTATCCGCTTTCGCAAAAACTCCACATTATTCTGGATGGGGCCGGTTATCACCGGACAAATTTGGTGAAAGATATCGCTGAAGTTTTCAACATTGAATTACACTACTTGCCGCCTTACAGCCCGAATCTCAATCCCATAGAGCGATTATGGAAGTACGCAAATGAGCAGATACGAAACAACGTCTATTTCCCGGATGCAAAAACGTTCCGTGAAACCCTTCGCCGCTTTTTTCATATTACATTGCCAGAAAAAGCGAAAGAGTTGACTACCCGACTGACTGATAACTTTCAGATTTTAAAACCTGCATCTTCAAGTTAATTGCGTATATTTCCTTAGTACTACAGTCGTAATCTCTATTCTTCTGACAAAGGAATCATTGTTGAACGCTTGAAATTAATCAGCATCTCAATTTAGTTGTGACCAGATAACACGTTGTTTTGTAGAAATCTACGACTGTAGTACTAGGGGATGACAGTGAAGATTTTTTATCATTTATAGCATAACTTTCCTATCACCTAATGAAAAACACATTCCCTAAAAGAAAATGTGTTTTTCAAAGGAATACGCAATACTAAAAAACAAAGCTGTTACAAGAGAGCAATATGACTCTTAGCCTAAATAGACTCTCTTTGATAAACCATTTTCACGAAAAAATCATTAAAACTAATGTTATTAGAATATTAAGCTATAAAAATCACTACTCAATGAGTTACATTGCCGCTTTAAAGATGGCAACTATTTCTTCATGAGAAGCTTGAATCGGGTTAGTGAATCCACAAGCATCTTTCAATGCATTGGTCGCCAGTGTTGGCAAATCTTCCTCTTTTACATTCAACTCAGACAAACCTGACGGAATATTTACATCTTTTGCTAATTCACAGATCGCTTGAATACAGGCTTCAGCACCTTGTACATCGTCTAGAGTATTAACCTCAACGCCCATAGCAGCGGCAATTTCTTTCAGGCGTGCAGCAGAAACTTTTGCATTGAATCTCTGTACATGTGGTAGTAAGACCGCATTACAGACACCATGTGGTAAGTCATAGAATCCACCTAACTGGTGTGCCATAGCATGGACATATCCCAAAGACGCATTATTGAATGCCATACCCGCCAAGAACTGGGCATAAGCCATATTCTCACGCGCTTCCATATCATTTCCATCTTCAACGGCACGACGCAAATTATGGCTAATCATTGTCACGGCTTTCAACGCGCAAGCATCAGTGATAGGATTAGCCGCCGTAGAGACATAAGCTTCAATCGCATGGGTCAATGCATCCATCCCCGTCGCGGCGGTCAATCCTTTTGGCATTCCTGCCATCAATGCAGAATCATTGACTGACAAAATAGGCGTAACATTTTTATCCACAATGGCCATTTTGATATGACGTTCAACATCCGTAATAATACAGAAGCGTGTCATTTCAGACGCCGTTCCCGCAGTCGTATTAATGGCAATCAAAGGTAGCTGTGGTTTAGTTGAACGATCAACCCCTTCATAATCACGAATATCCCCGCCATTAGCTGCCACCAGTGCAATACCTTTTGCGCAATCATGCGGTGAACCACCACCTAAAGAGATCACACAATCGCAATTATGCTGACACAGAATTTCCAAACCTTCCGCAACATTAATCGTCGTTGGGTTTGGATTTGTTCCATCATAAATTGCACTTTTTATCCTGACATCCGCCAGCAAAGCCTGAACTTTTCCAACAACACCAATCTCGTTTAGCACGTGGTCAGTAACAATCAAAGCCTGTCTGTAACCATAATTTTTCATTAATTCGATAGCTTCAGTCATGCATCCCATGCCAATTTTATTCACTGGCGGGATAAAGAAAGTTGATGCTGCCATTTGAAACTCCTTAGATTTTACTGAAGTATTTCAAAGTTCAATGTAAGAGAATTAGATTACAATTGACACTTAACTCTCTCAGTAATTTTGACCAAAATCAATAATTACCTATGTAAGATTAAAAAAATAGGTATCAATTTTTACTTTGAGTTTATGCAGGAGAATATTTTGCTAAAAAATGACATTTTTGAACACCTCACTACCTTATTAGACACTAACAATGCCCGCTATCGTATTATGGAACATACTACTGGCGGCCGTTCAGAAGAAGTGGCAAAAATACGGGGAACCCATCTAGGGCAAGGAGCTAAAGGCCTGGTCTGTCATGTGAAAGGAAATGGCTGTCGGCAGTATGTCCTTGCTGTCTTGCCTGCGGATCAACAGGCTGATCTTGCAGTTCTTGCCAAACAAATGGGAGGAAGCCGGGCTTCTCTGGCAAGCCCAAAAGAAGTTTTTGAATTAACTCGCTGCGTTTTTGGTGCCATCCCACCATTTAGTTTCCACCCAGAACTAAAATTGGTTGCCGACCCACTATTATTCGAGCGCTATGATGAACTGGCATTTAATGCTGGTAGTTTGGAGCGTTCGATTATTTTGAATACACAAGATTACCGTCGCATCGCTATACCAGAATTAATTTCCTTTCGGAAAATAGCCGATTGAAGCTAACTCCAAGAAATTACCCAATAAATTAAACAAAGTTTACATTTTGCTATAATTTAACCAGACGAAAATGAGCGATTATTATATGAGTAATATTTTTGTTCTGGTAATACTCGGTCTTGCTATCCTCAGCCTCGCTGTCTTTCTTTTCCTTCACGATGCAGAGATAGCGCAATGGTTGGAGATATTTGCGCAACGATTGCTTAAGTGGCAACCTTTAACTTGATACTTTAGTTTTACTGAGTAAAAAAGGTGCTGATAATTCAGCACCTTAGCTTTAGATATGCTTATTTTTTATAAAGATATCGAATAATTAACCCAGCCATTCAGTGTGGAAAACACCTTCTTTATCAGTACGCTTATAAGTATGCGCACCAAAGTAATCGCGCTGTGCCTGAATCAAATTGGCAGGCAATACAGCAGAACGATAGCTGTCGTAATAAGAGATAGCAGCAGAGAATGTTGGCGTTGGGATACCATTCTGCACACCGTAGGAAACAACATCGCGCAGAGCTTGCTGATATTCGTCCGCGATTTGTTTGAAATAAGGTGCTAACAGCAAGTTAGCGATAGCTGGATTTTCATTGTATGCATCAGTGATTTTTTGTAGGAATTGTGCACGAATAATACAACCAGCCCGGAAGATCTTAGCAATTTCGCCATAGTTCAGATCCCAGTTGTATTCATCCGATGCTGCTTTCAACTGTTGGAAACCTTGTGCATAAGAAACAATCTTACCCAAATACAAAGCACGGCGAACTTTTTCAATAAATTCAGCCTTATCTCCGTTGAGTGGCTGAGTTTCTGGGCCTGACAGCACCTTGGATGCAGCGACGCGCTGATCTTTCAGGGAAGAGATATAGCGTGCAAATACAGATTCCGTGATAAGTGTTACCGGGACACCTAGATCCAGCGAGTTTTGGCTGGTCCATTTACCGGTGCCTTTGTTGGCCGCTTCATCCAGAATCACATCAACCAGATATTTTCCTTCTTCATCTTGTTTACGGAAAATATCAACAGTAATTTCGATCAAGTAGCTGCTTAGCTCGCCTTGGTTCCAATCACTGAACACTTCAGCCAATTCTTGATTACTCAGGTTCAATGAATTTTTCAAAAGAGAATAGGCCTCTGCAATCAGCTGCATATCACCATATTCAATGCCATTGTGAACCATCTTCACATAATGGCCTGCACCATCTGCCCCGATATAAGTAACACAAGGCTCGCCATCAACCTGAGCAGCGATTTCTTTCAGAATTGGTGCCACCAACTCATAAGCTTCTTTCTGACCACCCGGCATAATTGAAGGGCCTTTCAATGCACCTTCTTCACCACCAGAAACGCCTGTACCGATAAAGTTAAAACCCTGAGCAGACAACTCACGATTACGGCGGATAGTATCCTGAAAATAGGTGTTGCCACCATCGATCAGAATGTCACCCTTATCCAAATGTGGCGTCAGTGATGCAATGGTTTTATCCGTAGCTTCACCAGCCTTAACCATCAACAGAATACGACGTGGCTTTTCCAGCGAATCGACAAACTCTTCAATGGAATAACTTGGAACTAATTTTTTCCCTGGATTTTCAGCAATAACTTCATCAGTTTTATCGCTGGAGCGGTTAAAAATAGATACAGAGTAACCACGGCTTTCAATATTCAACGCCAGGTTGCGCCCCATTACCGCCATACCGACAACACCGATCTGTTGTTTGGACATGAATGACTCCCGTCTAATAATGACTGCTGCCCACCCAAGATGCATACGTAATACCACGTGTATTACATGCCGTATGCAACAAAACAGAGTGAGCAATTTGTTAATGAGGTCACATGTTAACTCAGGAAAGACCATAGAGGGTAGTTATTGATACAATCGATACCATCAAGACGTTTTTTTGTTGAAAAAATTTCCAACTGAGATAAATCACCTATTGATATTTCGCACTTCAATACGCATTATTTAATAGTCGGCAAATGCCGTCCTATTAAAAAGGTAAAACAAATTGTATGGAATGGATCGCTGATCCGACGATATGGGCAGGTCTGGCCACACTTATCGTTTTAGAAATTGTTCTCGGAATAGACAACTTAATATTCATTGCCATTCTGGCAGATAAACTTCCTGAAGAAGAGAGAGACAAAGCTCGCCTGACAGGGCTTTCCTGTGCCCTTATCATGAGGATACTGCTGCTATTCAGCCTATCCTGGCTCATTTCCCTGACTAATCCATTGGTTACTTTATGGGAACACCCTTTCAGCGCCCGTGATTTAATTATGTTGATAGGGGGTATCTTCTTGCTGTTCAAAGCAACAATGGAATTGAATGAACGGTTAGAAGGAAAAAACCTGCATACCAATCAACAACGCAAAGGAGCTAGCTTCTGGGCGGTAGTTGTGCAAATTATTGTTTTGGATGCAGTATTTTCCCTTGATTCTGTTATCACTGCCGTGGGGATGGTCGATCACATTGGTATTATGATTGCGGCGGTGATCATCGCCATGATCCTGATGATATGGGCCAGCAAGCCTTTGACAATATTCGTCAATGCGCATCCCACAATCGTTATTCTGTGTCTCAGCTTCTTACTGATGATCGGCTTCAGCTTAGTTGCAGAAGGCTTTGGCTATCACATTCCAAAAGGCTATCTCTATGCAGCCATCGGTTTCTCCATCATGATTGAAGCACTGAATCAGTTCGCTCAGTTCAATCGCCGCAAATTCTTGAGTGCTTCCCGCTCCCTGCGCGAAAGAACCGCAGAGGCAGTTCTTCATATTTTAAATGGCAAACGTGAAAACGCTGCACTTGATAACCATACTTCCAACCTGATTGCGGATCATACAGAGAACAAAGAAGTCTTTGAACCTCAAGAACGCCAGATGATCGCCCGCGTTCTCAGCATGGCACAACGTACCGTCAGCAGCATCATGACTTCACGCCATGATGTCGCTTATCTTGATGTCCATTCCCCTACAGAAAAATTAACTACGCTACTGGAACAAAAACCACACACGCGAATTGTGGTTACAGACGAACAGGCCAGTGATGAGTCTCTTGGCGTTGTACATGTGATCGATATCCTTAATCAACAGCTGACATACAATACTTTTGATTTAAGGAAGTTAGTCCAGCAACCGTTGATTTTCCCTGAATCTCTCTCCCTGCTACAAGCATTGGAACAGTTCCGTCAGGCACAAACACACTTTGCTTTTGTCGTTGATGAATTCGGTTCTGTTGAAGGGGTAGTTACGGTAACTGATGTAATGGAAACCATTACAGGCAATCTCCCTGTCGGTAGCGGAGAGCTTGATGCTCGCCATGATATTCAGGTTATGGAAGAGGGATATTGGATTGCCAATGGATTTATGCCACTGGAAGATTTAGTGCTTTATGTGCCACTGCCATTGGATGAAAAACGAGAATATCAAACATTGGCAGGCTTGTTAATGGAATATCTGCAACATATTCCACAACAAGGTGAGCAACTGAAGATTGGTGATTATCTGTTTGAAGCATTGGAAATCACCAGTCACCGCATCAATAAAGTGAAGATTACCTCATTGAAAGTGGAAGAGTACGCTGAAATATAATCAGAAATCTTAAAACCACACCACCTACTAAGAAAAAACCGGCATAAGACCGGTTTTTTTATTCCTATAAGTTTTATCAGTTTGATTTAATTTTTAGGATATTTGTTCACGATTACACTAAGTACAATGAACCCGATTCAATTGCAGTTAACAGAGAATAGCAGTTAGCGGGGGATGTCGCACCGCCTTCATATGGCCCAAGAGCTTTACAAAGCTCTTTTGTGGCTGAGTTAGCAATACATCCATTTATTGTTGATAAGTGAGGGGTTTATATGAGTACTAAATATTTTGCACTATTGACACATACTGGCATAGAAAAACTGAAAAAAGCAGCTTCATCAGGCACCAAGCTTGAAATTACCCATATGGCTGTAGGCGATGGTGGGGGTAGTTTACCCACTCCTAACGCCAAACAATCCAGTCTGATTAATGAAAGGCATCGTGCTGAACTTGATGCCCTGACCATCGCTCCCCAAAAACCCCACCAAATTATCGCCGAACAGATAATTCCTGAAGGTGAAGGTAATTGGTGGGTTCGTGAAATGGGCCTATTCGATAAAGATGGCTCACTGATTGCGGTGGGAAACTGTGCCGACCTCTATAAACCAGAATATCAGGAACAAACTATCCGCATGGCATTGACGGCTAGCGATAATAGCCTGGCTGAATGGGTAAAAGAACTAATTTCTGGCCTTGCTACTCGCAGATATGTGAGAGAAAGAATTAAAGAACATGCCGAAAGCCGCAATCATCCTGATGCAACCTTAAAAGAAAGAGGGTTTGTTGCGTTAAGTAATGCAGTAAACAGTGACAGTGAAGCTCATGCTGCAACACCCAAAGCAATAAAAACGGCGTATGAGTTAGCCAATAAAGCTTATGAATTGGCTACATCAATATCTTCGACAGATAAATATGTGCCATTAACGCGTAAAATTAATGGCAAAGAGCTGGTAATAGATGTCGAACTTACAGCGCTTGACGTGGGTGCCTACAGCAGGAAGGAAACCGATGAACTTATCGCTCCCGCTGAGGCATTAGCTAAAACCGCTGAGCAACTTGCCACCACGGCCATTCAAGATGCGAACAACAAAGTCCCCCTGACCCGCAAGATCAATGACAAAGCGCTGACCGCCGACATTCAGCTGACGGCGGCAGATATCGATGCCTACAATAAAGCAGAAATCGATGATCGTATCAGCAAAGTGGATAAACTGGCCGAAACCGCTAACCACAACGCCACCACGGCTATTCAGGATGCAAACAGCAAAGTTCCCCTGACCCGCAAGGTCAACGACAAAGCGCTGACCGCCGATATTCAGCTGACAGCGGCGGATGTCGATACCTACAATAAAACGGAAATTGACGATCATATCGGAAAAGTGGATAAACTGGCGGAAACCGCCAACCACAACGCTACTACGGCCATTCAGGATGCGAATAACAAAGTCCCATTAACCCGCAAGGTCAATGACAAAGAGTTGACCACCGACATTCAACTGACGGCGGCGGATGTTGATGCTTACAATAAAGAACAAACTGATGGCATGCTCAAAGATATCAAAATACAGATCAGTGATGTCAATAATTTGGCAGAAACTGCCAATACTAACGCAATCAAAGCTATCAACGATGCAAACAGTAAAGTCCCATTAACCCGCAAGGTCAATGACAAAGCGCTGACCGCCGACATTCAGCTGACAGCGGCGGATGTCGATACCTACAATAAAGTGGAGATCGATGAGCGTATCGGCAAAGTGGATAAACTGGCCGAAACCGCCAATAGCAACGCGGATGCAGCCATTCAGGATGCAAACAGCAAAGTCCCATTAACCCGCACGGTCAATGACAAAGCGCTGACCGCCGACATTCAGCTGACAGCGGCGGATGTCGATACCTACAATAAAGTGGAGATCGATGAGCGTATCGGCAAAGTGGATAAACTGGCCGAAACCGCCAATAGCAACGCGGATGCAGCCATTCAGGATGCAAACAGCAAAGTCCCATTAACCCGCACGGTCAATGACAAAGCGCTGACCGCCGACATTCAGCTGACAGCGGCGGATGTCGATACCTACAATAAAGTGGAGATCGATGAGCGTATCGGCAAAGTGGATAAACTGGCCGAAACCGCCAATAGCAACGCGGATGCAGCCATTCAGGATGCAAACAGCAAAGTCCCCCTGACCCGCAAGGTCAATGACAAAGTGCTGACCGCCGACATTCAGCTGACGGCGGCGGATGTCGATACCTACAATAAAGTGGAGATCGATGAGCGTATCGGCAAAGTGGATAAACTGGCCGAAACCGCCAATAGCAACGCGGATGCAGCCATTCAGGATGCAAACAGCAAAGTCCCCCTGACCCGCAAGGTCAATGACAAAGCGCTGACCGCCGATATTCAGCTGACGGCGGCGGATGTCGATTCTTATAACAAGAAGGAAACTGATGACCTTATCAATGGCGTCAAAACACAAGTCGATAGTGTTCAACAACTGGCTAATATTGCCAATAATAACGCCACCACAGCCATTCAGGATGTAAACAGCAAAGTCCCTCTAATCCGCAAGGTCAATGGCAAAGAACTAGCAACAGATATTCAACTGACGGCGGCGGATATTGGTGCCTACAATAAAGAGGAAACTGACGGCCAGATCAAGGACGTTAGAACTCTAGCTGAGCACGCCGATAAGAACGCTAATCAGGCTATTCAGGATGCGAACAGCAAAGTCCCTTCGATCCGCAAAGTGAATGGCAAAGAACTGTTAACTGATATTGAGCTAAATGCGGCGGATGTCGGTACTTATAACAAAGTAGAAATCGACGATCATATTAGTAAAGTGGATAAGCTGGCCGAAACTGCCAATAGCAACGCGAATGCAGCCATTCAGGATGCTAACAGCAAAGTCCCATTAACCCGCAAGGTCAATGACAAAGCACTGTCAGTAGATATTCAACTGACAGCGGCAGATGTTGATACCTACAATAAAGCAGAAATCGATGACCTTATCAGCAAAGTGGATAAACTGGCCGAAACCGCCAATAGTAACGCGAATGCAGCCATTCAGGATGCTAACAGCAGAGTACCATCAACACGTAAGGTAAATGGTAAAGAGCTGGTAACAGATATTGCATTAACTGCCAATGATGTAGATACCTATGACAAGGCACATATCGACATCCTTATTGATGAAGTTAGAGATCAGGCAAATGCAGCCGCTAATATTGCAGATAGCAAAGTTCCTCTCACACGTACCGTAAATGGCAAGGCTCTATTATCCGATATTAAGCTGACTGCATCTGATATGAATGCCTATACCAAAGGAGATGTAGATCGTCATATTGAAAGTGTTAACGAACTGGTAAATGCGGCTAATAACAATGCGGATAGCCGAGTACCACTTACGCGTACCGTAAACGGCAAGGCCCTGTTAACTAATATTAAACTTACTGCCTCTGATGTAGGCACTTATAGCAAAGCAGAAGTTGATACTCACGTTGGTAAAGCTAAGAAATTAGCAAATGATGCCAATGTCAATGCGATAGTAGCTAAAACTGACGCTGAAAACCGACTGGAGAAAAGTAAGAACGGGGCGGATATCCCAGACAAACAAGCCTTTGTAAGAAATTTAGGCTTGGGTGATCTGGTTGGGTTAGGTATTGAGTCACGCCGAATCATGGACGAGCACACCATCATCAAGATCGGTGAGATATTCATGATCAACGGGCTTGTCGTTGCCAGTGAACCAATTGGTGAATTTAACCAATCTGTGATCGGTGGAGTGGCTTACTATACCCACTTCTACAAAATCAAACTGCCTACGACTTTGCCAAATGGCATTATCTCATGTCAGGCAAGTATTGTCGGAGATGCTTTTGAGCACCAACGCCCCGGTTATCTGGCTGACGTCAAAATACAGAGAAATAATTCAAATGGAATCGGATTGTCTAAGGATACACTGACAATATCCATTACGACTCCTCAAACGGGCTGGATTCCACATTTTTATTATCAGGTTGTAGGGTATTAGCAGAAACAGTAAGTACAGCACTAGTTCATTATTTTAGAACGGAGCAGTATTGTAAAATGGAATAGCTTCTCTAAAACCCCCTAATAAATCAGGTGATCGCCTTGGCGATCACCTGAGGCCAGTAGAAATTTTATGATTTCAGTGGAAGTGGGGAAGATGACAAACTTTGAACGATAGACAGAATATTACTCTGCAGAGAGAGTCATGGTTTTCTCTCTCCACATGGCTGACCCTACTTTTTATTTAGTAGATCCTCTAGCTTCTTAAGATCTTTATTATCGCTGTTATTTTCGAGCCAATCTCTGATAGATTTTTTAGCCTTCTGCTGTAATTCATCACGCAACATGGATTCCACATTCAGCTTATATTGCAGGTTATCCCAGTCACCATAAACCCGCAGTGGAATTTTTAATTGCGACAGGCGACGGACAAATTCGTTCTGCTTGCCCCATCCATTGGTCAATTGCACCCATAATGAAACATCAGTGTTTTGTTTCAGTAAGTCTGCTTCTCCGTGCCCTTTAATATTGAATACGCCTGAAGCCGCTGCAAGTTCACTAACTTTAATCTTGCCGTGATCCAATTGCGCTTTCACTAACATACTAGTAGCTTCAGTGAAGTTACCTGTATTCGAGGGTTGGCTAACTTGATTTGTTGCCCGTGCAAAAGATTGTTGAATAAGCTGAGGAATATTCAATCCTTCCAGACGCGCGTTTTTCAGCTCAATATTCAAGCCACCTTGCCAATAATGAGAAATGGCATATTCGTCATAACCTTCCCCCAGAAGATCACCGTCTACATTAAGCTGACCTTTGAATATCAATGGTAATGCCAGTGCATTTAACAAAGGTTGTATCTCAATCTTCTGCAAGAGCAGCTTTGTGTGCAGTTTTGCAGGAACAACCGTAGCATCAATCGATGTCGGTAACGCAAAATATCCACCAAACACGTTGCCACTTAATTTAGTGATTTTCGCCACGCCACTGTTATTGGCTGCTTTCAGAGCAAAATTATCAATAGCCATCCCCTGATAAATGAATTTATCTGCTGTGAACGAGATATCACCATTAAACCCTTGCAAAAATGTAAGATCATAGTTGGATAGTGCCGAGACTGATGTCGCAATCACTGGTTTTAATGAATTATTTTCAACCCGATAATCATGTTTTTCCTGTGGTGTCTTTTTTGATAAAGCCTCCCACCCCAGCAGATTATCCAAATTGAGCGTTGGTGAATTCAGAGTGATGGAATATTGCGGCTTATCTTTCAAGATGGCAGTAATATTTCCCTTAAGCTCATCCCCGTCATTCAACGTCAATGCCATTTTTTGCAACGAAATTGATTCAGGTGAAACCTGATATTTCACTGTGGCACTCCCCTCCCCTTGGATACCCGTAGACGGTAACCCAATTCCCTGTAATTGGTATTCAAAGGAATCAATGTCAGCTGATAGCTGCCGCGGGTAATCAGAAATATCTATTAATGAATTAAGTTTAAATGACAGCTCTTGTTGGTTTTTATTGATTTTACTGCGAAGGCTAAGATCAACGTGATCCTGATCACTTCGTTCCAACAATAAATTGATATCACGGACATTTAATTGGGAATGTTCATTGGATTGCCAGATCAATAAGCTATCCGCTACCCTGATTCTGGCAATATCCAGTTTCCAAGCCTGACTTCCCGCAATGATTGGATAGTGAGTATCGCTTTCTGGTGCAATTGGAGCCTCTGGCCGTTTTTTCGGTTGGCTATCTGGAGTGAGCCGCAAGACAGCACCTTTCAGCATCACCTCTTTAACTGAGAGTTGATGAGACAGTAGTGGCAGTAACTCCACATCCAAACGCATATTTTCTGCCATGATAGCCGGTACTTCAGCATTCTCGGCGGTCAAAGAAATCTCACCAGTCAAAATGCTCAATTTTGGCCAAACGTGCCAACGTAAGTCATCCCGGAACACGAGTTGGTAACCACTCTTCTTTTGTACCTGTTTAACTATGTAGCCACGAAAATCATTTGGATTAACCAACATAACCAGTGCAGTTAAGCTAGTAACAAGGACTACCAACAAAATAACGAGTGTCGTCAACAATCTTTTCATGACTTCCCCAGCCTCATGTCCACAAGAAGACTATTTTAATCAGAAAGCTTTACCAGAAAAGGTTAATCCTCACTGATACGGCTACCTACAGCCCCCTGCTGATTTTTATATTTAGCATCCTGACGTCGGTTATAAGGCCGTTCAGCTGAACCTGAAAGTGGTTCAAAGCTCAATGCACCGATAACCATACCAGGACGTAAAGCCAAAGGCAGTTTGCCTGAATTGTAGAATTCCAGAACAATTTGCCCCTGCCAACCCGGATCAATGCGATGCGCAGTCACATGAACCATCAGGCCAAGACGCGCCAGAGATGAGCGCCCATCCAACCACCCCACTAAATTATCAGGCAGTGTGACAGATTCCAGCGTTACCGCCAAAGCCAATTCACCAGGATGGAGGAAAAATGCTTCTCCTGCCGGCAAAGTAATTTCATCGCTCATGACACGGTCAAGTGCCGCATTGACTTCAGCCTTAGGACCACTCAAATCAATATAAGCAGCAGTATGACCACGAAAAACGCGAAACTGATTCCCAAGGCGCACATCAGCAGTTGCCCCATTAATACGTTCAACAGGGGGACGTGGGGTAATTACTAATTTTCCTTCATCTAGCCATTTAATAATGTCACGATCACAGAGTCGCATTATTTCCTCTCAAATACGATGATACTTATGAATGCCTGAACAACAGATTATTCGTAAAATTGGTCAATCTTAGCTTTTAAGATATCAATGGCCACGCGATTTTTCCCACCACGAGGAACAATAATATCGGCATATTGTTTTGATGGCTCGATAAATTGCAGGAACATTGGACGTACTGTTTGCTTATACTGCTCCATAACAGAATCCAATGAACGTCCGCGTTCATTCACATCACGCTTAATGCGGCGCATCAAACAGATATCCAGTGGTGTATCGACAAAAATGGAGAAATCCAGTTCTTGACGCAGACGCTTATCAGTTAATAGTAGGATACCTTCAAGAATAATGACTCTTTTCGGTTTAAAATGAATGGATTCAGATTTGCGGGTGTGTTTGACGTAGTCATATTGCGGCAATTCGATGGTCTTTCCGGCTTTCAATGCTTGAAGATGCTCAAACAGTAAACTGTGATCCATTGAGCTTGGATGATCATAATTAACTTTATAACGCTCTTCCATCGGGGTATTGGTTTGATCTTTATAATAGCAATCTTCTGGAATAACGCCGATATTGTGATCACCAACTTGAGCCCGTAATTCTCTATAAAGCGTGTTGGCGATAAGGCTTTTGCCTGAGGCAGAGGCACCTGAAATACCTACGATTGTACACTTATGTGCTTCATCAGCCATAGTAGAAATAACCTGGTTAAAAAAGAAAGTGGGAACATGGTATTCGCTAACACCATGTTTGGCGGATTATAGGGAGTTAATGACTTCTATTCCAGAGTAAACAAGATAAGTCTCGTTTTTTTCGATACGATTCGCATAAAAATTCCGCAATCTTATACTTAAAATAGAGGATATTTAAATAATATTTAAATCAGTCTAAGAAAACGCCGCCCTACAAAAACCATTAACTTAAACGGCGTTTATCGTATGTTAGTTGCACAGATGATTAAATGACCATTCAAATCAAACTGCGCGGAAGGAAATTTCAGTTGGGATTTTTTCGCCCTGCCAATACATCTTCGCAGAAATATTGTCAGCAATTTCACGATAAATATCCGCGAATTCACTGTCAGGTTGACTGCTCACAGTTGGCTCACCACGATCGAGATCTTCACGCAATGAAATATGCAACGGGATCTGCCCCAACAATTGACAATCATATTTTTCTGCCAGTTTTTCTGCCCCACCCGTACCGAAAATCGGTTCATGATGACCGCAGTTACTGCAAATATGGGTGCTCATATTCTCAATAATGCCCAACACCGGCACATTGACCTTCTGGAACATGACAATGCCTTTCATCGCGTCGATTAAGGCAATATCCTGCGGCGTGGTAACAACCAACGCACCTGTCACCGGAATATTCTGGGACAGCGTTAACTGAATATCCCCCGTTCCCGGTGGCATATCAATCACTAGATAATCCAGATCCGGCCACAGAGTATCTTGCAGCATCTGCATCAAGGCCTTACTTGCCATCGGACCACGCCAGACCATCGCGTTATCATCAGTAACAAGATAGCCAATGGAGTTGGTCGCTATGCTATGTACCATAATTGGTGCCATATGCTGACCATCAGGGGAAGTCGGACGCTCTTTCGCTGTACCAAGCATATTGGGGATAGATGGGCCATAGATATCTGCATCCAGAATACCCACTTTCGCTCCTTCCTGTGCCAGCGCCAGCGCCAGATTCACCGCTGTACTGGATTTCCCCACTCCGCCTTTTCCTGAACTGACTGCTACAATATTGCGCACGCCATTGATGCCCGGCAAATTATTGGCACGACGCAATGTGCTGATATTGTGGGTTAATCGCCATTCAACGGATTTTGCTCCCGTTGCGGATTGCAGAGGTTGGGTTATTTCTTTCTTCAATACTTCAAAGGTGCGTTTCCAGACAAAAGGCATAATTAATTCAATATGCAGTATCCCATCCAGTATGGTGCAATGATGCAATGCTTTCAGGGCAATCAAATCTCGCTCTAATGTCGGATGTTTGAAAGTTGCCAATATTTTCGCAACATGTTCTTTCAGCAGGTCAGGATTGGTCTGCTCGGGGGATTGTGAGTTCATCCCGGCTCCTTTTGATTTATCTTTTTCAACCTAAAACTGTTCAGCCATCATAACAGAAGCTCACGGCTTCGGATAAGGCAAAGTAAAAGTGACGAAGATCTCGCGTTACCCTAGCGACAACGCGCCTTATCAGGTAACATCAAAAACCCTTTTAATTTTATGGAAGTCAGATCCTAACTATGTCTCAAGTCGCGAACAAATTATTGGTGACCTGTGCGTTACCTTATGCTAACGGTCCAATTCATCTCGGTCATATTCTGGAACACATTCAGGCTGATATTTGGGTTCGTTATCATCGAATGCGCGGCAAAGAGGTTCACTTTGTCTGTGCCGATGATGCCCACGGTACACCAATCATGCTGAAAGCCCAACAAATTGGGATCTCACCAGAAGAAATGATTGCCAAGGTGAACCTAGAGCATCAGCAGGATTTTGCCGGTTTTGCCATTAGCTACGATAATTACCACTCTACGCATAGCGAAGAGAACAGAGCACTTGCCTCCAAAATTTATCTGGAACTGAAAAAGAACGGTTACATTAAAAACCGGACAATTTCTCAATTGTATGATCCAGAAAAAGGAATGTTCCTGCCAGACCGTTTCGTCAAAGGCTCCTGCCCGAAATGTAAGGCAGAAGATCAGTATGGCGATAACTGTGAAGTCTGTGGAACAACCTATTCTCCAACGGAATTAATCAACCCTCGTTCCGTTGTCTCTGGTGCAAAGCCACAAATGCGTGATACAGAGCATTTTTTCTTCGATCTTCCTGTTTTCAGCGATATGCTGCAAAAATGGACTCGCTCCGGCACCTTGCAGGAACAAGTGGCAAATAAAATGCAGGAATGGTTCGAATCTGGTCTGCAACAGTGGGATATCACCCGTGATGCGCCTTATTTTGGCTTTGAAATCCCAGATCAGCCGGGTAAATATTTCTATGTCTGGCTGGATGCTCCAATTGGTTATATGGGGTCATTCCAAAATCTGTGTGATAAACGTGATGACCTGAATTTCGATGAGTTCTGGGCAAAAGATTCCAAAACAGATCTCTATCATTTCATTGGCAAAGACATCGTTTATTTCCACAGCCTGTTCTGGCCGGCCATGTTGGAAGGCAGTGACTACCGTAAGCCAACCAACTTATTTGTCCACGGTTACATCACAGTTAACGGCACTAAGATGTCTAAGTCCCGTGGAACCTTCATCAAGGCTGAGACATATCTGAAACACCTTGATGCAGACTGCCTGCGTTATTACTACGCGGCGAAGCTCTCTTCCCGTATTGATGATATTGATCTGAATCTGGAAGATTTTGTTCAACGTGTAAACAGCGATATCGTTAACAAAGTGGTTAACCTTGCTTCACGCAATGCGGGCTTCATCAATAAACGCTTCGGGGGCAAACTGGCAGATCAGCTCGCTGATCCTTCGCTATACCAGAAGTTTGTCGATGCAGCACAGGTTATTGCAGAAGACTTTACCAACCGTGAATTCGGCAAGGCAATCCGTGAAATTATGGCACTGGCCGATCTTGCCAACCGCTATGTTGATGAGCAAGCACCGTGGGTTGTGGCTAAACAAGAAGGCCTCGACGCTGATCTGCAAGCTATCTGCTCAATGGGCATTAACCTGTTCCGCGTACTGATGACTTATCTGAAACCTGTGCTTCCAGGCCTGACTGCGCGTGCAGAGGCTTTCCTAAATACTGAACTGACTTGGGATGGAATCCAACAACCTCTGCTGAACCATGATGTTTCACCATTCAAGGCACTGTTTAATCGTATTGAGATGGCTAGAGTTGAAGCCATGGTCGCTGACTCAAAAGAGAGCATTGAACCACAAAAAACCGTGACCGGCCCATTGGCGGATGATCCGATTCAGGACACTATCGCATTTGATGACTTTGCCAAGGTTGACCTGCGAATCGCATTAATCAAACAGGCTGATTTTGTCGAAGGTTCAGATAAGCTGTTGAAACTGACTCTTGATCTCGGTGGTGAAACTCGCCAAGTTTTCTCTGGTATCCGTTCAGCCTATCCTGATCCAAAAGTACTGGAAAATCGTCTGACGGTGATGGTTGCCAACCTCGCACCGCGCAAAATGCGCTTCGGTATTTCAGAAGGTATGGTAATGGCAGCAGGCCCCGGCGGGAAAGATATTTTCTTGTTAAGCCCAGACAGCGGTGCCCAGCCGGGCATGCAGGTTAAATAACAACTGCTCATCTTAAAAAACTAATATCATCAATAAAATACAAAGCGGGCTCAAAAAAAGCCTGCTTTTTAATGTGATGTATGGCACATTTACAACATTAGTCGTATGATAAAACCCTCGTTATATTGAGGAATTATTGATTATGTCTTTCCAAAATGTGCTGATGATAGGTTGGCAATACCTGCGCGCATTTGCGCTGCTCTATTTGTGCCTGATCGCGGGGAATATCATTTCAGCATTACTTCCCTTCTCTCTCCCCGGCAGTATTATTGGCTTACTTCTTCTGTTTTGTTTACTCGCATTCCAAATTATTCCTTCACACTGGGTGAAGCCAGGTTGTAACCTGTTGATGAAAAACATGACACTGCTCTTTTTGCCCATCGGCGTGGGAATCATGAATTATTACTCACAACTTAGCCAACAGATGTTTCCAATTCTTCTTTCTTGTATCGTCAGTACCATTATTGTCATGGTTGTTGTTGCTTACAGTTCCCACTATATTCATCGTGAACGTGTCATTATTGGTACTAAACCGCAAGACCCCCTCCCGACACCAACAACACCATCACAGCAATTGTCACAAGAATCGGAAGAGAAAGAAAAATGTTAAGCCATATTTGGTGGTCACTGCCATTAACTCTGATTGTCTTTTACTTTGCTAAAAAACTATCAATACGACTCAAACTACCTATATTCAATCCGTTATTGATATCAATGGCTGTTATCATTCCCTTGCTGCTCATGACCCATACACCTTACAAACACTATTTTTCTGGCAGCCGGATATTGAACGATTTGCTGCAACCTGCCGTTGTTGCCTTAGCTTTCCCTCTGTATGAACAACTACATCAAATCCGTGCTCAGTGGAAATCAATTATTAGTATTTGTTTTATTGGTAGCATTGTCGCAATGGTCACAGGAACAGCTATTGCATTATGGGCAGGTGCAACACCTGAAATTGCCGCCTCTGTTCTACCTAAATCCGTGACCACCCCAATAGCCATGGCTGTGACCGATTCCATAGGTGGAATTCCTGCCATCAGCGCAGCTTGTGTCATTGCGGTAGGTATTTTTGGCGCGGTCTTTGGTCACAATCTATTTAACGTGCTAAAAATAAAAACCCAGGCTTCACGAGGGTTGGCAATGGGTACTGCTACCCATGCATTGGGAACAGCCCGTTGTGCAGAAATGGATCATATTGAAGGAGCATACAGCTCGCTGGCCTTAATGACCTGCGGCATTATTACCTCACTGATCGCGCCTTTTCTATTTCCAATATTGTTGCATCTGTTTGGTTAGTCATTCTATTAATGGCTATCGAAATCAATAGCGATGGTTTGAAATGACTTCATTCGTTATTAAAATGTAACAATAAGATAAATACATCTATCGCGATAGTGAGAATTTGATATAAATCACTAAGAAAATATCTTTATTACACAAATTTCATTAATTATATGGCTTCTATCACATTACAAATCTGAATAGACATCCTAGAATGACCTTCAACTAATTTGGAGATCATTCTATGCAAGCTCGTTTTCACGCTATTTGGTCAGAAATCACGCCTAAACTGCAAAAGGCTCTATTACCTTATATTGGCAACGACGATTTTCCAGCCATGCTGACAGCAGAGCAAGTGGAATCAATCAAACAGATCAGCGAATTTGATGATCAAGCACTAGCATTGGCCTTATTGCCACTTGCTGCAGCCTGCTCCCTTGCTCCTATCTCCCATTTTTACGTTGGTGCAATTGCACGGGGAGAAAGTGGCAATCTCTATTTCGGTGCCAATATGGAATTCACTGGAGTGCCATTACAGCAAACCGTCCATGCAGAACAATCAGCCATAACGCATGCTTGGTTACGAGGTGAGAAGAAGTTGGTTTCCATCACTATCAATTATTCACCTTGCGGTCATTGCCGGCAATTTATGAATGAACTGAATAGTGGAACACAATTGGAAGTTTACCTCCCCAACCGCCCACGATTAACTCTGGCCGACTACCTGCCAGAAGCCTTTGGCCCACGAGATCTAACCGATACACCATTGCTACTGGATACGGTTCATCATGGCTATCAATTGGCTATCAGTGACGAATTGGTACAAGCTGCATTGGATGCGACAAACCGTAGCCATGCACCTTATAGCCAATCCCACGCTGGGATTGCCCTACAGGATGAACAAGAGAAAATTTATACCGGCCGTTATGCGGAAAATGCTGCATTCAACCCAAGTTTGCCACCATTACAGGCAGCGCTGATATTTATGAATATGGCTGGCGGTAATTGTCAATCCATCAAACGGGCCGTCTTAGTGGAAGGCGAAAATAACCATTTATCACAATGGAATGCTACAGAGTCCACATTAACTGCTCTTGGTTGTACAAAAGTACAACGGTACACATTTTAAAATAAGAAAAGAGTAGTGACTTAACAAAATGGCAATCTCCCCCTCGATATTCATCCAAGAGGGGTGAAATGAAAAATTCAATAACATTTAATTAGCCAATTCTGTATGTTATCTCTCATTTTTACTCATTATAATCATATTTAAGTAACATTTACTGTACTTATTTTTTTTATCTTCTTAGGATCTGTAGCCGATTTTGTTATTGATAAGTTCAAAGAGTAAGCATCATGGAACTGGAACACGAAAGTAAACGTCCTCTCTATATTCCCTACGCTGGTCCTATCTTGTTGGAATTTCCTCTGTTGAATAAAGGCAGTGCCTTTACAGAAGAAGAACGCAGTAATTTCAACTTACATGGCTTATTGCCGCAGGCCGTTGAAACAATAGAAGAGCAGGCCGAACGCGCCTATCGTCAATATCGCGATTTCAAAAATGACTCCGATAAACACATTTATTTAAGGAATATTCAGGACACCAACGAAACACTGTTCTACCGACTCCTTGACGCCCACCTCAGCGAAATGATGCCTATTATTTACACGCCAACCGTTGGTGAAGCGTGTGAACATTTTTCTGATATTTACCGCCGTGCCCGCGGTCTGTTTATCTCCTACCCAAACAGAGCGTACATTGATGACATGCTGCAAAATGCAACCAAACAGAATGTCAAAGTTATCGTTGTTACCGATGGTGAGCGCATTCTTGGTCTGGGGGATCAGGGAATCGGGGGCATGGGCATTCCTATCGGTAAACTGTCACTGTATACCTCCTGTGGCGGAATAAGCCCTGCTTACACCCTGCCCGTGGTTCTGGATGTAGGGACAAACAACCCACAACGCCTAAATGATCCACTGTACATGGGCTGGCGCCATCCACGCATTACTAGCAAAGAGTACGATGAATTTGTGGATGAGTTTATTCAGGCTGTAAAGCGTCGCTGGCCTAACGTACTGCTGCAATTTGAAGATTTTGCCCAAAACAATGCTATGCCGCTGTTGACCCGCTATCGCGATGAACTTTGTTGCTTCAATGATGACATCCAAGGCACCGCATCTGTTGCCTTGGGTAGCCTGATTGCAGCCAGTCGTGCCGCAGGCGGCCAATTGAAAGATCAAACCGTGGCATTCCTTGGTGCCGGCTCTGCTGGCTGTGGTATTGCAGAGCAAATCATTGCCCAAATGAAATCTGAAGGATTGAGTGATAAGCAGGCTCGTGCTCGTGTATTCATGGTTGATCGCTTTGGTCTCCTGACAGACAAGCTGCCAAACTTACTGGATTTCCAAAGTGCGTTGGTACAAAAAAGCTCTGCCCTGCAATCATGGGATGTCGCCAATGATTCCCTCTCATTGATGGACGTGGTTCGCAATGCCAAACCTACTGTCTTGATCGGTGTTTCTGGCCAGTCAGGTCTATTCACTGAAGAGCTCATCCGTGAAATGCATAAACATTGTGAACGTCCAGTCGTGATGCCTCTATCCAATCCGACATCACGTGTGGAAGCTCGCCCTGAAGACATCATCAAATGGACGGATGGCAAAGCACTGGTTGCTACAGGAAGCCCATTTGTACCAGTAAAATATGACGGTCAGGAATACCCAATCGCACAATGCAACAATTCCTATATCTTCCCGGGGATCGGGTTGGGCGTTATCGCTTCCGGTGCTAAACGTGTTACAGATGATATGTTGATGGCTGCCAGTCGCGCATTGGCGGATTGTTCACCGCTGGCACAAACAGGCTCTGGCCCATTGTTGCCGCTGATTGATGATATTCAAGATGTTTCCCGCAAAATAGCCAAAGAAGTGGCGAAAAAAGCCCAGATTCAAGGTGTAGCGATTGTTACATCGGAAGATGCATTGGATGAAGCAATTGAGCGCAATTTCTGGAAACCAGAATATCGCGTCTATAAACGCACTTCATTCTGATAATATTCGTAATAAGCCTGCTAATATTATTGGCAGGCTTTAGTCTCCCAAATGAAATAACGCATATAAAAGTCACCCTCCCTCCTTTATCAAACTATTAATATAATATTTATATTTCTGGTCATTTATTTTACAGTAAGATACTCGATTTATATTAATGAAAACAGCCACAATCATAAAAACTAAAATCGAATCAAGTTAGTTCTGATATCATTCATTGAAAACTTGCTTCGGTATTTCAAGTAAAGTAGCCTTTAGGGCATTAGCTCATCAGCACATATAAGGCAAACAAAAATCATGTTGAAGCGCTTGATTACTGGTCTCATTTTTATCATTGCTGTCCTTATGCTGACAGCTATTATGCTTGATCGTTGGATTGGTTGGAAAACCTCTCCTTACATTTTTGATGATCTCAGGCAACTTCCTGAGAGAAAAGTCGGTATAGTACTTGGCACATCCAAATATTATAAAGGCGGCAGATATAATCAATATTATTTCTACCGGATCCAAGGGGCTGTTAACGCTTATAACAGTGGAAAAGTTAAATATTTTCTATTAAGTGGAGATAATTCTCAACAAAGTTATAATGAGCCACTGACTATGAGGAGAGATTTAATCAAAGCAGGAGTTCCAACCAGCAGTATTACCATGGATTTTGCAGGTTTCAGAACATTGGACTCGATTGTCAGAATCCGAAAAGTGTTCAATACCAACGATTTTACTATCATTACTCAGCGTTTCCATTGTGAACGAGCTGTGTTTATTGCCATGCATTTAGACATAGAAGCACAGTGTTATGCTGTTCCTTCTCCTAAAAATATGATGATAATTCGTTTCAGAGAAGTATTGGCACGTCTCGGTGCTTTGACTGATCTCTATATTTTAAAAAGTGAGCCTCGTTATTTAGGCAAACCAGAGTCCATTCCTGTCCAACATACCGTACCAACAGGAATACAAGGATATCCTGCGGTATCACAGGAAGAGTTACAGGAATTAGAAAAAAAACCACAAAAAAAATAAAAATAGACAACAAATCAATACAATCTGTTTAATCAATTTTATGCCCTAAATCTTTCAAGTTGCAGGTGAACTGCAACTTGAAATCTATTCGTAACTTGAAATCTATTTGTAACTTGAAATCTATTTGTAACTTAAAACCGATTAGATATGGAATATTAGCAAAGTATTTCCCTTAAGCCTTACTACTTGCAACCTTACCTGCCAAACCCGCTAATTTTGCTGTTAAACTGCGCCAGAGCTTTTCCATTGGCCCTTGAGAATAACGTTTCAACCACCAGCAAGCAAACCAGATATTCAACGCCCAAATAAAGGGAATAAATGCCATCAATTCCAAACGGCTAAACTGCTCAAATAACCCGAAGCGATAAAAAATCGTGGTACAAATCAATGTTTGCAACAAATAGCTACTCAATGCCATTCTCCCGACCGGCCGGAGCCAAAAAGTGATTCTCCAGCGCGAAATGGCAGACCAAAATCCATAAATCAACGCGATATAACCCAGTCCAAACAACGGTATTGCCAATTCAGGAATGGTATTGAAGATGGTCGGTAATACAGAATAATTGTCGTGATCTAAATATCGTATCGACAGTGCAACACATTGAATCGCTATACCAGTAGGAATTAAGCATAATGCCAATCGGCGGTAATGCCTACGACTAAATTCCCCTTTTAACCAGCCATTACGCATTAACATTGCACCACAAAGCATAGTACCCACTATTTGCCAGCCGTATTGCACAATTATCATAACCATCACACCACCTATTTCATTAATGCGGTGTTCTATGGCCCATAATCCGCCATGCGTTTTCCAGTCGCTTTCGTAAAAAATTTCTTCGGGTGCAGTCTGAGCCTGAAACATTGCATTACCTTCTCCCATAAGAAAAAGCGACAGAAGCAGAAGGTAAAGCATCACCACGCCGAACAAATAGAAAATAACCGCTTTACCAAATAACTTTTGACGGGTATTGATAAAATACCATGCCAGCAAGCCAGCAATGCCATATGACAACAAAATATCGCCTTCCCACAGCAAAACTCCGTGCAATAAACCAATGACAGCCAAAACCAGTAATCTAGAAATATTTCCATCACGCCCACGTTGCCGAAGCAATTCAAGTGATACCCCAAACAACAACGTCAAGATGAACCGAAATTTTCCTTCGGCAAAGATGTTCAAAACAGACCAGATCGCCACATCAGAAAATGGGACTGAATCTTTATAAAACGGCTCCATACTAGCTTCAGACAGTAAAGCAAAACTGGAAATATTCAGTAACAATATTCCTAAAATGGCAAAACCACGCATACTATCAATTACATCAATTCTCTTACTCATTACTTCATTCAAATTACGCTCCATAAAAATAGAAATTCATCATGATAAATGCAGATGACGTACTGCTCGCAGGAATTCCTGCCGTGTATTCTGACTCGTTTTAAATAAACCTCCCAGAGAGGTCGTTGTCGTGGTACTGGTCGCATCGCGAATACCGCGCGCTTTCACGCAATAATGGACAGCATCAATGGAAACGGCAACATTATTCGTGCCAAGCAGTGTTTGTAGTGCAATCAGGATTTGCTGTGTCAAACGCTCCTGCACTTGTGGGCGCTGCGCAAAAAACTGGACAATGCGATTAATTTTCGACAAGCCAATCACTTTATCCTTAGGGATATAAGCAACTGTGGCTTTGCCATCAATAATGACAAAATGGTGTTCACAAGTGCTGGTCATCGTAATATCACGCACTGTTACCATTTCATCCACTTTCATTTTATTTTCTATCAGCGTAATTTTGGGGAAATTGCTATAGTCCAACCCTGAGAATATTTCATCCACATACATTTTTGCTATACGCCCCGGCGTATCCGCCAAGCTGTCATCACTCAGATCGAGATTCAACAGCTTCATAATTTCTGTCATATGTTCCTCAATGCGCACTTTACGCACCTCTGGCTCCAAAGTTTGTTCACGCAATGGGGTTTCAAGACCACGGGCAATCAATGCCGAATGCACCAGCGCAGCTTCTGTACTTAGGGATGACATCAGTTTCTCCAAGGTAATGCTTTTCGTTAATTGACTTTCTGTTAATTGACTTTCTGTTAATTGACTTTCTGTTAATTGACAGGAAATTGGGACATTTATTTTATGCATATCTATGCATATACCGTATGCGCGCACAACTATACCTGTTATACATGTACATCATCAATCACCCAGATCTGAGTGATTCACGACGAGTATTGGTGCGATAAAATACCAATAACCCGGCAATAAGTAATCCAATAAATGCGATATACAAAGCAGGTTCCAATTTACCAGTCAGCCATGTCGAAGCAGCTGATAACATTGGCCCTACCAACTGTCCCAGCGCATAGCCCGTGGTCAACAGTCCCGCCATATAACGGGCATGATTGGGAGCCAATTCACGACCATACTGCAAAGCCAGCTGTACCACACACATAAAACCACCACCTACCAGCAATGCACCTATCATCAAGCCACTAATACCCGGCAACATTTCCGCAATCAGAATGCCCAACGCCTGAAACCATAACGTAATCGCCAAACGGATTTGAGGTGTTGATACATTACGCAGAAAAATTCCCAGCATAATGCCAATGACCGATGCACCACCAAATATTGGCCAGACAAATTGAGCAAACAAGCTATCGGGAAAACGCTCTGTCGCCATTTGAGAAAGAAATGTCGCAGGCAAAATATAACCAAACCCAGCCAAACTATAACTCCACACCAATCGCTTGATTTCCGGTGTTAGGTTCAGGGTTTGGATCGCAGTTTGCGGACGATGCAATTCACCACTGCGGGGCAGATGGCAGCTGACATAAATACTGAACAATAGCGCCAAAATGCCATATAACATCCATGCACTGGCTGCACTCATCTGCCAATATTGGAATCCAATTGCCAATATGCCACTGATAAAGATCCCAATTCCTGGCCCCGAAAAAACAGCCGCACTCAATCCAGGGCGATTCAACCTTCCCAACTCTTCATTCGCCCATGCAGCTACCAGTACCAGCGTCCAACCACTTGCCCAGCCAATAAAAAAACGGGCAATACTGTGCAATATCGGTCCATCCAACAATGCAGAAAGCAGAGTGATAACTACAGCTCCCCATAACCCGCTCCACAAGCGGTATTCCACATAACGCTGTGCCCGCATTGCATCATAAGAACCCGCCAGATAACCGAGGTAATTGAATGCTGCAACGATTCCCGCTCCTGTTAATGTGAGTTGGGATTCTGCGATCATCAATGGAACTTGTGGGGTAAAAGTAAAACGTCCTATCCCTATTGCTACAACCAAAGCGAGAAAACCGCTTAATGCAATCTGAAAAGCTTGATAGTTACGACTCTGAGGTGCAACAATTTGATTTTTCATAATGATTAAATAGTGATGGAATTAGTTGTTTTAGCAGGCTTTATTCGTTTATAACAAATCATGAATATAATATATATCTTTTCTTAACTCCTTTTTGCTTTACAGCCATCGACATTCCCCATCAATGCAATCTTTGCCATAATGCATTCAATGCAGAATAAATGCTTCAAAAATAAATGACTAAAGAATAAACGCTTGTCCACAATCTGTGATAACCGCAATGTGCAGCATATTAGGGAGTTTCTTATGGATCACTGTCATACTTCAGGCTTAATCTCACTTGAACAGGCACTAGAAAAATTACTGGCACAAACTGTCCCCCTGACTGCTATTCCTCTGGTAACGACAGAAACTATTAACCTGACCGAATCTACGGGTCGAATTACTGCTACTGATATCATTTCCCCGATCAACGTTCCCCCTTTTGATAATTCAGCAATGGATGGTTATGCCGTCCGTCTTGTCGATCTTAATGAAAATCAGATCTTGCCAGTGGCTGGAAAAGTGTTGGCTGGTATGCCATTTCAAGGAGAATGGCCAACAGGCAGTTGTATCCGCATTATGACTGGTGCCCCAATTCCTTCTGGCGCTGATGCCGTTGTGATGCAAGAGCAAACTGAGATCACTGAAACGGGAGTTTGCTTCACGCATCCGGTAAAACAGGGGCAAAACATTCGTACCATTGGGGAAGATATCACCCAAAATTCAGTAGTACTGCCACAAGGAATTAAGCTCTCCACTGCACAATTACCGCTGGTTGCTTCACTAGGCATTGCAACAGTTGATGTTGTCCGCAAACTGAAAGTTGCCATTTTTTCCACTGGTGACGAATTACAAACCATCGGAGAACCCTTACAGGCAGGGCAAATTTACGATACCAACCGATTTGCTGTTCGCATGATGCTGGAAAAACTGGACTGTGAAGTTATCGATTTGGGCGTGATCCGCGATGACCCTGAGACCTTGCGCCAAGGCTTTATCGAAGCAGATAAACAAGCTGATTTAGTGATCAGCAGCGGTGGCGTTTCTATTGGTGAAGCGGATCACACCAAACAGATTTTAGATGAAATAGGAAAAATCAGTTTTTGGAAACTCGCCATTAAACCGGGTAAACCTTTTGCCTTTGGTAAATTGGAAAATGCCTGGTTCTGCGGTTTGCCGGGCAATCCCGTTTCTGCCGTGCTTACATTCTACCAATTGGTGCAACCATTGATTGCCCATCTGTCAGGTTTCACCGCATGGCAACCGCCGATGCGGTTGACAGCCAAGACTACAACACCATTGAAAAAATCCCCCGGCAGATTAGATTTCCAACGTGGTATCGCTGCCATCAATAAAAACGGAGAACTAGAGGTACAAACCACAGGACATCAGGGTTCCCATATCTTTAGTTCCTATAGTTTCGGTAACTGTTTTATCGCCTTGGAGCGGGAACGTGGACACATTGCCGTGGGTGAAACAGTACAAATCGAATTTTTCAATCATTTACTTAAAAATCAATAAGATAATAAAAAAATGACTATCGAACTTACCGATGAAGAAACCTTGCGTTATAACCGACAAATTGTCTTGCATGGTTTCGATTTCGACGGGCAGGAAAAACTAAAATCTGCCAAGGTACTGATAGTTGGTGCGGGAGGACTCGGTTGCTCGGCTTCCCAATATCTTGCGGCGGCTGGCATTGGAACAATTACCCTGCTGGATTTTGATACGGTTTCCCTTTCCAATCTGCAACGGCAAATTCTCCACCGCGATGAGCGCATTGGTATGGCAAAAGTGTATTCTGCATCGCAAACTTTGCGGGAGATCAATCCACACGTTACCATCAATCCCATAGAAGAACTATTGGATGCCCCGGCATTAGATGAATTAATCAACCAACACGAAATTGTGCTCGATTGTACAGATAACATTGCCATCCGCGAACAACTCAATCATCTGTGTCATGGACGTAAAATACCCTTGGTTTCTGGTGCAGCCATTCGTATGGAAGGTCATCTTTCTGTCTTTACTTACCAACCGGAAGAGCCTTGTTATCGCTGCCTGAGCCGATTATTTGGTGAAAACAGTCTGACTTGTGTTGAGGCGGGGGTAATGGCACCACTTGTAGGAACTATCGGTTCCCTACAGGCAATGGAAGCCATTAAGTTATTGACTCAATATGGAAAAAGTTGCCATGGCAGGGTGATATTGTTCGATGCCATGACAATGCAATTTCGTGAAATAAAATTACCTAAAGATCCTCAATGTGAGATTTGTCGAGAAAAATAATTCCAACAGATAACTCCTTTATATCAATTTTGTCATACTCTCAATAGTTAGATATTATGATAATTTCTTATTTTTATTAATAAAATATGACTAAAGTTGACATGTGTCATTATTGTCATATGTCAAAGGGAATAGCTGTTATCTCCCGTTATCAATGAGATACCTATCGTAAGACATTTTAATTGGAGTACGCATATCAAGCAAAATCCCAAAGTGAAAGAGCAGATTGTTGATATGGTAATGAATAATACCGATGTCCGTGATACCACCCGTGTACTGAAAATAAACGTTAACATGGTCATTAGAATGTTAAAATTTTTACTCCGAAAAGCGTGACCCATTTTTCCTTTAAAGAAAATGAAATTCAATTTATTTATGCAGTTAACGCGCAATGGTCGTTTGTAGGAGGGAAGAAAAATTAATACGGGCTCTGATATACTTGCAGGGTGGGATTTCACTTGGTTCGCAATTTAGCCAAATATAAGTTCATTGCGAAATTCTTCTAACCTCCCAGCTCGCCGACGTTTTGTTGCCTGACTGCCTTTCATCTTTGTATATTGTTTAATCGCACTTAAGGCAAGCCGCTTAAAAAGTGTCAACTGTGCTGCGCCATCAGGGTCTTTTAGTGGAAAGGCATCCTCCAGCGGTAACAAACTAATATACCCGCGTGAATTACGGTGAATTTTTCCTTTATCTCCCCCGCCCACTGACTACTTCGATAAGGCTGTATACGGATGGCCACTGACGCAGAAAGGCTTCAGGAAACTCGGCACTGATTTGCATGACGGTGCAGAGTTCTGTGCGTCTATGCCCTTTATTTTTGTCTGTAAATTCAAGCAACTCATCGCTATCGTAATGGCTGGAAAAGCGCGATTTTACAAATTGATAATGGTTGATTCAGGTATAAAGGGTCCCAACCAAGACCTCTCGGTCTATTGATTTGATAATATTCGCGATATAGTGTCGACGGAGGATACCATGATTAAAAAATATATTGTTTAAGCCATTCAAATTGTTCCTCACCAAGCCCTTGAATCGATTTCCACCCAGAAACGCCAATCAAGACAGCAGTAAAGACCAAAAAATGACATTGATTAACTCATGTTTTTTATTAATGTCAGTCAGAACGTGGGTTGGTTATCTCTCTGATATAGTTAAAAATACTCATCACCAAAACCAATTTTTTATGGAATATAATGATCTGATCGTTTTAATGATGAAAAGTTCCATGAAAAATAAGATCCTGTCCTAGATATACTTGAGAACCATACCTAAAACGAGTTACGACTCATGCCCTTGACGACCACAGCACAGACACCTTACATCAACTTTTCAAGTTATTATTGCCATTCAATATCAGGTTCTATTGTACGGATGATTTTTCATCTTATGGGATGCTGTCTGAAAAGGAGTATATTATTGGAAAACGTACACCTAACGGATAGAAAGAATCAATTTGACACTTTGTCCCCGTCTAAAAAGATTTAACCGAAAGATGATTTACTCTAAATCGGAAGCAATACATTACAAAATGATAGGAATTTTCATTGAACGTGAATATTATTCTTTATAGAGTGAATTTAATCATTAGAAGCATGTTCCTTTTAGGGAAGATACTTACTATATTTACCGTAAAACGCAGTGGAAAAAACAGAACTCTAAGGCCAAGGTTACATTATTTATAAATAATCTTTGTAGGACTATAGAAATATCGTATATACTGACATAAATAAGCTAAATTAATTGAAAATGGAATAATATGGCAGAAATAAAGCATAAGATACTATATCCAAGTAGTTATGGTGAAGTACTTATAAGAACTATAGATCAAAATGGCAGAATATTATTCTGCTTTCCTGATGTGGTTAGAGTTTTAGCTAAAGATAACATAAATTATACTCGACAAAATAGTACAGTACATGGCAAGAAAGAAGGCTTTAATGGGTTATTAAGTAAATTATCTTCTACCTTGAAAGAAAAAGATCGAGTTATTATAAAATTAAATGAAAAAAATGAATTTGATGCTAATTTTGATTTTTACATAACAGAAGCAGGCTTGTATAGAATAGTTACTGTTGATGAAAGTGAAGCAGCATTACGGTTTCAAGACTGGGTCTTTGAAGATGTACTTCCATCGATCAGAAAATATGGGGTATACCCTCCTCCTAAAGAAGGTGCATCTGAACTAAGTACTCTTGTTTCTTTGTTACAGCAAAATGTGAATTTATTAGCTCAAGAAATAGAAAAGCGAGAAGAATTAGAATTAAAAGTCGCTGATATTGATTCCAGAGTTTCTTTGATTGAATACTCCTCAGAAGAAGACTATCTATATACGATCAACGAATATTTAATCCAAAAAGATTACCCAGAATTAGATCAAAATAATATATGGGCTTGGTGTGAAAAAATAAAGTTAGAAGGTGGATTTGAAAGTAAAAAGTGTAATTCAGGGATTAGATTAAATACTAAATATCCTGAGCATGTAATTGAGAGAGCTATATCGGAGTTAAGAAATCTTCCTTCTTAGAAAATGATGGATTAATGTCATGAATACGGTAAAAAAAGGAAATGCATTCGAAGATGAGGTTTTTAAATTCATCCAAGACTATGTTAATAGTGGTAATACATGGTTAAATCCCAACTATTGTACTTTTCACCAAAAGAAAGGCTACTATTCAAAAGATCGGGAAAGTGATATAATAGTAGACATTTCCATTGAATGTTTCCTAAAGGATAAGAATAAATATTCACAACTTATTATTATTGAGTGTAAAAATTATTCAACATCTATTCCAGTTGATGATATTGAAGAGTTTAACTCAAAGTTAAAACAAATTACTGGTGTAAATGTAAAAGGAATGTTTTTTTCTAAATCTTCTTATCAAAAAGGAGCTTATAATGTTGCAAAAAATACCGGTATGGCTCTAGTTAGGATATTACCCAATTCACAAATTGAATGGATTCTAGAACGCAACCCCATATCTTCAGATAAATTAGAAAGACAAAAAGAAGATATGATAATTTCATTTAGAGCATTAACTGAAGATAATTATGTAGGATACTCTCATAATGTTTTTAGCTATTTTAATGATATTTTCACATCATCGTTTATAAATACTTTTAATAGATTTGTTTTCACCAATTATTCTCTTGAGAAAAATCTAACCGGAAAAAAAATTCCAACACATAAAAACAAATCAAACAATACATTAATATATTTAGGATTTGATGAACTAGAAAATCAGACCCAATCTCTTTTACAACAATCACATAAATATTCAGATATAATCCCTATCGATTTCACAAAAGTAATTTCTTATATGGAAAATTTATATGATGTTAGGTTTGTTTTCTCAGAAAATTTGGGACTTCATAATACAAAAGGAGAAATACTTGGGATTATGGATGTAAAAAGCAATACAATAAAAATAACAAATAAATTAGAAAAAAATTCACATAGATGGAGGTTTACATTAGCCCACGAAATAGGGCATTATATCCTTCATTCAAATTTTATTGCAGAGAAATATGATTTATATAGTGAAGTTGAAAGTAATTTTTTTTGGAATGAAAATGATATAAATATAAAGAATTCAGTTAAAAACAGATTAGAATGGCAAGCAAATATGTTCGCAAATTGTATATTAATGCCTAGACATGAAGTCTTTAATGTAATTAAAGAACTAGTAAAAAAGCTTCAAATATCAAATTTTAACAATGGTATTATATACTTGGATAACCAATCGTGTAATATTCATAACTACAATTGTGTCATTGAAAAATTAAAAAGAACATTTAATGTTTCAGCAGCAATTGCTACTATACGATTAAAACAATTACGAATATTAAATGATGTAAGAATAATTGAACCTAAAAAATTGTTTTTTGTTAATAAAACTAAAAACAATTTATAATAAACAGACTACTTATGATCATACTTACATCGTTAGATTTCGATATAAAGAATAATTTAACCAATCCCATGACTAAACTTTCATATCCTTCTTAAATTTTTTAAGTATACACGGCCAATATTTGGGGCAACCGCCCAATCAATATAACTGAACGGGCCCCAATATAAAAACAGTTTATTCAGCAATCCCCTGACTGCTCAGATACTCATCATAAGTACCTTTAAAATCAACAACTTTATCGGATTTTATTTCTAGAATACGGCTGGCCAATGAACTAACAAATGCGCGGTCATGAGAAACGAAAACCAACGTTCCCTGGTAAAGTTCCAGCGCAAGGTTCAAAGATTCAATGGATTCCATATCCAAGTGGTTGGTTGGTTCATCCATGACCAGAATGTTAGGCTTGTGCATCATCAGTTTGCCAAACAGCATACGACCCTGTTCACCACCGGAAAGTACACCAACTTTCTTCTTGATATCATCCTGACCAAACAGCAAACGACCGAGAATACCCCGCACTGCCTGTTCATCATCGCCTTCGCGTTTCCATTGACTCATCCATTCAAAGACCGTCATATCACAGCCAAAATCACTGGCGTGATCCTGCGCGTAATAGCCAATGGTGCTGTTTTCAGACCATTTGATCGTACCGCTGTTTGGATTTTCTTCACCAATCAGCGTCTTCAGGAATGTCGTTTTACCGATACCGTTTTCACCGATTACCGCCATCTTTTCGCCGACTTCCATCAGCAGATTCAGGTTCTTGAACAGTGGACCATTATCGTAGCCCTTGGTCACACCTTCCAATTCCAGTGCATTACGGAACAGTTTCTTATCCTGATCAAAACGGATATAAGGGTTCTGACGGCTGGAAGCTTTCACTTCTTCTAATTGGATCTTATCAATCTGACGGGCACGAGAAGTCGCTTGTTTAGATTTAGAAGCATTAGCACTGAAACGGCTAACGAAAGACTGCAATTCAGCAATCTGTGCTTTTTTCTTCGCATTATCTGCTTGCAGACGCTCGCGAGCTTGCGTTGCAGCGATCATATACTCATCATAGTTGCCAGGGAACAAACACAGTTCACCATAATCCAAATCGGCCATATGAGTACATACGGTATTCAGGAAATGGCGGTCATGGGAAATAATGATCATGGTACTGTTACGTTCGTTGAGCACTTGCTCCAACCAGCGAATAGTATCGATATCCAAGTTGTTGGTTGGCTCATCAAGTAGCAGAACATCAGGATTGGCGAACAGTGCTTGCGCCAGTAATACACGCAATTTCCAGCCCGGAGCGATTGCACTCATCAAGCCATAATGCTGTTCGACAGGAATGCCGACACCCAGCAACAATTCGCCAGCACGCGCTTCAGCACTGTAACCATCCATCTCACCATAAGCGACTTCCAGATCAGCCACACGATAGCCATCTTCTTCGCTCATTTCTGCCATCGCATAAATGCGGTCACGTTCCTGCTTGACTTCCCACAGTTCCTTGTGCCCCATGATGACAGTATCCAACACGGTATATTCTTCGAAAGCAAACTGATCCTGACGCAACTTACCCAGACGCTCATTAGGATCAAGGCTGACATTACCGGAGGTTGGGATTAAATCTCCGCCCAAGATTTTCATAAAAGTAGATTTACCTGCCCCATTCGCACCAATCAAACCATAACGGTTGCCGTTGCCGAATTTGACAGAAATATTTTCAAACAGTGGCTTGCTGCCAAACTGCATAGTAATGTTGTTTGTACTTAACACAACTGTTGCTCTTAAAGTGAGTAAAAAGGGAGTTTATAAAATCGATAGCCGCGCATTATGCCACAACAGGAAAAAAGTATCGCCAGAATGCGTTACCTACCTGTAAAATCAGAGCGAAACATCAAGTAACATACTGAATTTTAAGACTCAACGATTTAATATACCGGAAAAATACACTGCAAAAAGTAAGATGGGGTATTATAGGTTGTGGTGATGTCACCGAAGTAAAAAGTGGCCCTGCTTTTTATAAATTGGAAAATGGCTAGCATGTGGCTGGTCAGCTTTTTATTCCGACCATTATTCATTTCTTACAATGTTAACCACCAAGAGCTCCCTTGATGGTTAACATATTATTTTCAGGTCACAAAGCAACTGCCATAGTTCTATAGGGCAAACGGGTCTAATTTATACAGATGAAAATCCCACTGTCAGGATTTTCATCATATAGCCATTATCCCAGCCAGCCTTCTGGCGCTTAGTC
>NZ_FOVO01000049.1 GCF_900115195.1 Xenorhabdus japonica
TGTACCTTCTTCATGTCCTCAGCAAAGGCCACCCGGTCGGTAACCTGTGTGGTCTGAATATGCAGGATTTCCGCCCGCATATCCCCGTTCACTTTGGGGGTAGTTTGGATATCGAAAATTATTGTACGTTAAGCTGTATCCCAAGCTCGTTTTTTGAGCGTAGGCACGTTGCACAGAAGCTTAAACTGACACACCGCTATGCAACGTAGGTAGTGATCAATCAATCAATTAATGAAACAATGCCTTCAAAAACTTCTATAAGCTCAATTTTGTTGCTATTGCCATCTCTATAAGTAGAGCATCTTACGATTTTTTCGGCTGTCATTAAGGGCCAGAACCTGTCCAGTACGTCGTTAGGTTTCGTGCCTGTTGCCTTTCCTATGATTTTTTTCGCATCACATGTATCTGTGAAAACAACCTGAACTCCTGTCTCATCTCTTATTAGGTCAGGGCAAAGATAGTTTTCAATTTCACGTTTACGTGTGGCAAAAAACCTTTTTCCGGCCCCTTCTACTTCCTTTTTTCGTTTCTCTATCGAAAGAACTTGTGCTGGATCTCCTCCGATATCCGAATCAAGAAAAACGCACCATGGTAGTCCAAGGTCATTTGCCAGATTTAATGTTACCCAATGTTTAACACTTCCGCACCCTCCAATCAGAATGGGCACAATATTTACATCTTCTAGGCTAACAGGTATATCTCCGGATTGTTTTAAACATTTTCCTGCGTGTCTAAGGAATGTTACATCTGATTTTCCTTCAACTAAAACTATACCTTTAGCTCTTTCCATACCAGTCTCTGGCAGAACGCCAAGACTTTCTGTCGCTTCCCTGAGAACTGCATTATCAGGCATTTTTACAACAGGCTGTCCATCTGCATCTTTTGTTACATAACGGACACCTTCGAATGGAATTAATCCTGCCAAAGCTGGGACATGTGTTGTTACAATAATTTGCCTGTTAGGTTGATTTGAAAGCGACAATAAAGCTTTCATCAACATAATTTGATAATTAGGGTGCTGTGATGTTTCTGGTTCTTCTATAGCGTAAATAACGTTGCGTTGAGTGCCTGATACTGATTTTTCGGCCTCCGCTCTAAAAAAATTAAGTAGAATAAGTCTTCTTACACCGCTTCCTCTTTTATTTATTGGAATTCCATTCTCACCATCGAGTGTAAAGTTAAATGTCCATTTAGGTTTTTCTTTAAACCGCGGAGTGAGCTCATTCGCAAGCTCTGGTGCCATTTCTCGCAGTTTATCAAGAGTCCTCTCAGCAACATCTAATACACTGTCCTGGATTTCTTGTTCAAGAGCTGAAATCTTCCCTTGCAAAGCAGCCTGAGCATCTTTAACAGCTTGTTGTAATGGGTTTTTTGCTTCAGAGTCACCATCGCTACTTTCTCTGTCGGCTTTGAAAAGAGCAAAGGTAGGTAGTTGTTCAAGAATCCGGCTCCATATTGACTTAGTTTCTGTTCCTAATCCTTTATCCACATCAAGCAAAATTTCAGCACACTCATATGGCATAGCTGCATCTCTGATAGCCTGGCGCCATAAAGATGCAGTTCGCTTATCCTCCACGTTTTGCTCAACATCTTTTCCTGTCGCTTTCAATTCTGATATTTTCATTCCCAGCAAATTGTTTAACGGATCATCTACAGGGTGTTGGCAACGGATGTATGTTTTATCTGGTTTTCCAGTTGTTGTCGCTTTGAATGCTTTTACAATTTCGAAATACCCATGACTATTTAATAAATGTTCAGAAGCCAGAGTTGTGCTCACTCGCTCATCAATAAGTATTACCGGTGGCAGATCATCAAACTCACAAGAAATTTCAAAGTGAGTTTCTCCATAAGCTATACTAAAGCAGTTCATATCATTTTTATCTGCTTTAATTCCATCGATTTCAAAAAATATAGCTAATGCTTCAAGGATTGTTGATTTGCCAAAATCATTACGACCAACAATTCCTGTCATGGCTTCATCGACAGGAATTTCTATTGTGTTTCTATAACCCCTGAAATTGGTAAGTTTGATCTTTCTGAGTCGCATGTGCAGTCCTTATTCAGTGTGTGAAAGCATTTCTTTATATATAGCCTGTATTCGACATACTTGTGAACAGCTATATCCTGTAGCATCAGCTGTTTCGCGAATACTCAGTTTCTTAACCTGCCGGTAGTACAGCACTTTCTGGTGACGCTCACTATCGGCCTGTTTACCCCGGTATTTACCCAGCGTATGTGCTCGCTCAATCCCCTGTTTTTGCCGCTGGCGGCGACTCAGCCAGTCCTTATGCGACATTGCGGCCATCAGATCGATAAGCATGTTATTGATGGCGGTTATAACAGCTCGGGTGATCGGATCAGCCTGTGAAGGGTCTTTATCCGACAGGGCTTGCCATGAGGTGGGAACATCCAGGCTGACAATTCGCAGTTCATGTTGTTCGATCTGTTTTTTCAGTGTCATCCAGTCGCTGTTGCTCAGGCGGGTCAGACGGTCTATCTGTTCGACCAGTAAAATATCATTACGGTGACTGTCCATCAGTAAACGTCCCAGCTCCGGACGGTCAAGTTTTGTGCCGCTGATGTTCTCCCGGTAATAGCTGGCTATTTTATGCCCCCGCTCACCAACGAACTGCTCCAGCATTTCTTTTGCCCGATCGGCATACTGATCTTCCGTCGATGCCCTCAAATAAGCCCTGATGAACATTTTTTCACCGTATTGTCGCATTTAGGTTATTGCATTTATTCTATCGCATATAGGTTATGTCATTTGTCGTGTACCGTCACGTTTTGATTATTGCGTCAGGGTGTACCCTTATGCGATATCCAGTTTTGTTAAAAATACCGCGCTGAATAATTTACGAGGAAAACTATATGGCAAGGAGGCAGATTCTTTCTCTGTCTGAAAGAGAATCATTACTGGCATTACCGGACGATGAGTTAACGCTGA
Organism: Xenorhabdus japonica; assembly: GCF_900115195.1. GTDB lineage: Bacteria > Pseudomonadota > Gammaproteobacteria > Enterobacterales > Enterobacteriaceae > Xenorhabdus > Xenorhabdus japonica. The sequence goes on from NZ_FOVO01000049.1 coordinate 2,948, forward strand.
CCCGAATGGCGTATTTTAGTGAACATGATCTGGCGCTTATCAGTGCTCACCGTAAACCCACCAGCCGTTTTGGTTTTGCCGTCCTTCTTTGCTACCTGAAAAATGTCGGCTTTGCCCCAGATAAAAAAATTCCACCATCTGATGCACTGCTGAAGCACATCGCCAGCAGGCTAAAACTCACCGGGGATCTCTGGCTGGCTTACCTTTCCGGCAGGGATACCACGCGACGCGAGCATTTAACCGAACTGTACCGCTATCTTGGCGTAAAAGCATTCACCAACAAAAGACAGCAGGACTGCGTTACACACCTGCTGCCAATGGCGACGCGCACCGATAAAGGTATTCTCCTGGCCGAAGAACTGCTGGTCTATCTCCGGCGGAACAAAGTGATGATCCCCGCGATTGATGTCGTGGAGCGTACCTGTGCGGAGGCCATGACTGGCGGCGATAAAATCGTGTTTCAGACGCTGAATGCCCCGTTAACCCCGGCTCACAGGGATGCCCTGGATCGTTTACTTGAGTCATCAGATAATCAGCCTTCCCGGCTGACATGGCTTCTGCAACCGCCAGGTAAAATCAATGGTAAGAACGTACTGCAACATCTTGATCGGTTGAACAGCATTGAATCGCTGGCATTACCGGAAGGTATCGATCGTACCATTCACCAGAATCGGTTGCTGAAACTGGCGCGGGAAGGCCGAAAGATAAGCAGCCGTGATTTGACCCGATTTTCAGCTGCCCGGCGTCATGCGATCCTGGTGTGCGTCATAGAAGAAGCCAGAGCCACCCTGACAGACGAAGTGATTGAGCTGCATGAGCGAATGTTGAACAGCCTTTTCAGCAAAGCCAAAAGAACACAGGCAGAGCGTCTTCAGCAGACCGGAAAGCTGATCCAGTCAAAATTAAGGCAGTATATCGATGTCGGTCAGGCTCTGTCTGAAGCTCGTGATTCCGGTGGAGATCCATGGCTCGCAATAGAAAACATACTGCCATGGCCTGAATTTATCACCAGTCTGGAGGAAACACGCCATCTCGCCCGAAAAAATAATTTTGACCCGCTGCATATTATTACCGAGAAATACAGCACATTACGGAAATATGCCCCGCGCATGTTGTTCACTTTGCAGTTAGTAGCAACCCCGGCAGCACAACCTCTGGCCGATGCGCTATTCGTGATCAAAGATATGTACCGGAAACAGTCACGGAAAGTACCGGCGACAGCGCCGCTTGAGTTTGTCCCTGAAAGCTGGCGAAAGGTGGTGATTACCCCTGCGGGTATTGACCGCCAGTTCTATGAATTTTGTGCGCTCAGCGAGCTTAAGGGAGCGTTGCGCTCCGGGGATATATGGGTTAAAGGCTCACGGCGCTACAAAAACTTTGATGATTACCTCATTCCCAGCAAGGACTTTGACAAACTCACACCGGCGCTGCCCGTATCTGCTGATTATCATGAATACATTACCAGTCGTATGACACTGCTTCAGTCTAAACTTGAAGACGTCAATGCCATGGCCGCGCGTGGTGAACTGCCCGATGTGGAAATATCTGATAGGGGCGTAAAAGTCTCCCCGCTGGATAACAGCGTTCCGGAGCAGGTTTCACCGCTTGCAGAGCTGGTTTACAGCATGTTACCGCGCCCTAAAATCACGGAAATTCTTGACGAGGTAAACAGCTGGACGACGTTTACCCGACATTTTTCGCATATAAAAAATGACATTACCCGTCCCAATACCCGCCTGCTTCTTACCACCATCCTTGCTGACGGCATCAATCTTGGTCTGACCAAAATGGCAGAGGCCTGCCCCGGAAGCACCAAATCATCACTCGAAGATATCCAGGCATGGTATATCCGTGACGAAACCTATTCAGCCGCCCTTGCAGAGCTGGTAAACGCGCAGGGGAAGCGGCCGTTAGCGGCATACTGGGGAGACGGGACAACATCATCATCAGATGGACAGAATTTCAGAACAAGCAACTCAGGCCGCTACGCAGGGCAGGTTAACCCGAAATATGGGCAAGAGCCTGGACGTCAGTTTTATACTCATATCTCGGATCAATACAGCCCGTTTTACACCTGCATAATCAGTCGGGTCAGGGATTCAACCCATGTGCTCGACGGATTGCTGTACCACGAAAGCGACCTAGAAATCCGGGAGCATTACACCGATACTGCGGGTTTCACCGATCATGTCTTTGCCCTGATGCATCTGCTGGGATTTGCATTCTGTCCACGAATTAGGGATCTCCACGACAAGAAGCTGTTTATCAAAGGGAAAGCGGATCAATACCCGGCACTTCAATCACTGATATCCACGACCAGCCTGAACCTGAAAGAGATCGAAATTCACTGGCGTGAAGTGCTACGTCTGGCGACCTCTATAAAGCAGGGAACAGTGACGGCATCCCTGATGCTGAAAAAACTGGCAAGTTACCCCAAGCAGAATGGACTGGCCAAAGCACTGAGAGAGATTGGTCGCATTGAGCGAACCCTGTTTATGCTCGACTGGTTCCGCGATCCTGCACTGCGTCGGCGGGTACAGGCGGGGCTGAATAAAGGTGAAGCCCGTAACGCGCTGGCGCGTGCGGTATTCATGCACCGGCTGGGTGAAATCAGGGATCGAAAACCGGAAAATCAGAGCTATCGCGCCAGTGGACTGACGCTGCTGACGGCTGCCATCTCCCTGTGGAATACCGTATATATGGAAAGAGCGGTCGATGCCCTGAAGCGTAAGGGGCTGAAGATCAACGAGCAACTGCTGTCGCATTTGTCCCCGTTAGGTTGGGAACACATCAATCTGACAGGTAATTATATCTGGAAAAGCAACAGGATACCGGCTTCTGGTAAGTTTCGTCGCCTGAGGCCAGCTAAAGTCGAGAGGGTCAAAAAATAGCCTTAACGTACAATAATTTTCGATATCCAAACTGACCCCACTTTCAGCTGACGCTGGACAGCTGACCCCGTCAGGGCGGCAGCGGCCATAACCGCCTCAGAGTTATAGTCAATCTGCGACTGCAGCCGCTTCCCGACTTCGGCGGTGAGGAATGCATGACCTGCCGCATCGGTAATCCAATTCGTATCTGTTGAGGACTCACCCCTAACAAAATCTGTCCACGGGGACTGATTACCGGATTTATCCACCAGCCTCGCCCGGAAGTAAAAGGCCACCCCGGCCGCCAGTCCCTGCATTGTGTGTGTTCGCTGCGGGTAGGGAATATCCGCCAGTAACATCAGCCCCTCACCGTCATGGGTCGGGCTGTACTGGATTTCGGTTTTCAGTGTGTCATCGGTCTGGGACGCAAATCCCCAGTCCAGCTGGATACCGAAGATAATTGGCGTCGCTTTGAAAGCTAACGGGGCGGGCGGGTTGCCTGCTTTTCCCTTTAGGTAAGTTTCCGGGGCATTCGCCCAGAGGCTGGATATTTCTGAGGCATTAATTGCCCGTACCCGTGCCTGATAGCGTCCGGCGTAGATGTTGGGCACCTCAAAGCCCTGCGTGGAAGTCCGAGGGGCGGATATCCAGTTGCCGTTATCCCGCCGCCATTCTGCCTCATAGGCAATGGCACTTTCTGCCGCATCCCATGTTACACGCAGGGTATTGACCACAATCCCCTGATTCACCACAGAGTGACTGTTGATAGTGACCTTTTTCGGCGGGGGCTGAACGCCGGGCGGAATGACTGAGATAGGACGCTCGTCAATGCGCGTGCCGGTGTCAATATGGGTGTACTTGTCGGGGTTATGCTCAATGGCGGTGATTTCAAAAGATACCCCGTCCTCACCCTCCTTGATGCCCGTCACCCTGAATTGCTGGACCGCTAAATCCGCCGCATCCATCGCCCAGACGCATTCAATGGCAGGGGTTTCTGAATAGGCGGTGGTGACCGTGATAACCTTTCCGTTTACCGCCTGAATGGTGCGCCCCTCCGCTTTGCCCGACGGCAGGTTCAGGATTAACCGCTCCCCGACTTTTGCCGAAGATGCCCGGTCTAAAGTGATATTGCGCCCGTTCACGTCACTGACCCGCCCGCCCAATACACGACCGGAAAACATTTCATCCGCCACCCCGATGATGTAACCGGGCAGCGGAATTTTGCCCTCCAGTCCCACGGTAAACGTGACCATCCGGTCATACTCGTTGGTGTACAGCACCCATTTACCCCGCCGGATAGCCTCACTCTGGCGGGTACAGCCAATCGCGGTCACATCGGCCTGCTTCACCTGAAAGCGGCGGATTAACCGGTTATCGAAAACAGGTTCAACCGCATCCTGATAGCCGTTCTGTGGGTCTGACCAGCTCACCATGGCCGTACTGTAATGGGTTTTTTCACTGGAACTGGCATAAACAAACTGACCGTCACGGACATTGGCGCGGGTATAAATGTAATCCATATCACGCGGCATATCCGCCAGCACATTCATGTTGTTGTTAGCCCAGAACGTCATGCCCCGGAAGATACCCGCAATATCCCGTAAGACTGTCCACGCATCTTCCTGTGACTGGATATAGACATTACAAGTGTGCCTTGGCTCCATGCCTCCTTTCCCATCAGGCACAAGCTGGTCACAATACTGCGCAATGCGGTACAAATCCCATTTAGCCAACGACAGGTTTTCCGTCTTCACCCGCGTACCAATACTGAACCGGTCATGGATCATCAGGTCATACAGCACCCACGCCGGGTTATCTGTCCACGCCCATTTAAATTGTCCTGACCACACCCCAGAATAAGAGCGGCTTTCCGTATTATAATTATCCGGCACGCGAATGATGCGCATCTTCGGCTCACATGAAACCTGTGGGATATTACGAAACTGCTTGGCGTCAAACTGGACGAACAACAAGGCGGTTTCGGGGTAGCTCAGTTTGGCGTCAATCACCTCCGTAATCGCCTCGACCACCATCGCATCGGCAATCCGGTTACTGGTCTGTTTAGGTGTCAGGCGACGGACACGCACCTGCCAGCCTGAGTGCGCCTTGGGTAAATCAATGCGGTGTGAACGTTCATATTTGGTGGTCGTCTTGCCATCCACGGCAGACGCGGGTAACTCCCGATACGCCCCGCCATCGGTTGCCACATCTATGGTGTAGTCGATGCGATAGCCCACCGTGTTCCCGTTTTCTTCCTGCTTTTGCAACTGAGGCCATGACAGACGGATACGCACTGCCGACAGCTGGGTATTGGTGACCGATTTGACCCATGACTCATGGAGTTCAGTCCCGACGGTCAGCTCATTCTCCACGGCGGGCATGCCGGGAATATAGTCTTGATGGGGCGTTCCGTGGCGAAATTCCCACTTCACCCCCTCAAAGTTAGCCTGACCATCGGGGCCAATGATTGGTGTGTTATCCAGAAAGATATTGGTGCCATCGAGTCCGCCCGCGAATTCGCCTTCCCCCAACGCCAATAAGATTTTGGCATACGAAGTCGACTGCAACGAGTCCGGTGACTCAACAGGCGTGCGGGGGCTTTCATTGCCGCCTTTGCTGCCCTGAATAAGATGATTTCCCATATTTCACCCATTAAAAAAGCCGCTAATGCGGCCTGTTGAATGCTGATTTTATTATTGCTGGTCTTCGGCGTAGATACCCGCTGAAATAATGGCCCCGCCGATGCGGCGTTTACCGTAACCCACCGGAACCGGGTTCCCCTGCGCAATGGAATTTACAGGCCCGCCAAAGGCATAACTGGGTTTATTGTCGGGATCTTCCCGTCGCGCCAGTCCGCCCGGCATGGGTGATAGCATCTGCACCACGCCGCCCAGCATCATCCCGACGCCGGACATGACCATCGGCGCCCCCCACGGGGTCGCCCACATAAACGCCCCGGCGACCACCATCACCGCGCCGAGAATAGTCTGGAAAATACCCGCTTTTTTGCTGCCGATGATGATGGGCGCAATCCGAATGTCACCCTTGCCTGAAAAAGCCAGTTCCTCCTGACTGATATTGCGTTTGCCGATAAACACAGCAAAGGTTAATCCGCGCTCTCTGGCGGTCAGAAGATATTTTTCAAAACCGTCAACCAGCACAGAGAGTGCCCGGATAGCCTCGATTGGCGATGATACTGCCAGTTGATATTCTCGCCCGAATTGAGGAATGAGCGCGCCAGAAAGGCGCACGCTTCGCAATGTGTTCATAAAATTACTCCTGATACCTGACTGTCTTTATGGTCCGTTCCTGCCAATAGCCACTGTAAGACACACGATTACTGAGTTGCCCGTACATGTGGTACAGCATTAACCCCTCACCAATATATACCCCGGCATGATTGGGTTCCTTGGCCTGTACCTGCATAATGATCACATCCCCCACCTGTAGTTCACTGCTGCACTCGGCAAAGCCCGCCGATGCATAGTGCTTCATATACAGGTTTTCGCCGTTATTCCACCAGCCATCGGAACGCGCAAAATCGGGGATAGCAATACCACGCTCCAGCCGATACCAGTCACGCACAATGGAATAACAATCCCAAATACCATGCACGAACGGGCGGCCTAACAGGGGTTTAATACCCTCCGTTGGTATAACCGTGCGCACATCCCCCTCCGGCCATGAGACAATCACCCACGGGGTTTGTGACAGGTCACACTGGGCAATGTCTAACTGGCTGGGTTGTGTTGTCGCATCCGGGTGACTGTGGACAATGGCAACAATGGTGCCTGCATCCTCAGCATTGGCATAATCTTCAGGATGCAGGCTAAATTGTTCGGTGGGTGAAGGGGCGGTATTACGACAGGGAATATAGCGCTGTTTGCGGCTGTTCTGGATCACCAGACCACAACATTCATTCGGATATTCTGTCCGGGCGTGATCCATGATGGCCTGAATAATAGGTGGACGTAACATTTCCATATTACCGCCTTAATAATGCAGAGCCGGGGAAGCCACCGAACGGAAGCTGATTACCTATTCCAAAACGTGGTTCACATCCCGTTGATAATAACCCAGAACAAGCGTCTTTTGAGGGGTCATCGGTCGAATTGCCGTCCTCATCAAAGTATCGGGTGCCCGTGTAATTACAGGGGGATTTCCGATATAACCCACGCATACACCACGTACACAGGCTATGAATCTGTCGCTAGTGAAAACGAGGATTAAATTTAATGCATTGATATATAAAGATAATTAAATGATTTTATTGTGGTGTTCTAAGATTTTTTTATACATATGTTTACACATAGTTCACTGAACAAATCTATAAACAAAACACAATATGAGAACAGGTTAAAAGAAGAGAGAAGGGTAGGTGTGAACTATAGGCACACCAATCGAATGAGGTCAATACACTAAATGTACTGAGCTACTGACTGATAACGAATTTCGTCGGTAGTGAGAGGTCAGTACGTTAAAAGTACCAACCTTGTGAAGAGGTTGCGCTGAATTTCGTCGGAAGCTATTGCAAAGGCAGTTAACTCTATGTGGAGAGGCTACCCAATAATTTTGGGTTGGCTGAACTCTGCTTTTTAAAATGGTAAAGCATCAGCTTTATTCTGGTTCTACTCAATTCGTAATGCATTGATAGCCGATGCAGGCATTTCGATAACCGTTTTAACACTCTTATCAATTCTCTCAATAATTCCTGTTCTGGGACCGTTTATCCATGCGTCACTTTTATAAAATCTGGCCTGTACAGCCGACAGTTCGTTCATATCTTCAAATGCCCGGATAAGATAATAACAATCGGGGTTATGTAGCGAGTTGCCGAAACTCACCACATCAATTCCCTGTGAGCGATGCAATGGAACGCTGACGTTTACCATAATTTCATGAAACTGACTGCCGGTTCCTTTCTTTAACTCGTACTGGAGGATTTCGATGATCTTGTTGTCCATGTATTCGCCTTACGTATTGTTATTCTGAATGATGTGAGCATAACGAATAATACCGAAAATATAGTAACCGCATAGCTATTAAGCGATTGAGGAAACAGCCAACTGATAGCCCTGCCAGTAAGAAGCCTTTCCCGTCACTGTGATCACCTGACCTTTCTGTAACAGCATCACCGATAGTGCCATTTCATCAAAGCCCACGACACGCAGCGGGTAATCACTGCGCTTATCACTCTGCGCCTGTAGGGTAGCGACTGCCATCACCTTACCCGTCTGGCACTTGATACGCTTGGGGGTAACGGTAATCTTGCCTGTGATCGTAGCGACTATCGAGGGTGCATTCTTCTTCTGTCTTCGTGCCATGTTCCACCGCCTATAGATGATCTGGATTTAAATAATGATAATAATCAATAACTTAAATAACTGCGAACATAATACGTACTCAGTCACTGAGTTACATTAAGTAACCTTGTACTGGACGGCTCGAACTCAAGCCCTTCTGTGTTGCGATTTCCACAATGGAGGTTTAGAAAATTTATTCGAAAATTACGCTCTAACGAAAAAATCGCGAAATAACTGTACCATCTGTACCACTTGGAATATTTTAATTTAATATCAATCAATTAAGGTGGTACAGATGCGAAAAATAACTGTTAATAACTGTCCATATCTGTACCACCGCTCACGGAAGTAGTGACCAGTAGCAACCGTGATGATCTTCACTATAGTTGGCTAACTCATTGATTTATCCGAGGCCGTCACTTTGACCAACCGAGCAACTGAAAATTATTTTTCACCTGCTAGGCTACCCTCTTTAAGAGGTGTGGTTGCTTTTTGTACTCCACTACATAATGACTGCAAATTAACCGCGTCGCCAAAAGATACACGCAAAGTTTACGCACCTCTTAATGAGTTGCGCAAATTCTGTGAGTCAGCCTGACTAACGCTAAAATTGTGAGTAAATGTCATTTATGTACAAAGCCATTTGTAAGTAACTCTCGGTTACGCTCAAGACCATTTGCGACTGACTAACTGTCAATTACACCCAAAGTCCGATTATCGGATATTGGATTTTGCAGCGACGAATTTCGTCGGGACAAACTGAACCTCTTAAAGAGGTGTAGTTCTTGCTCTATGCAACGAGGTAAACAACCGACAATAAGTCCGATGGTTAAAATACAAGCAGACCCCAAATTCGGGGTCTGATTAAATATCAATGGGTTATCACCTAAGCCCGAATTCGGGCTTTGCTCTATCAATAAATATTGATATGCAAAAATGCACATTACTCACCAAGACGACTGTGCAAATCAGCATAGTTTAATATATAACCCGTTGATTCTTTCGAGGTCCTCACTTTGGAGGAAGCCGGATAACCCACTATCGACGAAATTCATCGTCAGACATTCAGTTACATACGGGAAGATCCCACATGTACAAAAGTAAAAGGTATGGTGAAAATCCCCATACCCTCACCCGTGTGCATAAAACCAAGGTGTGATACCCCACCTTGAGATGATCCGGTTTTTGCTTCATGAATAAAATTAGATGGTTAACCGTGGCTCAGATTTGAGTTACCTTATCATTCTGTGTCATTGGCGAAAAATTTTGCGATGCTTTCTTTTGGTTATTATTGATGGGGTTGACATAATAAACCCGCAGAAAGTTGCGGGTTAAAACGAATTAATATTTATTTTATTTCCTCAAGGTAATCTGGATTATATCGGGATTCTATTTTTATATCGACGTGAAATTCGCCCGAATTATCACCAAACGAACCAGGGACATCATTGAATAAAAGTATTAGCTCTCCGTCTACAGGAATAGTTTTATGGAGCACCCCATTTCCAATCTTAAACTTCTTGTTGGTTATTTTAGCAACGAGCGTAGCTATTGATGGGGGTTGTGTTCTAATAGGCAAAGGGCCGTCAGGTGATGCCCATTCAACATCAGGGCGGCCATACTTTACCCATCCCTTAGCAACAATAGATATAACATCTCCCTTTTTGAGAATAAGCCCTGTAGGTTGACCTTTTTCAGATGTGACAGAAACAGCTCCAGACCAATCGTACATAGTATTACCTCCAATCATTATGTTTTGAAAGCGACTTTCTTAGTCTATGAAAGCGGTGGGATACTTCTCCGCCTGTGAACTTCAATAAAATGGATTCATCAATACCGGATAGGACTTCTTGGATTAGGATGGCACGGAATGGCAGATAGCACATTAACAAAATCTGTCGCCTATAGTTAATAAAGTTTGGTATCACAAAGGCGAAATTACCACTTCCTAACCCTTTGATTTAATTAATTCTGGTTTCCTGACAGAATTAGCTAAAATCAACGGGTTATATCAACAAGGCTAAACCGCATAGAGGGTTATGGGACAGCTTAATTTCAAGCCCTCCTATTGGCTGTGTGGTGTGTATGGACTGTTTCTCACTGGCAGGCACATTCTGCCCTTATCACACCGTAGCGGCCCCATCAGCAAGGCTCAGTTCATACATGGCTTCATAGATAATCTCTTGTAAGGCTGCCACGAATTCAGCATCTGTGGAGCTGGACGCAGTAGCCCTGAGTCGGGGACCATGCTCAGGCGCGATAGCTATCAATCGGGTGCGCAGACGTGCATATTGCTGCCTGACCGCATCGATCATATCCTGCCACGGTAATACCTGACCGGACTTCAGGTCGTACTCATGCTGGGTCAGCAGCGCCAGATAATTCTCCTTCATGGTCCGAGCTTCATCCAGTGTCATATCTGCGCCCCGCTCTGTGAGGATACGCTCCACAATTTTTGCCGGGGTATCCACTTCAAGCGTGTTACCTTTGGTTTTTTTCTCACTACGGGTAACAGTTTTCCGGTAACGTTCAATGAGGGCGTTTGAGGCCTCAACATCAATGTCGTCACCTGTCATAACCAGCCAGCCACGGGCTTTCCATGTGGTGACGGTCTTGCGGCTGACCCCATGTAATTTGGCAAATTCGGACTGGTTCATCTGTTACCCTCGTGTTACCTGTTACCCAAATTTCAAAAGTTCACAGCTAGTGAAAAAACGCGGCGCGCAATGCCCCCGTTATATAAAAGCTCTGGTAAGGACCCAAAAAATTATGCAGCGTTACTATCACTGCCTGAATGCCTGTCTCTGCCGTTCCCGTTCTTCATCAACCCTGCGCTTCTCCTCTTCCTCTTGCCGTTGACGCGCTGCAATGCTCTCAGGTGAGTGAAGATTGTGACGATGCATAACGTCATTCATCCGTTGAACCAATGTCTGTACATCGCCCTCTGTCATAGGCTCAATATAGCTTTCCAGCTTCTCATTCGCTGCCCGTAATGAGGCATGATATCCGTTAGCATCATCATTCATCAGACTGTAGTTGAAGGCTGCCAGATTCTTGTCTTCATCGTCTAATAGTTCCCAGCCTGAACAGACCGCTTCCATCTTGCGTGTGGTGTATTGACTGAGGTGGCGATGGCTTTCACTGAGCATGGTGATTGCGTGTTGGTGTGATGCGTGATTGTCGATGAGGTGCAATGCATAAACAGGATTGTTTTTGGCCTCCTGGCTGCTGGCTATCCTGTGGGCATGACTGTGTGTATCCGTGGTGTGATCTTCCTGCTGCTCTGCATTTGGTGAGTACCGTGAAGCATAACGCCCGGTATAACCACGGGCACGGTTAGCATCAGGGCGTAAATGACTAAAGCCGTATAAGTCAGACTTCATACTACCCCCTGTCAGTAGTTGCCGTAATCCGCCTGCCTGATACCTGTTTTAGCATAGGCTGCATTCAGTTTCTCAGCCGCTTTTGCGATGGCTTCCTGATATTCCTGATCGGCCTGCTTACGGGTTTCTACATTGTCTGCGGTGTTCGGGTTGCTTTCATTCATCATTTGCCGGGTTCTTTCTATCAAATTCTGTATTTCATCCTCTGTCATCGGCTCTTCCATCTTTTTCAGTGCGTTGACAGCGTGATGTCTTGCTTGGTTGTAGCCGTTAGCATCACCGTTATTAACTGAAAATGTCATGGCTTTGACGGCTTTTTCTTCATCATCCAGAAACTCCCATGACGGATCATGCTCTTCCATATACTTACGGGTGAACTTTGACAGGGCTTCCGGTTCATCCTGTAACTTCGCTTTAATTTTCTTCGAAGACAGATCGGTTTCACGCAATAGCTTAACTGCCAGTACCGGGCTGTTTTTGGCTTCTTCCGATACAGCGACATTGTGTCCTCTGCTGTGCTTTTTGATGGGTTCGGGTTGGTTGTCTTGCTCAGTGATGAGATCCATAATGGGTTCCTGTGCCGGTTCAGTGGTGTAGTGTCCAGAATCATCATCAGCCCGTGCTGAAAAATGACTAAAGTTGTATTGTGGGTCTTTGTTCTGTTTGTGAGCTGCTTTACGTTTGAAGCGGCCTAATCCTAATATCTCGGACATACTGTAATTTGCCATTTGTTATCTTCCTGTCTGTAATAAAGCCTTGTCGACCAGCTTGCGAGCCACTTCGTGAAGCGTGGGTTTAATACCCAGTTCTGAACGACTGTACTCGTCCTGCTGTATCTTGCGTAGGGCATCCATCTGCTGACGAGTCAGTAAGACGGCCTTGTTATCGATTTTCATACTTACACCTCAATCGCTGATAATTTATACAGCTATATTATTGCAATATATGCAACAAATCAAATTAATGATGCAAAATAAGAAACAATAAAATTCGCTATAAATTAACGACAGCAGGAAGCGGCAATATCATGAGATACCGCCGTTTGATGAGGATTAATGAAAGGACGCTGAGGAGTGAGTAATCAATATGGGGCTTATTTTTCATCAGGTAAACCCCCGGCTCATACACTGGAAACATGAGGACAGGATACTGACAAATCTTTGCGTTTTGATGTGTTATGAGTATGTTTTACCGGAACATGCGATATTAACAGAAAGTATTAGTTAAATGCCCATGTCCAGATGCCGGGGGGATCGGTAAGGAAAGCCGAAGCATGGTGATAAACCCGCAGGAAAGTGCGGGTTGGTATGAGTTGTATATGCATCGCCTTAAGCGGCTTTTACTATGTATAAAAATGCGATATAGCGAGGGTGTGTTTCAGTTCCACCAGTGCTACTGGTCGTGCCGTTATAATACAGAAATGTGTTATTGTCATTATCTGTTCTACCTGAACCCAGAGAGTTGTTATACCCATCAGGTTGCCACTCCCAGTTTGTAGCACCACCAATAGAGCCATTGTTTTCGCTATAATATCGGTCACGATAATCATGTGTGTGTGATTGGATTTGGCTGGGCTTTGCGGATAACACATTAATAGTTGGATCAATTCCGCGTCCTGCATCTGCACCGCGAATAAACTCAGCTCTTAAATCAGGTAATCTTCCAGATGGATAAGCAATAGCAAGTTTTGGATATTTTGCCTTATCAAACGAATCGCCGTTGCAGATAAGCCAGCCTTCAGGTGGGTTCTCCGTTGGCCAAGGAACAGGAACGCCAACAGGCAGACTGGAATCATCCATATGCGCATTAGTGGCATTTTGATTCGCTGTATTAGCTAAGTCATATGCTGCTTTCACTGCCTTTGGCGTTGCCGCCATTGTTTCACTATCACTACCAACATCGTTGCTCAGGACAACAAATCCTTTATCTTGCAGTGTTGCATTGGGATGATTACGGCTCTGAGCGTGTTCTTCTATCGCGCCTTTAACATATTCACGGGTTGGCACGACGACTACTTTATCTTCTAAGGTTTTTGACTCAGGTTTTTTATCTTGAATACTCATATTTATTCTCTCATTTAATCAACAATACAGATTGCTAAATAACATGAAGGCGGTGGGATACCTCTCCGCCTGTGAACTTCAATAAAATGGATTCATCAATATTGGAGAATAGGGCTTGAATTCAATTTGAGGCATGTTTTGATGGTAGGATGGCATAGAATAGTAGGCGGGGTATTAATAAAATTATCTTCACTGTTGATGGAAATTAACGTAATAAAAAGGCTACATAGATTATTGAATAATCAGATATGGGAAATCCCATAACGGGATAATTAATACCCTGCATTTAATAAATGGTATTGACTATCAGCACCAAACTTCAAATATACACCTCACTGAACCAACCATCGTCTTTCAAATTATAAGCCTTGCTATAGTCGCAATCCGATTGAGGTGAAAATCTGACCTAAGTAAAGTTTCCGGTGAGTTAACAGTAGGATGAAATTACCTTTAACGAATAATAAAGTGAGGGATTTATGTCTGACGTTAATAAGCTAGAGAATACAGTTCTTAAGTGTCCGTTTTATCCAAGCCAATATGATATTGGTATTGGCGATTATCATCTTAGTACTCCATTCACGGTGAAGTAATACTAATTTCTATTTTTAATGATTTCATTAGGAAAGGAGAATGACATGAAGATTATATCTAGCGCAATTCCAGTCATGTTATCTTATTTATTAGTGTCTTCGGCCTTTGCAGTTGAAGAAAATATTAATATAGAAAAACAGCCCGTTTTTTCTGCTGAATATAATATGGAAGTAAAAAATTCCTCTTTTTCTGAAAACAGCCTTATGATGGTTAAAAAAAGCACTGAATGTATGTACGATAGTAGTGCAGATCAGATAAATATTGAGTCTGGTAACCAGCAAAGTATTTACTTACAGGACAATGATAATTTATTTAGTGGTTGTACACGTATAACCAAACGGGTTGACTGGGCTGTTTCTAGTGGCTCTGTGAGTTGTACTTTAAGCTTTGAGCATGGATACGATTCAGGGTGGTATACACAAATTAAAGGGTGCTCAGATATAGTTAAGAGCGCTATTTGTAATGAAGATGCCAACTGCAATCAAATTAAAGTTTACGGAAGTGAATCGAATATAGATATAAATGTAGAATTCCTTGTTCGGTGAATACGGTAACTTTAAGTTTTATGCAACAAGGCGAGGAATCTCACTTTTTATATCTTGAATTAGTTAAAAGGTTAAATGGAACAATCCTTCCCTTTAACCTAACCCACTTATTTAATTGAATTCCTGCGCCATGCAGGAAATAAGAGGAATCAACAAGTTATCTAAAGGTGGGGTTTCTCACCTTTAACTCTTCTACTGGTCAGGCATCCTTCCGTTTCAAACGGAGGCAGTAAAAGAATTAGGCACACAATGCATTAAATATCAGCGAAATTTTTCGCTCATCCCGAATCAGTCAAATCTTCGTCCGATGAACCCACCGAAAGCTGCGGGTTAAAATCCGACCAATATTGTATAACTCAAGCCTGAGCCACCTGCGGCAACTGTAATGATCTTCGTTATGGTTGGATAGGGCGTGCTGATTTTCCCGATTTGGAATCGGATAAGACATTGCCACCTCAGAGCAAATACTCTTCGCATTCAAGGCTACAAAACCAAAACTCAGGCAAGCCAAATGATAAGTTTTGATAAGGTTGATGCCTTTCTCTACGCTATACGCCAAAGAAATAGCACAAGCGAAATCCTAAGAAATCTTAAGGTAAAAGCCTCTTTTGGCAGACCAATCAGGCGGATCACCCATCGCTAAATCCTAACAATTCTTAACATTAAAACCGTTTTACGAAGCATCACAACCCCGTTCCGTCCCTGTAACCTGCTGCGCAATACTGCGCAAACTCAGGCCACATCTGCGCAAGCAAAGTGCGCAAAGCAACAAAGTGCGCAAAATGATACCCAAGAAAAGCCGGGGTATTCAGCCATTGCGCAGAATGAGACGGCTAAAATTGCGCAGTAATAACCGACGGAAAACGCGGGTATTCAGAGACTATTGCGCAGAACGGGGGACAAGATGCGCAAGAAAACGCAGGTATTTTAAAGTGATACTGGAGCCACCAATTTATCAGAGGCTCTTTATCCGGTTCTATTTTTTTGTATATATAGTGAAAAGTTACCGACAACGCCACTTATAAACTCTCTCATGCGTCTCTGAATCCTTTTGCCTGCCAAAAAAGGAAAGTTTTTATTCTGGCAGGCACCTTGTTTTACGCGTGTATAGCTTCCGAATTCATCAAGTGCCATGAAAAGCCGCAAGGCTCAGCAGAACGTATAAATTTATCTTCGGGTAAATAGAGTAATTCACAATAGCCATCACTCGGATGCAAGGGTTCCATGCCAAACTCTGTTGTTAAAACGGGTAATATTTGCGTGCATATCCTTTCTTGTTCCTCATATTTGACATCACATAACGCCCATGCCGCTACGGGCGAATACCATTCTGTTCCCGTCGCATTATTCTCGGTAAACTTAGCCCACCATCCAGCAACTGCGGGTGAAATACTTTTGATATTTAATTTATCTCTCATTTTGCATCTCTCCTATATAGGGAAATCGGTTTTTTCTTGGGATAACGGGATAAGTTCCTATTTCTTGTTTTATATCATCACGTTAACTTATCCCAGACACCCTGAAAACTTATCCCATGATTTTGATTTTTGGGATAACTTCGATTCTTGATGAGTACCCATAAAAACGCATTATTATTTTATTTGGGGTAACTTGGGATAAGATGGGATAGATAACGATACAATAACATACTAATAATTATATCTTTTTTATTACTTATCCCGTTATCCCACTTATCCCAAGACTTTTGGCTTATTAAGGGATTTCTATTTTGACTGGCTAATCTTCCTCGTTATCAATGAGTACAACAAATCGCTGCTGACTGCCATTAATGCTGATAGTTTTACCGTCTACCCGCCCCGATTCAGGTCTAATTAAAATCCCGGCTTCTTCCAGTGCCTCAGCGCCCAATTTCTTTTGAACCCCAGCGAGTATTTCATCTTCGAATACTGACGGGATAATATGATATTCATCTTTTCCATCTTCTCGCCTGCCAGAGACAAGGTAGCCCGCAAGGTTTGTGATCCTGCCTGCATGTGCTCTGTCTAGCTCACCATTACGTTTTCCGTAGGTATAAGGCTGGAAGCGATTTAGACCATAGCGTTGAATAAAGTCTCGCGCCCGTTTCACAACCTGATATTTCTCTCGATTACCTATCCCGTAGTTCTCCATCCATTCATTGAAGCTGTCACGAACAAAACGGTTACATTCTGCTGTATCCCATCCTGTTATAGATGCTGATAGTTCGGCGGTGGCATCCAACATAGCGAATCGTGTAGCAACTCGTTTTACTTGTGGCGAGGCGTTATCAGGCAGGCTCTCTAACCATTCCTTTTCTTTTTGAGTTACCTTCTGGCTGGCTTCATCTTGTTTTGCTGCGAGAATTTCTATCCATGCTCTACCCGCTGCCCCGCAATGCTGAGTTGACGCGCGTTTAATGGCTCTTGAGTGCAAATCACCATCATCAAGGCTGTGGAATTCTACGGTATCGGTAAACGGCACACTGACCAACCGAACTAATTGACCCGCTTTAGGCATGACGCCATTACGGATCAGGTAAGTTTCGAAGTCTTCTTCCCCTGTAGACAAGGCGACAATTGCCCAACGCAATACTGCTTTGTTCCCACCGTCCTTATTGCCCTGAATGCGCCCCGTGCCGTTAAACAGGCTGTAGGCACTCCCGGCAACGTGCTTAACATCGTTACCTTGTCCTATTTCATCAATGGGCATAAAACCATCATTACGTGAGGCGGCTTCAATCGTTAACCCGTATTTAGTGGCATCCCACGTCAATTTAAGCTCATCCGGTACACCGTAAATACTGGAAGCTGCCTCAACAGTAGTGGTTTTTCCTGCTGAGGATTGGGCAAATAAGTGGATACCAAAAGAACTTCCTCCAACCAATGAGTTAAGCGGCGCGGCTAATGCCACCAGTCCCCCTAAGATCATCGATTGGTTTCCCGTCATTAACGAGGCGACATTTTTACGCCAACTTTCGACTGTTCCTCTCACAACATAGCCCGCTACTGCCGATGTACCCCCACAAAACGCCACAGGGCGGGTAGGTGTTCCAATGATGTGACCATCCGGCATAACATAAGCGCCATCATGCCAGCCTGCCGTATGGGTGATAGTCCATTCTTCACGTGTCCCCTTGCGTTGAAGATATAAGGCTAATGAGTCCAAGTGACCGCGTTTAGTCGTGATGTTTACCCCACGGGATCGCAAACGCCCCCATCCTTGAAGCGAACCCAGTTCGCGGCGCGGAATAGCCTCAAAAATCATTTTTCCGCTCCCCTCCTGCTTCATCTGAATAACTAAATGACCTTCTTTACCATCACTGCCGATACCCACGGTTTCCATTTCATCAGCAACCCATGTTTCTTGCTCGTCAATCTCGCCCGTGCTGTTGTTTTGTTTGCGTTCGATGTAATACAATCCGCCATGTCGCTTATCAAAGAACGGTTTCAAGTCAGTATTTTTTTTCTTTCTGCCGCTGTCTATGTGGATCACTACCGCTTCATTCATTTTCTTCTCCTCCACCTGATACACCCCTTCACTGAATGCCTGTTTTGCTGCCTCAATACCGTGCTGCTGGCGATAATCGTCCCAATCGGCCTTGTGCTCTGTTGGCGGTAATGCAATCCACCCGTTAATAGCCTTAGCGATCTTCTTGGCTGCTATCTTGCCGACGTTTTTCTTAGGCTTACCGTTGTCGTCCAGTTCCTCCGGTGCGTGCCAGTCATTGTCGGCGGCAAGGATAATTCTCGCGTCTGGATACCGTTCCCTGACCTGTTTAGTCACAGTCGGTAAATTGCCTTCATCA
>NZ_FOVO01000032.1 GCF_900115195.1 Xenorhabdus japonica
GATAAAGGCGTTATGCGTCTGCTTGCCGCCGGAAAAGCCAAAAAAGTGGCGCTGGTTGCCTGTATGCGTAAGTTGCTGACTATCCTGAATGCAATGCTCAGAAAGAACGAAGAATGGAATGAATCTTACCATCACGTTGCGCCATAATTTTTATGTTCAAGACAGTTGCTTGTATACCTATATCAGCAAGAGCCTCCCGCACTTCTTCCAGCTTAAATGGCTTTATAATAATAGTGATTAACTTCATATTTCCCCCGTTTGTTTACCACGTTGGTACAAGGGAGTAATTGCAAGGGATATGCCAGAAGTTAAAAATGAAATGTAATCAATTTATTATCGAAAAATATTTCTAAAGAAGGGATAAAAAAAAGGAGCAGAAAACACATCTGCCCCCATATACATACTAAAATGCACACTAAATGTGCACTGGTTCATTTAAAGTTTCGCCAACTTGCTGGAGTTGGTACATTTGATAATAGCGCCCACGCTTTTCCAGTAGCTGTTGATGCTGTCCTTGTTCAACAATTGCACCACGATGCAGCACTAATATGGAATCAGCTTCGATAATGGTTGAAAGACGATGGGCAATCACCACCAATGTCGCCTGTTTACAGATCATTCCCAGCGCTTTCTGTACTGATTGTTCTGTCCCAGAATCAATATTCGCAGTTGCCTCATCCAAAATAAGAATTTGTGGCGTTTGCACTAAAACCCTAGCCATTGCCAAAAGCTGTTTTTGACCCGCGGACAATGTATTACCTTGTTCTCCTAAGATGGAATTCAAACCATCTGGTAAATCACGGACAAAATCAGCTAATTGAACCAATTCCAGCACTTCCCATATTTTCTCTTCACTGATATCCCGCCCTAGCGTGATATTGTTGAGGAATGAAGCAGCCAGAACAACAGGGTCTTGCTGCACCATTGCCACTCCATTACGCAGCACTGTATGAGAAAGCGAAGACACTGGGCGTTTATCAAGATAAATCTCACCGTTTTGCCACGAATAGTATCCCATAATCAAATTGGCCAGAGTGCTTTTTCCACTCCCTGTATGCCCAACCAAAGCCACAAACCCATGTGGAGGAACATGCAGGTTGATATCACTCAAGACAAGTTTGTCACTGCGATAGGCAAAATTTAAGTTTTCAATATCAATTCTGCCACTCTCTAGCGCTCGCAAATCATCACCATATTGCTGCTGTGGACTATCCATAAGTTCGAAAACTCGTTCCCCTGAAACCACTGCTTGCTGCAACACTGATTGCTGTGCAGTCAATTCAATCAGTGGTTCATTCAACCGCCCAAGATAGTTAATAAAGGCATACAGTACACCAACACCAATAACCTCAGTGCCTTTGATCCCAAATAATAAAAGTAAACCACACAATATTGCAGCGGAGAAAAAGCTTAATAATGGTCTCAACAAAACGCCATCTAATCTTAAAGCCTGCATGCGAGCCTGATAATGTGCTCGGTTAGTAGCCAACATTTTCTCACCAAAACGAGCTTGCTGACGAAACTGCTGAATCACAGTCATTCCATTAATGGCTTCATTAAAGCCATCATTAATGTCAGCCAGATAGCCACGAACCCGCCTGACTATTGGGATACTGAAACGCTGATAAATCACCATTACAAGCAAGACCGCAGGAAATATTACGATCGCAACACATGCCATACGCCAATTCAAAACAAACATGGCTATCAACATAGCTCCAATCAGTGCAACACAACGAAACACTGTAGGGATAACATTAACAAACAGATCCTTAATTACCTCAGTATCATTTGTTACACGGGATATCAGTTGTCCAACTGGTTGATTATCAAAAGCACTTAATGGTTGACGTAATGCTGAATTCATAACATCAGTACGAAGCTTCTGCACCACTCCCACAGATGCCTGATTAAAAAATAATGTTTGATAATAGTGTAGGGCAGCAGAAATAAGCTGGAAAATCAAGAAGGTTGCGGCAAGCCCACTGACAACATCAAGCGGTAAGTTCCCCGTTGCTACCATATTGTCGATAAAATAACTCACAAGCAGAGGCCCACTCACTTCTGCCAGTGCAGCAATCCATAACATCAATACAGCAATTAGCATCGGCTTGCGGTGATTTTTACTGTAAGAAAGCAGACGCTTTAATGATGGCCATAGCTTACGCATATGAATTTTAGTCATTGTCACCATCCAATGCAGCCTCTAGTTGTTGGTAGTGATACATATCGGAATACCAACCAGACTGAGCGACAAGCTGTTTATGCTGACCCTGCTGTGCAATCGTACCATGCTGCATAACTAAAATATTATCTGCTTCCGTTAATGCCGACAATCTGTGGGCACTGATAATAATGGTACGCTGTTGCCGCCATTGGCTGAGATTTTTCATAATCTGGTGTTCTGTGTGCCCATCAACGGCTGAGAGAGCATCATCAAGGATTAAAATCTCTGAATCTAACAGCAAAGCCCTGGCAATGGATATACGCTGTTTTTGCCCACCAGAAAGCATCACGCCACGTTCTCCCACTTCCGTTTGATATCCCTGAGGCAGTCGCAAAATATCATCATGTACACTTGCTAGACGAGCAACCTCTTCTATTTGCTCTTGAGTTGCATCAGGCCGTCCTAATGCAATATTACCTACGACCGTATCCGAAAACAGAAAAGGTGTTTGGTTGACGATGGCTAATCGGGCACGCCATTCTTCCATTCGGAGAGTAGAAATATTTTTTGACTGGAAAAAAATATCTCCATCGGTTACATCAAACTGCCGTTGCAACAAAGCCAATAAAGTACTTTTCCCTGTACCCATAGGGCCACAAAGCCCCAATAACTGCCCTGGTTCCAACTGGAAGTGGATACTTTCCAAAATAGGCTTATCATTTCTAGGATAGGTAAATCTGTTGATATTTGCCTGCAAGCTCCCCCGATCTGAAGACAAGGACAATGCACCGTCTTTGGTTACCAGTGGTTCCTGCAACAAACTACGGATACGTGTATAAGCGGCGCTTCCTCTTTCAACAATATTGAACATCCATGCCAATGCCAACATTGGCCAGATCATCAATCCAAGATACATCACAAAACTGGTCAGTTCACCCAGAGTCATCGAGCCATTCACCACCATCCAACTGCCTCCTCCGACAGCCAATAGGTTTGCAACAGCGATAGTAACGAAAATGGTGGGATCAAAACGTGCATCTACACGAGCAACATGCATATTTTTACGCCCAGCATCAATGGCAACTTCTTCAAACTGATTGGATTGCAGCTTCTCCAATCCAAACGCTTTTATCATACGGATACTAGTCAAACTTTCCTGTGCATGGTTATTCAGAACAGAAAATGCACCTTGCGCAGATTTAAAACGATGATGAAGCTGATTACCATAATGTTTAATTGCTAAGGCCATAATCGGCATAGGCAACAGTGATAACAATGTTAATTGCCAACTGATCTGCACACTCATTACAATTAGGACAGCACACCCCATGACTAAAGCATCCACTAGAGTAAGTACTCCCTCACCAGCAGCAAAAACAACTCTGTCAACATCATTTGTTGCGCGAGCCATAAGATCGCCTGTTCTATGGCGCAAATAAAACTCAGGATTCTGGCTACTCAGACGCAAGTAGAAGTCACTACGTAACTTAATAGCCAGCCGATAAGAAGCACCGAACAACCATACACGCCAAACATATCGTAGACCATATATTGCCAAAGCAATAAGCAGCATTATCCCTAGCCACATTAATAGCTGACGGGATGTCATCGTTTTTGAGCTAATGCCATCAACAATAATTCCAACCAAGCGGGGAGGAATGAGCTGCAGCACCGCAATCATGACGAGAAAAATAACAGCTCCCAAATAGCGCTGCCATTCACTAATAAAATACCAGCTTAATTGTGAAAATAATCTCACACGCCTATTCCCGAGGTGAAAAATGAAAGAGTCAGCGCCTACCGATCAGAGTAATCTTTATATTACTGAATCTGGTATTGGCAGCGCCGTTGTATATTTTATCTTTTCCATTGCAAAGTTAGAGGTGACATCAATCAAACCAGAAACCCCATTAACCATGTGTTTATAAAAACGATCATAACTTTTCATATCAATAACTTCTACATGCAACAGGTAATCATATTCACCAGCCATTCGATAAAATGTTAAGACTTCTGGCATCTCTTTTATAAAGGTGACAAACTGTTCATACCATTCACTGCTGTGTTGTTGAGTTTTAATCATTACTATCACTGTCAAGCCCAAACCGAGTTTTACCCCATTTAACAATGCAACTTTTCCGACAATATAACCTTCATCCTCAAGTCGTCTGAGGCGTTTCCAGCAAGGTGTCGAAGTCAAATTAACAGCTTCAGCCAGCGCATTCAGTGATAAACTACAATCCTGTTGAAGCAGCTCCAGTAACTTACGGTCTATTTTGTCTAGCATATCTAAATCCTATAGAAAAATTTCCCAAATATAACGGATAAATGCAGAAAAATAACAATCTATTTCTCTTAATGTAAGGGTAATCTATACGCCATTACGGTATTATTATTCAGGATCAATTTATGTCATCTTTATGGGCTACAAATGCCATAAAAGCTATTCAAGCTGATTATCAACGCAGTGCTGATACACACCTAATTCGCCTTAATCTCCCAATGTTTCCGGGCATTCATTTCTACCTTAAAGATGAGAGCACTCATCCCACAGGCAGCCTCAAACATCGGCTTGCACGTTCCCTATTCCTTTACGCACTCACTAATGGTTGGATTAAGGAAGGAACCCCTATTATTGAAGCATCATCCGGAAGCACTGCTGTTTCGGAGGCTTATTTTGCTCGTTTACTTGGTTTACCTTTTATTGCAGTAATGCCCTCCTGCACAGCTAAGCGCAAAATTCAAGAAATTGAGTTCTATGGTGGTAAATGCCATTTTGTAGAGCATTCCGCCTTGATTTATCAAGAATCAGAACGTCTGGCAAAAGAGCTTAATGGCCATTATATGGATCAGTTTACTTATGCCGAACGAGCAACTGATTGGCGAGGAAACAATAATATTGCAGAAAGCATTTTCCGTCAGATGCAACTAGAACCTTTTCCTGAGCCAACTTATATTGTTATGAGTGCAGGTACCGGTGGTACATCTGCAACTCTTGGTCGCTATATTCGCTATCAGGGATATAACACCAAACTCATTGTTGTCGATCCTGAAAACTCCGTCTTCTACGATTGCTATCATCAGAACCGCCGTGATATTTGTGGAAGTACAGGCAGCAAAATAGAAGGCATTGGCCGTCCACGCGCAGAACCTTCTTTTATACCTACAGTTATCAATGAAATGATCCAAGTTCCCGATCCTGCCACTATTGCTACCATTTATTGGCTTGAAAAATTAATTGGCAGAAAAACCGGAGCATCAACCGGAACTAACGTTTGGGGAGTGTTACAACTCGCCAAGCGAATGCACGATAACAACCAACAAGGGGCAATCGTGACATTACTCTGTGATAGTGGAGAACGTTACCTTGATACTTATTACAACCCAGAGTGGGTTCGCAATAATATCGGTGATGTCACACAGTATCTAACACAACTACCCAAGTTAAAGGGTTATGAGTAACATATCTCCTTCAATTTACAGAGGTAGGTATCATGAAACGATCCGTTGTTGTATTCAGTGGTGGGCAGGATTCCACCACGTGTTTAATTCAGGCACTCCGTCAATATGACGAAGTTCACTGTGTCACCTTTGATTATGGACAGCGTCACCGTGCTGAAATTGATGTAGCTTGTCATATAAGCAAAGAATTGGGAGCCACAGCCCACAAAGTACTTGATGTTACTTTATTGAATGAGCTCGCAATCAGCAGCCTGACAAGAGACAATATTCCCGTACCCGATTTCAGCGAAAGTGAAAAAAGTGGTCTCCCGAGTACATTTGTGCCTGGCCGTAATATTTTATTTTTAACTCTGGCGACAATTTATGCCTATCAGGTTGAAGCTGAAGCTGTCATTACTGGCGTTTGTGAAACTGATTTTTCGGGATACCCCGATTGCCGTGATGAGTTTGTCACAGCCCTCAACAAAGCCGTCAACCTTGGTATTGCTCGCGATATTCGTTTCGAAACTCCTCTAATGTGGTTAAACAAAGCGGAAACTTGGGCATTGGCAGATTATTACCAAAAATTGGATTTTGTCCGCAATCAAACTCTCACTTGCTATAATGGCATTCAGGGGGATGGATGTAGCGAATGCGCTGCCTGCCACCTCAGAGCTAAAGGATTAAATCATTATTTAAGCAATGCCCTGGCCGTTATGTTAGAAATGAAATCCAAAACACATCTAAGTTAGTTACACCGTTTTATCTAGTTCACATTATCTGCGAGAGGTTCATCGAACCTCTCATTTCATCTCTATTATTTCACTTATGACTTACTTCACTACTTGCTGACTAGATTCGTTCCTTTGCCATTGCACGACAACTTCAATACTATTTTGTTAAAAAACACCATTCTGTTAAAAAATGCCTTAAAGAATATCCAGTATAATTATTCAGCATAGCTCTTAATAGGCTTCCATTCTTTTACGCAACTCACCTTCTAAAACCAGTGCCTTTTGAGTTTTCAAATCAATACAAACAAATGTAATTAAGGCATCAGCAATAATTTGATTATCACTCCTACGTACAATTTCCTGAAAAAATGTGCCGCTTTTATTCCGCAATTCCTGCATAGAAGATTTCACTTCTAGTTCATCTGTAATTACAGCAGGATGACGATAATTAATATTGATATTCACCACAACAAAACCAATATTTTTATGATTTAACCATTCCAGCGTGTCACCTTCAGTAAGTAAGTCCCAGCGGGCAGCTTCCAGAAACTCTAAATAGCGGGCATTGTTCACATGTTGGAAAAGATCAATATGATAACCCCTAACTTTGATAATCGTACTCATTGCTATTTTTTCCTTTAAACTCATCTGACCAGATAAGGTGTAACAATAGCAAAACAATTTAATTACAATAGTGTTTGGTGAATTATTCTTGATCAATGTCACAGCCCTCTTGATAAAATTCCTTTGAACACACAAGAGGGCCTAATACTTAATAAGTTAATTTATTACGGTTTTTTTCTATAAAAATAGGACCAATACCTTGAACTTCCTGCAATTGTTCTATTGCTGTAAAAGGACCATATTTTTCACGATATTCAATAATTGCCTGCGCTTTTTTAGCACCAATGCCATTGAGTTCTTTAGCCAATTCTTCTGCATTTGCAATATTGATATTAAGAACTCCCTTTCCCTGTGTTTGCTGTCTTGAAACTTGTTCTCCTCCCTCTTTTGCCTCACTGCTTTCAATAGTGGTTTTATGCTGACCAATAGGTTGTTTCACCATTTTATCAGTAGATTCATTTACTGTAGCAGCATGAGATAACGGCGTGCTGATACACAATGCCATAATGATTGAATTGAATAATATCCTTAAATATTTCATGTAAATCCCTCTATATTTTGTTGGTGAGCGAAAGATTGCCACAACAGTATTTCTGGACAACAGCCAGGTTTCAAATATGCGAAAGGCCACGAAAGTGGCCTTTTTCAATTACGATTTTGCACAAACAGATGCGAGTAACTTCGCAATTTTATTCAATTTGACCGAACTTAATATCTGCCTCACTACGTAAATTCATTATTAGTGACTCCAGCATGCTTGTGCCAGTCTGATACTGATAACCCATCATATATTGTTTGAGCTGCTCATCTGTAACAGAACCCGGAACCACTTTATCCAATTGGATAAGCACAGCATTACCAAGCTCGTCTTGAGCTAACCCATATACAGGCTTACCTTCTTCAGGATGCGGTAAAGTGAATGCCACATCGGTAGATTGGTTGGTTTGTGACAGATTTTTTATCACAGTAGGTTGTGCGAACTGAATTCCTGCGGCTTTTAATGCTTGCTCACCTTTACCTTTTTTCAGAGCAACCAGTAGTTTTTCACTTTCAACCTGAAGTTGTTTTTCCGCTTTCTGGCGCTTCACCAATTCAGCTACCTCAGATTTAGCCTGTTCAAACGACTGGACTGTTTCAGCTTTAAAATCGTCAACACGCACTATAAAGGCTCTGTCGCCTTCCACTGAAATGACATCAGAGTTAATTCCTGTCGCTCCTTTATCATCAACCAAATTGCTAGAGAAAATAACCTGAACAACCTGGCTGAAATTAATGTCAGCAGGAACATTATCACGATCAAACCAGTCAGTGGTCACGGCCTGATAACCTGCCGCTTTTTCTGCTGCTGACAAAGATTCATTATCATTAGCAGCTGCATCACTCACTTTTCTCTGTAATACATAGAATGCATCAACCGCTTTTTCCTGTTTGACAATTTTTTCTATTTCAGGACGTATATCAGCCAATGGTTTAACTTCCTGAGGCTTAAGATCATCCAAACGGAAGATTGCATATCCATTAGATAATTTGATTACATCCGAAAGCTGCCCTTTCTGTGTCAAATTTGCTGATTTAAGCTCATTAGGTAGGGAGTTTTCTTCCATCCAACCAAGATCACCATCTTTTTGAGCAGAAAATTTGTCTGTCGATTTTTCTGATGCCAATTGACTAAAATCAGCCCCTTTCTTTAATTCATCCAAAATCGATTTAGCAGCAGAATCTGAAGCCAATTGAATAAAACTATATTTCTTCTGTTCAAGCTTCGTGTATTGCGACAGGTTGTCTTTATAGTACTTTTCAATATCAGTGTCAGATACAGTTACGTTCTTCAGCTCATTGGCAGCGTCCATTTTGATGTAACTGACTTTAACTTTTTCTGGCACAGTGAAATGCTTACTATTCGCATCATAATAATTTTTCAGCTCTTCATCCGTCACAGTTTGCTTTGCTTCAATTGATTTCAACTCAAGGGTAGCAAAATGTACTATTCTTTCTTGAAAAAGTAGTGCTGCGTCCTGTTTTATTTCTGTCGGTAATGCAATTTCTGCACCGATAAGGACTTGCTCCAATTGACGATTGATCAGCTCCTGACGAATCTGTTCCGCAAAACTATCAGGGCTTATGTTCGAACGGACAAGCAAGTTTAAATAATCCTGATATTTGTTGTTGTCGAATTTACCATCAATTTGGAGAAACGGTAGATTACGTATCTCCTGTGCAACCTGCTCATCACTTGCTGATAACCCCAGCTTGTGGACATATTGTTCAATCAAGGTAGCATTGATGAGTTTCTCCAATGACTGGTGACGAAGCTGCTGTAGCCTTTGTTCATCACTTAACAAAGTTGAGAATTTATCTCCCAACTTCTCCTGCTGAGCATTTTTTTCTTGTAAAAATGCCTGCTCCAGCTGAGCACGACTAATGGTTTGGCCATTTACTTTGGCAGCATAACTACCGCTTTCGCTTGACAAGTAACCTGTTACACCAGTCAACAAAAAAGTCAGGATAATTAGAGCCAACACAATTTTGAGCACAGGACCGTTCGCCGCCGTGCGTAGGTTGTCCATCATAAAGACGTAAAACTCCGCTTTAGTGAAAAAGAAACTGTCATATTACGCTAATTCAAACGCTAAGAGAAAAAAAGCGCACCAATCAATTGATGCGCTTATATTCTAGACTATCAACACGGCCTAGTCAGTTGAAGTTTTCCGCGATAACAAAAAACCAGAGCCTGTTTTCTGTTCATTAACTATTAACAGCATCTTTTAAACTCTTTCCAGATCGGAAAGAAGGTACTTTTGCTGCTGCAATCTTGATTTCCTTGCCTGTCTGAGGGTTGCGTCCTGTACGTGCAGCGCGTTCACGCACAGTAAACGTACCGAACCCCACTAAAGCGACATCATCACCGTCTTTCAATGCACCAGATACTGAAGAAATGAATGCATCTACTACACGTCCGGCTGCTGCTTTAGAAATGTTTATATCAGCAGCAATTTTGTCGATCAGTTGTGATTTATTCACTCTTATCATCCCCATTTTAGTTTTACTATAGTAACAAAAACTGATTTATAACGGATAACACGGCTGTTATGCCGTCATATTAATCCTTTCCAGTATTAGCAAGAAATCATGGAACAGCAAAATATTTAATCAGATAATTAGACTAATCTAACTTAGTGACATAAAAAAAGGCTGGCAAGTCTGAATTTACTCACCAACCTATATTTTATACATAGTTCTTGAGTCAGCTCACTATTTTTGCACTACTTTAGTGATACTACTTCTGCACCAAATACTGATTCCTGCAAAGCGATAGATAAAACATCTTCTATACGCTTAACCGGATGGATCTCCAAATCTTGAATCACATTCTGTGGGATCTCTTCCAGATCTCGCTTATTATCATCTGGGATCACAACCGTTTTAATTCCCCCACGGTGCGCTGCCAGTAGTTTTTCTTTTAAGCCACCGATTGGCAGAACTAAACCCCGCAGAGTAATTTCCCCCGTCATAGCTACATCTGCACGAACTGGATTACCCGTCAGGCAAGAAACCAACGCCGTGCACATTCCAATCCCCGCACTTGGGCCATCTTTTGGGGTCGCACCTTCCGGTACATGAACATGAATATCACGTTTTTCATGGAAATCAGAACTGATTCCCAGCTTATCAGCACGAGCCCGAACAACAGTCAATGCCGCTTGGATAGATTCCTGCATAACTTCACCCAATGAACCGGTATAAGTCAACTTACCTTTACCCGGTACACTAGCTGTTTCAATCGTCAGCAAATCACCACCGACTTCTGTCCACGCCAGACCTGTTACCTGACCAACTCGATTTTCTGTATCAGCACGACCATAATCAATTCGCTGCACACCCAGATAATCTTTCAAATTTTCCGCGTTGATTTCGATGTGCTTAAGTTTCTTATCCATCAGTAATGCTTTGACTGCTTTACGACACAATTTAGAGATTTCACGTTCCAAACTACGAACGCCAGCCTCACGAGTGTAGTAACGGATAATGCCAATAATTGCGCCATCATCTATAGTCAATTCGCCTTTCTTCAAAGCGTTACGCTCAATTTGTTTTGGCAGCAAATGACGTTTGGCAATATTTAATTTCTCATCTTCGGTATAACCCGATAGACGAATAACTTCCATACGATCCAGCAATGGAGCCGGAATATTCATAGAGTTAGATGTTGCCACGAACATGACGTCAGAGAGATCATAATCAACTTCAAGGTAATGATCGTTAAATGCTACGTTTTGTTCAGGATCAAGTACTTCCAACAACGCTGAAGCTGGGTCACCACGCATGTCGGATGACATTTTGTCAATTTCATCCAATAAGAACAGTGGATTTTTAACCCCTATTTTGGACATTTTCTGGATTAATTTGCCCGGCATTGAGCCAATATAGGTGCGGCGATGCCCACGGATTTCCGCTTCATCACGTACTCCACCTAATGCCATACGCACATATTTACGCCCAGTTGCGCGTGCGATGGAGCGACCCAATGAAGTTTTACCCACACCAGGAGGCCCTACCAAACAAAGTATTGGCCCCTTGATCTTGCTAACACGGCTCTGTACCGCGAGGTATTCAAGAATACGCTCTTTGACACGTTCTAAACCATAATGGTCTGTATCCAGCACTTCCTGAGCTTTTACTAAATCTTTTTTTACCTTGCTACGTGAAACCCAAGGAACTTGCACCATCCAATCAATATAACTACGAACAACCGTTGCTTCAGCTGACATAGGAGACATCATTTTTAATTTCTGCAACTCAGCTTCGGCTTTTTCACATGCCTCTTTCGGCATTTTCGCGTCTTCGATCTTGCGTCTTAGCGTCTCATATTCATCAGGTGCATCATCCATCTCACCCAATTCTTTCTGGATTGCTTTCATTTGCTCATTCAGGTAATACTCGCGCTGGCTTTTTTCCATCTGTTTTTTAACGCGATTACGGATACGTTTTTCTACCTGTAGCAGATCGATTTCTGATTCCATCATTGCAATCAGATATTCAATGCGCTCAATAACATCAGGCATTTCTAAAACTGCCTGCTTATCATTGATTTTCAAAGGCATATGTGCAGCGATGGTATCTGCTAACTTTGCCGCATCTTCAATACTGTGCAACGATGTCAATACTTCTGGTGGGATCTTTTTATTCAGTTTGACATAGCCCTCAAACTGATTAATAGCTGTTCTTACCAGAACTTCTTGCTCACGCTCATCAACATCAGGGGATTCAAGATATTCGACTTGCGCATAAAAATATTCGCCATTATCCGTCAACGTGGTAATGCGGGCACGCTGCAAACCTTCAACCAGAACTTTTACTGTACCATCCGGCAATTTTAGCATTTGTAAAACAGAAGCCACTGTACCTACGGAGAAAAGATCATTGACTCCCGGCTCATCAGTAGATGCTTCTTTTTGCGCGACCAACATGACTTGTTTGTCATGCTCCATTGCTGCTTCTAGGCAATGAATCGACTTCTCACGCCCAACAAACAGAGGGATCACCATATGTGGGTAAACCACTACATCGCGCAAAGGCAATACAGGGATTTCTATGCGTTCGGAACGCTCAGGATTCATAGAGCTCTCTCTTCGTTTAGCTTTCGCCAGTTTTTAGGAATCTCGTGAAACACGGTTTTCACGAGTTTCACTTCAAAGAATACAAAATATATGGGGACAGGAATCTGACATTCAATAGCCTAATATCCGCAAAAAACAAAATGAGGGAGAATCCCTCATTTTGTTTTTTCAATGCATATTGTTAATCAACACTTCCTACCCTATTTTCCTCACTCACCAGAAACTTGGGCATCCGGCTTGCTATATATCAATAATGGTGCGGAACTATCTTCAACAACCGTTTTATCAACGACAACTTTCTCTACGTGTTCCATTGATGGCAGGTCGTACATTGTATCCAGAAGGACTCCTTCAACAATTGAACGAAGACCACGGGCACCAGTTTTACGCGCCATTGCTTTTTTCGCTATAGCAGTCAATGCTTCTTTTCTGAACTCTAGTTCAACACCCTCAAGATTAAACAGGGCCTGATACTGCTTGGTCAGCGCATTTTTTGGTTCCTGTAGGATTTGGATCAGTGCTTCTTCACTGAGTTCAGTTAGCGATGCCACGACTGGAAGACGACCAATAAATTCAGGTATTAACCCAAATTTGATCAAATCTTCCGGTTCAACCTGAGCCAGCAATTCACCTTCTGTTGCTTTCTCCGATTCGCCTTTAACTGTAGCGCTAAAACCAATACCTGAACTGACATTCAAACGCTGGCTGACAACTTTATCCAAACCTGCGAACGCTCCCCCACAAATAAACAGGATCTTGGAAGTATCAACTTGCAAAAATTCCTGTTGTGGATGTTTACGACCACCTTGAGGTGGAACTGCAGCCACAGTACCTTCAACCAGTTTCAATAGAGCCTGCTGAACACCTTCTCCCGATACATCGCGAGTAATTGAAGGATTATCAGACTTACGGGAAATTTTATCTATTTCATCAATATACACGATACCACGCTGTGCTTTCTGCACATCGTAGTCACATTTTTGCAGAAGTTTCTGGATAATATTTTCTACGTCTTCCCCAACATAACCTGCTTCGGTCAATGTCGTGGCATCAGCCATAGTAAACGGAACATCTAAATAGCGAGCCAATGTCTCTGCTAACAACGTCTTACCGCTACCTGTCGGGCCAACCAACAGAATATTACTTTTACCAAGTTCCACTCCGTTACTGGAGTCACCATTACGTAGTCTCTTGTAATGGTTATAGACAGCAACTGCTAACACCTTTTTCGCTGCATCCTGACCAATGACGTAATCATCCAGATGCTGGCGAATTTCATGAGGAGTAGGCAATGCGCTACGCTCACGATGTGGTACTACCTCTTTAATTTCTTCGCGAATGATATCATTACAGTAACCGATACAATCGTCGCAGATATACACTGATGGGCCGGCTATTAATTTCCGTACTTCATGTTGGCTTTTCCCGCAGAAAGAGCAATACAGCAGCTTTCCTGAACCGTCTTTGCGCTTATCTGTCATCAGTCAACCTCACTTTATGAGCTGTTATCCCGTTTATCCGGCATAACAGAAAAAACGCTGTTATTACTCCGTCTAGTTTTTGGCGTCAACGTCAAGAAACGCTAGTATCGAAGTAATAAAGTAATTATTAATAATTAGTTGCGCTGGGTGAATACACTATCAACCAGTCCGTATCCTACGGCCTCCTCGGCTGATAAGAAACGATCACGTTCTGTATCCTCAACAATCTTCTCAAGTGATTGCCCGGTATGCTTTGCCATCAATTCGTTCATACGAGCTTTAACTTTGAGTATTTCCTGCGCATGGATTTCAATGTCAGTCGCCTGCCCTTGGAAACCACCTAATGGCTGGTGAATCATAACTCTGGAATTTGGCAGACAGAAACGCTTACCTTTTGCTCCAGCGGTTAGCAGGAATGCTCCCATTGAACAGGCCTGCCCCATACAAATAGTACTCACATCTGGTTTGATAAACTGCATTGTGTCATAAATAGACATGCCTGCTGTAATAACCCCACCCGGTGAGTTGATATATAAATGAATATCTTTTTCTGGATTTTCTGCTTCCAAGAATAACATTTGGGCAACAATCAAGTTAGCCATATGATCTTCAACAGGCCCAGTCATAAAAATAATACGATCTTTCAATAAGCGGGAGTAGATATCAAATGCACGTTCTCCACGCGCCGTTTGTTCAACCACCATCGGCACCAAAGACATGTTAGGTGCATATTGATCTTGCTTGCCACTGTATGACATTTCCGTCTCCTAATAGAACTCACGCTGGTGCCATTCATAACTGATTCTACTCGAGATAAGCGATGATGACCATGATCCAAAGTTAACTAACAAGGGGATTTTTCCCCTCTAAAAAGTAGTAAGCTCTTACATAATAGTAAGAAAGGATATGAGGTTAAATCTGTTTTTTTCAAGAACAATAAAAAACCCGCAAGCATAGCCTGCGGGTTTACTTTATTGAGAGCGAGATTTCATTATCTCAGGCAATCAATAAATGAAGCTTATGCCATTTGATTTTGGTTCATAAGATCATTGAAGCCAGTTTCTTTTTCAGAAACTTTAGCTTTGCTCAAAACAAGTTCAACAGCCTGCTCTTCTAGAGCAATGTTGCGAATATTGTTCATCATTTCTTTGTTTTTGCTATAGTATTCAACAACTTCTTTTGGATCTTCGTAAGCAGCTGCCATCTCTTCGATCAACGCGGTAACGCGCTCTTCTTCGACTTTCAGCTCATTGCTGCTGATAACTTCACCTAACAGCAAGCCAACAACAACGCGGCGTTTAGCCTGCTCTTCAAACAGTTCACGTGGCAGTTCCAGAGCTTGTTGTTCGGTGCCGCCAAAACGCTGAGCAGCCTGACGACGCAGTACATCGATTTCACCATCAACAACTGCCGCAGGAACTTCAACTTCATTAGCCTTAACCAGACCATCAAGAACCTGAGTTTTAATGTTATTACGAACAGTATTTTTCAGTTCACGCTCCATGTTCTTGCGAACTTCAGCACGCAAACCTTCAGCAGTACCGTCAGCAATACCAAAACGCTTGATGAACTCTTCAGTCAACTCTGGCAGTTCACGCTGTTCAACTTTTTTTAGGTTAATCACGAACTTCGCAGCTTTACCTTTCAGGTTTTCTGCATGGTAATCTTCAGGGAATGTCACATCAATGGTAAACTCTTCACCAGCTTTGTGGCCAACGATACCATCTTCAAAACCTGGGATCATACGACCCTGACCCATTGCCAGAACGAAATCAGTTGATTTACCGCCTTCGAACTCTTCACCATCAATAGAACCAGTGAAATCAACAGTTACACGATCTTCCGCAGTGGCTGCTTCATCGGTTTCTTTCCAATTCGCCTGCTGCTTGCGCAAAGTGTCCAGCATGTTGTCAACGTCTGCATCTTTAACTTCAACAACAGGTTTTTCAACTTCGATTTCTTCCAGACCTTTCAGTTCAATTTCTGGATAAACTTCAAATTCAACTGCATAAGTGAAGTCTTCACCTTCTTTAAACTGTTCAGGTTTGTAGCTTGGTGCGCCTGCTGGATTGATTTTCTGCTCAATGATCGCATTGATGAAATTGCGCTGCATCAGATCACCCAGAACATCCTGAAGAACGGAAGCGCCATAACGTTGCTTAACGATCTTCATTGGCACTTTGCCTTTACGGAAGCCATCGATACGGGCTTTCTTTGCTACATTAACTAATTCACTGTTAACTGCTTTTTCGATATCGGCAGCAGGAACGGTGATTGACACACGACGCCCAAGGCCTTGAGTGGTTTCAACAGAAACTTGCATCTTGTTACCTCAAAAAAATCATAGTGCTCGGTCAACTTCAGAATGGCTGCAATACTTAAAAATAAGCTAATTGCAGCACTCTTTAAGAACCGGGGCGGTCGCATTTAAAAACCGAGAATCCCTGTGATCAGAAGCGTCCCGAAACCATTCTAAAAATTTAGACGCAGCATTATAGCGACGCAGACAGTATGAGTCGAGAATTGTAGGCAAAAGCATTGCATGATTCGTCAACTTATGTGATAAACGTTGCTCAATGATTACATCACTATATTGTTTATGCACTTGCTGCATAAACAAAAATACAGCCCGAAGGCTGTTTTCAAAATTGAATCCAGATTAATAAAATAAAGACAAACAATCTATTAGATTATCCCGAAAAATCATAAGATTGACGTCTTTGTACTTCCACCGCGACACTCCGGAGAAGCCAGA
Source organism: Xenorhabdus japonica (assembly GCF_900115195.1). Lineage (GTDB taxonomy): Bacteria > Pseudomonadota > Gammaproteobacteria > Enterobacterales > Enterobacteriaceae > Xenorhabdus > Xenorhabdus japonica. The sequence goes on from NZ_FOVO01000032.1 coordinate 16,821, forward strand.
ACAGTATCTCCCAGTTCTGCCCATTCCTTTTCCGTATAAGTATGAAGCGCCAACGCATGCACTCCTTCCTCTAGTTCTTTAGTCAAGACACTATATATTGAGCGGTGGCGATTAAGCATCCTTTGTTCAACAAAATCATTGCTTACCACAATGATTTTAAAATGGCTTTCAGAACCCGCTGGCACATTGTGACGATAACTTTCATCGATCACTTCCAGATGAGAAGGCTTAAATGCCGCCTGTAACTTTGCTTCTATTTCTTGACGAACCATCTCATTCTCCTAAATCACCAAAGGTTATTTATCAACCAATCAATTGATTGATTCTGCTTTATTTCCCATGATTTATAACATCGGGATAACCAAATTTCTTTAACCGAATTTATGTAAAGCATTTCTCTCTGTGTTTCAATCATCGTTTCTATCATCAGGGATATGCCGCTACTAATGGCGATGCTATGATTACGGCGGTTTATACTATCAGTATTTATATATCCAAGTATTAATATATCGAATATCCGAATCTTGAATTGAGAAAACCTAAATGCTAAAGAAAATATTTATTCCATTGATTACGCTTTTCTTTTTAGCTGGATTATCTGGCTGCGCAGACTCAGGCAATACTTTAGCCATTCAGCCAAAAATTACTCTGCCCCCAGCAGATCCAACCATGAAAGCGATTACAATTAGTATTAGTGGGGCCGATCATCGTCAATCTCAAGCCCTAGCCCAAATTAACCGTAATGCGCGATTAGTCACATTAGTTCCTTCCCGCGATTTGCGTTTTTTATTGCAAGAAGCACTGGAAAAGCAAATGGTAGCTCGCGGCTATATGATTGGTTCTCCCGCCAATGCCAATTTGCAAGTCATTGTGAATAAACTCTATGCCAACGTGAAAGAAGGTAGCCTTCGTCACGATATTTCAGCAAAAGCTGAAATATCCATCATTGCTTATGCACAAGATGGTAGTAAACAAATCAAAAATTATCGTACCAGCTACAATGTTCAAGGGCCATTAGCAGCGACAAACGCAAAAATTTCTGATGCAGTTAACACAGTCTTATCTGACGTGATCGCAGATATGGCTCAAGATGCCTCTATCAGTACCTTCATCAAACAAAACGTCCACTAATAGGATAATAAATAAACTTTCTGCCTGATTCTGACAAAACTAGATGACATGCAGAAAGTTTTAGGAGGCCCATGATTAACCATCATTATTTAAACCTATCTACATTACGTAACTATCGTATCCTTCTATTGCTGGGCTTTGCCTCAGGTCTACCTCTTGCGCTCACAGCTGGAACATTACAAGCATGGATGACTGTCGAAAATATCGATATCCGAACTATCGGTTTTTTCACTTTGGTTGGTCAAGCCTATGTTTTTAAGTTTCTCTGGGCACCTACAATGGATCGATATTCCCCCTCCTTTTTAGGGCGCCGACGGGGGTGGATGCTTGTTACTCAACTTTTACTGATTGCTAGTATTGCGGCCATGGGATTCCTTCAACCTTCCCAGCATTTATGGTGGCTCGCTGCACTGGCTGTTTCTGTAGCATTTTTCTCAGCTTCTCAAGATATCATTTTTGACGCTTATAAAACTGACTTGCTGTCACAGGAAGAACGAGGATCAGGTGCCGCCATTTCCGTACTGGGTTATCGGTTAGCTATGCTGGTTTCTGGTGGATTAGCCTTGTTACTCGCCACCTATATTGGCTGGCAAAGTATGTATTGGGTTATGGCTGGCCTGATGCTGATCGGCGTTTATGCCACACTGATAGCCAAAGAACCAGAAATCAATACAGCACCACCAAAAACATTACACCAGGCGATATTCGAACCATTGTTTGATTTTTTCGGCCGCAACAATGCCTGGCTTATCCTGCTACTGATTATACTGTACAAACTGGCAGATGCTTTTGCTCTCTCACTCAGCACACCTTTTCTTATTCGTGGTCTTGGTTTCAATCCAGCCGAAGTCGGTATGATCAATAAAACCCTCGGACTCACTGCTACTATTGTCGGGGCATTGTACGGCGGTTATTTGATGCATAAGATGAGCCTGTTCCGCGCTCTGATGATCTTTGGCATTCTCCAAACCGTATCAAACTTCGGTTACTGGATACTTGCTATCACCCCTAAAGACATCTACTCAATGGGAGCCGTGATTTTTCTGGAAAATATCTGTGGTGGCATGGGAACAGCCGCTTTTGTCGCCCTTTTGATGACCTTATGTAATAAATCATTTTCGGCAACACAGTTTGCTTTGCTTTCTGCATTATCTGCAGTTGGTCGAGTTTATGTTGGCCCAGTAGCAGGATGGTTTGCAGAAGCATATGGTTGGCCACTGTTTTATTTATTTTCTATTATTATCGGTTTACCGGGGCTTGTATTATTGCTAGCCTGCCGTAAGACACTAGCTTATACTCAAAAACACGATAGCTTTATCCCCCGAACATTATTTAAGAATGCTTATAAATCTGCCTTCATTATCATGATATTGGCCGCTCTGATGTTCATGGTTTGGTTAGTTATCAGCAGCATAGTGTTTGCCATAATTCATTTAGTCTCCCTGATATACGCCATATCTCCAGAATCTATTCTATATCTCCATAAGGTCAGTGATTGGATATCCCCACTATTATCCTTAAGTGTAATCATTGGAGTCCTAAGCCTTCTTTTAGGAGGAATGTTGGATTATTTGGCTTTAAAGAAAAGTAAACTCACTTAACCTATTTTTCTATTCAATACCTCTTTCACTTCTGCATTACAACAAAAGACTGACAAAGTTCAGTCTTTTGTTGCTATTTTATAGTGACTAGTATCACAAAAAGAATAAAAAATACAATTATGTGACTTGAAAAACATCTTTTTCAAGACGGTATTATTTATATTCACACGAACAAATATTATTATTTGAACCTATTTTATTTCAACTATTCGAAATATTGTTAATCACTTTAAAACCATATAAAGGGAATTTATGAAAAGACATATTTTGACACTCACCGCAGTTGCAGCGGCCTTAGTTTCTGCTTCAGCTAGCGCGGAATACCAGTGGGGGTTTGGCAATGTCAGCATGAACTACCTTGACTGGAATAAACATACCACTCATAAAACCGGACAAACTTCCCATAAGGACGATTTTGCTTACTTAGAACTGGAAGGGGGGGCAGGATTTAGCTGGGGTGAACTATATGGTTTCGCTGATTTAGAGAATACTTTTAACAGTAAAGCAGCCCAACCTGGTGATAACCAACGTTACACTTTCAAGACGACAGGCCGTTTCTATCTGGGTGAGTCTGGTTTCAACCTTTATGGTCATGTCTATGGAACCTATTCATTACCAGGCAAAGCAAACGGTGGTAACTTCCATGAAGTTAATACACTCTATGGATTAGGTTACAATACTAATATTGCTGGCCTGTGGTTTAAACCTTTCGTCGCACTGCATTATGTTGACCAAACTTTCTATTCAGGAAACAACGGTTATGTCGTAGGCTGGGTTGCAGGATACGATTTCAACCTTTGGGAACAAAAATTCAGTGTCACAAACTGGAATGAAATTGAATTAAACCGCAATAAACGTTACGGCAATGGCGGACGCGAAGGCATTAATGGAGCTATCGGATTATGGTGGACTCCGTACACTACATTTACAACTGGTATTCAATACCGCTATGCGGATAACAAACTAGGAGAGGATTTCTTACAGGATGGTATTGTTTACAGTATAAAATATAATTTCTAACAACTAATTTAGTGGGTGAGCAGCCTAAAGCTGCTCATTAGAACCAATAAATAAATAATAGTTACTCCACTGATAATAAAGCGTATTTCAGAATTTTTTCTTTTTTTATCAAAGTCTTTCTTTTTAAAATAGAGGGTTATTTGAAATTAATTGTCTATTTTTATTTTTTAGTTAAGATAACTTTCCGAAATTAACGTTTTGTTAAATTTAGAATCACATGTGATCCCTCTAGCATAAAAAGCCTACAAGCCAACCTGCTTCTATTACAATTGTTTACACTCCGGTAACCATACCGTAGAATGCCCCCACTGATGAAACGACAATAAAAGCTTTTGTTATCTGGGGTCGCTCAATGAGACTTATGAAATACAAAAAAACTATTGGGTTATCATCACTATTCGCAGCCACTTTAATGCTAAGTGGTTGCGATATGGTATTGATGAATCCCAAAGGGGCGATCGGCGTTGAACAAAAAACGCTGATACTAACGGCGTTTGGCTTGATGCTGATCGTTGTTATTCCGGCTATTGTAATGGCAATCATTTTTGCCTCACGTTACCGCGAAGCCAATAAATCTGCAACTTATCGTCCAAACTGGGCACACTCAAATAAAATTGAGCTTGTCGTTTGGACAGTGCCTATCCTGATTATCATCACCTTGGCAACTATTACATGGAAAACGACGCATCAGCTCGATCCATATAAGCCATTGGACAGTGATGTAAAACCGGTGACGATTGAAGTTATTTCCCTTGACTGGAAATGGCTATTCATCTATCCGGAACAGGGTATTGCAACTGTAAATGAAATTGTATTCCCTAAAGATGTTCCAATTAACTTCAAAATCACCTCAGACTCTGTGATGAACTCTTTCTTCATCCCACAGTTGGGTGGTCAGATTTATGCAATGGCAGGTATGCAGACAAAACTGCACCTGATTGCTAACTCAGCGGGTAAATACGATGGATTTTCAGCCAGTTACAGTGGTCATGGCTTCTCAGGCATGAAATTCACAGCAACCGCAACTGAAGATCGTGCAGGTTTTGAAGAGTGGGTGCAGAAAGTTAAAGAATCACCTAAAACCTTAGATACTGTACAAGCATTCAATAAATTGGCTGAACAAAGCCAAAACAACCCTGTTGAATACTTCTCAAGCGTGAAACCAAAACTGTTCCAAGAAACTATCGCCAAATTTATGGGTGATATGGGCCATGCCGGTATGTTTGGTATGTCTGGTCACGGCAAAACAGAACATGGTAAAGCTGCAGATCATAATATGAATATGAGTCAGCCGGCTCATTCAGGTGTTGAGGAATAAAGGCATGTGGGGAAAATTAACACTGGATGCGATCCCATTACATGAACCCATTATTGTGGTGACATTGTTGGGGATTCTGTTCGGGGGACTAGCAGTTGTTGGTACCTTGACTTATTTCCGTAAATGGAAATGGCTCTGGACTGAATGGTTAACCAGCGTTGACCATAAAAAAATTGGTGTCATGTACATCGTCGTCGCCATGGTTATGATGCTCCGTGGTTTCGCTGATGCCATCATGATGCGTGGACAGCAAGCCCTGGCCTCCGCTGGCGAAGCCGGCTTCCTGCCCCCGCACCATTATGATCAGATCTTCACCGCTCACGGCGTTATCATGATCTTCTTTATGGCGATGCCTTTCGTTGTCGGCCTGATGAACATTGTTGTTCCTCTGCAAATCGGTGCCCGTGACGTTGCATTTCCATTCCTGAATTCTTTGAGCTTCTGGTTATTTGTTGTCGGTGTTGCGCTGATCAACATCTCTCTGGGAGTTGGTGAGTTTGCACAAACTGGTTGGTTGGCATACCCGCCTCTATCTGGTCTGGAGTACAACCCAGGAGTCGGTGTCGATTACTGGATATGGAGTCTCCAGCTCTCCGGTGTAGGTACATTGCTGACAGGTGTTAACTTCTTCGTGACTATCCTGCGCATGCGTGCACCAGGTATGTCCATGATGAAACTCCCTGTATTTACATGGGCTTCATTGTGTACCAACGTTCTGATCATTGCCGCTTTCCCAATCCTGACAGTTACTATTGCATTGTTAACTCTGGATCGTTATCTGGGCACCCATTTCTTTACCAACGATATGGGCGGCAACATGATGATGTACATCAACCTGATCTGGGCTTGGGGTCATCCTGAAGTTTACATTCTGGTTCTGCCTGTCTTTGGTATCTTCTCTGAAGTTACCGCAACTTTCTCGAAAAAACGCCTGTTTGGTTATACCTCTCTGGTGTGGGCGACAATCGTTATTACCATCCTGTCGTTCATCGTGTGGCTGCACCACTTCTTTACCATGGGTTCTGGCGCGAACGTCAACGCCTTCTTTGGTATTGCCACGATGATTATCTCTATCCCAACTGGGGTTAAGATCTTCAACTGGCTGTTTACCATGTACCGTGGTCGTATTGAATTCAAAACCCCAATGTTGTGGACTGTTGGCTTCTTGGTCACCTTCTCCATTGGTGGTATGACTGGTGTTCTGCTAGCAGTACCTGGCGCAAACTTCGTTTTGCACAACAGTCTGTTCCTTATTGCCCACTTCCATAACGTCATCATTGGCGGTGTGGTATTTGGTTGCTTCGCAGGTACAACTTACTGGTTCCCGAAAGCATTCGGTTTCACTCTGAATGAAAAATGGGGGGTCCGTGCATTCTGGTTCTGGATCACTGGTTTCTTCGTTGCCTTTATGCCGCTGTACGCATTGGGCTTCATGGGTATGACCCGTCGTCTGAGCCAAGATATCAATCCAGAATTCCACCCATTGCTGGTTGTTGCAACTGTCGGCGTTGTCTTAATTGCCCTAGGTATTCTGTGTCAGGTTATCCAGTTCTACGTCAGTATCCGTGACCGTGATCAAAACCGCGATCTGACTGGTGATCCGTGGGGTGGCCGTACTCTGGAATGGTCAACTTCATCTCCACCTCCATTCTATAACTTTGCTGAAGTTCCACATATCCAGACTCGTGATGCATGGTGGGACATGAAAGAAAAAGGTACTGAATATAAGCGCCCGGCGAAATATGAAGAAATTCATATGCCTAAAAATACCGGTGCAGGTGTGATTATCAGTGCTTTCTGTCTGACCTTAGGCTTTGCTTTGATCTGGCATATCTGGTGGATGGCTATTGCAAGCTTCGCTGGTATCATCATCAGTTGTATCGTGAAAAGCTTTGACGAAGACGTTGATTATTACGTTCCTGTAGCTGAAGTCGAGAAAGTTGAAAATCAGCGTTACGAAGAACTGAGAAAGGCAGGTGTGAAATAATGTCGACTCAAATCCTTAACAACACAGCCGCCCATGACGTTCATGGGCACCACGATACAGGAGCCAACAAGATATTTGGCTTCTGGGTCTACCTGATGAGTGACTTGATCCTATTTGCAAGTCTGTTTGCTACCTATGCAGTGTTAGTTAATGGTACTGCTGGTGGTCCGTCTGGTAAGGACATTTTCGAACTGCCATTTGTACTGGTAGAAACCTTCCTGCTGCTGTTCAGTAGTATCACCTACGGTTTCGCCATGTTGGGCATGAACAAGGGTAAAGTTGCACAGGTTAACCTGTGGCTGTTCATTACTTTCCTGCTCGGCCTTGGCTTCGTTTCGATGGAAGTTTATGAATTCCATAAACTGATTGTAGAAGGCGCCGGGCCTCAAACGAGTGCATTCCTGTCTGCCTTCTTTGCACTGGTTGCTACCCACGGTCTGCACGTTACCTTCGGTTTAATTTGGATCATCATCCTGATGATTCAAGTTTCACTCCGTGGCATAACTGATGTGAACCGTATGCGTCTGAACTGCCTGAGCCTATTCTGGCACTTCCTTGACGTTGTATGGATCTGTGTATTTACTGTCGTTTATTTGATGGGAGCTATGTAATGAGTCATCCAAATACTTCTCATTCCGGCGCTAGCCACGGTAGTTTCAAAACCTATATGGTTGGTTTTGTTCTGTCAGTCATACTGACCGTGATCCCATTCTGGATGGTAATGGAAGGTACTGCTTCACACAGTACAATCCTAATAACAGTAGTCGTTATGGCTGTTATTCAGATCTTTGTACATTTCATCTGCTTCCTGCATATGAATACATCATCTGAAGAGCGTTGGAACCTAGTTGCCTTAATATTCACATTACTGGTCATCGCTATCGTTGTTGTTGGCTCCCTGTGGATTATGTACAACCTGAACATCAATATGATGGTTGATTAAGGGTTGATTTGAATGATTAAGCAATACCTGCAAGTGACCAAACCAGGAATTATTTTCGGAAATCTAATTTCTGTGATTGGTGGTTTTCTACTCGCTTCCAAGGGCGTAATAGATTACCCCTTGTTCTTTGCAACGATGGTTGGGGTATCGCTGGTAGTCGCATCAGGTTGTGTATTTAACAACTATATCGACCGCGATATCGACCGTATCATGGAAAGAACGAAAGAAAGGGTCCTTGTAAAAGGGCTTATCAATCCGAAAATCAGCCTGATTTATGCCTCAGTGTTAGGTATTGCTGGCATGGTGCTGCTCTATGTAGCAGCCAATGCCTTAGCAATGCAGTTAGCTCTCATCGGGTTTATCATTTATGTTGGGGTTTATAGCCTCTACATGAAAAGAAAATCTGTTTATGGCACGCTGGTTGGTAGCTTGTCAGGTGCAGCACCTCCCGTGATTGGTTATTGTGCAGTAGCGGGACATTTTGATACAGGTGCGTTGATCTTGTTGTTGATCTTCAGCTTGTGGCAAATGCCCCACTCTTACGCCATTGCTATTTTTCGGTTCAAAGATTATCAAGCGGCTAACATCCCAGTATTACCAGTGATCAAAGGTATTTCCGTCGCGAAAAATCACATCACTCTATATATTCTGGCTTTTATGGTTGCCACTTTGATGCTGACCATCAGTGGTTATGCGGGTTATAAATACCTCATCGTATCTACCGCAGTAAGTATCTGGTGGCTAGGTATGGCATTATCAGGTTATAAAACCTCTGATGACCGTATTTGGGCCCGTAGGTTATTTCTGTTTTCTATCGTCGCTATCATGTCATTAAGCGTCATGATGTCTGTAGATTCATCAGCATCTCCAGAAAACCTACTGACTTACGTCTGGTAATATTTAGATGACAGGGTAAACCCTGTCATCTTTTTCCTTTCCTTTATCTCTTTATTTAATGACAACTTATTCGGTTACAAACACTGCTTGCTCGTTTGCTCTCACCTAAGTGAAATGTCATATCAGATCTTTTGAGGTATCCATGAACGATAATAAAATGACTCCGCTTGAACTTCGAGCGACATGGGGCTTAGGTTCCGTTTTCTCTCTGCGCATGTTAGGCATGTTCATGGTCTTACCTGTTCTGACAACCTATGGCTTAGAATTACGTGATGCCACTGAAGCTCTTATCGGAATTGCCATTGGCATCTACGGTTTAACTCAGGCAATATTCCAGATCCCATTTGGGCTTCTTTCAGACAAAATTGGCAGAAAACCTTTAATCATCGGTGGGCTTCTCATTTTTGTTTTAGGCAGCATTATTGCCGCCTTAAGCGACTCTATTTGGGGGATTATTATCGGGCGAGCCTTACAAGGCACAGGAGCTATATCCGCCGCTATCATGGCATTACTTTCAGACTTGACTCGTGAGCAAAACCGAACAAAAGCAATGGCATTTATCGGCATTAGCTTCGGCATTACATTTGCTTCTGCAATTGTTGTTGGTCCTATTATCACCCACCAAATTGGCTTAAATGGCCTATTTTGGGCAATTACAATCCTTGCTGGCTGCGGGATATTTATCACACTGTTGGCTGTACCAAACACACACAAGCATTCGTTAAACCGTGAATCAGGAATCGCACGCAACAGCTTCAAACGTGTACTCTCAGATCCTCAACTACTAAAACTCAATTTTGGTATTCTCTGCTTGCATACCTTATTGATGTCGAGCTTTGTTGCCCTTCCCCTTATTATGGAGAAAGTGGGCTTTCCTCCACAGCAACACTGGAAAGTGTATTTAATTACCACACTCATCTCTTTTGTCGCCGTTCTGCCTTTCATTATCTATGCAGAAACAAAACGTCGCATGAAGCAGGTGTTTTTACTGTGTATAGGCATGCTATTCATTGCTGAAGCCGTTTTATGGTCTCAGGGATCGCATCTTTGGGGGATCTTTGCAGGCATTCAAATTTTCTTCCTTGCGTTTAACATCATGGAAGCTATTTTGCCTTCACTCATCAGCAAAGAAGCACCTGCGGGTTACAAAGGCACTGCCATGGGCGTTTACTCTACCAGCCAATTCCTTGGTGTTGCTTTGGGAGGCAGTCTTGGGGGAATGCTTTACGAATTACAAGGTGCATCACTTGTCTTTATGGGAGGCATCGCACTGACTACACTCTGGTTTATTATCAGCCTGACATTACGGCAACCTCCATACGTCAGCAGTATCAGGCTCATTTTGCCAGAGCAACTAAGTAACCCTGAGGTTTTGGAGAAAAAAATATTGGCGCAAGCCGGCGTAAAAGATGTCGTTATCGCACCAAAAGAGTTCAGTGCATATATTAAAGTTGATACCAAACTGACCAATCGCGAACAATTAGAACAACTTGTATTATCCCATGAATAACATGCTGTATTTGTGACAATGCGAAACTTATAACAGAAAAATACGGTGTATGATAAGCATGACCAAGCACCGTATTATTTTCATATCAAAGTGCTATTTTCGTATCAAAGTACGACTTACTTACGCATCAAGGTACTATATTAAGATTAGATTTCAGAGGCGGTTTGACTAATATTTATTATTAAACTCACTTTGTAAAAAAATCATACATTATTCTTAATATAAATAATGAAGTTTATTTTATGGTGATAATTAAGGGAAGCACTAGTCATTATTGAAATTGCTCGGCTTCCCTTTTGTTATTTAATTAGTTCAAAATAACATATTTATTTTATTCAAGACGGAAATTAATCACGGAAATTAGTAAACTGGAAAGGTTGTCCCAATTCTGCACCGCGAACCAATGCAATGACACTTTGCAGATCATCACGTGCCTTGCCTGTTACCCGTACTTGCTCACCTTGAATCTGAGCCTGTACTTTCAGCTTACTGTCCTTAATCAGCTTCACAATCTTTTTCGCCAATGGTGTATCAATACCTTGCAGAAAAGTCGCTTCCACACTGTGTGTTTTACCGTTATGAACCATATTTTCAGGAACGTTGAGTACGGAACCATCAATTCCGCGTTTAGCAAATTTTTCACGCAGAATATCAACTAATTGGTTCACCTGAAAATCAGATTCACTGGCAATTTTGACCGATTCATTCTTTTCGTTTAATTCAAAACTCGCGTTGACGTTGCGGAAATCCCAACGATTGGTTAATTCTCTTTGTGCGTTTTCTACTGCATTACGCACTTCCTGCATATCAACTTCTGAAACAATATCAAATGATGGCATGACCCGTCACCTCCTGCTAATCAATAAGCCGGCATGATAACCGCTTTCCATTATTGGCAAAAGCTCTATACTCGGGAAGCTCAACGATCTTTTTGAAATTATCCTATCTTGAGAGCAAGTAGCGTTAAATAACGAGCCGAGGTTCCCCATGAAAGCGTTCCTCAAGGAAGAAATATGAAAATCACCGTTCTTGGCTGTGGCGCTATAGGTAAACTGTGGTTTGCTGCTTTATCCAAACAAAATCATAGTGTTCAGGGATGGCTAAGAGTTCCACAGCCAGTTATTTCCGTCCAGATCGAAAATTTTAATGGCCAGATATTTAATCAGCAATTTCCTGCCAACGACGAGAAACACCTCGCTGAAAGCGAGTTACTCCTTGTTTGTTTAAAAGCATGGCAAGTTTCTGACGCGATTAACCATCTTGCCGACAAACTATCCCCTCATTGCCCAATTCTGTTATTACATAATGGGATGGGAATCCAAGAAGAGTTCGCTCCTTTGCCCAATCCTATTTTACTTGGCGTGACCACTCATGGAGCCTATAGAAAAAATGGTATTGTTTACCACAAGTCACAAGGTATAACCCACATTGGAGCCATAACAGCCAATGCTGCCAAACTCAGTAATCTGGCAGATGTTTTACATCGCGCCCTGCCTGATGTGGCATGGCACAATGAAATACATGCCATTAGTTGGATGAAACTTGCTGTCAATTGTGTCATTAATCCACTCACAGTCATCCATGATTGCAAAAATGGTGATTTACAGCATCACCATACACAAATTAAAATATTATGTGATGAAATTCATGAGGTTATGGAGCATGATGGTATCCATACAACCAAAAAAAACCTGATTAATTATGTCATGAACGTGATTGAGCAAACCGCTGAAAATTACTCCTCCATGCTGCAAGATATACGGGCACAGCGACATACAGAGATAGACTACATTACCGGTTTTTTAATGCGCCGAGCCCGTACCCACGGTTTACCAATCACAGAAAATACCGCTATTTATCATTACATCAAACGTAAGGAGGAAGAATATGAACGTCTCAGCCCTTATTTGCCTGGCTCACGGCAGTGAAGAAATCGAGGCTGTCACTACTATTGATTTACTTGTCCGGGCAGGAGTGGATGTTACTGTAGCCAGTGCGGAAGCTGATGGCTCTCTAACATTGACCTGCTCACGCGGTGTAAAAATCGTTGCAGATGTTCCTTTGGTTGATATCGTTGACGAAAATTTTGATGCCATTATTCTGCCGGGAGGAATAAAAGGTGCAGAGTGTTTTCGTGACAGTTTATTGGTTGTAGAAAAAATTCGAATCGCACAAAGTCAGGGGAAAATCATTGCGGCAATCTGTGCATCTCCTGCAATTGTGTTGGAATATCATCAACTTTTCCCTGTTGGAAATATGACTGGCTATCCCAGCATGCAGGATAAGATTGCGCCAGAAAAATGGATTGATAAACGCGTTTATTTTGATGAAAGAGTTAACTTACTGACTAGCCAAGAGCCTGCCACTGCTTTTGACTTCGCCTTGAAACTGATTGAATTGTTGAAGGGAAAAGAGAAAGCAACAGAAATTGCCGCTCAACTTGTTTTACCGCCCGGTATTAATAATTACCAAAATTTCCAGTAATTATCTCTCTGCAATATACCCGATAGCTTTCAAGTTACGGCCCCGACCCATAAAGGAGCAACTTGAAAGCTAAAGGTGGAATACATAGGCTGCCTATCAGACTAATTTCCATAAACAGCCGTGTATCCTGTTTACAAATTAATTGACTGCAAGTTAAGGCCGATACACCTTCACATTGTCAAAGCCTTGTTCACGCAGATAAAGTGCCTGTAAACGACTCATCACGCCACGCTCACAATACAGAAGATAAGTTTTTCCTTTCGGTAGATCACCAAACTGAGTGCCCAGTTTATAGAAAGGCAATGAGTGAATTTCAATGCCATCCATATTTAACGGACGATCATCCTGTTCGTCTGGGGAACGGATATCCAATAGAACATCATTAGAGAAAAGTGCTGATACCATTTCCACTTCCACCACTTGCTCACTGGTCTGTTCTGCAATTTGGCGGATATCCATATTCTGGGCTTCACTAATTACCTGTTCCAAAATCTCAAAGTCAAAATTATTTTCTTCTTCTTCAATTTTGGCTTTAACGGCTTTCACTGTTGGACTTTTTGATATAACACCACAAAATTCTGGCATAGTGCGGGCAAAATCTTCGGTGCCAATCTCACGAGCCAGCTTGATAATATGCTCTTTATCATGAGAAATCAGGGGACGGAGGATCAACGTATCTGATGCATTATCGATCAACCTTAAGTTAGTCAACGTCTGGCTGGATACCTGACCCAAGGCCTCACCGGTTACGATCGCCTGCACACCGTAGCGTTCTGCAATCTTGGAAGCCGCCCTGACCATCATTCTTTTCAGCACAACCCCCATCTGACCGTCATCAACTTTTTCCAGAATCTCAGCCACGACTGGTTCAAAATCGACAGCAACAAAGCGGACTTTATGCGAACTACCAAAACGATTCCACAAATAATGGGCAACCTGCTTCACGCCAATTTCATGGGCAGAGCCACCAAGATTAAAGAAACAGTAGTGCACACGACAGCCACGACGCATCAACATGTAACTGGAAACACCGGAATCAAATCCACCGGAAATCAGTGACAGCACATCTTCCTGCGTACCAATAGGGAAACCGCCAATTCCTTCATAACGAGCTTTAACCAGAATCAACTTATCCTGATCAACTTCCAGATTCACAGTTACATCAGGCTGGGTCAGTTTTACTTTAGCTGATTCAATATGCTGGTTGAGTCCGCCACCAACATAGCGTTCGACTTCATTGGATGTAAAATTATGTTTACCGCGACGCTTTACACGAACACAAAATGTTTTCCCATGCAGTAAATGGCCATACGTTTCGTAGGTTTGTTCAAAGATATGATGCAGATCACAAAAATCTCGCTCTTCTACTTGCAGGATATGGTGAATACCCGGAATACGTGTCAGTGCGTCACAAATTTCTGTGCTGAGGTTATCATTCTTAACCCGAACTTCGATATTATCCCAATGGCGAACAACAGCAATGCCCTCTCCGAATGTTTTCAGCACATTACGGATATTGCTGGCAAGAATTTTAATAAAACGTAACCGGACAGTCTGGCTCTTGATCGTAATTTCTGGAAATAATTTAATGATAAACTTCATAGTAAGATATAGTAGTCATTCAATGTTGAACTATCACAAACAATATCAATGATTGTTCTTAAGTGTTCAGTTGGATAGGGCGCAGAGTATAACACCATCTGGCTATATCACCTGTAAAAAAACAGTGGTAATACATGATTTATTTTTCTTGGTGTAGTAGGGTACTCTGCAATTCTGTAACGAACTTGCTTTGCTGTAATTCGTTAAATAACCATATGTTAAATCATTATGTCTAAAGCAAATCACACATCAGAAACCGAACAAATGCCAGTATTCGAAACATCTCTCAAAGAGCTGGAACAAATTGTTATTCGGCTGGAATCCGGGGAACTCCCGTTAGAAGATGCGTTGAATGAATTTGAACGCGGTATTCAACTTGCAAGACAGGGCCAGAAAACGCTTCAGCAGGCAGAGCAACGAGTGCAAATTCTATTGAATCATGATGCACAATCGCCACTTGATGAATTTCCGTCCGATGCTGAGTAAATTTATGTCTGAACAACATGATGCTCCTTTTGAAGAGCAATCCTTTGAAGAGCCGTCTTTTGAAAAAAAACTGCGTGCTTGTCAGCAACATGTAAATGACAAGCTGATGGCAATATTTGTTTCATTGCCTTTTTTAAACAGCCCATTAGGCACTGCAATGCAGCATGGTGCCGTGCTGGGTGGAAAACGGCTGCGCCCATTTTTAGTTTACAGCGTGGGAGAAATGTTTGGTCTCCCCAAAAAGAGTCTTGATGCCGCCGCCCTCGCATTAGAGTGCATCCATGCTTATTCCTTGATCCATGATGATTTACCCGCAATGGATAACGACGATTTACGTCGTGGGCAACCCACCTGCCACATCAAATTTGGTGAAAGTCAGGCTATTTTAGCCGGTGATGCATTACAATCTCTGGCCTTTGAGATTCTGGCAAAATATGATATGCCAAATGTTGCCTTATCCGATCGTCTTGCTATGGTCGCGGAATTGGCAAATGCCAGTGGTTTTGCCGGTATGTGTGGTGGGCAGTCACTGGATTTGGAGGCAGAAGGTAAACAAATCGATCTTGCCTTGTTGGAACAAATTCATCGCCATAAAACAGGCGCATTAATACGAGCAGCCGTCCGATTGGGAGCTTACAGCGCAGGACAGCGTGGTCGAGAAGCACTCCTTTTACTGGAACAATATGCCCAATCTATCGGCCTGGCGTTTCAGGTACACGATGATATTTTGGGTGTTATTGGTAATACTGAAGTTATCGGCAAACGTCAGGGCAATGATCAGCAGCTTGGAAAAAGCACTTATCCAGCATTATTAGGTTTGGAACAAGCTAAGAAAAAAGCCCAGACGCTGTATGAAGAAGCGCTCACGGCCCTCACTGAACTGGAAAAACAGTCTTATAACACCACAACCTTAAAAAAACTGGCTGGTTTTATCATTGAGAGAAACAGCTAAAACATAGGCCATATTAATCACCTATTAATATGGTCATTAATTATATAAAAACCCAATAATCAATAAAAAACGCCTCATGGGGTGAACCCAAAAATTACACACGGATAATCACAGGGTTCTTAATATTCAACTTCTAACGGGTATAGCATTTTATACAGGCATAGCATGAGCATTGATATAGCGAAATATCCAACATTGGCATTGGCGGAAACTCCAGAAGAGCTTCGCCTGCTACCTAAAGACACTTTGCCAAAGTTATGCGATGAACTGCGCCAATTTCTATTGAACAGTGTCAGCCGCTCCAGTGGTCACTTCGCTTCCGGCCTTGGCGCTATCGAATTAACCATCGCACTCCACTATGTTTATAAAACCCCTTTTGACAATTTAGTCTGGGATGTTGGTCATCAGGCCTACCCACACAAAATTTTGACCGGACGTCGTGATCGCATTGATACCATTCGCCAAAAAAATGGTCTTCATCCGTTCCCGTGGCGAGAGGAAAGTGAATATGACACCTTGTGTGTTGGTCACTCATCCACCTCAATCAGCGCTGGTCTGGGAATGGCAATTGCTGCTAAACATGAAAACAAAGGCCGCAAAACGGTGTGTGTCATTGGAGACGGTGCTATTACTGCGGGCATGGCTTTCGAAGCCATGAACCATGCCGGTGATATCGATCCCGATATGTTGGTTATTCTCAATGACAATGAAATGTCTATTTCTGAAAACGTGGGAGCGTTGAATAACCATCTGGCACAATTACTGTCAGGCAAACTGTATACAACCCTGCGTGAGGGTGGCAAAAAAGTTTTTTCCAACCTGCCACCTCTCAAAGAGTTATTGAAAAAGACAGAAGAACACCTCAAAGGCATGGTTGTTCCCGGAACGCTGTTCGAAGAGCTTGGATTCAACTACATAGGGCCTGTTGATGGTCATGATGTACTGGCGTTGACCCAAACCCTGAAAAATATGCGAGAGCTGAAAGGGCCACAATTCCTGCATATCATGACTAAAAAAGGTCGTGGTTATGCTCCGGCGGAAAAAGATCCCATCAGTTGGCATGCTGTTCCCAAATTTGATCCTGCAACAGGTTCCTTGCCAAAAAATGAAGAAACTCGCCCGACATTTTCCAAAATCTTCGGTGACTGGCTGTGTGAAGCCGCAGCCAGAGACAAAAAACTGATGGCAATCACTCCAGCCATGCGGGAAGGTTCAGGTATGGTGCGTTTCTCTCGCGAGTATCCTGAGCAATATTTTGACGTCGCAATTGCCGAACAGCATTCCGTCACTTTTGCGGCAGGTCTGGCTATCGGTGGCTACAAGCCCATCGTCGCTATTTACTCCACCTTCCTGCAACGCGCTTATGATCAGTTGATCCACGATGTTGCCATCCAAAAACTGCCAGTCCTGTTTGCTATCGACCGTGGCGGCATCGTTGGTGCAGATGGTCAGACCCATCAAGGAGCATTCGATCTTTCCTTCCTTCGTTGTATCCCGAATATGGTGATTATGGCCCCCAGTGATGAAAATGAATGCCGCCAGATGTTGCATACTGGGCATCACTATCAGGAAGGACCTACTGCTGTCCGTTACCCTCGTGGTACAGGAACGGGGGCTGAACTCCAATCACTGGAAACATTGCCAATCGGCAAGGGTATAACCCGACGCCAAGGTGAACGCATTGCGATCCTTAACTTTGGGACATTGTTATCCTATGCACAAGAAGCGGCTGAAACCCTGAATGCAACCGTTGTGGATATGCGCTTTGTCAAACCATTGGATAAAGAACTCATACTGGAAATGGCTGCCAGCCATGAGCTGCTGGTGACTTTAGAAGAAAACGCCATTATGGGCGGTGCAGGCAGTGGTGTTAACGAACTGCTGATGCAAGAAAAATTATCAGTTCCCATCTTGAATCTTGGTTTACCAGATTACTTTATACCGCAAGGAACCCAAAAAGAGCTTCATGCTGATTTGGGACTTGATGCAGCTGGGATTCAAAACAGTATCGAGAAATATCTGGCTAAATAGCCGATAAGAACGGGTGAGGATTTTTCAGTCACTCATCCGTTTTTTCCTTTTGTGTCAGTCATACAATCACCCATCTACTCTAATGAGTTTCCTTGGATATACCCATCTTCAATGACGATGGGTATATCCAATTAAAGGTAGCGAATCTGTAGCATCAGGTACAGGCTCGGAGGTAGATCTTGAGTTCCATACCCGAAATTGCATTTGACACTGATAAACCAGACTATCTGTTGTTGACAGCTGTAAGAAACAGAAAAGAGCAAAATGTACCGACCACACTTGTGAATGTATCATCTGTGCTAGCCTGTTTGTCGGTCGTGTATTAAATAGTTATACTGGCATTAAAATAGTGTTCACGCTCAATAACAGTGCCTATCACTTTATCGTGCATCTCCTCTGATTTAGAGTAACCTATCGTTTTGCGGTTCAGCCTTTTGATTCGAGTGCGATGAGTTAAATTAGTTCTCTCTATACGTTGGGTAAACGTCTTTCCAGTAAGGTGGTTTTCTTCTGGAAGATTGTCATAAACCACATAATCATCCGTACAGTAAAACAGAATATTAAAAGGTGATAAGAGGGCAAGCAACTTGTCTAATGTTTTCCTGCTGCGATCACCAAAAACATGCGCGATACTGACGAAACGAGTATAACTGAGCAAGGTTGGAAAATCGTGATGATGATATTTTCAAATCTGCTCCAGATAAAAATGTTTAAAATCACGATAATACGACATGTGGAAGAGGATCAGGATGGTCATGATTTCACTGGGATACATATGGCCTTGCCTACGGCGCAGACGGTATCCATTATCAAGACAAAATTGTGTCCACTGTGGGATAAAAAAGTGGCAAAAATCATCGACATTACAGAAAACTTCAACTAATTTGTCCATGGCCTGTTCCTCCCCGGAGCTGTTTCGGTGCACACCAAAACACGACTCCCGGAACAGGCTACTCGTCAATTCCTTATCCAAAATTCGGGTTAACTAATAAATACCATCATCCAAACAACTCAAATAAAATAATCCCAAATCTATCTAATTGATAGCACATCTTCCCGACTTAAAAGTTAACATTTAGTACCAAACTGTTAACTCCTTTAGATTAAACTGTAAAAGATTAATTTTTAATGAAATTAATCTATAGTTTTCAAACAAAATGGAACATTTACCTTTCGATATGGAAATGAGCATTATAGATGGGAATAACTGATAATATAGCGGAAGGAAAGCAATAGAACTTACAAAAACTTTGTGGAAATCAATCAGGCAGCATTAATCTTATTCATCATAGAGTTGGGAAATATTTCTTTGCAAAATAGAAAATAGCGCTAGTTTAAAGTATAGCAATTCATTGAAGTTAACAGTTTGGTACTAAATGTAGCCCTTTTTCGCTTTCCTCTTGCCCGCCAAATTCCATCAAAACGCCCCGCGTTACTCGCGGTATACCTGACTGTATGACGAATATTACGATGACCTAAATAGTCTTGAATCAATCGAGTATCGACACCATTATCCGCTAACGCATAACCACAAGAATGACGCAACATGTGCGGATTCGCGCAAATCGCAATTTCTGCCTTGATGCTTGTATTCTTAATGATCTTATAAAACTGTTGCCGTGATAAAGGCTCACCAGTTCTAGAAATAAACAACCATTCACTTTTGCCGAACCTTTCAAGTTTTTTGCGCACACTCAACCATTTACGCAATAATTGAATTTCCCGGGAAACCATGGGATGGATAGTGGAAAAACCATTTTTCAAACGATTAACGCTCAAGCTCCGATCACGCAGATCCACATCAGACATACGCAGTCCCAACAGTTCAGAAACGCGAAAACCATGAATAAAACCCATAAAAAGCATGCAGACATTACGCTCTGCATTAGCACCTTCTTCTAATTCAGCCAATAGTTGCTCAATTTCAGATTGAGTTAAATATTTACGTTTTAGCATAGTGTATGACTCTCTGTGGTAGTAAGCTATTTTCTCTTATAATTAAAACCATTTTCATAAAAAATCATCTTAATCTCTCAATTACACAAAACACACAATAACATTATAAAAACAGAGCAAATTATACGAAAAATTTATATTTTCATTACCTGTCATAAAGCAAGGATATTTAAATTCATTAAATAAATGAAATAGGATATTAGCGAAGAAGTAAATGACAATAATATGACCAATTTATGTCATAAACATGACAGTATGATTACAATCAGATTAATTAATATAAATATAAAGGTAACCATATGAAATTTATTAATTATAAAAATAACAACATTATTTAACTATTGAGTAATCCATATATTTGATAATCCAGAAAATCACATAAATATTCACCAAGTTCTTACTTACTCGAATTTTAGATAGGTATTTCAAAATGGATAAATATCCAGTTATTTTTTGCGAGTTGCTTCGCAAAGAGTAACATTACCGATGGCATATTAGCCAACTAACCGCTAGGGTAGACATCGATTCTTAACCAATGAATGCGATACAGATGAAAAACACGTATGAATTCGCGGTGCAGTGTGGGCGAAGTGCTGATAGAGTATCGCTGTATATCCCAATAACACAAGGAACGTACAAATGAGCCTTCATGTTTCATTTCGCCAGACTGACATTGGTATCCCAGAATTAATACTGAATGGCAGTACACTCAGTGATGCTGGATTTACCGCGAATGAATTATTTCATATCTCACAATTTTCCAATGGCGTTATTATCTCTCTCGTTGATCCCAACGCAGACTTAGTCAGTTTGATCAATGAAGTCGAAGATAACCCATACGAAGGAATCGATAGTATTCGTGAAAATGGTGAACTTTATATTGCAGGAGATTGGCTAACCATCAGCAACTTAGTCGAGCAGCCTATTAACATTGAAATGGAACCCGGCAAGATTATTCTTAAGCCTAAGTTGATGGAAATGCTGGCTTAAAAGCATTGTCATTAAAAAATAACCTTCCATCAATTAGCCGGAAAATATTAAGCAGAATTCCGGCTTTTAATGTTCCCAATATTAAAGGCTGCGTTATTCAAAACGGTATTTCAAACCCTATGGCCTATTTTCCACCCGCTAAGTCAATGAAATTGCCGGTAACATACGATGATTCATCAGACAGCAATTGTTCTTCATCCGCTATATCGACCTGAACCGCAATAGCTGACCGCCCAAGAGCGCGGATCATATTCACCACTTCATAAGCTTTATCTTCACGGTTACGATAACCAATACAGATATGATGTCCCTGCGTTGCCAAACAACGTGCCGTGGCCTTGCCGATGCCACGGGAACCACCTGTAATGATTGTGACTTTTTAAACATATATAAATATATAGCTATAATATCTCAAAAATAATCACTTGTTTTAAAAAGAAAATACAAATACGTTATCTATAAAAATAGAAATACTCTCTATGTTAAATTTTCAATCATAACATTCAAAACTATACTCCAAACTGCAAGAGTAAATCCCGCAAAGGGGCCTGCTCTCGCCACGGCGGCGTTTCTAAGTGGCTATAATATTTTAGTTAATTTCCATTATGTACAATTAGGAGAAATCATCTCCCTAATTATTTTCTAAGCTTGGTATTACATGCTCATTTTTTAATCCACTTGGATTCACATATTAAGCGCAACACCGTAATGAACGAAGTAAATGAGTGGGTATTCCTTTAAATAACTCATTCGGTGTTTTGTAATCTCGTGT
>NZ_FOVO01000069.1 GCF_900115195.1 Xenorhabdus japonica
GGATTGTAAATCACAAACGATCATCAATGTTCCTACCTTTATGTACTGAAGGCACATCACTGAACTAACTGTTCAATTTAGACCCGTTTGCCCTAATCCCACGTCAAAGGATTATTGATATTAATGGCATTTTCTGCTAACCCGATTCCCCAAATGCGGTCAACAGGGCTAGCCTCAACTAATATTTTATCCCCTGTATTCAATAAAAATTCTGCCAATGACTGGTTTTGAGAAAACTTTGCCAAGTTCCCTTCAATCACTATCTTTAACCGATGTTCATCCCAAATCGATTGGTTAAACCCACGTATTTCGCGTCCATATGCTTTTGCTGCCCCTGATGTTTTAGCATGAATAATTTTTTTCAGTATTTCGGGATCATTAAACAAACGGGCTTTCCATGCCATCATATAATGTTCCGTACTGGCATATTTTACATCATCAATAGTAAATTGAGCCGGATACCACTGACTTAAACAAGATTTAGTTATGTGGTTGGAATGATTGGTTTTATGCCCCCAGAAAAAAAGATATTTCAGCTTCTTTCCTGATTGGTATAAATCACATAAGGTTCTAATATCCATATTAACTCTCTATAACACGCTAATTTATCTTTAATACATAAACGCTCCCTATCATACAAAATTTTTTATGTTTGTCGATTATAAAAAATAGCTAGTAAAAATAATCGCATATTTTTGGATAAATCTTCATATTATTCTCTGAAATCATTTACTATTTAATTTACGACCAATAACAAATACAGCAGCCAACCCTGCTAAATCAATTGTAATTAAAGTACCAGCAAACAACATTTCTCCTCTAAAAGCAAAGACAGTCGCCACGATTAAGATAAATATAGCCATGAAAAATCCCATCCATTGCCCTCTTCTATCTCTATTTATCATTCCATCCAGCGCTTTATTCTGCTTTTCATGTTGAAAAACCTGTTCTTTTTCTCTCAGAGAAAACACTCTTTCAGCATAACCCGGTAAAATTGATTCATAATTCTTTAATACTTCAGGGGATGGAAATGAATCAAGGAAATAAGAAATTTTTTTATTTTCAAGTAAATATTTATTTGATGAATCAACATCTAAAGCATCGCGGTAATCATTTGTGGGCATAATATCGAGAATGCTCCCTATCGCTCTGAAGTAATGACTAATGTTAGCGTTCACGTCTTCTCCCCCAGCAATATACACAAAAAACACTTTAATAAAATCAGTGATATAATTAAGTTCAATCTATAATAGAGATGAATTAATTATACCTTTGATATTTTCTCTGTTCACCATACACCTTGTTTTTGACTAGGAAATGGGCGGCATTCTTCAGCTTTGTAGGTCCCATCTTCCTGACGAATCAAAAATATTTTACGTCCTGCACGCAATGCCTTACTGATTGCAGTTTGATGAACGCCCACCAAACGCGCTGCGTTGGCTTGACCATTCGACTTCACATATTCTGATAACGGGATTTTTTTCATGCGTATCCTCCTTTCCTTTAAATAATATCTAAAGTACTAAACATTTCAATACTTTTAGTATTTATCATTTTAATAGCGCTGGTATTAAAATGGAGCCATGAAAAAGAAACTCACAACAGAACAACTTGCAGATGCAGCACGCTTAAAAAAGCTATTTGAGTCCAAGAAAAAGCAGCTCGGCATCTCTCAGGAAACGCTTGCAGAAGAAATTGACAAGACACAAAGCGCAATTTCACACTATCTCAATGGGATAAATGCCCTTAACTTGGAGATGGCAACCTATTTTGCCCAAAAATTGAAAGTTCGGATTGCAGATTTCAGCTCATCGCTGGATGAACAAGCAAGGAAACTCGTCACTGTTCTCTATGGTGATCGTGCAACGTTTGCTAGTCAGATACCCTATCGCAAGCAATACCCGCTACTCGACTGGATAAATGCAGGTAATTGGTGCGAAGATTTCACGCCAAAATACCAGACAAATCGCATTGTAAAGATATATGAAACCTCTGTTAAATGTTCACAACGTGCTTTTTGGCTGGAAGTAAAAGGCGATTCAATGGTATCGCCAAATGGACTAAGCATACCGCAAGGTATGATCATTTTAGTTGATCCAGAAGTTAAACCAGTCCCCAATAACTTAGTAGTCGCAAAACTTGATGGAGAGAAGGAACTGACTTTCAAGCAACTAATTACAGAAGGATATGATACGTTTTTAAAACCATTGAATCCTCAATACAACATGATTTCACTCAGTAATCATGTGAATATTGTCGGGGTGGTTGTGGAAGCAAGGGTTAGAAAATTGCCTTAAAATAGAACATTCTTGTTTTACCAGTATCAATAGGTGTGTTGTTTTCGATTACAGTTAAAGGACCATAAGAAATTTTGTTTTCAGCTATTCCCACTTTGCTCTGGTACCCTCAATTAACGATCGACATACCTGAATCTATTAAACTATACTCTCCCAACTCCCAGAGCAAAATCTCACATTTTTAATATGATTACCTTACATAAAAATCACTCTTTTTACGCATAAAAAAACATACCATTTTTTATTTGGAGGAGAGATTCGAACAAGTTGAATAATATATTTATTTAAAACAAAAATATAAAACATTAAAATAAAACTACACACATCACTATACACAGAAAAATTTAGTGAATAAAAATGAACACTTGAGAAAAATATATCAGTTTTGTTCGACTCCTCCTTTTTCCGCTAACTCAGGAGTCGAACACATGCATATTGTTCAAAGATACAATCACTATAGGACAGCAATCCGCCCTTTAACATATGGGATACCTGCACAAGCAAAAGGCATTGCGGAAACCACAATACCCAAGATGGGATATCTCACCTTTTGCTAACTTGTTGATTTTACCAACTTCCGCATGAAGAGTTAATTCAATTAAATCAATTGGTTAAGTTAAAGTGGTATCCTCTTTGGTGCATTATATTTTGTCAGTAAAGGAGCTGATTTTATTGATCCTCCATTTGTTATTCTATGCCATCCTGTCATCAAAACATGCAGCTCACCTAAACGTTAAATCGAGCTTAGTCAAAATACATTCCCCAGTATTGATGAACTTATTTTATTGATGTTCACTGGCGGAGAAGTAACCCGCCTTCATAGACTGATACAGTCGCTTTCAAAATATAATGATTGGAGGTAATACTATGTATGATTGGTCTGGAACTGTTCCCGGCAAACTAGCGCAAGGTCAACCGACAGGGATTGTACTCCAAAAAGGAGATGTAATATCCATCATTGCGACAGGGTGGGTGAAATTTGTCAATGACAACCGTCCGAATCCGTGGTCTGCACCTCAAGGGGTTCCTCCTAATCCTCCAAGTGGGGGTTTAGTTGCAAAAATTGGCGATAAGACCTATGAAATTGGCAATGGAGTTCTCCATAAGACAGTGCCTACAGATGGCGAATTAACTCTTTTATTTTTAGATAGTAATTATAAAGATAATTCCGGTGACTTTTATGTTAACGTTAAAATAGAATCACGTTACTCTCCTCTCCAAGAAATAAAATAAGTAGCTAAAACTCTAACCCGCAATTTCTGCGGGTTAATTATGTCAACTCCCTCAATAATAACCATAAAATACAGCTTTAATTTGAAATATATTTTTTATCACATGCCTACAAATTAGCTCTCTTTCCATTTCAAAGATTGGTTACGTATTCAATCTGTTGATATTTATGTATAATCGGCATTTTTTCGGAGAAATGAAATGGCGACGGTGGAAGTAAAATGTCGATTTTGTCAGCAAGTTGAATACGTCAAAAAACATGGCAAAGGCGAGGCAGGCCATCAACGCTATCGCTGTTTCTCCTGCCAACGAACCTTTCCATTGACCTTACCATGAACAATGCCGGTATCCGTGATACTGCCCGTACATTGCATATCAGTATTAATGCCGTTGTTCGCGTTTAAAAAACGTAAACCGCGATGCGTCACAACACTTCCCTTAGATAATGTCAACGTTCAGCTCATTTGTGAAGTTGATGAAGTGTGGTCATTTGTCGGCAATAAAAAATGCCGACGCTGGTTATGGTCTGCTTGGGAGCCTCGTCTGAAACGTATCCTTGCTCATACGTTTGGAACGAGAAGCAAAAAAACACTCAAAAAGCTCGCTTCGTTCAATATTGTTTTCTGGTGTACAGATAATTTCAAGGCTTACAATCTATTGCCCAAAAATCAGCACCTTGTTGGAAAAACCTTCACTCAACGTATTGAGCGGGAGAATTTGACATTGCGCAACCGGCTTAAACGGCCCAATCGAAAGACCCTGGGTTATTCTAAGTCGCCGGAAATAATGGGATGGACGCCCCATTTAAGCGGCATCAGTGTGCCAAAATGGCAGTGCATTCAACACAGCCATTTAATAACGGGAGCGTCCACCATGAAGATGACAACAGTTGGTATCGATCTGGCAAAAAATGTCTTCCAGATCCACGGCGTTGATGTACAGGGTGAAACAGTGCTCAAAAAACAGCTGTC
>NZ_FOVO01000039.1 GCF_900115195.1 Xenorhabdus japonica
GGATTGTAAATCACAAACGATCATCAATGTTCCTACCTTTATGTACTGAAGGCACATCACTGAACTAACTGTTCAATTTAGACCCGTTTGCCCTAGGTATCCATGTATTACTCCTTTTTGTGAAAAAAAC
The DNA here is from genome assembly GCF_900115195.1 of Xenorhabdus japonica. Classification (GTDB taxonomy): domain Bacteria; phylum Pseudomonadota; class Gammaproteobacteria; order Enterobacterales; family Enterobacteriaceae; genus Xenorhabdus; species Xenorhabdus japonica. The sequence continues at coordinate 131 of NZ_FOVO01000039.1, forward strand.
AAATTATAATCACGAAAAGAAGAAGGAAAACTCACTACCAGTGTTTGCCAGCAGTGAGTTCTTTTACTTCTTTAACAATACTTAGATTTAATAGTACTTACTTAACAGTATTTGCTTCAATATCAAGTACATTTATTGGGCCAGAATTTCGTGCCATATCTTCACCATATGCGCAAACACGCCATGGAACTTCAGCCTTTTTCAGTACGATTGGCATCCAGAAAGGTTGGTAATCTGCTTTATCGTCGCAATTAGTTGTCGCTTTAGGGCCATGTTTCACATGCACAGTTGTGATTTCATAGGCACTATTTTTAGTAGTCACAAACCAGCTATCACTCTCATGACCTTCCACATTTAAAATAGGTTTAATTGATGGCGGTATGTTATCAATTTCCCGTAACATGACTGAAGCATCTTTTGTATTTTGCCATTGATCATCGTTATTCTGGTGAATAACACAGAGTTTATAGATCCCATCTTGCTTAGGAACCAGCATGTTTTCCAGTGGGCTTTGACTCACAGGAATAGAAGCACTGTATCCCGTTTCATCAGCACAATTTACATCGCTGATTAAACCTGTTTTATAACGAATATTCTTAACGTTAGCTCCTTCCTTGATAACGATGTCCCATTTTGCTTTCTTCCCATCAATAGGATTAACGTTTTGAGTTACCCAAGGTGACCAAGGCGTACTCCTTTCCAGAACATTACCACTGTTATTTTCAAGTTTAGAAAGATCCAGCGTGTTATCCTTTGTCAACGCATTGGCAATGCTATCAACTGGGATGAAATAGCTAGCGCCTTCTGTCGGAATACCTTTATTGTTTTCGATGGTACAAGGTCTGCCAAATCCACAACCGGTCATTCCCGGCGTTGTCGTCGTATTCATTACACCAATCACGTCTGTTTTATCTTTCTCAAAAACAGGAGAGCCAGATGTTCCACCAACTACGCCAGCACAGTTAGTGGAGAAAACCGGCGACCAAATCCACGGAGAGTTACCTTCATACAATAACGGAGATGTTCCAGTGATGTTACACTCAGATTTTCTGAGATAAGCATAATTGTAATCAACGTTATTAACAGGAATATGAGTCAACACAATAGGTTGATGTTTCATTTTAAGGTTTTTCTTCAGCTTCAAAGGAAGATAGCCTTTTTTCGCTAAGTCACCATAAGTTGCGCCCAATTGTAAAACTGCAATATCTTCGTATTTCATCGTTGAATATAAAATACGATTGACTTTTATTGGTGATAACTCATCTTTCTTATCAATGAAATAATCTGGGGTATATCGCCAATATTCAGGTACTGGCTGATCAATGATCACGTCGTTTGTATTCACATTACTATTTACACAATGCCCGGCGGTGAGTACCAGGGCTGGTGTATCCTTATTCGGTGTATTTTCACCAGAAATCAGGGTTGCTGTACAATGTGAATTGGCATTTAATTTACCAACAGTTCTGTATTTTTCAGCATCAGGATCGGTTGATTTCATTAATGGAGCACCATTATCATTTGCTGTTGATAAAGTTGCAGCGTTTAAGGCTAAAGCACTTGAGCTTGCAGAAATCGAGAACAAACTAATTAATATAATTTTACGATAAGTCACAATTTTCCTCCTTCGGATCTATTTAATGACCAGTATTCATTATCTAATTTAATCATTACTCAGTTCTACCAAAGTGATTTGTATTAAAATGGACACAAATGTCCTGAAAAAAACTCACTGCCGGCAAACGCTGACAGTGAGTTTTTGTTATTGAGGATAATAAGCGATTTTTACTGACTAGAACGTCCAATTGGCATTCAGGAACACACCATTATCCTTATGGTTGCCGGATAAAACCCCGTTATAACCCAGAGATAAGCTGGTGTTTTCATTGATTCCCAATGTTGTACCGGCTTTAATGACAGCTGCATCACGTGCGGCTGAAACACTGTTGACCGTAAACGTTGCATTGCTGTTGCTAAAGCTTAACTGGGTATCACGATCGACATTGCCAAACTGATGTTGCCAGCCCAATTCACCATAAACGCCCACGGTCAGTTCATTTTCAGTCTGCCATTTCTGGTTGACCCGTAAACCTAATGTCGAGAGCGTTGCATTTTTCGAGTGTTTTTTACCGTTCAATGCAGCGGCACCGCCGTGTTCATTTATGCCATCATGACGGAAGTTAACATGAGACAGGTTGACAAATGGTTCCAGATTCAGCCAAGCAGCATTCATGCTGTAAGCGGCTTCAGTGAACAATTGCCCTGTTTGCGCACTATATTTCGCGTTCAGGTTGTCCGATTGACTGCCAAACGCTACCGAGCGTTTGGTATCAAAACGGTGCCAACTGTAGGCAACACCGGTACGCAATGCCAATGCATCAATTTGCTTGCTGCTGTACAGCGCCAAATGGAAATTATTGCTGCGTGCTGACGTGTTATCTCCGCCATTCAAAAAAGAGCGGATATATCCGGTTGCAACACCGAACCGCCAGTCATTGTCTAATGCCTTATCCGCCCCCAATAACACACCATAGTTGGATATACGGTAACCATTGACTTCACTGTTGCCATCAGCCCGTTGCCAGTTACCGATAATTTGTGCCCACGTCCCGTTTTTATCCACCTTGATATCCTGTCCGACAGTTCCACCACCAGCCTGACGTAAACGGGTGTTTAGGGTATCGCGCAGATACCGGCTATTATCGATTTGTGCCGCTGCAATATCCGCATGGATCTGACCGGTAGAGAGTTGTTGGAAAGCTTGACGGGCTTGTACAGCCGTATCAGACATCAAGATACTTTCATAAACCGGATGCCCAAAACTCAGCTTATCGGCAGCATTCGCGACCGCACGTTCGTTAGCTGTCATCCCCAAACTGGCGAATAGGGTGGCATTGCGGTTGATATCCAGTAACACGCGATCCTGGTGATAGTTCAGCTCAGTGCCAACAAACAAATAGTTTGGTACGACAGCAGTAAACTGACCGTTGATCCCCAGATTTGCCTGCAGGATATTGTATTGCTGGCCCAATAAGCTGCGGACTTCTTGCTTCGATAACAAGTTACTGCTATTTTCCAAAGTGACTTGCACTTCACCGCCTTTCAGTGTTGCCAGTCCATTGCTGACAATACGATCACCATGACCTTGGCTGTTGGGGGCCACTTCCACCAGATAACGTGAACTCGTCTGGAAGGTCACATCGCGATCAACGTTCAACACACCGCTTGAACTTAAGTTGCCGGGGGCAATATTGGCACCAGTGTTGGCCATAAGTGAACCGACAGTACCAGCGCCGCCGAGGGTTGCGCCATCTTGTACCGTCACATCCGACGTGATGGAGCCGCTAACCTGCAAACGGCCTTGCTCTACCAACGTTGGGCCTTTATAAGTACTATTTTTACCGACAAGTTCGAGTGTGCCGTTGCCGACTTTAGTCAACCCACCGTGACCGGAAATATCATTATTCCAACTGTCATAGGCGCATTCATAACTATCACAGACACGCTCTACAGTTGTGTCTTGCTCGATCAAACCCCCGATCCCCGGAATATTGGCGATAAACTGAGTTTCGGTATAGGAGCCGGAAATGTAGTATTTCTTGGGAATATCCTTTTCGGTGATGAACATTTTAGGGCCATCAATGGCATCTTTCAGATTCAGCATTCCCCAACCATACATATCATCCATGCCTGGTTCACCCAAATCGGTGGCTGTGGTTTTGAGGACATCAGAGATTTGTCCGGCAGTCATGTAGGGGAAGCGTTGCATCAAGACCGCAGCTGCACCCGCGACATGGGGTGAGGCCATTGATGTACCAGTGTAGGCATCATAGGTGGGATTAATCTCCAACTCACCATATTCCAAAGCCTTTTCATTAATGTACCCATTAACGTTAGAAACAAAATTTCCGGTACTACTGTAAATTTTTGTACCTGGTGCGGACAAACAGTAGCTGGCAGTATAACCACAACTCGTTGATGATAGATTAATTTTATTTTCTCTGGTCAGGTTGGCAACACTGAGGTAGTTTTTCAGCGCATCAGGGAAGAAATAGGGCATACCCGCATGCATCCAAGTAACGTTATAGTTATTGGCATTTCCCGCAGCAAAAACAACTAATTTTCCTTGACGTGCCGCACGTAATAAACCTGCACTTCTGGTTGTATAATCATCAACCTCTGGAATTGGAGAGCGGCTTAATCGATCCAAATCACTTTTAATCGGATTAACATAATCAATCACATCTTGCAGTGTGATCGGGTAATACTTGACTGTTCCATCCGGCCATCGCTTGGGATTACCGTTTGCATCAGTCTCATAGCGAGGACGAACCCCCCAGCTATTATTAATAATGCGAGCATTGCTTTGGATCATTGCTTCTGTGCGGTTATATGGATTTTGCAAATATTTTCCAGTGATCAAGCTCGCATCAAATGCCACACCGTGCATTTCTTTACCATCCCGATTTGCTGCAATAATTCCAGCAACATGATTACCATGGGCACCGAAACTGATAATCCCTGTATAGGGGTTTTCATCGTAATTCCAAGGATCTTCAGGGCTCAGAATTTTCAGTTTGTTTGCAAATTCAGAGTGGTGGGTAACAGCTTCATCCAGGACACCAACATTAATGCCTTTCCCCGTGTAACCACGCGCGTAAGCATAATGAGCACCAATAGCAGCCAGTCCCCATTGATGATTAAATTCATCTGATAACCAACTATCTGGTGAATTTTTCTTGCCTTTTTCCTGATATTCAATAGCTGCCATTGAAGCACTGGCAGGTAATAGTCCAAAAAATAATGTCATCCACAAAAAGATCGGTCGTGCCGAATTGTTTTTTTTCATAATATAGAGGTTCCATTTTTTAAAAAGTGGTAACTTTCAATTCGCTATTTGGCACATCGCTCCTTGAAAAGTCCTTATTAATAAAACCGATTGTTGAACTTAAATAAGTAGGCAATGCCGATCTCGTCCTATATTTTTAACTATCTACAGGACAATTACGGTCACAATGTTTTATGCCCACAAGCTGCTATAGGATAATAATTGAAACCAAAATGCAAGGAAGGATATTAACTATTTTATAACTATTTTGTAACAAAATTGGAATTGTGAGTATGCGGGAAAGGTGTAATAAATACCATCAAAACATAATATTGCATAATTATTATTATTGATTGGGTGGTAATTGTTATTTATATGTAACTTTATTGATGGATTAATATTGTTTATAACACTTACTGGAATGATGATTTATTATGCTGATTTTTATATCAGGGTAGTTAATAAATTTGTTATAACTTTCATTTTTGGGGTTTTAATGAATATTAATATGGAAATTATTGGAGATCTTACCGTAATTATTTAATGAGGGTATTTTAAAGTCTAATGTGAAAATTAAATAAATATACCAATAAATAGGTATATTTGAATCGATCGATCAATTAATTGCTCTTTTTGGCATAAATAATCAAACGCAAATGTCTTTCTAAATCGATAATCATTGATGTGTAATCGAAAGCTGTTTCCTGCCCATTTACATTCAGCTCCCGCACGCCATTACAAGGTTCATAGATTTCATGCTTATGCCACATATCATAAAAATCAGGTGATATCTTAAGTAGCTTATCCACTAACGTTTGAATATAACTGTTTTTAGCGGCAAGCGCATAATCACGCCTTAATCCCGGAGTTCTACGACGTCCGATAGTAGCCGTCGAGCATTTGGTTTGTTAGGAATGACTTTAGGCTTCGCTGCCATTGCAGGCCAAACTCTGGGGGGCTGGATAATTTTCGCCAATTTATGGGATTTACAATGGCGCTCAATTTTTCTGGTTAATGTTCCTATTGGTTTTTTGGCTTTGATTTTTTCAGGTTATCTCAACGAAAGTATTGCTCAAGAAAAAACTGGATTAGATTTAGCTGGAGTGGCACTTTCCAGCATTGGAATTTCTGCTTTATTGCTACCAATTTTAGTGGGGCCAACATTAAGCTGGCCAATATGGTGCTGGGCACTACTTTTTTTGGCTTGTCTGGTACTGTTACAGTTCTTTCGGCATGAAAAACGCTATGCAGCTAAAGGGAAAATACCGCTATTCAATTTTGATTTATTGAAAAACAAACAATTTAGTTTAGGCTATTTATTAGTTTTATTTGTCTATTCCACTTCCAGCTCATTCTTTCTTATTTTCGCCTTGTTTTTACAAAATGGCTTAGGTTTCAACTCATTCGATGCAGGATTGATTTTTGCTCCTGCGAGCATAGGTTTTATTTTATCTTCACTCAATGCGCCTTATTGGGTTAAACGCTTTAGCAGCAAAGCCATAACTATCGGTGGCTTACTTTATATGCTTTCTTTTATTGCACTAATTGTTGCCATTAGTGCACTATCCACTGAAGCATTTTTATCAGTGAAAGCATTATTTGCGATTATTTTAATATTTCTTGGATATGGTCAGGGTTTTGTTATGACACCATTGCTCAATATTGTTCTGGCTTTTGTTGACGTACGATTTGCAGGTATGGCATCAGGTGTCATTACGACTTTACAACACATTGGTGCTGCTTTTGGTGTTGCCGTAATTAGTGTGTTAGTTCAGTGGCATTTTAATGGAATAGATACATCGCCTTTTACTACATCGAAAATAGGGGATATTAAAAAGTGATTAGAACTTTTACAGAAGCAGATATGGATGCGGTTCTGTCTATTTGGTTAGAAGCGTCCATTAAAGCTCACAATTTTGTGGCGTCTGAATTTTGGCAGTCGCAAATCCAAAACATGAGACATATCTATATTCCGGCCTCAGAAGTATATGTCTATGTACAAGGAGCTAATATTATTGGTTTTTATGCACTGCACGAAGATAATTTGGCCGCCGTTTTTGTATCACCAGATAAGCAGGGGCAGGGAATAGGCAAAGCATTAGTGAATGATGCCAAAAATCGAAGATCTGAACTCACCCTATCGGTTTATCAACAAAACCAAGCAAGTTATGAGTTCTATTTATCGCAGGGGTTTTATGTTGTCAGCAAAGACGTAGATGAAAATACGGGATGCGAAGAGTATTTTATGCGTTTAAAAATGTAGATAACATATTTAATAAGTATTTGAAATTATCACAATATTTACATAATTACTAATTTACTGGCTGTAAAAGGGATAACAATGATGAATCAGATTGTTACTGATATTACTGAATTAGAAGAGATATAGGGGTCAGTTCCGGTAGGGGCGAAATGACACTCTAAGCTTTTCTTCGCCAGGCCATACACGCGATAAAAATATCTTTGAGTCCCCGATTTGCCGGTAATACATATCTGATTTTTCCTGACGATTTGGGGTTAAAAAGTGCTTTCACGGTCACGGGGGGATTAGCAGTGCCAACTCGCCTTCTTCAGTCAGCAGTGTTTTGGACGAGGAGCCATTATGGTATTGGTGCCAGATTTCGGCTGGTGTTTTTCATAGCACAAATGAGTGGCTGGAGCTATTTCCACAGTCGGTTTTTTTGAGTAAACGGGAGAGCTGGCTGAGACCTTCCGGGGTTTTGAGATTTTTAGCCAGCTCAGTTGTCAGGGTTTGTAACTATTTTTCGTCCATCTTTTAACCTGTTTTAGTTGATAAGTTAAACATAATAAAAACAGGCAATTATACAAATTTAGGGACAAGATCGCCCTTTTATATATCAAACAAGATGGTTAATAATCAGGTTTAACACCCTATCTTAAAAATTTTGATAAAATACAGCACGATCAAACGGTGTCCTATAAAGAGAATCTTGTTGCTCTTTTGTGGTAGCACTAGAAGACATACCATACATAATCCCAATTTGGCCTGATGCAAGATTTCCCGTCATAAGCGTGTTCATATTGTACTGGCAAAGTTCTACATTCCATTCACCCTTTGCAGTGTTAAGCCACTCAACTATTAATGTACCGTTATTTTCAGCTAACAATCCAACACGCCACCTTGACCACACATATTGCGGCCATTCGTAACTCAGAGCAATACTAGAATGAGTATTACCTAATGTCGGTTGCCCTTTGTAAATACCATCTGTTCGTTTGCCAACAAAATTGACTGACTGAATCAAATTAGCTTGAAGATTCCAAACCATGACATAAGGCGTCGCAGTATCAATCGAAGTACCTAAGGAAATATTTGATGGCATCCATTGAGGCTTACCTTTATACCCCCCAGTCAAGTGAATAGCCATATAGCCATATAGCCATAACCAATATTTTGATATGTACCACTTGCATTCGTTTCCTTGGATAGCACACACACTGTAATTTCAGGGTATGGCTTACAAAATAAGTCAAGCTCACAATAACAATGTCTGGCATCAACAGGGGTATCTGTTGCAAGCCCAAGACATTGACCTCCTGGTCCAGATTTAGTCAACGTTAGCGAATGGAAAGCTTTCCTTCCTCCAACAATATTATTAGGCGGCCTTATATCCCAAGCACTCGTCACATGAGCTGAATCCTTAAACAGTATCCCTGCTCTCTCCCTTGTAGCGTCAACCCACCGACCGTTAGGATAATTATTGGCATCCCATACCGCTATTGGAACCGATTTGGAATTAGATAAACCTTCAATTGAAATTGGGCTTTCACTTTCATGTTGTTCTGATTTCATAATTAAAACATTCTCCTATAAAAGATAAAACTGCATATTAATTTTGCACACTATATCTCATAACAAGATCATTTTTAATCATTCATAAAACATCTTCATTTAATAAAAAAAGAAAACCAAACCACATAAAATAAATTATAACCCAACATTTATATTCCAAAAAATAAAGCACTCTTAACTAAGTTAAGAGGTAGCGCATTATAATTCATCTTAATGATCGTAGATTATTAAGATATCATGGAGATAAGAAATTGCAAATTATTTATAAAGAATTATCGGCCAGATCATTTAGATCTAATATTTATAACCAAGCGTTCATTGTAATTTAAAATTAATATTACTTAAGGCTACGTTATCGGAGAGGAATAATACAGATATTTAAGCATTAGTATGTTATAAATATTAAACTAACTGTTCATTTTAAAAATCATAAACAGATTGATAATATATAGTATTGTTTGTAACTTATCTTACATTCGCATAATAAGTGCAAATGATTTTACCTATACTATATACCGATACCGCAGGATTTACCGATTATCTCTTTGGTATCAGTGGAATGCTTGGCTACCGCCTCGTATTGTGAATTCGGGATCTGCCCTTAAGACGATTTTATGTATTTACCCCTGATATAACGCCAAAAGATTTGTGCAGGCTGGTTGGCGGGAAAATCAGGGAAGACCTTATTACCGCAAACTGGCCGGACTTTCTTCGATGCGCAATAACAATATTTTCAGGAAAACTCAAACCAAGCCAATTGCCGCGTAAGCTGGCTTCTTACCCACGGCAGAATGAACTGGCATCAAAAAATGCATTGTGTATCAGCCGCTAGGGTGAAATTTGTGATCGTAAGTTGCTGGCATTTCAATCTAATAATAGAAAGCCAACAATGATTGATTGTTAAGCAAAAATGCCGAAAATACGATGAACTGTATTTTTATACAGCTTGTGTGGCTCAATTTTTTATCCATATCTAAAAGGATACTCTCGGCTCAAATTTCTGAACCGAGGTTTACTCATAAGAAACTGGATATCAGCTAATTACATACCATACAGATAATTTTTACTTTCTTCGCCAATATCTTCGCGGACTTGCTTCAATGCCTTAGCATAAGACTTAAGTAGTTTTAGCGTATAGTTAACTCGGCTTTCAAATGCCTCATCATTACAAATCAGATCCTTCGAAATCAAGTTTTCACCCTGACGGAATATTAAATGGTCAGGCAAGAAACAAACATGATTATTTTTAAAACCGGTCATCCGTAATTCGCAAAGAGGGTAAACACCATTGATCCCACCTGAGACACTCACCAATAATGTCGGTTTATGGCCCAGTTCAGCTATAGAACAATGTAATAAAAAGTTCTTTAATGCTGGGGTTGCCATTCCATGCCATTCTGGGGTAACAAAGATAAATGCTTCACTTTCTCTTAAATATCGTGCGATCGCCTGCCAGGGATGAGATTCCGCTGATATATCTGTCGTATAACCATCATGTAATGGCAACTCTATATTAGAGAGATCCATAAGTTCTATATTGGTAAATGCATGTTCTCTACTTAATTTTTGCAAATAACAAGCCACACGTTGGCTATGGGAGTCCGGGCGTTGGCTGCCTGAAATTATAGTAAGTTTCATTAATTTTCCTGTTGTTTTTACTCGTTAATTAAGTTGTAGGACTATCGGTTTTTTTATCTGATTTCGTGGAATCGAAAGCCAAACAGAAATAATGATGGTGCATGCTCCAAATATTTGTGGCAAGGAAAACAAACTATAACTTTTAGTATTACATTATTTGAAGTATATTTACATAAAGATAAATTAAAGTAATGGCCTAAACGATTTTTATCAAGTATCTTTTTGTCGAAATAAAATAAATAGGGAAAAAAGCATGAAGTACGATCACGTTGACAGATTATTGATACAGTGGGAACAGCAACGCCCAGACCTTGACCCGTCGTCGATGGGCGTCATTGGACGGCTATGTCGCGTAAACAAAATTATTGAACAACGTCTACAACATGCTTTCAAAGAACACGATATAAGTACCATAGAATTTGATATCCTTGCGACGCTGCGTCGCAACAACACACCCATTACGCCTACTGAAATGTATCAATCCGTTATGCTGACTTCTGGAGCAATGAGCACTCGTATTGAGCATATGGTACAGCGAGGATTGGTTGAACGTATCGCTAATGAAGGAGACCGTCGCAGTTGCAAAGTTTTTCTGACATCAAAAGGGAAGGCATTGATAGATAAAGCAGTAGAAAGTCATTTGGGAAATCAAAAATCGATTCTCGAACCGTTGACCGAAACTCAACAAGAGCAGTTTGCAATGTTGTTACGTCATTGGTTGTTGGCCAATGAATCAGCTAGCAATTGAGCTTTTTCGGATGACGAAGTTTTTCAGATAAATCACAAAAGTATCTTTTTTAAAAGGCATTATTAAACTAACTATGAAAGTTATCTTTTCTTAAAGATATTTAAAAAATTCGCCCTGGCATAAGTCAGGGCGAAATGTTTCTAATCTAATAAGATAATGCTAAGAATAGAAAATATTAGAACTTAACATTCATTCTTGCCCAATAAGTACGGCCAGGCTCGTTTACTGCTGTGTTGCCAGAATAACCAAAGCCCTGATTTCCCGCTAAGTTAAGGTGTTCGCTATAAGCCTTATTAAAAATGTTATCAACGCCGGCACTAACCTGAACATTTTTAGTCACTTTATAGGCTGCATTTACAGATAGAATGGCAAAGCCTTTACTGCTATCAAAATCTTGGCCGACAACATTACCTTCATTGATTGCCACTCGGTGTTGGCTATTTACCAAACGCAACAAACCATTGCTAGTCCAATCACCATATTCCCAAGTCAGGCCAAAACGTGCTTCCAAAGGTGGGATCTGCGGCAATGGACGATGAGTGGTGGTGTTTTGCGCCCAAGAATACGCCAAACTGGCATCCGTTTTCCAATGTTCATTGAATTCATAAGTAAGTCCCGTTTCTCCGCCCATAATAGTGGCATTAATGTTGTGAGCCGGGTCTTTTTTTCCATAGTTAAATAGAATGAAATCATTCACTTTACCCACATATGCCGATACCCAACCTTTCAGTTGATTACCGTTATATTGCGCACCGATATCCAACTGGGTGGTTTTTTCGGGTTTTACATCCGTGAAAACATTTTCACCTGCTTTACCTGAAAATATCTCCCAGTAATCAGGGAAACGCTCGGTATAACCAACACCGACATAGAACATCAAAGGAGCGTCTTTCAGATTATGTTCAAATCGGACGAAGCCAGCGGGAAGGGTTTCTTTGCGCTCTTGTTGGGTTGAGTATTTATATGCCGTTGCACGATCCAAACGAGCACCACTAATAACTTTACTCTGTTCAGTTGCATCCCATGTTAATTCACCAAAAAGGCCATAGTTACGGAAGCGTGCATTTTTCTGCCAACCCATCCTTTCAGCTTTATTCATGTAATGATCGGTATTGGAACGATGGGTATTTGTCTGCATATCTACACCGCTCTGTAATTTGAAATCTTCCCAAACCCAAGTTCCCATCATGCGGCCACCCACGGTAAGACGATCCGGTTCTGAAACCATTTCCATGTGTCCGGGTAGAGGTATGCGCATGGAATAGTTATCCATCACATGGTCGGTGTAGTTGTAGTAAAAATTGCTTTCGAATTTGTCAAACACTTCACCAATATTGGACTTTTCAAAACGCACGCCAAAACTTTTGCGCTTGAATTGAGAACCGTCCATATAACGCGTAGCATAGCGCGCTTCACCATCACCTTGTCCGGCGCTTAACTCCAGTAACGTATCTTCATCAGGCGTCAAGCCCAATGCAATATCGGTATTCCATTTATCCCAACGGGATGGAACGCGATGACCATTACCATCTTTATAATCATTGGAGCGGGATTTATTGCCAATTAAACGGATATAACCCAGTTCATTGCCAATACTGAGGTCAACATTACCATCCCAACGTCCATTGGAACCAATAATTGTGCTGGCATTACCTTGTGCACCCAGTTGTTCAAACTGAGGGCGAGTACGTTCGAAACGGATAGTTCCCGCTGAGTTTCCTGCTCCCCAAAGTACTGTTTGTGGGCCTTTCACTAAACTCAGAACATCATAACTTTCTGGTGAGATATAAGAACTTGGCGCATCCATACGTCCACCACAAGAACCCAGAATTTCGCTATCATCAATCAGCATTCTCAACCGTGAGCCAAACATGCCACGGAATACAGGATCACCATTAGTACCACCATTACGGATCTGTGAAAAACCGGGAATAGTTTTCAGGTAATCAGAGCCATCGCTGGCAGGAATTGGTTGGCGAGGCGTTTTTAGTGAAGAAGCCACTTCAAGTGGCGATGTTGCTGGAGCTGTTACAGTAATTACTACTTCGCTGTTATTTGCTGTGTCTGTTTCTTTGGCGTGTTCCACATTGGCAGTCCAGCCACTGGCTGGTACAAAAAGTGCAATAGCCAAAGCAGCTGTCAGAGGTGATACACGAAATAATTGTGCAGCAGACATAAAAAATCCCTTAATTAGTAACAAATTCGGTCTTGGAATTTATTTAAAACATTAAAAAATCGCCGTACATACTATGTAAGGCAAGGAAAATAAAATGATTAATTTCAAATAAATAGACTAATTAGGGGTGGGGCGCGAGGTTGTGATTCGCCGTAAAACAGCCGAATAGTTGAGCCAGAAAGACGTAATGCTGGTGGTGCCCGAGACACGATAAGAGTCAGCAAAATGAAAGGAATAAAATCTCCTGCCAATAATGGCAGGTTAATCAGAAGTTGGCAGTAACCACAGGCAATATCATCAATTAATCCCGTATGGATATGATCAGCACCATGATGGTTCATTCCGTTTTCACGATGATGTTCCAGCGTTTTCGATACCACAGGCGCAATGAACAGCATCAAAATCGCGAGTAAGGCGATAAAAGCAGGTATTCGACGTTGTGATAAGCGAAAAAGTGATAACAAGTTAATAACCCAAATCAATTTCTACGATTGGGCGCTAATCTTACTGCATTTTTGATGGATTTGTTAAAATTTTTTAGGGCAGAACATGGGGGGATTTGCTGTCTTTAGCGACTAATAATTAAGGTTTAATAACTTCAGAGTAATAATTATTTTACTCTGAAGTTTATTCAAATCAGTAGAAATATATAGAGTTTTATGATTTTTCAAAGTTATTCTTGGAATCCACCAGATAAACCATAACGTAAAATTTTTCCTGATCCTGCTCCTCCTGGTATTCCTGCTCCTTCTCCAAGCCATATTCCATTAATCCAAGTCCCATCACACCACATCTCTACTTTTTGACCGGTAAGCAGAGCTGTTTGTGCTATAGATAAAAAAGCAGGGCCAGCAGGTTTGGAATAATTTGGATCAGTCAGTACAACCCTTCCGGGTTGATCTTTTTTATCGTCTGGACGGAATATTAATACAATGTGATCATCAGTAGGGCTATTATTAAAGTAACCTATAGATAGCCCTGTAATGTATCCTGTGTAAGCACCATCGGTACATTTAAGGTCATCCAATGACCATGCATTCACTATTGGGGTAATAAATAATGATAATAAGGTAATTAAGGGAATAACAATCATTTTATGAAATAAAATTTTCATTTTGACAAACTCTTACATATATTTATTTCTTTGTCTTTATCTTCAGCATAAGATAATTGAATGCCTCCCATCAAAATAAATACAACAAAGACTTTAATTTGATTTATCTGGAAACAATCTTATTTCTGTTGTGGAAAAACTGCTACATTCTACGATGTTCTTAAAGGCTCGTAATAATTTCAAATAAAAATCAGTTAGTTGCCTAAAATTTGTTGTTTTCATTTACGTAAGTAAACTCATAACTAATGATTCGATAATTGAGATTTAATTTGAGTATAGTTTCATTGCAAACTCTTTGTTACAACCTTATATGAGGAGTAAAAAAATGTCAGATAGCCATCAGTTTAAAACTAATTTGGTTAAAACAACTAGTTCTCAGACACTGAACCTTAAAGCACATTGGATGCCATTCAGTGCTAATCGTCATTTTCAACAAGATCCACGTTTAATTATCTCCGCAGAGGGAAACTGGCTGGTTGATGATCAAGGCCGACGTATTTATGACAGCTTGTCAGGCTTATGGACATGTGGAGCAGGCCATACACGCACTGAAATTCGTCAGGCCGTTTCTGAACAATTGGGTATGTTGGATTATTCACCCGGCTTTCAATATGGACATCCTTTGTCATTTAAATTGGCAGATAAAATTGCCAGTCTTATGCCCGATGATTTGAATCATGTATTTTTTACCAGTTCGGGGTCAGAATCTGTTGATACGGCAGTAAAAATGGCTCGTGCTTACTGGCGGATTCAAGGACAATCCGCAAAGACTAAATTTATCGGTCGGGCTCGTGGTTATCATGGTGTCAATATTGCAGGGACCAGCCTTGGCGGTATTGGTGGAAATCGAAAAATGTTTGGTCAGTTTATGGATGTTGACCATCTGCCACATACATTACAACCTAATATGGCTTTTACTAAAGGAATGCCATCGGCTGGTGGCCGTGAACTGGCAGATGAATTATTGAAACTCATCGAACTGCATGATGCCAGTAATATTGCCGCTGTTATCGTTGAGCCTCTTGCTGGATCTGCTGGCGCTATTATCCCGCCACAAGGTTACTTACAACGTCTGCGGGAAATATGCACCCAACACGATATCTTGTTGATTTTCGATGAAGTGATTACCGGCTTCGGACGTTTGGGATGTTGGAGTGGCGCTGAGTATTTCGGTGTTACCCCCGATATTCTTAATTTCGCTAAACAAGTAACCAACGGTGTAATCCCTCTGGGAGGTGTCGTTGCCTCCAGTAAGATTTACGAGGCATTTATGTCTCAACCTCTGCCAGAACATATGATCGAGTTCAGCCACGGTTATACCTATTCTGCTCATCCCGTTGCTTGTGCAGCAGGATTAGCTTCCTTAGAACTGCTGGAAAAAGAGAGTTTATTGCAACAATCCGCTGATTTGGCCCCACATTTCGAACAAGCATTACATGAACTGAAGTACTGTCCGAATGTAGTAGATATTCGTAACTGTGGACTGGTGGGGGCAATTCAACTTGCTCCACGGGACGGAGATGCGGCGATCCGGCCTTTTGATGCTGGTATTGCACTATGGAAAGCGGGGTTTTATGTGCGTTTGGGTGGTGATGCGTTGCAATTTGGCCCTATGTTCAATGCTAAAACTGATGATCTTGATCGTCTGTTTAATGCTGTGGGTAATGTTTTACACCAAATTAAATAAAGGAAATCAAGAAATATGCAGATAATTACGCATTTAATTAATGGTGAAATGACCATAGCTGGTGGCAGAACCGCAGCAGTATTTAACCCCTCTACAGGGAATGTAATTCGCCAAGTTGAGATGGCAAGTAAGGAAACAGTACAACAAGCAATTGCAGCCGCAAAAGCGGCGCTTCCAGCCTGGCGTGATACACCACCAGCAAAACGTGCTCAAGTTTTGTTTCGTTTTAAACAGCTCCTTGAACAGCATGAAGAACAGATAATTAGATTGGTCAGCGAAGAACACGGTAAAACCTTGGAGGATTCGGCAGGGGAATTGAAAAGAGGAATTGAAAACGTGGATTTCGCTACAGCAGCACCGGAATTATTAAAAGGTGAGTACAGTCACAATGTTGGGCCAGAAATTGATTCATGGAGCAATTTTCAGGCCGTAGGAGTTGTTGCTGGTATAACACCTTTTAATTTCCCTGCAATGGTCCCTTTATGGATGTATCCGTTGGCGATTGCCTGTGGTAATACTTTCATCCTTAAACCTTCTGAACGTGATCCCAGTTCAGTATTGTTTATCGCAGAGTTGTTCCAGCAGGCTGGATTACCAAAAGGCGTATTAAATGTTATCAATGGTGATAAAGAAGCGGTCGATTGTCTCATTGAATCCCCCGATGTGAAGGCATTGAGTTTTGTTGGTTCTACGCCTATAGCAGAATATATTTACAGTGAAGGGACGCGACGAGGCAAACGCGTTCAGGCATTGGGAGGAGCGAAAAATCACGCCGTTTTAATGCCTGATGCAGATTTAAATAATGCCGCCAGTGCATTAATGGGAGCCGTTTATGGTTCGTGTGGCGAACGTTGTATGGCCATTTCTGTTGCAGTATGTGTAGGTGATCAAATCGCTGATGCTTTAATTGAAAAACTGACCCCACAAATTAAGGCACTTAAAATTGGAGCCGGAACTGAACATGGTCTGGATATGGGGCCATTAGTGACTAAAGCGCATTTGGATAAGGTGTCAAATTATGTCACGGACGGTGTCAATGCGGGGGCTGAGTTGATTGTTGACGGCAGGAATCTATCTGTAGTTGGGTATGAAAATGGCTTCTTTATGGGGGGATGCCTGTTTGATTATGTTACACCTGAAATGCGCATTTATCAGGAAGAAATTTTTGGCCCTGTTTTATGTATAGTTCGAGTACCCAGTTTGGAAGATGCAATCACACTGATTAATACCCATGAATATGGCAATGGTACTTGCGTCTTCACAAATGATGGTGAGGTGGCTCGGTTGTTTGCCAATGAAATTGAAGTTGGTATGGTAGGAATCAATGTTCCATTGCCGGTTCCCGTTGCTTATCACAGTTTCGGTGGTTGGAAACGTTCATTGTTCGGTGATTTGTATGCTTATGGCCCAGATGGTGTACGTTTTTACACTCGCCGTAAAACGATCACTCAGCGTTGGATTAAACGCGAAAGTCATGAAGCCGCTCAATTTGCTTTCCCAAGCAATCATTAATCTCCATAATTAACTTATTCAATGGGCGGTGCCCTGACCGCCCAAACTCAGCAATTATTACATTTATTAATCTAATATGCATTTAATGCAATTTTCAGAAATGACCGAAGAACTAGCGTGGAAAGAAGGTGAGGGAGATAGAAGTCTGCTTCATTGGCAATTAGAACATCAACGTTTTTTTGAAAAAATAGGTGATTTTTCACCAGATATGGAAATTGTTGTTATTGAATTTAAAGTTATTGAGAATTCATGAATACTTTGTTCCCAGTGTCATTACCAACCATAAAAAAGCAGAAATTCCAAAAAAAATTAGGTAGGCGCTATGTAACGACATTCCTTGCGAAGCAATCAGGTAAATGAGTCCACCGGCGAAGATACCTCCCGCAGCTCCCCCTATCTGCTGAAGAAGGCGAGTAATGACACTGGTATCCTTAATATATTCTCTGTCTGCCCATTGTACAGGTGCAGCTAAGCAGGCAATCGTAGCAATTCCTAAGCCGGTTCCTCTTATAAAAAAGCCTAGAGCACTCAACGTGTTACTGAAATCAAAAAGCAGTAGACTTAAGGTGGAAACCAGAACACCCAGAGAAATAACAAAGAATGGAGACTTTTCATTCAGTTTCTGGTAGAGATACTTCCTTCCGATCCAGGCACCCACCCCCTGAAGTCCCAGCAGTACACCAAGCACTATAATTCCGTCCTTGGGATTTCCATCCAATGATACTGATAGCGGGAAAAAAATCATAAAACTGTAGAATAGGAATGACACGGCAAGTCCCATCAGCATTGATACTGCATAATTCCTTTTCCTGAATTCACAGAAATCAATAATTTTCTTTTTTGATGATGCATTTATGATGAACGCAAAAACAAGCAGTAAAAGAGACGAAACGATCATAATCAGACTGTTACTGCTGACTTCGGTTTGAAAATTGTCGAGAGAATAAAAAAACAGTATCAGAGAGGTTGAGAGCATCAGGAACGGAAAAACTCCAAAATCTTTTTTCTGTTTCTTACCCAGCGAAAGGTATCTGTATCCTGTCCAGAGTGATACAAGAACAATCGGGATGTTGATAAAAAAAAGAAGCTGCCATGACAGGTATTCAGTAAACAATGAACCAAACAGTGGCCCTGCTGCCGGCACAGCAACCAGTCCCATAGCCGATCGCATTCTCTCTTTACCAAATTCCGTAGCGATAATAGTCTGGCTGAGAGGGAGAAGAAAACCTGCGCCCATCCCCTGTACAGCTCTGGCAATGATGATGCTAATGAAATCATTACACAACCCAACCGCGAGTGATCCCAGCATGAACAAAATGCTAGAAAACATCCAAACTAACTTCGTACTAATTCTCCCTTGTAGAGGAGAGGACATAAGAAGGCCTGTAATACTGGCCAGAAAATACGCGGTGACAACCCACTGGATCTGGCTTTGATTCACCCTGAAGAATTCACTTAGCTTGGGCATAATTACATTTACAATACTGCCATCCAAAAGCGGGAGGATACTCGACACAGTTACGGAAGCGATAATCCCGGCCTCTTTTCTCGAATAACTCATTGTTTCAGTCATTTGCGTTTATCCTTTTCAACATATATGAGGTCGCTCCACGCGTATAGATCCCATCAAAAACTGGCTCTGTTACTTCTTCATACTCCAGAAGTAATGGAGCCAATCTTTTGAGAGCAAGATTAAGCTGTAGATTGGCGAACATGCAACAATGTCACTGTTGCTGAGCTTTTTACCTTCATCATTAGCTCCTTCAGTCAAGATAAAGGAAACTAAGTCATTATCTGGGAACTTTTTCTTTTCTGAAATTAAATTGAGTATAGCATTCTCCATTTCAATGGCTGCATCAATATAAATTTTCTTTTCGTCTTCGCTCAGATTGAACCCTGTTGCAAAATTAACAATGAGGCGAAGCCTTTCATGATAAAAATTCAGATCCTCTTTTTTCATGCCGAGAATCTTAAAGGTGGATAAGATTGAAAACTCTTTACCAAAATCCACAATATTCATCTGACAGTATGTTCAGCTCTATAATGTTCATGATAAAACCTTCATGTATGAATGATCTTTTATTATTAAACTCGTTCTCTGGGAGGGCTTTATTTTTCTTCCCTGCTTATAAAGGTAATCTGCTATACTCCAGTTAGAATAGTAAGATATGTAAACATGGCAGTTAGAAGACAGCACTTCAGCAGGAGCAACAATAAAGGGTATTTCTCTCAGTATGTATTTTGTAGCGACATGAATGCATTCATCATCATGTGATGATATATCTTCTAGCGATTTCTTTCTGTTTAGAATGGCTTTTTCAGTCTGACTGACACATATCTCACGGAAGTCTGAAAAAGATTCGTATTCATTTTTTACAGATTCGTACAGACGGTTATAGTGATTAGAATTATAAAAATCAGCAAATTTCATTATTTGACCATAATTAAGATTTTTTCTTTTATCGTGAAGGTATTTGTTAACTATCTTCCTTACGCGAGAAAATTCCTTTCTTGATTTTTTTTTCGATTTAACTTCATTGTTTCCACATCCCATCAGAAGATATTTAGCCTCTTCATGGGGATGTATCATATCTACACGACTAAAATTCTCGAACCCCCAATCAAGCATGTTAAAAATATACTCTTCGTTGAATTTAGTATTGAACGGACTTATACCAAACACTACATGTTTTTCTTTTTCCATGATAATTCCTGCAGTTAATAAATCATTAAAATATAAATAATCAATAAAAATTCATGTTATACTCGACAATCCTGAACATACGTAACAAATAACTCACACGCCATTGATTTAACTTAATTAATTATCTTACGTTAGGCATCATAGTAATGACCACTATTTTATTTATTGTGTCCTTTAACCTGTTCTGATTCGTAACAATAACAATAGCATTTTTAATATAAATCTATAATATTAAATAAATGATTAATTTCTAAATGTTCCGTATCGTAAAGAATTACATTCATTAATTGCATAGTCAATAAAAAACACAAATATATTGATATTGTATTTACTTACCTATCATTCTAGAATCACCTCATGATTTGGAAAAATCATACAATCATACTAGTAAGAATGTCCACGAATAACATTCCTGATTGATGATATACATCTTAGAAAAGCGATTTGCATTTAAGAAATTATGTCTACAAACAGTAGACTAAAATATCCTTCTGTTTTTACAGGTATTTTGCCATTATTCTATTTGCATTTAAAAAACTAACAAATTAAAACCAAAATGATAATGGGTTCTCATGATACAAAATAAAATTTCTATGTTGTTATTGACGTTGTCCATTGCAGTTTTCGGTATTATTACTACTGAAATAGCTGTCATTGGGCTATTACCTCAGCTTGAAGCACATTAAATGTGACACCGACCCAATTGCGAAAATCGCTCAGTTTGATAATGATTCAATCAGTATGATCTTGATCTTATTTGGTGTTTGTGGATTTATAGGTAACTTTGTATTTAGTCGCTTTCTGCAAAAAAATGTTATGATTACAACTTATGCGTATCCTATTTTATTAATTTTCCTCTATATTCAAGTCTGGTATTTAGGGTTTTCACCGATAGCTATGTGTATACTGACGATTTTCTGGGGGTGGGTTGCATTCTGCTGGTCTGGTAGTTAGCCAAAATTGGATTATGCAAGAAGCTAATGAAGCTCCAGAGTTTGCCAACAGCCTTTATATTTCTTTTGCAAATTTAGGTATTACCATTGGCTCTGTAATTGGAGGATGGTTTCTTTCACAGTTCGGAGTTCATACGATTGTTCTAAGCAGTATCCTCTTTTCTTTACTGGCTTTTTTCAGTATTTATATTAAAAAAATGTCTGAAAAGTAAATTAATGGCTAAAATTAATCCAGCAAGCCATTTTCCGCCATTTCAACCAAAGTATCTACGACATAGCGTATTTTGGGTAGTAATTGGCGGTTTTGCGGCCCATAATGCACTAATCGGGATTTCGATACCTGAATACTCTTGTAACACTTCTTTGAGTTCTCCGCTTTTGAGGTATTTTCCCACCATCCATAATGGCAGTTGTGCAAATCCGCAACCCGCTAGAACAGCCGCCAACATTGCATCGCCATCAGCAAATTCATAAGTTGCTGGTGGTGCGTAACGTTTCATCTTGCCATCCTTTTCTTTCAATAACCAAGATAATGGCTGCTCCCTACGAAATCCCACGATACACTGGTGCTGGCTCAATTCTTCAGGGGTGTTAGGTTCATCGTTAAAACATAAATACTCCGGTGCTGCACAAATAACGAATTTTTAAGTCGTCAATCGACGGACAACTAGACCGCTACTATCAGTAGAGTTCACCGATACGTATAGTAAGATCAATGCTTTCCTTAATTAAATTAACAAAACGCTCACTAAATGAAACGGTAAGAGGCAGTTCAGGATAATCACGGGTAATAATTTTGTCAAACCAAGGCGTTCTGCTGCTGCAGTGAAACTTCCTAATTTTGCCGTTGTAACAAACGCCGTTATTCCACTAGTTCTATTCATATTTTTTTAATTGCAAACTTCCGTGAGCCTGCGACACAAAAAATCACTCCAATAGTTACAGCAACCATCAATAGGTTCACAGGTTCACCAAGTAAACTCGTAGATAAAGCGAGACCAAAAAAAGGTTGTAGTAATTGAAGTTGACCAACGGCAGCAATGCCTCCTTGTACTAATCCTCGATACCAGAAGATAAAACCAATCAACATACTAAAAAGGGATACATAGGCAAGGCTAATCCATGCAGGAACACCGACATTTGCAAATGAAATTGGCATAAACAGAAATGTCATAATAAGCATTGCGGGTAACGAGATAAGTAATGCCCAACAAATAACTTGCCATCCTCCTAATATACGAGAAAGTTTTGCTCCTTCTGCATAACCCAACCCACAAACAAGGACGGCAGCAAGCATCAATACATCTCCGGTTAACGAAGCGGATACGCCTTGCAAAAATGCAAACCCGATCACCAATAAACTGCCAATAACAGAGAATACCCAAAAAGCAGGGCGAGGGCGTTCTCCTCCTCGCCATACGCCGAAAATGGCTGTCGTGAGAGGCAATAAACCTAGAAATACAATTGAATGTGCCGAAGTGACATGCTGAAGAGCCAAAGCAGTTAAAAGTGGAAATCCAACAACAACGCCTATAGCAACAATGAATAATGAAAATAACTGACTGGATACAGGGCGTTTTTCTTTAAAAACGAAGAGAATAATAATTGCTAATAATCCAGCAATAGATGCACGGGCGACTGTTAGAAAAATGGGATCAAAATCCATAATAGCCACTTTTGTTGCAGGTAATGATCCGCTAAATATTAATACCCCCAAGAAACCATTAACCCATCCACTTGTCGTATTACTTTTACTCTTGTGTGATATGAACATTATTTTCATTCCTCTAATTAGTTTTAATTATTGAGAATAAGCATGATATGGCCCAGTATCATGATAATCAAATTATTGTCATATAAATCATTGACTGACAAGTTTGCTACTGATACTAGATTATTTTTTTCATTTTCTTTACTTGTTATCCCTGTATTAGTCCACTTTATTGATCAATGGAATTACTGAAAGTGATTATCTATGCATCTATCTAGGGTTTCCAGATGTAGGAATATGTTAGTGACGACCTTAATTGATACAAGGAAGATATTATGATTCTATCTATATCGACAATGATAACTGCTAATTCTTTAGCCAATGAGATTAGAGCAAGGGATTTAGGTATTCCTTTCTCTGGATTAACAGGAAAGTACAATGCGATTACAGATGTTAGTGGTGTAAAAGTTGGTTATTCAACCATCATAGAAGGTGATGGAAAGTTAGAAATTGGAAAAGGCCCAATAAGAACAGGTGTAACAGCTATATTGCCAAGAGGAAAGAAATTTAACCCTGTATTTTCCAGTATATTCTCTTTAAATGGAAATGGAGATATGACTGGTAGTCAATGGGTTGAAGAAAGTGGTTTCTTGGAGACGCCAATATTAATCACTAACACGCATAGTGTTGGTGTTGTTAGAGACTCAACAATTAGCTGGATGATTGATAATAATCTGGTATCGCCACTAAAAGATGATTTATTTTGGTTATTACCTGTAGTTACAGAAACGTGGGATGGAATATTAAATGATATAAACGGCATGCATGTAAAAAAAGAACATGTGTATAACGCGTTGAATAGTGCCAAGTCAGGGGCGATAGAAGAAGGTAATGTTGGTGGTGGAACTGGGATGAATCTTTTTAATTTCAAGGGAGGAACTGGTACTTCATCGCGAATTTTAGATAAACAAGATGGAAGTTATACTGTTGGCGTTCTCGTTCAAGGTAATTTTGGTGATAGAGATGACTTGATTATTGCAGGAGTTCCAGTTGGTAAAAAAATAAAGGAACTTAAACCGATCTATCATGGAGATAAGAAAAAGCTAAAAGATGTTGGTTCTATCATCGTAGTGGTTGCCACTGATGCACCATTGGCTCCTCACCAATTAAATAAAATGGCTAAAAGGGTATCTCTTGGGCTTGCAAGAGTAGGTGGTGTTGCTAGGAATACTAGCGGTGAGATATTTATCGCATTTTCAACCGCAAATAATGGTGCATTTTCTAGAGAGGATATAAAAACAATAAAAATACTGCCCAATGATAAATTAGATCCTTTGTATGAAGCAACAATAAATGCAACAGAAGAAGCAATAATTAATGCTATGATCGCAGCCAAAAAAATGGTTGGAAGAAATGGCAATACTTCGTATTCTCTGCCTAAAAAGAGGGTTAAGGAAATATTAAAAGAACATAATGTACTTTTGGATGATTAAAATAACCACCGCCTTAGTTACAGAGCTTATTTTATACGTTTGCCAAACTCACGTTTAACTATTTCAAAGAATTGAACAGGCTGCTGCTGACAATAATATCATGGTAGTACTTGGTTTCAGCGAAAAAGATAATGGTAGTCTTTACATATCTCAGTCTATTATCGATCAAACAGGGCAAACGCTACTGACACGAAGATTCATTGATCATGATTGCTCATAAGATTATTAGTCAGTCTATAAAATAAATTTAACATAATATAGATTGTGCGAACTTGTGTTGTAGCACCAATATAGTAATGTCACTTTTTGCGGCATAATGCAATCAGGACATTCGGATGTTAGTGACTATGTCAGATAAAGAATTAAATCGGATTAACGTTATTCAGGCCGTTTCAGAGAAACGACTAAGGCGGCGTGATGCAGCGGCTCAACTGGAACTCACTGAGCGGCAAGTACAGAGACTCGTTAACCGTTATTTTGTCTCCGACTGTCCGACTTTCGTGTCACAGAAAGCCCGCTAAAAGACGGCTTAGCAGGGCGTGGAGGGTTTTCGGATTCCCTGATTGAATCCCCCTCTTTTTATCGGCGGTGTCCCTAGTGACTTCTGATGAACCGCGTTCTATACCCTAATGAGCGTAACTAGTTTGATGGTTAATGCTCTATATAATGTCATTGTAAATAATTTACTATAGTTATTTATTTCAATCAAGCCTTTCTATTGTGTATTTATCCTCATATCACGTGATAAATAAATCATTTCAAAAACAAAGAGTTAATATCATTAAAAACAATTTAACCTTGACTAATAAGAAATAACTTTTTCTACTAATAGGGTTATTAATGATAATAATTTGCAGATAATGAGGATAGTTATGATTGTTTTTGTGACAGGGGCAACTTCTGGTTTCGGCGAAGCGATTGCGAGAAAATTTATCAAACATGGCGCAGTAGTTATTGCAACGGGGCGTCGTCAAGATAGATTAGATAAGTTGAAAAACGAATTAGGGGAAAACGTCCACCCTATTCAACTTGATGTCAGAGATAGAACCGCAATTGAACATACAGTTCAGCAATTACCATATACTTTACGTAATGTAGATGTTCTTGTTAATAATGCAGGGCTTGCATTAGGGTTAGAACCAGCTCACCAAGCTAATCCTGATGACTGGGAAACAATGATTGATACTAATACAAAAGGATTAGTGAATATGACGCGGGCTTTGTTACCTAATATGGTACAAGCCAATCACGGACATATCATTAATATTGGTTCCACCGCAGCAAGTTGGCCTTATGCCGGTGGCAACGTATATGGTGCCACCAAAGCCTTTGTTAAACAATTTAGCTTAGGGTTGAGATCCGACTTACACGGAAAGAACATTCGAGTTACTGATATTGAACCCGGGCTTGTTAGAGGGACTGAATTTTCTCATATCCGCTTTAAAGGTAATGAGGAAAAAGTGGACAAAACTTATGAAGGTGCTGACGCATTAACAGCGTAAGCATACATAGAAGCTAGTTACTAAGCGAGATTGACAATAAATCTGATACTTTTGACAGTCCCGTTAAATGACATAGTCTTATAATGATAGTTTAGTAAATAGTATTTTTAGTAAACGATATAATGAAAGAGGTTCAGACATGAACATTCATAGTTCTTCGATTGTTAAAAGCATTTTGGCTATTGCCCTGCTTTTCTTTCTCTTCTGGCAAGCACCAGCATTTTCCACACCTTGTACGAAAGAAAGTACATGTGTAACCATCAATAGTGGCGGTGAAAGCTCCATAAACAGAGAAGCGGCTCGTCAAAGTCAAGAAGAATGGAATGAACAGAGAAGACTGCGTCAGAAAGTAGACAAACGTAGAGAAAAAGAGTTTGATAAGTACGAAGTGGAAGTTGATAATCGTGATACCTGTTTGAAGAGTGCCAACATTAATGCTTATTGGGAACCAAGCACAAAGCGCTGCCTGGATATCAATACAGGTCGCCCGATTAAACCTTGATAGATTCAACACCGACGTCAATATAAGGAGATGATGGTGAAAAAGAGCCTACTGACTGGAGCTTTGTTCTCTGTATTTTCTTCCTTTGCAGTACATGCAGAGCAAACTTCACAAAAGGTAACATGTGAAAGCCTGAAAGAAGAAATTGCGAAGAAAATCATTGAAAATGGTGTTTCGGAAGCGGATTTTAGGCTTGACGTAGTCCCTAGTGATCAAGTTAATGAAGGTAACGCCACAAGTGGAAAAGTTGTTGGTCATTGTGATCTTGGGAAGAAAAAAATAGTCTATATCCGTTTTTCTCAAGCTAACTCGATCTTTGATAAAGCACCAAACGACAAGAAAAACCAAGAATAATACTTTTTATGAACTATTCTTTATGAACCAACGTCATTAACCTGACCAATGACGTAGTATCAGGGGTCATTTTATCGGCAAGACAAAAAAGGGAGCGTATTTTGCTCTCTTTTTTGTTAATAATCAAAAAGCTTTTTGTAAAAGAGCTATAGATAAAAGAACTAAGTGTGAAGTTTACTCATTAAAGGATAAATCAAATGCCGATATTGCAGAAACATCCAGATAGCAAGATAAATCACGTTCTTCTGGCCTTAAAAGATAAGGTATTTCCCCTAACTGTGGAGCGGCTATATGACGCTGTAACCTATCCAATATTTTAGCGTAGTGAGCTAGTCCGGGATTGATGCGGTTCGCAATCCAACCAATCAGAGGTACATCATCATTAATGATGGATTGAGCTGTTAGAATGGCGTGATTAACACAACCAGCCTGAATGCCGACAACCAAAATGACAGGGAGTTTTTCTTGCACAACCCAATCAGAATAAAACGTTTCATCTTCCAGTAACATACGCCATCCACCATTACCTTCAATGATTACACGATCTGCTTTATGCCTTAAATTTATTAGGTCTTTTGTCATTTGAGTAAAATCTGCGCGATTTCCTTCTTCATAATTGCTTTCCCAAATAACCGGATTGATTTCTTCATAATTCACTTGAACTGGTGAAGATTTATGTATAACCAAAGCATCACGACTACGTATTCCCTCCGAAGTTTCTCGTTTTTCTGTCGCAATAGGTTTATATCCTACCGCGGTTGTTCCTTCACGATTAAAAGTCTGTAGTAATGCGCGGGTAACAACTGTTTTACCGATGTTGGTATCCGTGCCTGTAACAAATAAGCGCGTTAACATAAATTCATTTTTCCGTTTTCTATAAGAACAGACCAGATAGACCAGTTACTCTCTACTCTCTTTAGCGAGTAAGTTTAGAGTGTAGAAGATGTATTTGAGGTAGGGATTGAGTTAGCTCAATGTTTTGCGTGATGTGCGCTATCCTTATCCTTGCATAAGCCCGATAAGTAGTTCACCGTTATACAGTGCTTGTTTGATTAAAGCTGCTGTAGGTAGTGTGCCTGCATTATCAAATTGGGTAGCTACAATATCAACTTGTTGGCTATAATCAGGAAGTGAATGCTGTGTTATTTGCTGTTGAATGGCTGGATAAAGAATGTGTTTAACGCTATTCAGCGGTGAACCAATCAAAATTCTTTCGGGATTAAAGATATTGACCATAATTGCCGCAATACGCCCGATTCTTTCTCCTACATCACAGATAATTTCTGTTACCCGTGGATCACCGTCTATAGCCACCTGACAAAGTAAATCAATTGTCAAAGAGGTATTATCAAACATTATGTGATTCATTAAAGAGTCAAAATGTTTCTCCGCCAGATGTTTTCTCATCAGAGAGTAAGATTTTTGCAAGATTTTATTGATACTTATGACAGTCTCAAGACAACCTATGTTTCCACATTTCCACAGTAACAATGTTCGCCATTGGGATCGATTTGAATGTGTCCTATTTCTACGACACTATGATTTCCTGCATGGAGTATTTGCCCGGCGGTTATAATTCCTGCGCCAACATTATCATCAATGACAAGCTGGATAAGATTCTGATAGTTCTTCCCTGCCCCATATAAAGATTCTGCGATTGTCCATGCAGTTATGCCATGTTGAAGAAAAATTGGCAGCCCTGTACGATGGTGCAAAAAATTTCCCAACGGAAGATCTTGGATATTGTAGTATGGTGAACTATGGATAACTTTGTTAATCGGATCTACTATTGCACTAATAGTAATACTAATTGCGGTCAGGCGCTCTAGGTGAGATTGATAACGTAAAAAGAAACCATCAATCTCACTGACAATACAATCTAAGAAAGAATGAGTTGAGGAAATAGAGAATGCTAATTGTTCTTCAACCACGAGATTGCAGTCTAAATCACGAAGTCCAATGACAATATGCCCTTCGTTAATACAAATACATAAAAATTGCCACCCTTCACTATCAACTTTCAGCCCAATAGCAGGACGCCCTCTGAAACCGAGATCAGGGAATTCCGTTTCTTTCACTAAATGTGCATCAATGAGTTCTCGTGTGATTTTAGTAATACTGGCTGGTGCCAGTTGTGCTTTTTTGGAAAGAGCGATACGAGAGATAGGCCCATGCTGATCAATTAATCGATAAACCAAACCAATGTTGGCCTGCCTAATTTGGTCATTGGTCAATATGACTTAGTTGAATATCAACACTCACCTCGCCTCCCGCTATTTAATTCACGCTGCTAAAAAAATTAATGATTATTATGTCTCTGTTTAAATGAGAAGGTATCCGTTTGAAGTAGAAATGTGATCTTTCACACGAACTTATCGTAATCATTACTTTTGAATAAACAATCTTACCTGTAAATCCCTTACACAATATTTGAGATCAAGAGATTGGTTAGCCGCTTTGCCGCAGGGTTATTGTTACGATTTTTATGTTTGACTAACCAAACTTCAGAGTAAGCAGGATTATTCGCTAAAGGCAGATATTGAACTCCATCCAGTTTCATTCGGATAAATGATTCAGTAACAATGCTTACTCCCAATCCCGCAGCAACCAATCCTAGTATTGTCATTGCTTCTCCTGCTTCCTGAGAAATCGTCGGAACCACTCCCACATTGGCCAATAAGGAAATAATCTCATCGTACAATGCCGTTCCCACATCACGCTCAAAAAACACTAACGGGAAATCAGATAGCATTTCTAAATCAACACCCTCATTAGTGTACTTCAGTAAAGGATGTCCATTATATACGGCCAACATAAAACGCTCTCTGAAGAGTAACTGATGTTCTAAATTATCGGGTAATAAGTAGGGCAAACGGGTCTAATTTATACAGATGAAAATCCCACTGTCAGGATTTTCATCATATAGCCATTATCCCAGCCAGCCTTCTGGCGCTTAGT
>NZ_FOVO01000026.1 GCF_900115195.1 Xenorhabdus japonica
GATTGTAAATCACAAACGATCATCAATGTTCCTACCTTTATGTACTGAAGGCACATCACTGAACTAACTGTTCAATTTAGACCCGTTTGCCCTAGGAATAACCCATGATGTCGAAAACCGTGATCTTATCTGTATTGAGCGTTTTCAGTATGAGTGCAGCCTATGCAAACCAAGGTAAGTCGGGGTGTGAGATTAAGAAAACAACGTTGGAAAAACAGCTCGAGTATGCTCAGGCGGATAAAAATGAGCGTCTGACAAAAGGATTAACCCGCACTTTGGAAAACATAAAGATCACCTGTGCTCTGGAAAAGCGCCTAAAAGAGCAAAACAATAAACCAGAAACCGTAAAAAATAATTTGGCCGATGGCTCTCCGTCCTTAAAGCAGAAAAACAACAAAAGCCAATTTCACAAATCCACCAAAAGCAGCACAATAAAGACAAAAAAAGAAGTGCAGGCCAATAAAAAATAGCAAACCTGCACTCAATCTTGTAATTTTGCTCATTTTCCTAAAGAAGCTAGAGAAATTTACAAATTTCTCCCTCTAATTTGTTGTGCATTAGAAGGGGAAATTTTGTAATAAACCTTATCGCTTATAAATGGCTTATGTTCAATTTCTACTGAAATAATGGAGTTATTTTTTGAGATAGCATAGTGGCTAAAATAATTTTCTTTTCTTTCATAGGGATAATGAAAATTAGGCTTGATAAATTTTTTCTCGTAAGATTTACCCGAAGAATTATACTCATCTGAATAAACTACCTTATTATCTCTGACAAAGATAATTTTATAAAAAAGGCTGGCTTTCTTATTAAATGTCGCACCGATAATGTTCTCAATGTCCTTAGGTTCCATGCCTTTATCGATGATATACATTTTGTCCCAGTCAAAAGGAGTGATTTCGTTCATGTCAATCAAACAGGCTGTGTTCTTTTGACAATGTTTATCAGCATAACCAACAATCCTCACTCGACTGTTATCAAAAGATAAAAATAAAATGACAATCCCCAATATTAAAGTAAATACGATAATATTATTTTTGTTGATAATATGGAAAAACATCATTCCCCCCTTCATAATCAAACCTGATATGAGAAAACGGCTATGGAATTTTAACCTTGAAAATCAACTAACTAACATCGACCCTGCAACTTAAGCTTTATCACTATTCCCTTATGTCATGAAGGTATATCTTGAGTTTTGAAGACAACTTAACATCACTTATTAGTTATAAGCGATTGTTATACAATTGCTATTCGATATCGTAAGTGAGGTTTACAAGATAAGAAATTGACACTTATTTCTGTTTTTCATTCCGAGGATACTATAAATAGAGACTCTGGATAGTGAAAAAGTACAGTAATTGTACTAGCAATTTTTTTGATTTCAAATAGAAAATTATGGTAAACAAATAATAAATGAATAAAATAGTTGCTAACGTGATTTAATAAACTATATGTTAAAGCATTGGAAATCTATAATAGAAATAAAGCGTTTTTTAATACTGTGTTTGATGAATTTGTGGAAGAGTTGGATAAATAAAATTTCCAGGTTATTGGCGAAACTAGCAATGCATTTATTACAAAGCCTTCTTATAGATATGTGGATATTTACTCGGTTTTTTTCTCTTCTGCGGTAGCGATCCACGCGGCGCAAAACAGCGTCAGGCGGGCGAAAAAATAGAAGAAAGCCATTAAACCAATCACTGAACCAAAAGCAGCGCCAGAGGGTGAGCTGGCAAGGCGTGGCAACATCATGGTCATGATATATTTGATGACTTCAAATCCAATGGCAGCCATTAAAGTTCCTTTGAACAGCGCTTTTCTTTCAGGGCGATGACGCGGCAAGATCCACAATATCCATAGGAATAGCAAATAATTGGCAGAAATGGAAATGGTCATGCCAATCGATGTCCATGCAGGGCGCAACCATTCTATGCCTTCCAATCCAAGGGCATGGACGATGGAAGCTTGGGCAGAACCTGCAATGGAAGTCAGTGAAAGGGTCATTACCAACGCAAAAAGCAGGCCGAATAGCGAGAAAAAGTCGCGAATATACTGAAAATAGATTTTCTCTTTATCTTCATGATTGCGTTCCCAGATATCCCGGGATTGGGCAAGTATTGCTTCGCGTAAATTACCGACCCAGTTTAAACCTGAATAAAGAGCAATCGCCAAACCTGTCAATCCCACCGTCGTTCTTTGGTTGACCGCAGTATCTACGCTATTTTTCAGCGTGTTGGCGAGAGCAGGATCACTGATGCTATTGGCAATACCATTGATCAAACGGGCCAGCAAATCAGGGTTGGAAGCCAGCACAAAACCCGCGATGGCAAAAGAGAGCATCAGGATTGGGATTAAGGATAGAAATGAGAAATAGGTGATTGCAGCACCAAATTGGCTGCCCATTCGGTCGTTGAAACGTTGTGCCGCCCTAATTAAATGAGCGATAAAAGGAATGTGGCGGATGGCATTGCCAATACGAATTGTTACGGAAAGCGCTTTTTTACTGCCATGTAGCCCTTTCTCTAACGGTGTGAAACTCTTCCCCATATTGGGTTGTTCCCTTTTTTTCATGGTCATTTGGCATTACATCCCCTTAAACCTGGTCGTGCCTGATGTTACTCGTTATATCACTTTTAAAAATAGCACTTAAGATATATTGCCCTGAGTGCTGTTCGATAATGTTATTCGCTATATCTATATATGTAGCGAAAAATACATAAGTGAAAAAAGAGTAACAGGCAAGATGGAAAAGGCAACTGATGAGAGGATTTGAAAAAGTACGGTAGCCTTATATTGGCTACCGTACAGAAGATCAATCATTGATCATGATGATCAATCTAATTGATGACCCTTGACTTCACTGTGGACAGTTGGGATCTCAGTATTGTGGCTCTCATTTGTCACAAAAGGTACTTTACCGGAGAAAATATCTTTTTGTGCAGAGATTGCCAGACTTGCCATGGAATCTGGTACGTTAACCCCTAAGTTTTTGCCCTTGTCGTATCCCGCAACAGATTGTTGATTAATTTGCGGAGTATTCAGTGAGACAGATCCTTGGGCGCTGTCAATTTTGCTACCCACCAGATACGTTGTTCCAGTGGTATCAAGATTAACCCCTTGAGCACCGGTCAACGTTGTTTGCTTGCCAATGGCTTCTCGGTCGAGGGTCTTGTAATTGCCGTTGAATTTGCCATTGAAGCCCTTGAACGCGGATTTCAGTTGATCTTTCAAACTTGGTGCTTCACCGTCGGTTTTAGCATTGCCGGTAGCCGTAGTGTTTTCTGAAGAGCCTTCCGTTGCGGTAGAAACACTTTCTTTAGAAGGAGCATCTCCTTTAACGGTTTTGCTATAACCTAAACCAGCATCCAGACCCACATCCAGACGATGGGTGCTGTCTTTGCGGCTTTCAACATTGAAATTACCACCGACTTTGCCCGTTACCTGATTATCAGCAGCCACATTAGCACCTTTGAGTGAGGTATCTCCCGCACTGGTCAGTGTGACATTATCGCCGGAAACATGAGCGTTACGGTGAGTGGTTTCATCCAGATGTTTGACACCAAATTTCAATTCACCGCCAATGTTATATTTGCTGTCGATGATTTTGTCAGCCGAATCGCTTGCCGCGCCATCGCCTCCTTCATTTTTGCGGGCGGTGGAAGACATACCACCTTTCGCTTTAGCGCCGACGTTCCAACCATTGGCGTTGGCAGTATCCTGAGCCGAAGTCAGTTCGATTTTTCCACGCTGTGCTGTTAAATCTACCTGCTTGCCAGAAACATTGGCACCTTGTAACGTCAGATTATTGCCCGCATTCAGATTTACACCTTGCCCACCAGTAAGATTGCTGGTTTGAGCTGTCGTGTTGTTTTGATTGTCTGTGTTATAACCGCCACCGACGCCACCACTGAAATTCTTACCATCAGGGTTGGTTCCTACGGTCAGAGAAATCTCTCCATTGTAGCCATTGCTTTGTTTTTCATTGCGATTAGTGGCTTGATTGAACTGAATATTTCCACCTGCATTAACATTGACTGAACCTTTGCCCGCATCCATTGAGGTGCCTTGGTAGCGTGCATCTCTGGTCACCTGAACATCAATGCCGTTTTGGGCTTTGATGCTGCTGGTGGCTGTGCTGGTATTGTTGTTAGATGTTTCCTGATAACTGCCATTGCCTTTGCCATTGATGGAGATATCTGCCCCCGTTGTGGTATAGACCCGCAAGCTTGCATTGCCAGTAGTGTCAGAGGAATGAGTGTCTTGGCGATTGAGTGCCGCTTCACTGGTATGGCTGCCAGCGGTCAGGGAAACATCGCCTTTCTTGGCTTCATATTGCGTACCTTGATCGTAGACATCACCGTTCGTTGTTACTTTGATATCGCCAGCCTTGATGGTAGTCACTACGGCATTGGACTGATGGTTATTGGTGTAATGGCTTTTACCATCCATCGTCAGTTCAATACCCGCATTAGGCAGGCCAGTCTTTGTGATCGCAGTATCCAGTTTCTTATCTGCGGCGGCTTTGGCCGTTTTTTCCACAGGACGGGTAGTTGCGCTGTAATCGGCAGTTCCGCTGATTTCACCACCAACCTGTAATTGATTGGTTGAGCTAGATTCTGTATTGGCTGTTGCTACATTCTTAATATTGCCAGCATTGGCCTGATAGGAGCCTTGCACCTGATGGTCCGTTCCCTGTTGCTTCAACTCACCCATTGCGTTCAGCTCAAGGTTGCCATTGACTTGGGTTGTAGCCACTTCAGCTGTTGTCCGGCCTTGGGATTTTCCATTGCTGTTGTAGTTTCCTTCAACGCCACTACCGAGTTTGTCCATACCGCCAGTGACAAACACACTGCTACGAAGTTTTTCTTGCGAGGTTGAAGTTGATGTACTGTTTTCTCCGGCCAGTAAGGCAATGTTATCCCCAGTGATTCTCGCATCTCCCTGAGTTGTGACCAATTTTGAACCAGTCACAGTGACATTTTGGTCGGCATTTACGTTGAGGTTGCCACCACTTAATTCTGATGGGCGTTGTGTTGTGCTTTCATCCTTCTGTTTATCGGTAACGTGCTCAAAACCCACACCAGCGCGATATTGTTTATCTTTCATCTCATTGGCGTAGTACTGCCAGTTAAGGTTGGTTTTTTCCTGTTGGTACTGATTTTTATCTCCATAATTCAGGATATTAATGTTACCCGAAGTATTCAGTTGCAGTTCTCCGGCACTTTTCACCAGACTGCCAATAACATGGATATCTTTATTGCTGAGTAATTTCAGATCTGCGTCGGAAATCAGAGAACTGCTGGAAGATTTTTGCTGCTCATCATGCTCTTGGTTCGTTGTTTTGGTGATATTAAAGATGGTGCCTTTTCTTTCATCCACCTCTTTATAAGTATGGCTGACCGCGTTATCGATAGTTAATTGTCCATCATTGGCTTCAACGTAGGCCCCTTTTTGGGCTTTGACTTTACTACCCGTAATGGTGACACCATCCATGCCTTGCAGCATCACATACCCGCCAGCCGTCACTTCGGATATATGATGAGTTTCTGATTTATCGTGATTATCTTTCTTACTGCCACCAGCAATACCGCCCCAATAAGTTTTATCCTTGTCAAGGCTTTGATCATTAATGAGGGATTGAACAGTAATATTGGTTTGTTGTCCCGCCAAAACCATCAGGTTTTCGCCTGAATTAATGTGCGTTCCGATAATGTCAACATTTCCATCTGCCCGGATGACCAAATCTCCGCCTGAGCTTAATTCATTGCCAGTGCTTCTTTGTGTGGTATTAACCTCGTTCCAGTGCCCCGTCTGCAATGATGCAGAATGGTTCTTTTTATAACCTTTCTCTGAGGTCACTTCTGATTCCACTAGTCCCGCCAGCTTCACATCTTTCTTGGCAGATACGGACAAATTATTTCCGGCTTTGATCTTACTGCTAAGCACTTCTGCATTGCCTTTACTGGCAGTCAGCTGAACATTTTCATGGGCGTTGATGGTATTGCCTTCGTACTGGTATTTTTCATTCTCATAGGTGACATCATACCGCCAAACTACTTTCCGTTGATTATTGATGCTACGGTCAAGTTGATGAAGTTTTTGCCCATCCAGTTTCAGATTGGCACCAGTCAGTTCGACATTATTCCCTTCAATATCGGTTGCCATTACTTGATTGTTTTGTTTGGCAACCAGCATGATGTTCTTGCCTGTCAATTGAGTACGGGCAACAGATTCACTAATTTGCTCTTGTTCGGTATAAATGCTACTAAAAAGGTTTCGGTGATTATTACTGCCCGTTTTGTTTGATGAAGATTGGTTCAGGCGTCCTTGGGACAGCACATTATTGCCGCGCAAGGTGATATCTCCTCCTTTTAGCGCCGCCGCTTCCAATTTCACATCGCCGTAGGATTCAACATTAATGCTATCATCAGCCGTCATTTTACCCCGTAAATTGACACCGCTTCCTTCCGCTGTATTCAGCAGACGGATACGCCCAGCCTGCATACTGCCAAAATAATAGCTGTCGAGTGCGCCAGCATTTGCTTGCTGAGAATCCAAAATATGGCCATCGGCGGAAATCTGGTTATTCCCCGTCGTGATATTGAGGTTTTTTGAGGTAATCACCTGACCCTTGATATCAACTTTAGGCGCAATCAGATTCAATACTTCATTATGGGATAATCCCTTGTTTCTGATATCCAAAGACTTTTGGTTATCAAATGTACTAAAACTTTTGAGCATGCCATTTTCCACCAGCGGATTACCGACAACCAGTGATGCCTGATTAGTATTGATAAAACCACAGCCGTTACAAGTGATACCATTAGGATTTGCCAATATATAATCAGCAGCTATGCCAAACACTTCCTGTTCTCCGAGCAAAAGTGAAGGGTTACGGCTAATAACCTCATTTAAGATCACGCTTGCAGCTTGCCCATTTAGGTTGCTGTTGGCAGATAATTCGCCTGCTAGTTGTGATTGCCCATTCTCCAGGGAGTTATTGAACACTGCCCCCATTTGGTCAACGTTGAAATTCTGATATTGGTTATGTGATAGCCCTGAGTTCGAAGGTGCAACAATATTTATCACCGTTGCACCGGTATCAGCTTGGATAACACCCGGGCTGTGTGCAGCATTGCCTCCTGGAGTAATTCTATTGGCGAAACTGGCTGAACAAGTTACCAGAATAATTGCCATGGATACGGCGAGTTTTCCCGTAGGAGATAGCTTAAATTTATTACTTTTCATATGATTACCTTTATCTACTTTTTTATTGCCATATGCAGTGCCCTGGGGATCATTGTTCTAGGATTAATCCCCACAGCTGACTGCGGTTAAAAAAACATCAAATGGTTTAAGAAACTAAAAAGTATAAGAAAAGCGGGTTAACAGTTGCATAGGCTCATCCGTGTTACTATTTTGGTGAGAAAGAAATTTGCCCCGGCTTACTTCAACATCCGCAAACAAGCTCTGATAGCGCAGCGTCAGACCGGTACTCAAGCCGGCACTGCTTTTCCAGTCATCCTGACTGAGATAACTTTTAACTTGACCGATATCCACACCAGCCCACAGAGCAAGTGAGCCTTTGGGAATGGAGATTGAGTGAGAGAGTGTATTTCTCCAGTACCAGCCATTATCAGCCGATGACACATTTTTGCTGAATCCTCGCACGGCATTACGGTCGGTCACATTGAGCCACTCAATACCCGGTAACCCACTTCGGCTGTACTGAGCATAAAATTGGCTATTAAATCGGTAAGGCATATCAAAGAGAGTGAAGCGCTGCTGTAAATTTGCCGACAATTTCCCTTTGGTAAATTGTTTATTCAGACTGACTGTTGTTGTTTGGGTACTAAACCACGGCATTCCCCGTTCAATGCTTATATTGAGGGAGATCAGCCCTGAAGGAATGAGTTGTAAATGGTTAATACCCAGTTCGAGAACACTCAATGTCTGGCTACTGACATCGATTTTGCTGTCTGCGGCATAGTTATTGTAATTCTTATAAACAAACTGGGTGTTTAATGTGCTGATTTGCGATTGATTACGATGAAAGACCCAATCGGTACGAATTCCTGTTTGCTGTGAATTCCCGTGCAGTTTGATTGATTTTATCTGTGAACGGGGATGGCTGGTGTATTGGGAATAGCTGTTGAATCCGCTGAACGTCATTGCCCCATAAGGGAGGGAATAAAACAGGGTATAGGCGCGATTGTATTGAGTATCAGGTTTATCAACGGTACTGCTGCCGCTAAGGCTGACAAAATCAGATAATCCCAATGGGCTATCAACGTTGGCATTGAGTCGGGTGATCCATTTTCCTGTACTTTTTTGCCCATAATTATCGGTGGTTGTGGTTATCCTCCACGGAGAAGAGTGCTGATTATATAGCTTGACGATGGAACCACCATTGACTGTACCGGGTAGAATATCGAGAGTCGTTTTGTTTGATTGCAGGCGATTTGCCTGATCCAGTCCTTGATCAAGCTGATTCAGGTTGAGTGGTTGATTTGTCAAACGTGGGAATAGTGTTTGGCTATTGATCCAGCGATCACTTCCTTCTATCGCCTCGACAAAACCTTCAACAACATTGATCCCCAATTCACCATTCGCGTTGGGAGGAATAAATTGTACCCGCGCCGTAATGTAACCTTTAGCGATATAAAGGTTAGTGATTTCCGCCGACAGCTTGTTGATGTCATTACTGGTGATACAGTTATCGGACAGGGCACTGAGCGTATTCAAGTCCCCCAGAGAGAGTAGGGTAATACCTTGAAGATAAACTCTTTTGATAGCCAAACAAGATGGCACTTCTTCCAGCACAGGTGAAACAGTTTGCGGAGAAACGCTGTCTGCGCGATTAATCAACCCTTGATGGCGGCGCTCTTCAATTAATTGGTCTATTTCCCGTGAACTATCCTGTAAGGTTCTTCTTATTTCATTTGTAGAGAAAGTTTCATCCGTAGGTAAAATAGGGTTAAACGCGTCAGACGAAGCGCTTACCTGAAATGAAGTACATAATAAGATGAAGATTGTCGTCCTTTTAATCATGGGAATACCCAAATGACAATAGTTGATGGGAAATGTATCGTGTTGGGTTATGGTTAAACTTCCTAGTTTATTAATTCAGCATTAAAGCATAAAAAATATTTTATGTTGCTCTGATTAATGATTGTTTTTTGTTCTGTAATATAATTTTTGGTTATAAATTCACCTTAGTGATTTATTATAATTCATTTTGGTTATGCATTAATCCAATGCTTGGAGATAAGTGAAATTCAATTTTGGTTTAGTCAATATTAAGCAAAATAATGAAAAAGAATTAGGTATCTTGCTCTATTTGAGTTTTTTATTTATAAGTTTTACTTATAGCGTCTTGATGGAATGTATTGAGAATGTATTGAATAGAAGAGAAGATAAAATATAAGAAAGGCACTTTTTAATCAGTTGGTTTAATTGAGTATTAATTATGCATGTAATTATAAATACATTTATCTTAATTTATTATGAAAATAATTACTATATGAAAATCTGACAACGGGAAAAAATCAGAAAAACAAATATAAAAAAGAAAAATGGGAATTAAAGTAAATTGGCAGGAGTTTTAAGAAATATCCGATTGATTCATTCAATATTGATTCAGCCAATGAATAATATTCATTGGCTGAAAGATTATTACTTAATACTTAATGAATAAGATATTAAGCAACAATTGGCGCACGCCAGTCGTCAGCACCAGAAGTACCAGCAGTAGTGTGTTCCCACTCGATCTTACGGTAAGAAAGAGAAACACGAACCAACTGAGTGAATTCAGATTTTGCTGGGTCCTGGCAGTGTGGCATTTTGCAGTCGATATCAACGATAGTTGCATCTACCAGTTTAGTAGTGAAGAAATGCTCTTGTTTACCTTCGATTGAAGTACGGTACCATTTCAATTCTACAGTAGTCAGCATCTCGCCAGAAGCCAGTGCGTTGTAAAGCAGAGGAACTGCTTTATTCAATGCAACGGTAAAGCGGAATGGCTTATGCGCACGCTGGCCAGAAGGTTGTCCTGACTGTGGATCAGTTGGAACAGTTACGATGTGGTCAAATTCTTGAACCAGCATTTCATCTTCGTGACCTTGAACAAAGATATTACCAACGGATTCAGCCGTGAATGCGCCAGCAGTAATATTGCCCTGAGTTTTACCATTGATAGAAATATAACATGGAGTTGGCATATGAATATCCTATAAAAATTTACCAATATTTAGTGTAAGTGTTCATTCCTTGCGTGATAATTCCATTTATTCATCAAAATGAAATTTTAGCTTGCCAAACACTCGGAGCGAATAATAAAGCTGAAATTGTCTGACGCAAAGTCATTTGAAAAAATCAACATACGCTTTAATTCAATGACAAATAAAAATTTTATAATCATTGCCGTTGTGAAAGTTATGGCTTATTTTCTATAAAAAATCAGCCTCTTTAACTGGTTTAAAAATGAGCTTCGATATTCGCATGCATTTAACTTTTTGATATATAGTGTTTTTTATTTTTTTGCTTAAATGTTTTCTATGATCATTTAAAAAGTGTTACCGAGATCAAAAAAATGAAAATAATTTAGATTGTTGTGATACATAATTAATCAAAATAAAATAATAAATGACATTGATGCTGATTATTAATCTAGATTTTGATGGTTACGTTTTATTCATGAGAAGATGAAAAATATTTCTTTTTATACAATTTATAAGTAATGGGATTACATACTCTTACAGAGAGTAAAACCAAACTTTTCTCTACTTTGAGAGAAAAAAATATTTATAATTTGCTATGAGTTGAGATAAAGATATTAAAAGCTTGAATAGAGGACTTTATCAATTTGTGTTTTGGCTTTACATCAAAAAAATAAAATGTCAAACTCGAACTTGACGATTTTTCATATCGATGTTACTTCCACGATTAGATAGGATATATCTGATTATTTAACTATATGTTGATATACAGTTGATATAAAACCATTCGTACCTGCAAATATAGTTATCTTCTATTTCCTATTTTTTTAGGGAGATTTTTTGTATTTGTTATATAGGTAAGCATTGGAATCATTCTCTCACCAATAATGGGTTGTTAGACAGTTCATGGTTGTATTAGCCAAAGGATTAAAATATGAGTAAGAATAGTCCAGGTAGCGTAGCTCCAAAAGAAAGAATTAATATTAAGTACGTCCCTAATACCGGTGACCAGACCGCAGAAGTTGAATTACCTCTGAATCTTCTAGTTGTTGGTGACTTGAAAGGCAAAAGCGAAGATACACCAATTGAAGAACGGCAAACAGTTTCTATCAATAAGAACAACTTTAATGCCGTAATGAATGAGGCAAATATCAACCTGACTTTTAACGTCCCTAATCGTCTCGATGAAAAAAGCGAAGAAGATCTGCCAGTTAATCTGGAAATAAAATCACTGAGCGATTTTTCACCAGATAATATCGCGAAGAAAGTACCTGAATTAAATAAACTTCTCGAACTTCGTGAGGCATTGGTTGCATTAAAAGGCCCATTGGGAAATATCCCAGCATTTCGTGCTCGCTTGCAGTCACTGCTGGAAGATGAATCCGTTCGTGAGCAACTCCTGAAAGAACTTGAAATCGTCAATAAAAAATAACTGGTTAAAGGAATTTTTAAATGGCTCAGCACGAAGAAAACAGCACAGCTATTGCTTCTGGCGCAACGACCTCCTTGCTTGATGAAATTATGTCTCAAGCGAGAATGACTCCGGAAAATGATGGCTACTACATTGCAAAACAAGGTGTTGCTGCGTTTATCGGTAGCATTCTGGATACCGGTTCTAACGAAGAACCAATCAACAAACTGCTTGTTGATAAAATGATCGTTGAATTAGATAAAAAGCTCAGCGAGCAGATGGACGAAATTATGCACGCTAAGCAGTTCCAGGAATTGGAATCTTCTTGGCGTTCACTGAAAAT
Organism: Xenorhabdus japonica; assembly: GCF_900115195.1. Classification (GTDB taxonomy): domain Bacteria; phylum Pseudomonadota; class Gammaproteobacteria; order Enterobacterales; family Enterobacteriaceae; genus Xenorhabdus; species Xenorhabdus japonica. The sequence goes on from NZ_FOVO01000026.1 coordinate 11,975, forward strand.
TTTGGTGGATCGCACTGATTTCCGTGAAAACATCAAAATCAACATTATTCATGCCACTAAAGATGAACTGCTGGAAGATTTTGAATTCTCACCTGAAATTATTCAGTCCGGCTTCTACAAGCACGTTTATTCCACAGGCTACGGTCAGTTCGGTGGTGAACCTGTTGCTGCTGTCATCGGTAACTACGCTTTCAGCAACACGACGCCTGATATTAAATTAATGCAGTATGTCAGTTCAGTGGGGGCGATGGCTCATGCGCCATTCTTGTCTTCCGTTTCGCCTGAATTCTTTGGTGTTAACAGCTTTACTGACCTGCCAGCCATTAAAGATCTGAAATCTGTCTTTGAAGGTCCTTCACATACTAAATGGCGTGCGCTGCGTGAGTCTGAAGATTCACGTTACTTAGGTCTGACCGCACCACGTTTCTTGCTGCGTCTGCCTTATTCCAACGTTGAAAACCCAATCAAGAACTTCAACTATCAGGAAAATGTCAGCCGTGACCATGAACATTTCTTGTGGGGCAACACTGCATACTTGCTGGCTAGCTGCCTGACTGACAGCTTCGCTAAATATCGCTGGTGTCCAAACATCATTGGTCCACAGAGTGGTGGTGCAGTAAGCGATCTGCCGGTTCACCTGTACGAAGCAATGGGTCAGGTTCAGGCGAAGATCCCAACAGAAGTTCTGATCACTGACCGTCGTGAATTCGAACTGGCAGAAGAAGGCTTCATTACTCTGACCATGCGTAAGGGTAGCGATAACGCAGCATTCTTCTCTGCAAACTCGGTTCAGAAACCAAAAGTATTCCCAAATACCCGTGAAGGGAAAATTGCAGAAACCAACTATAAGTTGGGTACGCAACTTCCATACATGTTCATCATCAACCGTCTGGCTCACTACATCAAAGTGTTGCAGCGTGAACAGATCGGCTCTTGGAAAGAGCGTCAGGATCTGGAGCGTGAACTGAACATGTGGCTGAAACAGTACATTGCTGATCAGGAAAACCCACCAACTGACGTTCGTAGCCGTCGTCCTCTGCGTGCAGCTGAGATCAAGGTTCTGGATGTTGAAGGCGATCCAGGCTGGTATCAGGTTGCGATGCAAGTTCGCCCGCACTTCAAATACATGGGTGCAAGCTTCGAACTGTCTCTGGTTGGACGTTTGGATAAGGAATAATCATGGCTGCGCTGTACAGTTGGAACAGAGGCAGCTCTGCCAGTCTGTTCGAGCGCATTCAAGGGAAGAGCTCCGGCTCTTCCCGTCAGTCAAGGATGCGTTCACTGCTTGATTCTATCAGGAAGCATTTGAATGAAGTGCTGAATTCCCGTCCTGGTGCCTGCCAAAGCGCCGTTGAATTAGGGGTCATTGATCTCAATGATGCGACCGCGACATCAGTGGATTTCAAGCAAAGTATCGAATGGGCGATTGAAGAGTGCATCAGAAATTATGAACCCAGAATATCAGCGGTTTCTGTCAGCGCCATCAATGATGATTCAGATCCGTTGCTGTTGAGCTTTCATATCAGCGCTGAAATCTCTCTGGATGATATCAACGACCTTGTGGAATTTAGCATCCAGTTGGATAACAACCGGCGCTATTGCCTAGAGCGAACTCAATAAATGTCATTTGAAAAATATTTCAGAGATGAGTTGAACTATCTGCGACAACTGGGGAAAGAAGCCGCAGTTGAGCGCCCTCATCTTGCCGCATTTCTATCAGAACAAGGCTCTGACCCCGACGTTGAGCGTTTGCTTGAAGGTTTTGCCTTCCTGACAGGCAACCTGCGGGCAAAGATTGATGATCAGTTCCCTGAATTGACTCACGGCCTGCTCAATATGCTCTGGCCGAACTATCTGCGCCCAACCCCCAGCATGACTATCATCGAGTATACCCCCGATGAAAGCGTTGTGACGAAAGCGACACTGGTCAAGCGTGGCACACAGATTATGAGCCAGACGCTGTCAACTCAAGATGATATTTATTCGAACGAAAAACCGGGCGGCAAAAAAGACGATCATGGCCGCTGTACCTTCACGCTCTGCCGTGATGTTTGGCTATTTCCGCTTTCTATCCGAGACATCTCCGTTAATAACAGTAATGAGACCGGGATTATCGGCCTGAATTTTGCGTCGAAAACGGAGCTGAACCTGCATGAGTTAGAACTGGACAAACTTCGTTTTTATCTGAGTGGTGATGGCTATACCACTTCCCAGCTCTATTTCTGGCTCTGTTATTACTTCAGAAAAGCAGAATTGGTGGTAGGAGATACAGTAATCCCTCTGCCAGATTTTGATTTTGTACCTGTAGGATTTGAGCGGGAAGATGCATTACTGCCATACCCGAAAAACGCCTATATGGGGTATCGCATTTTGCAGGAATATTTCTGTTTTGCAGAAAGCTTCCTGTTCTTTGATGTGAAAGGCTTCCCAGAGCTGCCTGAAGATCTCAAGACTAAAGATTTCAAACTGAATTTACACTTTTCTCAGGCACTGCCACCAGAAGTCAAGGTTCGTCATGACACTTTCCGTCTGCACTGTACACCCGCAATCAACCTGTTCCCTATGGACAGTGAAGCGATTGAACTCAATGGCAGCCAGACTGAATATCCGTTGAAAGCCAGTTACAGCTTTCCTGATCACTATGACATTTTCTCTGTCGATGGCGTAGAAAGCTGGCTAACAGGAGAAAATGGTGAACGCAGCCGCGCCCGTATTGGTGAGCGAGTTTATACCCCGTTTGAAAGTTTCAACCACCAAATTGATAACGAAGACGAACGCTCAATGCGTTATTACCGTCTTCGGGTGAAAGAGTCACCTTTCCGCAGGGGGCTGGAACATTTCATCTCATTTGTTCGGGGGGATGAATCAGATTTGCTCAGACTCAAACTGAAAGAAAATGTTTCGATCGGATTGACCTGTACCAACCGTGAATTGCCTTTAGAGCTACGCGTTGGCGACATTAATTACCCTTCAATCGGCAGCCCGTCATTTGCGACATTCCGCAATATCACGCGCCCATCAGTGCCTCTCTATCCTCTATTGGATGGCGGTTTGCACTGGTCACTGCTGTCAAATATGTCACTTAACTATATGTCATTACTGGATAGGGACGCGTTGAAACAGGTGCTGCGTACCTACGATTTCCCAAGTATTCATAACCGACAGTCCAAGCGTTCATCGCAGAAACGGCTTGATGCCATTGAGAAGATCGAAACAGAGCCGACAGATCGGCTGTTCCGCGGGCAGCCTGTGCGCGGGTTGCGCTCAACACTGTATATCCGACAACAGGCATTCAGCTCGGAAGGCGAGCTTTATCTGTTCAGTACGGTTCTGTCACGGTTTTTCTCACTGTATGCCAGCGTCAATGCTTTTCATATGTTGAAGGTAATCAATTTAGATAATCAGGAATGTTATGAATGGCCGGTACAGATAGGTCAACACTCGTTGATGTAACCATTGATCAGAACCCTGCCACATCGCTGGCATTGGACATCGCACAGTACAACTTTTACCAGTTGGTTGAGCTGCTTAACCAGCTGGCGGTAGCGTGGGATAAAACAGGGGAGACAGATCGTCCTGATCTGGAATCTATCCGTTTCCGTTCTAGTGCCAGTCTGGCATTTCCGACTCGTGATGTCATCTCACTTGCGCAATCTAAGAAGGGATACTTCGAACTGGAAGTTTCCTTTATGGGGTTGCACGGAAGCCAGTCTCCGATGCCGGGCTATTATCTCGATTCTCTGGCATGGGAAGATGCCCAGGGGGAAAACCGCCTGACGGATTTTCTCAACCTTTTTAACCATCGTTTAATTACGCTCCTGCATCAGATTTGGCGGAAATACCGCTATTACATCTGTTTCAAGAAAGGTGGGGAAGATAATTTTTCCCAGCGTATGTTCTCTCTCGTTGGGCTGGGCAGTGATGTCAACCGCCGGATGCTGAACATCAATCACAGCAAAATGCTGGCGTATGCCGGATTGCTGGCAAGCCCCGGACGCTCACCAGAAGTGATATGCAGCCTTGTTTCCCACTGTTTTGATTTGCAGGACGTTACGCTGCACGGCTGGCAATTCAGGAAAGTTACCATTCCGGTGGATCAGCAGAATCGGCTGGGGGGAACCAATAAAGGCCAGAAAATCGGTGATACCGAGCTGTCTGTATTGGGACAAAACTTCACCATCGGCTCTTGGGTTGGGGATTATAGCGGGAAATTTCTGCTCAGTATCAACGACCTGACCCGCGATCGGTTCCTCTCATTCCTGCCTGATGGCAAGAACTATCTCCCGTTGGTGATGTTCATTTCTTTTGTCATGCGCAGCCAGTTCGCTTGGGAGCTGCGTCTTGGGCTGGCTGAAAATCAGGTCAGCGGCATGGTATTGGGGGCGAAGCAGAATAACCATCTGGGGTGGACCAGTTTTCTCGGCGAACCGGAAAAGAAACCCTTTGTCACAATTTCAGTTATGGAATAACGACTATGGAAAAACATCAACCAATCCTTTCATTGCGGGTTCTTAACAGTGAACAGCTAGAAAGTGGTAAAGCCGCCAATTGCCAGTTCTCGACACAGGGCGGTACGGTCGGTAGCAGTGAAAGCCATCTTTGGTCTGTACAGGATCAGCAGGGCAATATCCACCCATCACAATTCACCATTAAGTGGCAGGATGGGGCATTTTGCCTGCAAGTACTTGCTGAACCAGTGCAGGTTAATAATGCAACGTTGACGCCAGAGGCGAGTTTGATCCTGTTACAGCAAGGCGATCAAATCAAGGTCGGCAATTTGTCGATCAAGAGTCACATCAGTCTTTCTGAGACAGATCGCGTTGATCCTTCAACAGTATCACCTGAATCGCTGGTTTCCAGCTACAGCAATCCGCTGGATGCCATGATGGAAGGCGTACCCGCACAAAAATCTGTATTTGCCCACGATGAAAGCATTGCTCCGACGGTTATGCACCGTTTCAGTGATGATCCACTACGGGTACTTGATAGCGAGAGCCTGACCACATTGAAACCACAGGTTGAGGCTGATGATACGGAACAACTTTTGCCACCGGATCATTACCAATCCCCCCCATTTGCTAACCCTATTTTTGATAACCGAGGCAGTGTTATGGATCAGGAGTTCCTTGATTTACCTGATATCGATTCCGATAGGCAGTACGAAAATATGGATGTTGACCATGTCGCTATTACTCCTCTCATGCGTGGGCTGGAAGCTCGCCTGCCTCTGCACGACAGCCAACAGGCGAATGATTTTCTGCAAGAGATGGGCAAAACCATGAAAGCCGCTATTGAAGGGCTATTAGCTCTTCAGCGTGAACAACATGGATTGCGTGATAAACAACTCCGTCCTATTGAAGATAACCCTCTGCGCCTGAACATGGATTATGACACGACCATGCAGGTGATGTTCTCTGATCAGAAAAGCCCGGTTCATCTCTCCGCACCGGCAGCGGTAGCGGAAAGTCTGCAAAACCTGCAATTGCACTATCAGGCCAACCGGGTTGCCATTTCTGCCGCACTGGACACCATGCTGGAAGCCTTTTCCCCAGAGCAATTGCTCCGCCGTTTCTCGCATTATCGTCGTAGTAACGAAGTCAGGAATAAAGATGCGTCCTGGGCTTGGGAAATGTACACCAACTATTACCGTGAATTAGCATCCAGCCGCCAGCAAGGATTCGAAAAGTTATTCCGCGAGGTATATGAGCAGGCTTATGACCGCGCATTGCGTCAGGGCTTGGAGGAATCCAGCAATGACACATTCCGCTAGTCGCCGTATATGGGCTGTAGGGATTTTATTGCTGTCAGTGATGTTGCTGAACGGCTGTAGCAGTGCATGGAACGCAACAAAAAAAGTAGGCCAGGTCATCTGGGACCCTTCCACACCGGTAGGTACACCCGATGAGCAGGCTTCTGTTGCCAACATTACATTGCTGGCCGAATCAGACATCAACCCCAATGAAAGTGGTGAAGCAGCTCCTGTTGAAATGAATTTGGTTTATCTCAGTGAAGATTCACGTTTTCTGGCTGCCGACTATGACCAGCTTGAAAGCGACAAACTCGAAAAGGCACTGGGGAAAAACTACATCGATCATCAGGATTACACTTTGTTGCCGGGGCAATACAAGCCTCTGGAAGCCATCACATTGGAAAAGAAAAACCGTTACATCGGTGTCATCGTTCACTATGCAGATGCTAATCAATCTGAATGGAAAAAGATCATCCTAGTAAAAGACATCGGCCGCCATTACCGCATCTTGGTGCATGTCAGAAACAATGACGTCGAACTTAGAAAAGAGGAGGAGTAATCATGCCAGGTAAAAATCGGGTGATTTGGCACGAAGGGTTATTCATCAAACCACAACATTTTCAGCAACAACAAAAACACATTGATTATCTGGCACATAGCCTTGTTTCAGTATTGACACCTTATGCTCATGGTTTCAGCTCCCTGAGCATCAATGATGATTTGCTCAAACTGGGGCGTATCGGGATTACCGAAGCCAGTGGCATCATGCCTGATGGCACCATTTTTTCTGCGCCCAGCCAAGATTTGCTGCCAAAACCGTTGGATATCGAAAATATCAATGACCTGAAAAGCAAGGATATTTATCTGGCATTGCCAATGTCCAGCGATACCATTCGGGAAATTGCTGATCGGGATGCAGAAACCCAAAGCGCGGTGCGTTATCGGGAGCTTCCTACTGATGTCCGTGACCTCCATACCAAAGGTGGTGATGCCTTTGCCCTCAACCTTGCCCAACTGACACCAGTTCTGATGCAAGGCTCCGAGGACATGAGTGCTTACACCGCCATTCCGCTGTGCCGCATCAAAGAAAAGCAAAAAGATGGCACTATCGTTCTGGATAACGAATTTATCCCGACGTGTCTGTCGATTTTCGTGGCCGACAAACTCAAGCGTTTCATGGTGGAAATAGATGGCCTGCTGACCGAGCGTTCAAGAACACTGGCTAAGCGCATTGGCTCACCGGGTCAGCAAGGGGTGGCTGATGTCGCAGAATTTATGATGCTGCAATTGCTCAACCGCGTTCAGCCGTTGTTCAACCATTATGCAAAACAAACCGTTCTGCACCCACTGTATTTATATACCGAGCTACTCCAGACTTGTGGCGAGTTGAGAACATTCACCGATGCAAGCCGCCTGCCAGGGAATGTCCTGGCGTATGACCACAATAACCTGACAGACACCTTCCAGGATGCAATGCACGCAATTCGTGATGCGTTGAACGTCGTTCTGACCCCGCGTGCAACTTCGATTGCACTGAAACAGAACGAAGGTGGTATTCGTGTGGCAACGCTCCACGACAACGATCTGCTGCGCAAAGCCGAATTCGTACTGGCAATCAGCGCCAGCACACCGCAGGAACAGCTGCGTCGTCAGTTTGTCCAGCAAACCAAAGTTACCTCGATGGAAAAAATCCGTGATCTGGTCAGCGTTCAGTTGCCAGGCGTGCCATTGATTGCATTGTCCGCGGCACCTCGCCAGTTACCGTACCACTCTGGATATACCTACTTCCGTCTGGATCAGAAGAGTCCGGCATGGAAAGAGATCCAGCAGGGGAATTCCATCGCGTTCCACGTATCAGGGGATTTCCCTGACTTAGATATGCAGCTCTGGGCTATCAGGGGCGGTAAGGAATAATCATGAGTGATATCAATGTTGACAGTCTGTCGCTGGAAAAATCTGAAACGCTGAAAGCATTTCAGCGTCAGTACCAGCTACCGTTGCGTGGTGAAAGTCTCAACCCAATGATCGATGCCGCCACCCCCTTGCTGGGGATGGTTTTGCGTTTACAGGACATGAATGATCAGGCACTTCCGGACAAGCTTTACCAACAGGTTGTTACTGATATTCGAGCCATTGAGCAGTTCCTGCAAACCAAAGGTTATGAGCCGGGCGCGATTGTTTCATTCCGTTACGTACTGTGCACCTTCATTGATGAAACCGCGTTGGGGCACGGCTGGAACAGTCAGAATGGCTGGTTGAAGCAATCACTGTTGGTGCACTTCCACAATGAAACCTGGGGAGGTGAGAAGGTCTTCGTATTGCTTGAACGTTTGATGGGAGAGGCCCAGCGCTATCAGCACCTGCTGGAATTTATTTACCTCTGCCTCTGTCTGGGATATCGCGGACGCTACAAAGTCAGCGCCCAGAAAAGCGATGACTTTGAGCGCCTGTTCCGTCGTCTACAGCAACAGCTTCACTCACTGCGCGGAGATACTCCGCCGACCACGCTGTATATCAATGTCAACGAAAGTGATGCGCGTTATCGCCTGAGCAGACGATGGACTATCAAGCACCTGCTCGTTATCAGCGTAGGCTTGGTTGTGGCTATTTACAGCTTTTATGCCATCCGCCTCGGTGATCAGAGCCAAGACATATTAAAGCAGCTAAGTAACTTATTAAGATAGGAAGTCGCGATGATCCAGATTGATCTGCCTACCCTTGTAAATCGTTTAAACCCGATGACTCGCCATGCACTGGAAGCGGCGGCGGCATCTTGCGTCAGTCAGCAACAACCTGAAATCACCGTTGCGCAGCTACTGCTTCAAATGATCGATACGCCACTCAGTGATATGCGACTGATCCTAAATAAAGTAGACATTGATAAAGATCTGCTGAAAGAACAACTCGATCAGGTAATGACGCACCACCAATCGATTGTACAGACTTACCCAAATTTTTCCCCAATGCTGGTGGAATGGTTACAGGATAGCTGGCTGCTGGCTTCCACAGAGATGCAGCACAGCGAATTGCGCAGTGGCGTTATGCTGATTACGTTGCTGTTCAGTCCGCTGCGTTATCTGGCACCACAAACCGCGCGTCTGTTGGCCGGTATCAACCGCGAATTATTGCGTCAAAACTTTGCGGAATGGACAAATGGCTCGGCAGAGCAGCCTTTTGCTGTCAGCGATAAAGATGGGCAGAGCGCACATCCAGCAAACAGCGACAGCCTGCTGGCACGCTTTACCCAGAACATGACCGAGCAGGCACGTCAGGGCAAACTTGATCCGGTTTTGTGTCGCGATAATGAAATCGATCTGATGATCGACATTCTTTGCCGCCGCCGCAAAAACAACCCAATTGTCGTTGGTGAAGCGGGTGTGGGTAAAAGTGCCCTGATTGAAGGTCTGGCACTGCGCATTATTAACGATCGCGTACCGGATAAATTACGCAACAGCGAACTGATGACACTGGATCTGGGGGCATTGCAGGCAGGAGCAGCGGTTAAAGGTGAATTTGAAAAACGCTTCAAAGGCATCATGGCTGAAATCAGCCAATCCCCAAAACCAATCATCCTGTTTATTGATGAAGCCCACACCCTGATCGGTGCAGGCAACCAAGCAGGAGGTTTGGATATCTCCAACCTGCTTAAACCCGCTCTGGCTCGTGGCGAACTGAAAACCATCGCCGCCACCACATGGAGCGAGTACAAAAAGTATTTCGAAAAAGATGCTGCGCTGTCCCGCCGTTTCCAACTGGTGAAAGTCTCTGAGCCAACCGCGGATGAAGCAACTGTCATTATGCGTGGCTTACGTGCCATTTACGAGCAGGCGCATGGCGTACTGATTGATGATGAAGCACTGAAAGCCTCTGCGGTATTGAGTGACCGTTATCTTTCTGGCCGCCAACTGCCGGACAAAGCCATTGACGTACTGGATACCGCCTGTGCTCGTGTTGCCATTAATCTGACTTCACCCCCGCGTCAGCTCTCCTCGTTGACGACCGAATTGCACCAGATGCAAATGGAAATCGACGTGCTGGAAAGAGAACAACGCATGGGGCTGAGCGTTCATGTTGAGCGATTGGAAGAATTGCAGAACCAGCAAACAGAAGTTCAGGAACAACTCACCGTATTGGAAAATAGCTGGCAACAACAACAGGAGTTGGTGAAACAAATCATCGAACTGCGCAGCCAATTGCTGGCTGATGATGCCCCCGTTGAAACAGAATCCGAAGCTACTGAAAAAGTAGCAGTTCTCAACGTACAGTTGGCAGAACTACAGCAGAAGCAAACACTGGTTTCTCCGCACGTGGACAAAACTCAAATTGCAGCGGTAATTGCCGAGTGGACTGGCGTGCCATTGAACCGCTTATCACAAAGTGAACTGTCCATCGTCACTGAACTGCCTACCCACTTGGGACAGAGCATTAAAGGGCAGGAAATGGCGATCCAGTGCTTGCACAAACACTTACTGACCGCTCGTGCCGATTTGCGTCGTCCGGGGCGTCCTCTTGGTGCATTCCTGTTGGTAGGACCAAGTGGCGTCGGTAAAACCGAAACCGTCCTGCAAATTGCGGAACTCATGTTTGGCGGCCGTCAATACCTTACCACCATCAACATGTCCGAGTTTCAGGAGAAGCACACAGTTTCCCGCCTGATTGGTTCACCTCCGGGCTATGTGGGATACGGCGAGGGCGGTGTACTGACCGAAGCCATTCGTCAGAAGCCTTACTCTGTCGTCTTATTGGATGAAGTGGAAAAAGCGCACCCTGACGTACTGAACCTGTTCTATCAGGCTTTCGACAAAGGGGAATTGGCGGATGGAGAAGGGCGCATCATCGACTGTAAAAACGTCGTGTTCTTCCTGACTTCAAACCTGGGCTATCAAACCATAGTAGACAATGCCGGGCAGCCAGAGCAGATCAACGATTTGCTGTATCCAGAACTGGCGGCATTCTTCAAGCCGGCACTGTTGGCGCGTATGGAAGTGATCCCTTACCTGCCGCTGGGCCATGAAACGCTGAAAACCATCATTCAGGGCAAACTGGCGCGATTGGATACCCTGCTGACTCAGCGTTTCAACGCAGAAGTCACCATCAGCGATGAAGTATCCGAAGAGATCCTGCAACGCGCTACCCGTGCGGAAAATGGTGCCCGTATGTTGGAATCCATCATTGATGGTGCACTGTTACCACCTGTTTCATTACTGCTGTTGCAGAAAATGGCTGCGGGCACACCAATTAAGGCTATTCGCTTAACTGTAGCTGAACATGAATTCCATGCAGAGGTTGAGGAGGCAGAATAATGAAACAGCGGCTGAAAAGCGCGTTAGCGTTATTGGAAGATGACACTATAGGACAACTGGTTGACCATTTTTTGCAGGTCAGCCATAGCTCGCGTTTTGATGCCTTGTTAGTTTTCCTGCTTAACATCAATGAAAACAGGCTGGAATGCTACAACTTGCCGGAGCCTCAGCAAACCAATTCGCGCCGGTTACAAGTGGACATTGATGACGTCAATAACCCATTGATACAGGTATTACGCAAGGGAACCCCAATTGTCTGGGATTCCCTTAATCACGGGGCACGCATTGACGATCCAAATTTCCGCTCGTTCATTGCAGAGCTGCCGCATAACTGTGGGTTATACGGCACGCCTCTGTTTGACTGCAATGGGCAGGCTTGTGGTGTCATCGCCATCTTTGCCGAAAATGTCTTCCCTTTCACCAACAATGAAAACATGTTCGGCATTTATTGCCATGTTATGCAGCATCGCCTGAAAAAATTGCAGGAACTCGAACAACTGCGCGGACAGTTACGCCAAATCCGTCAGGTATTTCAGGTTCAACGCCAAAAAGAAAAACAATTGGATGAACTGCTTGCTTCCTTGAGTGAATCAAAAAACCCGGCGGCGGTCAGCAGTATCTCCGTGGATTACAGTCATATCGATAATCTGCCAAAGGCCATAGAAGAATTTGAAAGCGCCGTGTTGGTTCAACGTCAGCGTCAGTTTGGCAACGACACCAGATTGATTGCACAAAGTTTGGGAATTCCCCAGAGGACGTTGGTTTACAAACTGGCTAAATACGGGTGTAGATTATGAATATTATTTTAATTATCAGTTCATTGCTCGCTTCATTGACAGGGAACCCCAAGCTTGCAGAGATGGTAAAGCCAACGGAAATGGTAAAAACCACGGAAACGGTAAAACCAACGGAAGCAGTCGCGGTAGTAAAGGAAGAGCAAAATTTAGATGAACTGCATAAATGCCGCTTTGAGCCGTCTCCTCTTATTCGGCTGGCATGCTATGACAGGGCGTTGAATAACCTCCAGTTCAAAACTGTACAAATTCCTATCGAAAATATGGGGCCCTTATGGCGGAAAGCGATGGAACAGGAGATGAAACGCACCGATTACTCCACCAGCTTCATGGTGACGCAGGGAGAGAACGGCGCAGCACCGATTATCCTGACCACGCCCGCGATTGGGGTTCCTCCACCGCGTCCTGTATTAATGCTGAGTTGCATTGACAGTATCACCCGTTTGCAGGTGGCACTGCCTAAGCCCGTGGAATCAGGGGCGGTTACCGTGGCAACAGACAGAACCGAGTATCGTACTGAATGGTTCGTGCGGGAACATGGTTACTTATGGGAATCCAGCCGTGGCTTACCGGGCATTGAGGAAATCAAGCGGCTAATGGACAGCGACCGGATGAACATTACGGGCAGTAATGGTAGCCAGATAACCTTTAACATTTCTCAGTTGGAGCAGGCAGCGAAACCATTACGCGCTACCTGTCGTTGGTAATCGACATGGACATCAGAACACAATTCGATTGGTTCGGCTCCCTGCTGGCCTCCCTGTCCGACGAACAGATTGGCAAGGGGCTGGGAGACAATGAACCTGCATGGGAATACATTGACGGCGAGATGATCAAATTTGGCTCACTGTCACATGGCTCGCTGGATGTTGAAGAGATCCAGCGGCAGGCCTTGCAACTGCTGAGCGAAAAGAGCAAGGACTTCCGGCTGATGGTGCATTTGTTACGTACATTGCAACATGCCAGCAATTCTGCTGAGTTGATCCTCGCTATGGAACTACTGACCGAGTATGTCAAAAATTACTGGGAAAAGGCCTGGCCAACCAAGCTACAGTTAAAGCGTCGACTGGCACAGCAAGTACTCAAGCGTTTTGAGTCATCTCAAGGCAGTTTTACTGAACAGGCGAGCAAAAGCGAACGGGATGATGCACAAGGCGCATTTGCACATCTCGCCCAATGCTGGCATGCCAATGAACCTAATCTTGCCAAAGAAGTTGACCAACTGCGCATTCGTTATAACCGTCAGCCAGAAACTGTGCCCGTGGAGACAAAGCCAGCTCCAGCCGTGGCATCAGCATCTACAGCCGAATCTCTGGCGCAAGCGCCCCAGAGCTATGAAGCTGCACCAATGCCAGAAGTAGACGTCAACAGCTCGAGCGAAAAGGCGTGGAAGCAGACCCTGATGACCGTCGCGGATTTGCTGTGTGAACGGCATCCCGAATCGTCAGTGGGTTATTCTCTGCGCCGCCACGCGGTATGGCACACCATCACCACCGCACCGATGGCGAACGCAACAGGTAAAACCCCGTTAGCACCGGCTTCCGCAGATCGCACTGCTGACTATTTGGCAAGATTGCCGATGGCAGACAACAAATTGCTCCAACAAATCGAGCAAAGCCTGACGCTTGCCCCTTACTGGCTGGATGGTCATGCCATTGCCGCACAAGCTGCATTGCAATTGGGTTACGTAAACGTCTCGTTGGCTATTCGCGATGAGCTGAGTGCTTTTCTGGAACGATTGCCCGTACTGAAAACCTTAAGTTTTTCTGACATGAGTCCGTTTATTTCGCCTGAAACTCTCGACTGGCTCGCACCTGAACCAGTGGCAACGGGCAATGGTTCCGTTTCTGCTGATCAGGAGGTTATCTGGCAATGTTTCCAGCAACAAGGGTTGGAAGCAGCCCTGAAAATGCTGGAAGAACATCAGCAACAGTTAACTGAGCCACGGGATCAATTCTATGGTCAACTGCTCAATGCTCAATTGCTTGCAGAAGCTGGCATGACAGCGCTGGCCCAACAGCATTACCGGAATTTGTTACACACGGGGCAACACATGCAACTTACTCAATGGGAACCGAGCCTGTTGGCTTCATTGGCTGAAAAATTAGCTGAAAAACTCCCTTCTCCTCTCAAGGATACGGCTTCAAACAGGAGCGTTAACCCATGAAATGGCCCTCTTTGTCATCTTTGGCACCATTGAAATCAGCCTTGCCGGCGCTGGCGAAGTTTAAGTCCCTGCCACGCCTCAAGGCATTGATGACGCTGATTCTGGCGCTTATCCCCTGCTTGCTCTTGATTGCAATCTGGTGGTGGGGGCCAGAATGGAAAGTCCGTAGCGACTATCCGCTGGAAAGCCTCGCGGCACGCTGGCTGGCAACCGCCATCATCATCATGGTGGTGTTGTTCTGGATCGGCATGAAAGCGTGGCGTCGCTTGCGGACACTGGAAAAACTTAACCTTGACGTTGAACTGAAAGTAGTTGATCCGGTACGGGTAGATATTGAACATCAAGATCGCTACCTCGACCATTGGAAATCCCAGTTGCAACGCCATCTGGACACCCATAATTACCTGTATGAGCGCCCGTGGTACATGGTCATCGGTAGCCAGAAAAGCGGTAAAACCTCACTGATAAAGGAAGGTTATAAGCTATCCGAGATCGCGGCACCGGAATATTTGCGTCAGGACGGAGAATTGCCCCTGATGTTGCGTTGCTGGTTGGGAGAAAAAGCGGTCATCATCGATCCGAAAGGTCAGTTGATTGACCAGCCAGTCCCACTTAACAGCGATAAACCACAAATCAACAGCCGTCTGTGGGAATCATTGCTGAACTGGCTGACTGAAAACCGCCAGCGCCAGCCACTCAACGGGATTATTCTGACCGTGGATACCCTGCGCCTGCTGACCGATAATCGCGAACAGCGCGAACGTTATGTGAGGGAGATCCACCAGCGTCTGCAAGACATTCGCCTGACCTTCCACAGCCAGTTGCCGCTCTATCTGGTGATGACCAAAATCGACTTGCTGCACGGCTTTGAGCCGATGTACCAATCACTGGATCGCAAACTGCGCGACCAGATTTTGGGTGTGACATTCAGTCTCAATAACCGCGATGAGAAAGCATGGCACAGTGAACTGGAGCAGTTCTGGAAACAGTGGATGAACAACCTGAATACGGCGATGCCGGACATGATGCTGAACAATGTGGATGCCAACCAGCGCAGCGCCCTGTTCAGTTTCACCCGTCAGGTTCAGGGCTTGTACAGCTACATTGTCCAGATGCTGGAAGATATTCTGTATAACGACGAACATCAACGTTCGACCCTGCGTGGCGTTTATTTGACGTCGGCGCATCAGGTGGGGCAGATGGATGACCTGTTCACCCAATCTGCTTCGGCTCAGTACCATTTGGGCTCTCAGGCGTTCCCAACCTGGCCGGCGGGCGACACGCTGCCGTACTTCACTCACTCTCTGTTTGAAAATGTCTTGCTGGCAGAGCCGAATCTGGCGGCTGAAAACCGCATCTGGCTGAGCCGGAACCGCCGCCAGTTGTATACCTTCTCCACCATCAGTGCATTGGTCATCATGGCGATGTGGGGCGGTTGGCATTATTTCTACCAGAAAAACTATCGGGCAGGTGAAGAAGTATTGGCACAGGTGAAAAACTTCCTGTCTGTCCCGCCACCGAAAGGTGATGACCACTATGGCAATCTCCAGCTGCCGCTGATGAACCCGATTCGTGACGCGACACTGGCTTACGGTAACTATCACGATAACAAATCCTTCCTGACGGATATGGCACTGTATCAAGGCGATCGCGTCGGTCCGTATGTGGCAAAAACCTACCTGAAATTGTTGGAGCAGCGTTTCCTGCCGTCCCTAATGCAGGGGTTGCTGGATGACCTGAATCAGGCAAAGGCGGGCAGTGAGGAAAAACTCGAGATCCTGCGTGTGATGCGCATGATGGAAGATAAAAGCAAGCGTAACAACGGACTGGTAACACAGTATATGCGTGAGCGTTGGAGCAAGGAGTTCATGGGTCAGCGTGGTGTTCAGGATTCGTTACTGACCCATCTGGATTACGCCCTGGATAGTACCGACTGGAAAGAAAAACGTGATAAAGGCGAACAAGATGCCATCGATCGCTTTGCGCCGTTTGTTAAGCCAATCCATCAAGCCCAGCAGGAGCTGAAAACACTTTCCGTCAAGCAACGGGTATACCAGAACCTGCGTATCAAAGCACAGGATGCGTTGGCAGCACCGATCAATCTGCGTGATCAGATTGGCCCAAGCTTTGACAGCGTGTTTGTTGTCAGCAACGAAAAACGGCTGGTTGTTCCGCAGTTCCTGACCCGTCACGGTTTGATGGACTACTTTGTCCAGCAAGGCGAGCAGTTGGTGGAACTAACCGCAATGGACAGTTGGGTGTTGAATATAGAACAGAGTAACAAAGAGAAACACAGCGAGGTGGGAGCGTCACAGAATAACGACAAAAACAAGAGTCACGACGATTATAGTCAAGCAGATCAGAATATGATCAAGGATGAAATCACCGAACTGTACCAAGCAGAATACACCGCAACATGGCGGGCGGCGATGAACAACCTCGAAGTGCGTGACTTTGATGATCTGCCGCAGGCTATCAGTGCCATCGAACAGGTGATCAGTGGTGAGCAGCCTATTAAGCGAGCGTTGCAAATCCTGAGTGATAACACTAATCCGCCGATGATAAACAGTTCGCTGAGCAGCAAGGAAAAAGGGCTGTTGCTGGATAAAGAAGATTACAAACTGTTGAACAGGATCAGCCATGGCTTTGCAGCTGAAACCGGCGTACTGATTGAACACGGTGACAAGGGCAGCACGCTGCAAAGCGTCTACCAGAAACTGATGGCGTTGCACCGTTACCTGCTGGCGATCCAGAACTCGCCTGTGCCGGGTAAGGCCGCACTGCAAGCAGTACAGATGCGTCTGGACAAGAATAACAGTGATGCCATTTTTGAAGTGCAGCAGATGGCGAAAAACCTGCCAGAGCCGCTGAACCGTTGGATTGGTGACCTGGCTGAGCAGGCGTGGCGCGTTGTGATGATGGAAGCCGTGCGTTCACTGGAAGTGGAATGGCAAGACACCGTAGTCAAACAGTACAAAACCTATCTGGCGGGCCGCTACCCATTCAACCCTAATGTCCGTGAAGAAGTGCCATTGAGCGAGTTTGACCGCTTCTTCCGGCCGGGTGGGACACTGGATGCCTTCTATCAGCAGAGCCTGAAACCGTTTGTGGCAAATAACCTGACCATAGGCACTGACGGCAAGATGTTGATCCGTCCGGACGTGATGAAACAGTTGGAAGTGGCGAACCGCATTCGCACCACCTTCTTTACACCACAAAACGGCCTCGGTGCCCAGTTCGCCATCGAACCGATGAGCCTGACCGGCAATAAACGCCGTGCCTTGCTGAACCTTGATGGTCAGCTGGTGGATTACTCCCACGGACGCAGCAACGTAGCACGTTTGATCTGGCCAAACTCAATGCGTACAGGCACAGAAAGCAAACTGACCCTGATGCCGGCGAAAAGTAATCAGGCACCGCGTTCCACCAGCTTTAGCGGCCCGTGGGCACAGTTGCGGCTGATTAACAGCGGCAAACTGACCAACATCCAGCCGGGCTTCTTTGACGTACGTTTCAATGTCGATGGCGGTGAGGTGACCTACCGCATCTATATGGATGAATCGGACAACCCATTTGCGGGCGGACTGTTCAGTCAGTTCAAACTGCCGGACACCCTTTATTGATATGAAGACCTTCTATTGAAGGAAAGTACCTCAATTAACCACCCCTTGCCTTCGGGCGGGGGTTTTTTTAAGGAGAAAAGCCAGATATGAGCGGGCACCCTGAAAATCTTATCATCCGGGCGGGCGGCAGTCCGCTGAACCTGCCGGAATTTGCCGTTATCCGCGATGAAATCAACAAAACCAGCCACCCGGCGCAACCGGAAGTGAACTGGCCGCTGGTGGAATCCCTGTCCCTGACGATATTCAAAACCAACGGCGTCGATTTACAGACGGCGATCTACTACACATTGGCACGCATGCAATTGAACGGACTGGCAGGGTTCACCGAGGGCTGTGAACTGCTGGCGGGAGTTATCGTCAGTGAATGGGATGCCCTGTGGCCGCCCCAGCCGCAAGTGCGTACTGACTTGCTGGAATGGTTCTATTCCCGCACCGGCAGTGTACTGCGCCAACAAGATTTTGCCGCCAGTGACCTGCGGATGATTTACCGTGCCGAACGGGCACTTCAACTGATTATCGACCGGTTACAGCAATCCGACCTGAAACGCCTGCCGCGCGTGGAAAATCTGTTGTGGTTCTTCCAGAACGCAGCGAAAAAACTGGAAAAGCCACGACAGGCCGCCAAACCGGCATCGCAGTCGGTGCAGATGCCGCCGCTGGTTTATCTCTCCCAGTCAGAGACGGAGCCGGATATGCCACCGCCGCCTCCGCTACCTCGTCATGATCCTCAACCAGCGACCGATAATAACCAACAGAGGGTAAGGGTACAGTTTCCCGAACAACCGCCGAAGGGGTTAAGTGCGTGGCAGGGTTTTGGCCTCGGTGCCCTGTTGGGTGGGTTGGTGTTGGTGGGGAGCTGGTTGTTGTTCTACAAGCCGTTGCAACAAAAACTCAACGCCATCACCGACCAACCGGCGGGAGCCCGGCTGGCGTGGCTGTACCAGCCCGAACTGGAACGCTATCAGAACCAGTTGGATCGGTTGGCGGAAGCATCGCCACTGGCTACGTGGGAAAACGCCCGTACGGTAACCGGAACGGCAGAGCAACGTTGGCCCACGTCACCGGATCAGCGGAATATCACCCGTCAGTGGGAGCAGGAGATGACCGCCCGTATTGACAGCGTGCCCTTAAAAGGCAGCTGGAATGCGACCCGCGACCAACTTCAGCAACTGGCGGACAAAATTCTGTTGCAGGAGCGTACCCGTGGTAGTTTCACACTGTCCTACCTGAAAACCGCCATCTATGACATCCAGCGCAGCCACGGCAGTGAAGTCCCACTGGAAGAACTGCTGCGCCAGCTGGGCATCTATGCAGCAAAAGGGGACACGGTACCATCGGTATTGCTGAAAAATATTGATGAACGTTTTAACGCCCTGCTTGGCCGTTATGACCGGCTGCGACAGGCGACAGAAAACCAGAACAAAAACGAAACCGAACGCCAGGCCAAAGATCATCAACAAACCGTCACCCTTGACGGTGGGCATTAATCAGGGAGACACCTCATGTCAGTGAAAAAGAGCATTGCGAAACTTCAGAAAGGGCAGTCACTTGTCCAGCAGGGACAGCAGGCCGTCAGTATGTTGGGTGGTGGGGGCGGTGGCAGTACACCGAGCGGACTGCAATTTACCCTGACGGCAGGTGGTTTGCCACCGCAGACCTTTGTCGTCACCGATTTCACCCTGACGGAAGGCTTTTCCCAGCCGTTCCACCTGAATGTGGGGCTGGCCAGTGCCGACCCGGCCATCGATTTTCCGGCGGTACTGGATCGTACCGCCACCCTGACCATCCTACAGGAAGGGGTTGAGCAGCGCAGCATCACCGGCATGGTCGCCCGCTTCGAGCAAGGTAACACCGGGTTGCACCAGACCACCTACCAGATGACTATCTGCCCTGACCTGTGGCGCACGACTCTGCGCCAGAACTCACGCATCTTCCAGCAGCAGGATATCGCCACGATTGTCACCACCATCCTGAAAGAGCACGGCATCCGTGACGTGGTGTTCAGCCTGCGCCATCCGCATCCTGAACGGGAATTCTGCGTCCAGTATCAGGAAAGCGACTTTGTGTTCCTGCAACGGCTGACCGCCGAAGAGGGTATCTTCTATTTCTTTGAATGTGGCAGCGGGCGTAACACGCTGGTGTTTGCCGATGATGCCGGCTCCGTTCCGACGGGCATTGTTGTTCCGTATCAGCCGGGGGACGCCAGCACATTGGGCGAACCTTCCGTGGACAGCCTGACATGCAGTGCGCAGGTACGTCCGGCACAGGTAGAGCTTAAGGATTACACCTTCAAAAATCCGGCCTGGGCGGCGGAATTCCGCGCGCAGATGAAGGAAGAAACTCTGCAAGAGATGTACTACGAGCACTACGACTACCCGGGGCGCTTTAAGGACGAAGCCCACGGGGAAGCCTTTACCCGCTACCGCCTCGAAGCCCTGCGCAACAACGCGGTGATGGGACAGGGCAGCGGTCACGCCATCGCCGTGCAACCGGGTCGGTTGTTCACTCTGACCCATCACCCGCGTCCTGACCTTAACCAGCCGTGGCAGGTAGTGGGCGCGAGCCACACCGGCAGCCAGCCACAGGCATGGGAAACCGCGTCCGGCGATAGCGGCACCACGCTGCACAGCCATTTCAGCTTTATCCGCCATAACCAGAGCTGGCGCCCGACCCCGCCGCCGAAACCCACCATTGACGGCCCGCAAATCGCCAAAGTCGTCGGCCCGGCGGGGGAGGAAATCTTCTGTGACCAATACGGCCGCATCCGCCTTCAGTTCCCGTGGGATCGCTATGGGCGCAGCGACGACCACAGCTCCTGCTGGATACGGGTGACCCAACCGTGGGCCGGCCAAGGCTGGGGCATGCTCGCCATCCCGCGTATCGGTCAGGAAGTGGTGGTGGACTTCCTGCACGGCGACCCGGACCAGCCTATCGTCACCGGCCGTACCTATCACGCCAGCAACATTCCGCCGGGTACCCTGCCGGGCAGCAAAACCCAAATGGCGTTCCGCTCCAAGACCCATAAGGGAGAGGGATATAACGAATTGCTGTTTGAGGACTCGAAAGGCAGTGAAAAGCTGTCAATGCGTGCGCAGAAGGATATGGAAACAACAGTTCTCAATGATCGCACTACCCGCGTGTTACACGACCACACAGAAAGCGTCGGTCACAATCAAGTGATTACTGTGCGTGAGGAGCGGCATAAGGAAGTGATTGGCAAGGAAGTGAGTAGTATTGGTGAACGGCAGATAACGGTGGAGAAAACAAGTGCGCTCAGTGCTAAGGGCGAAATCACCATCCAGTCGGTTGAAGACAGTATCAGCATCAGCAATACCAAAGGCAGCATTTCGATAGACAAGGAAGGGAACATCCATATCACTGGGGTCTCTGTGATTATCAATGGTCAGAAGGTAATCATGCTGAACTGATCTCACTCATACTGGCAAGCAGGCCGATAACAAAGCGAAGTCAGCCAGAGAAATCTTATTATGCCCGGGCTGAATAAAACTAATGAACTGAATACGTTGAAAAGAACGAAAAGGAAACACCATGAGCGCACACCCTTACCAGATGAACGAAGGTACCTTGACTGTCCCGGCAAACTGGCGTGATGAATCCATGCACGTCTTCGTGCTACCGGATGACAGTGGAGTCAATCTGGTGATTAACCGTACACCCGTACCTTTGGGTACCGATACAGCAGCCTATTACGAACAGACATTAGAACAATTTCGTACCCACTTACCGGGTTATCTGGAGCATCAACGTCTGGAAATGACGCTCAGTGGTGAGGTGGCATGGCGTTTGGATTACCAATGGCAAAGTCCGGAAGGTGAAATGCACCAGACTGTGGTGTTGCAAATTCGGGGCAGCCAATTGCTGGCTTTTAACCTGACTTCACCAAAGCCGTTTGATGCGGGACAACGTGATGCTCTGTTGGCAGTGGTGACCAGTTTTCAGGCCGTATGATGGGAGGCCAATATGGGACTGAGTGATGAAATTGTAACGAGGATTGCCCGCGTGGGTGCGACTCACGCGGGAATGAAAGTGATGTCACCTTCTCTGCCAAGAGGTCCGGCAGCAGCCCGCGAAGGGGATCCAATCCAGCATTCCAGTTTTCTGGGCGCACTGGCGGGTGCCATTGCCGGCGCATTGATTGGGGCCGCCGTTTTTGCTGCTGCATCCGCACTGGTCGTGGGCACGGGCGGGCTGGCGACAGCGGCAGTACTGGCACTTGGCACTGCGGGAACTCTGGCATTGGGTGGGCTTATCAGTGATGTCAGCTCGGCGGTGACGAACATGGTGAACAGCTTCGGTTCACCTGATGGTACGATAACGTCAGGTTCATCCAACGTGAAGATTGAGGGTAAACCGGCTGCTCGGGCTACCGTTGACTTAGCCGCGTGCAGCAAACATCCGCCGCCATTGATCGCACAGGGTAGTGAATCGGTCTTTATCAACGACCAGCCAGCCGCGCGAGTGGATGACAAATTGGTCTGCGGTGCCACCATCAAGGGTGGCGCGAGCACGGTTTTCATTGGTTCTGGTCAGGGGACTTACCTGAAAATCGAGGAAGAGTTTTCTGGCTGGCAGCGTGCTTTGTTGATTGCAGTCGAATTTGTAGTACCACCCTCGCGGGGACTGGCAAAAGGCATTGGAAAACTGCTGACTAAAACAGGCCGGCAGGCTGTGGTGAGGGGCGCACTTAAGGGCGCGAGAAAGGTTGGGGAGGTTATACGGGGCAAGACTCTGAACTGTACCAAAATCGCCTTCAAGGAAACCAAGGGCTTGAAGCGTTATTGGTCCAGCACAAAAAAATTCTTTACCGGTGATCCGATTGATGTCACGACCGGTGCGTTGTTTGACCAGCGCACGGATATTGAACTGGGACAAACGGTACCGCTGCAATTTATACGCAGTTGGTCACCAGGACAACGGGGATTGTTAGGGGAAAACTGGACGGATAGCTTCTCGGTATGTGCGATAGCGACTGGAGACCGGATAGAAATTCTTACTACGGAAGGGGCCTCGCTGTATTTTGCCTTGCCGGAGAGCGTTGACCACAGTGTCAATCCAGAACATCCTGATTTTACCTTGAGCCGTGAGACACAAGGTTATGTGCTGACGGAACGGAATAATCCGGTTCGAAAATATTTTTCATTGTCTGTCCTGACAGAGAAATCTGAGCCAACGGGGGCCTTGCGCTGGCTGCTGACTGAACACCGTGACCGCAACGGGAATACGGTGCATTTTCACTATAATGACACCTATAAGTTAGTGAATGTCACTCACAGCGATGGCCCTGAACTGGTGTTGTTGTATAGGGAGGATGGGTTACTAGCAGAAGTTCGTCGCAGCGACAATGGTCTGAATGAGGTGATGGCACGGTACGGTTACCACACCAATGGCTGGCTGGCAGATGCGGACAGTCTCCAGCAGTTTCATTTATTCTATGACTATAACGAACAGGGCTTGATTAGCCGCTGGTCTGATGGTGACCAGACGGCGGTGGATTATCGTTATGATGTGCAGGGACGCTGTACCGACAGTGTGGGCAGTGGTGGTTTTTACCCTGTTAAACTGACTTATGAATCGGGTATCACCCGTTCAACGTCACCACAGGGACATACCACCACTTGGCATTACAATGAAGAACAGCAGGTTACCCAAGTAGAGACACCGTGTGGTCATATTACCCGTTATGAATATGATGAGTGGGGAAACTTGCGGCGACAGATTTTGCCGGAAGGGCAGGTGCTGACGCTGGCTTATCTGGCGGATACGGGGCTGGTAACAGCGTTTACCGATGCAGCTGGAGCCACATGGAAATATCACTATGATGAGGTTGACCAGCTTATCAGTATGACTGACCCGCTTGGCCGTGTCTGGTGGCAGCAATATGATGACAAAGGCAACCCAGAATGCTTTATTGCGCCCGATGGCAGCAAGACCACCCTGACCCGCAATGAATTTGGATTGGTTATCGCTGCCGAAGACGACGAGGGGCACAAACGAACGTGGAAATATGACGAGCATCAGCGGTTGACTCAGCTCTTTGATGAAGAGAATCGCAGCTTGCGGCTGGGTTACGACAGCCATGACCGGTTGCAACGGCTTGCTTCAGGCGGCGGGGCACTGTGGTTATGGGATTATGACCGTCATCATCGGGTATCTTTAAGTAACCGCCCTAACAACAGTCTGGAAAGTTTTCGTCATGACCGCCACGGCAATCTGACCGAGTGGACTGATGCCCGCGGCGTGAAATGGCATATCGAATACGGGCCGTTTGACTTACCCGTGGGACGGATGGATGGCGAGGGTCACCGCTGGCAGTACCACTATGACCTTGACAGCCTGCAACTGCTGGAGGTCACTAACCCACAGGGAGAAAGCTATCGCTATACTCTGGATGCCGACGGACGGGTGGTTACCGAAACCGACTATGCCGGAACACAGTGGCACTATGCGTATGATGGCAATGGCCACTGCATTGAGAAACGGGATGCGCTGAATACGATCACGCGTTTTGAGTACGATGCAGCCAGTCGTATGACCGCAATGCACACGCCCGAAGGCACCACCACTTACCGTTACGATATTCTAGGGCGATTGCTGGAAGTGATTGCTCCTAACAGTACGCCGCTGACGTTTGAATACGATGACCAGGATCGCATCGTGAAAGAAACGCAGACTCACGGTGATATCCAGCGTGATTACCCCAACAGCGCAATCGTTGAAAGCACATATCGTCCGGTGACAGGCCAGCGCTGGCAGGTGAAAACCGAAGCCAACAAAGTCGGCGAGTTGTGTCGATTCAGTTTCAATAACGAACATACACTTACTCTTGAGCGGGATGAAGACGGACACGAATGGCATCGTCAGTCGGATAAAGGCTTCATCCTGCGCCAGGAACATTCCCTGATGGGGCAGTTGACCGCACAACGTGCCGGACGCAACACCGAATTCTTTGAAGCCTATGAAGTCGCGGATATTCCGCAACCGACACTGGCAGGATTGGACAGGGAATACCGTTACGACGCCGCGCTCAATCTGGTGGCAGCTAATGACGAACGGCAATGGCTGCGTTATGTGGTTAATGGCAATGGACAAGTGATCTCAGTCAGTGATGGTGAACGTTTGCGGGAGCATTATCAGTATGATGCGTCCGGTTACCCGTCCCGCCGTTTTGATGGCCTCAATGAGATTGATGGGGAACGGCTGTACCAGAAAGGCCACCGGTTACGCCAGCTGGGTCAGCATCT
Organism: Xenorhabdus japonica; assembly: GCF_900115195.1. Classification (GTDB taxonomy): domain Bacteria; phylum Pseudomonadota; class Gammaproteobacteria; order Enterobacterales; family Enterobacteriaceae; genus Xenorhabdus; species Xenorhabdus japonica. The sequence continues at coordinate 36,873 of NZ_FOVO01000026.1, forward strand.
GTTTGAGTATGATGATGCCGGGCGGATGACCGCCCTGCAGCTGTGGCAGGCAGGCCACCGCCCGCAGCTGACCAGGTTCCGCTGGAACAGCCAGAACCAGCTGATTGGGGTGCAGACGCCGGGCGGCCAGCAGTGGGAGTATCGTTATGATGCCTTCGGGCGGCGCACGGAGAAAGCGTGCGAACGGGCAGGCCTGCGCACCACGTATTTGTGGGACGGGGACGTGCCGGCGGAAATCCGCGAATACCAGCACAACCGCTTGCACTGTATCCGCCACCTCGTTTTTGATGGCTGGCAGTTGCTGGCCCAGCAGGTGCAGTTCTTTAGCCTGAACCCGGAAAACCGGCATGAGCTGCTGGCCGGAGAGGTGCAGATGCAGTATGCGGTGTGCGCACCGACCGGGGAGCCGCTGGCGTTGTTTGATGCCGCGGGGCACCGGGTCTGGCGCCAGCCGCCGCAGAGCCTGTACGGGCTGCGTCTGGGGGTGTTGGGGGAAAATGCCGAGCTGAATCCGGGGCTACAATTCGCCGGGCAGTGGCTGGATGAAGAGAGCGGGTTAGTCTACAACCGGTTCCGGTATTACTCGCCAGTGGCGGGGCAGTATCTGACGCCTGATCCGATTGGGCTAATGGGCGGTGAGAATCCCTATGCCTATGTTCATAATCCATCAACATGGGTTGATCCAATGGGACTGGCAGGATGTCCTTGGGAACAAATTGATAGGTTTAGATCTAGAACCCGATTGCCAGTTCTTGGCAACAGAGTCCCTGCTCCTAATGATGGATTACAAACTGTTGCTTTTGTTTCCATAGGAAACCGTAAATTCTTTGGTATGAATAGGCAAGCTATTCCAGGGTTGGAGTACGCAGCTAAGCGTAAAGAGTGGTTTAGAAAAATATACAAGAGTACTGGTGTAGAACCATCAACAATTTCAAAAGCTGCCGCAGACGCTGAAGGGCTTGCATTAGTCCGAGCTTATGAACGAATAACAAAAAGTGGCGGAAAGATGCCAAAAGAAGTCACGATGTTTGTTGACCGCCCGACATGCGATTTTTGTAAGAACTATTTACCACTGCTAAGAGAATCAATGGGGATTGAGAAACTGGTTGTATATAATAAAGGCGTTTCTAATCCATTGATATTCTGATGCATAAGGAGAATTAAGATGTATTATTTTGAATTTAGCTATCCAGATGGAACTGTTTCTGAAAATTTTATCCTAGAAAAATATAGAGATTTTTTTATGTCCTATTCAGAAAATAAATATATTTGGACTAAGTCTCATACAACTCTAGCCAGTCGTTATTTTTCTGAAAATAGAAAAATAATATCTACTTTATTTTTTTCTCATCACTCTGAGCAAGGAACTTTTTCTCTACTTTATAGCCATGGTAGTTCAGGATTTTACTCTCTGGGAGATAAAGATAAAATGGATCAATTAATTGATCTGGATGGTCAGCTTGACCTTATCTTTGTCGGTGCTTGTATCCCACCGGAGAAAGCATTTTTAGCAATAGAAGACTTTGCAAAGAATCCTTTGGAACCATCGGAACGAATTGATTGGATTAATGCTAAAGATATTGACATGACAGAGAAATATAGGCTTTTGGGGTTGGATGATCTGGAGGATTTAGATTAATTTTATTCCCATAAATCAGGAAAAATTTAATTCTTGATGGCCTAAATATGTCGAGCTTTAATTAAAAAAATGAGAGGGGAACATTTCCTCTCATTCTATTTTAATTATCCCGCCTGATAATCCCCAATCAACTCCCGCATCCGCAGCTTAATCTCACTGAGCTGATCTTGCTGGCGTCGGTACTGTTGCTTGATAGTGCATGTATCATCGCTGTCAGGGATCAGCACTAAACAGCCGTTCATAATCTTGACGGTGAGTGTATCGCCAATATCAAACCCTGCTGCCTTAAGCCACTGGCCTTTCAGGTGGATCGCAGGCGGGGCACTGGCCTTGTCATTTTGCGGCACGTATCCCACCGTGTAATAACGTTCTGTTTTGGCGGCTTTATTTACCGCCCGGTTTTGCTTAGAATGCGCCTTAGCCATATTCAACTCCATATCAGTTGGTTGTGGTGAGCAGATTGCCAGTGTTGACGCACTGACAATCTGCGATCATTTTATAACTTACTCTTTCTTCTTAGCGGCCTGCCTTGCTGAATCCCAGCGCCGTGATTGATACTTGATAATCAGGCTTTCCAGTACTTCCCGCACAATACCTTGCTCATCTTCTGGAAGCTGACTGATGGCTTCAAACTGCAATGACAGCTCACCAGTTGGCACACGTTCATGTGTATCAAATAACAAAAAATCCGTGCTGACATTCAACGATGTTGCAATCTTCTTCAATACCTCAAGGGAAGGCTGTGCCTGCCCTGTTTCGTACTTCTTCCAGCTATTAGCATGTATGCCAATCGCATCCGCCATTGCCTGTTGGGACAGGCTGCGTTGTTTGCGTAACGCAATGAGTCTTTCAGATAAAGGCATAGGTAAACACCAGTAAATCGAATGACTCATGATTCTACCCCCAAAAAAATAACCGCTTGACGATGGTACATGTATATGTGCCATAATAAAACATATAAATGGTCTTGACAAGGTTTTGAGGGAACTAAAGATATGGCTCGCATTCCCGAAGCAGAATTGCAGCACCTGAAAGCAGCAGTTCCTTTAGTGGCCGTCCTTGAGCAGCAGGGGCGGCAGGTGATTAAACGCGGCAAAGACAGGATCGTGCTGTGCCCGTTCCATCAGGAGAAAACGCCGTCGATGGTGATCACGCCGTCGAAAAATCTCTATCACTGCTTTGGCTGCGATGCGGGCGGATCAGTGCTGGACTGGGTGATGAAAACGGAGAATTTAAGTCTGCGCCATGCCTGTGAACGGTTGCGCGCGATGCTCGGCCGCAATCCGGCGGTCGAGCCGCTGGTTGACTCGTCGGAACTGATGAGCGATGTGGTCGGGCAACAGGCGCTGTTGTTACGGGTGACGGAGTTCTATCACCAGACCTTGCTGAATGCGCCGGAAGCACAGGCCTATCTGATCAAGCGGCGGCTGAACCATCCTGAATTAGTGGCGCAGTTTAAGCTGGGCTTTGCCAACCGGACACTGGGGTATCGCTTGCCCGCCCGACAACTGAAAGCCGGTGCCGAGATCCGTGCCCAGCTGCAGGCCGCCGGAGTGTTGCGTGAGAGCGGCCATGAACACTTCAGCGGCTCGCTGGTCATTCCGGTGATCGGTCTCAATGGTCAGGTGCAGGAAATGTATGGCCGCAAAATCATTGACCGCTTGCGGGCCGGGACGCCGAAGCATATTTACCTGCCGGGGGCACACCACGGCGTCTGGAATGAAGCTGCACTGGTGGCCTCGAAAAGCCTGATCCTGTGTGAATCGCTGATCGATGCGCTGTCGTTCTGGGTCGCCGGACATCGCCATGTCACCACCGCTTATGGGGTCAATGGCGTCACGGCTGAGCACTGGCAGGCTTTTGCGCACTACGGGATTAAGCAGGTACTGATCGCGTTCGACAATGACAGCGCCGGTAATGTGGCGGCGGTGAAACTGGCGGCCGCACTGGCCGCCAGAGGGATCACCCCGCTGCGCGTGATGTTCCCGCCGGAAATGGATGCCAACGGTTATCTGTGTCAGGTCGCCGAGCCGGAAGCCGCCTTCGGCCTGCTGCTTGACAGTGCCGTGCCGATGCAGGAGGTGGCCGACCGCGTTGCGATTGATCCCGACCCCGCTTCTTTAGTGGCTGAACCCGCGCTCAACACCACACCGGGGGTGGTCTGTGAACCCGGTGACAATGGCGAGCTGTTGATCTCGGTCGGCACACTGCAATGGTGTCTGCGAGGCATGGGCGCAATCAAAGCCGGTGCCGCCACCATGAAACTCAATGCGCAGGTGCTGGACAGGCAAAGCGGGGTGCTGTTCGCGGATGGCGTTGATCTGAGGAGTGCCCGCAGCCGGCACAGTTATGCGAGGCAGGCGGCGACCGAGCTGGGACTGGCGGAGGGGGATATCCGGCGGGCATTGGGGCAGGTGTTGCTGGCCGTGGAGCAGTGGCAGCCGCAGGCGGCGAACCCGGCAGCGGTGCAACCTGAACTGAATGAAGCTGAACGGGAGGCAGCACTGGCCTTGCTGCAAGATCCGGCGTTGGTTGGGCGTATCACCGCTGATTTAGCCGCCTGTGGTGTGGTCGGTGAATCAACCAATCTGTTAGCGGGGTATCTGGCCGCCGTGAGCCGCAAGTTACCTAAACCCTTAGCCGTCCTGATCCAGAGCAGCAGCGCCGCAGGCAAGAGCAGTCTGATGGATGCCGTCTTGAATCTGATCCCCGAAGAAGAACGTATCCAGTACAGCGCCATGACCGGGCAGAGTCTGTTTTACCTCGGTGAAACCAATCTCCAGCATAAAATCCTCGCCATTGCCGAAGAAGAGGGGGTGCGACAGGCTGCGTATGCGTTGAAGCTGTTGCAAAGTGATGGCGAATTAACGATGGCGAGCACGGGCAAGGATGAGACGACTGGCACGCTGGTCACCAAAAGCTACACGGTGAAAGGCCCGGTGATGCTGATGTTAACCACCACCGCCATTGATGTGGATGAAGAGCTGCTGAACCGCTGTCTGGTGTTGACGGTCAATGAATCCCGCGAACAAACCGAAGCGATCCATGCGTTGCAGCGCCACAAGCAAACGCTCGAAGGCTTACTGGCTGAGAATGAGCGGGACTATCTGACCGAACTGCACCAGAATGCCCAGCGGTTATTGCGTCCGCTGAATGTGGTCAATCCGTATGCCTCGCAACTGACTTTTATGTCAGACAAAACCCGTACCCGTCGTGACCACATGAAATACCTGACCTTAATCCAGAGCATTGCCCTGTTGCACCAGTACCAGCGGGACATCAAAACCGCCGAACATCGCGGTAAGACACTGGACTATATCGAAGTCACGAAAGCCGATATCCGGCTGGCGAACCAGCTCGCCCATGAAATCCTGGGCCGGACGCTGGACGAGATGCCGCCGCAGACCCGCAAACTGTTATTGCTGATCCAGCAGATGGCGAATGACATGGCAGCGACCGGGCAGCAGACATTACGGGAAGTTCGCTTTACCCGGCGGGATATCCGGGCTTACACGAACTGGAGCGACAGCCAGCTTAAGCTGCATTGCCAGCGTTTAAGTGACATGGAGTATCTGCTGATCCACGGCGGCAGTCGCGGGCACCTGTTGCAATACGAACTGCTCTGGGACGGTGACGGCGACAGTGCTCACTTAAGCGGCCTGATCGTCCCCGTATGATTATCGCAAGTCTGGGCAGCACGAACGCAAGTCTGTGCCAAGTCTGCCCCAAGTCTTGGCTAAGTCTGGGTAAGCAAAATAGCCCTAAAGCCACAGCCAGACAGGGTTAACCGCCCGCAAGTCTGGCTAAACGAAAAATCACTGTTCCAGCAACGTAAGAAAATAAAATCACACCGTACTGCTACTGCTTCACGTTAACGCAAAAAAATACAAGGAGCTGTCTGATGCCAAACACGCATGACTTCACAGTAATGACCTTACGCCAGCAACTGGATAACTGGCTGGACACGCTGACCGCACAGGGCAAAAGCCCGCAGACCCGGCTGGCCTACCGGGCCTATCTGGTGCCGTTCGTGGACTGGTGCGAACAACGGGCTGTCTGCACTGCTCCGCAGGTCTCGCTGTCGGTGCTGGAAAGCTGGCAGCGTTATCTTCGCGCTTACCGCAAGGCGGACGGGCAGCCTTACCGCAACAACGGTCAGCGTGAACGGCTCAATGCTCTGCGGTTGTGGTTCCGCGCGCTGCTGCACCGCCACCAGATTTTGTACAATCCCGCTGACCAGCTCGTGCTGCCGAAAAAAGAAAAGCGCTTGCCCGCTCAGGTGATGAATGTGGCTGAAATCGGGCAGGTGCTCGACAGTCTGGACTGCGGGACGTTGCACGGCTTTCGCAACCGGGTGATGCTGGAAGTACTCTGGAGCAGCGGCATCCGCCGGATGGAACTGGCGAATCTGCGCACGGGCGACATTGACCGCGGGCGCGGGGTGCTCTGTGTGCGTCAGGGCAAGGGGCAGAAAGACCGGGTGGTGCCCATCGGCCGCCGGGCGCTGGACTGGCTCACCCGGTATCTGGCGCAGGTCCGCCCGCGACTGGCGGCGCACCGGGACAGTGGTTACCTGTTTATCTCCGACCGGGGACGCGGCCTGTCACGTGATTACTTAAGCCAACTGGTCGGCAAGGCTATCCGTGAACAGGCGCAGCTCGACAAACCCGGTGCCTGTCACCTGTTCCGCCATTCGATGGCGACCCAAATGCTGGACAACGGGGCCGACACCCGGCACATCCAGGCGATACTGGGGCATGAACGGCTGGAAACCACCCAAATTTATACCCGGGTGGCTATCGGGCACTTAAAGACAGTGCACCAGCAGACGCATCCGGCAGAGCAGGCAGAGTACGGGCAATCGGGGACTGACACGAAAACCCCGGATAGCAACCCGAAACCCCGGCGCACCGGACAGCCCGATAATCCCCGTTAAGCTGGGCAGGGTTAGGTGAAGGGGCAGACCGTGGCCGGACTGCCCGTTGGCCTCAGTGCCTGCGGGGGTAAATGGGCAATGGTCGGCCTGTCCATCGGTGTCCCCAATCAGTCAGTGCAGGCCGTCCAAAGCCCATTCAACATAATGTGGGGGAATTATACGCCACTCACCGGGCAGCCCCTCCGCAGCCAGTCCACGGCATCGGTGAGCGGCTCGCAGCGTATAATTAACATTATGTCTGCGCCCCCGCTGTTCGGCATCGCTGGGTGTGGCGCACAAGGCTGCGCCTTCTGCTGTCAGCACCGGCGCCCGTCCTCGGCAAAAATCGGTGTTCTTCTTTAGCTGCCGTGCCATCGTCCGGCCAACAACCCTGTAGGCAGGTCGGCCTGTGGCCCCCGCTGTTTTACCTCCCCCGCTCCAACCCCGCTGCGACTTACTGCGCCCGGCTCGCAGTCACTACGCTTCTTGCCCGTTCCCGTGCTCGCCATCTCCGCCCCGTGCAGCCCCCGCAGGGGGCTTCCCTTGAATAAAGCGTCGTCATGCAAAATCGTACTCAATCAGCAACATCGGTGCGCCAGAGCGTCGCAGGGCGCCGCTGGCAGGCTCTGTGCCGCCCGCACCCGCAGAACGGCTGCCCGCCGCCCAGACAAGCTGGTCAGCGTTCAGCCGTTGCCGAAAATCCTGAAAGTGCACATTGGCGTTTTGGGTTCGCTGTGGTTAGCGGAACCGGTAAAAACTGAACTTTAATAGCATGATATTGAAAGGAAAAATCACGTAAAAAAGTATGACCGCACCCGGACTCGTCTGAGGATGGCCTCAATGAGATTGATGGGGAACGGCTGTACCAGAAAGGCCACCGGTTACGCCAGCTGGGTCAGCATCTGTTTGAGTATGATGATGCCGGGCGGATGACCGCCCTGCAGCTGTGGCAGGCAGGCCACCGCCCGCAGCTGACCAGGTTCCGCTGGAACAGCCAGAACCAGCTGATTGGGGTGCAGACGCCGGGCGGCCAGCAGTGGGAGTATCGTTATGATGCCTTCGGGCGGCGCACGGAGAAAGCGTGCGAACGGGCAGGCCTGCGCACCACGTATTTGTGGGACGGGGACGTGCCGGCGGAAATCCGCGAATACCAGCACAACCGCTTGCACTGTATCCGCCACCTCGTTTTTGATGGCTGGCAGTTGCTGGCCCAGCAGGTGCAGTTCTTTAGCCTGAACCCGGAAAACCGGCATGAGCTGCTGGCCGGAGAGGTGCAGATGCAGTATGCGGTGTGCGCACCGACCGGGGAGCCGCTGGCGTTGTTTGATGCCGCGGGGCACCGGGTCTGGCGCCAGCCGCCGCAGAGCCTGTACGGGCTGCGTCTGGGGGTGTTGGGGGAAAATGCCGAGCTGAATCCGGGGCTACAATTCGCCGGGCAGTGGCTGGATGAAGAGAGCGGGTTAGTCTACAACCGGTTCCGGTATTACTCGCCAGTGGCGGGGCAGTATCTGACGCCTGATCCGATTGGGCTAATGGGCGGTGAGAATCCCTATGCCTATGTTCATAATCCATCAACATGGGTTGATCCAATGGGACTGGCAGGATGTCCTTGGGAACAAATTGATAGGTTTAGATCTAGAACCCGATTGCCAGTTCTTGGCAACAGAGTCCCTGCTCCTAATGATGGATTACAAACTGTTGCTTTTGTTTCCATAGGAAACCGTAAATTCTTTGGTATGAATAGGCAAGCTATTCCAGGGTTGGAGTACGCAGCTAAGCGTAAAGAGTGGTTTAGAAAAATATACAAGAGTACTGGTGTAGAACCATCAACAATTTCAAAAGCTGCCGCAGACGCTGAAGGGCTTGCATTAGTCCGAGCTTATGAACGAATAACAAAAAGTGGCGGAAAGATGCCAAAAGAAGTCACGATGTTTGTTGACCGCCCGACATGCGATTTTTGTAAGAACTATTTACCACTGCTAAGAGAATCAATGGGGATTGAGAAACTGGTTGTATATAATAAAGGCGTTTCTAATCCATTGATATTCTGATGCATAAGGAGAATTAAGATGTATTATTTTGAATTTAGCTATCCAGATGGAACTGTTTCTGAAAATTTTATCCTAGAAAAATATAGAGATTTTTTTATGTCCTATTCAGAAAATAAATATATTTGGACTAAGTCTCATACAACTCTAGCCAGTCGTTATTTTTCTGAAAATAGAAAAATAATATCTACTTTATTTTTTTCTCATCACTCTGAGCAAGGAACTTTTTCTCTACTTTATAGCCATGGTAGTTCAGGATTTTACTCTCTGGGAGATAAAGATAAAATGGATCAATTAATTGATCTGGATGGTCAGCTTGACCTTATCTTTGTCGGTGCTTGTATCCCACCGGAGAAAGCATTTTTAGCAATAGAAGACTTTGCAAAGAATCCTTTGGAACCATCGGAACGAATTGATTGGATTAATGCTAAAGATATTGACATGACAGAGAAATATAGGCTTTTGGGGTTGGATGATCTGGAGGATTTAGATTAATTTTATTCCCATAAATCAGGAAAAATTTAATTCTTGATGGCCTAAATATGTCGAGCTTTAATTAAAAAAATGAGAGGGGAACATTTCCTCTCATTCTATTTTAATTATCCCGCCTGATAATCCCCAATCAACTCCCGCATCCGCAGCTTAATCTCACTGAGCTGATCTTGCTGGCGTCGGTACTGTTGCTTGATAGTGCATGTATCATCGCTGTCAGGGATCAGCACTAAACAGCCGTTCATAATCTTGACGGTGAGTGTATCGCCAATATCAAACCCTGCTGCCTTAAGCCACTGGCCTTTCAGGTGGATCGCAGGCGGGGCACTGGCCTTGTCATTTTGCGGCACGTATCCCACCGTGTAATAACGTTCTGTTTTGGCGGCTTTATTTACCGCCCGGTTTTGCTTAGAATGCGCCTTAGCCATATTCAACTCCATATCAGTTGGTTGTGGTGAGCAGATTGCCAGTGTTGACGCACTGACAATCTGCGATCATTTTATAACTTACTCTTTCTTCTTAGCGGCCTGCCTTGCTGAATCCCAGCGCCGTGATTGATACTTGATAATCAGGCTTTCCAGTACTTCCCGCACAATACCTTGCTCATCTTCTGGAAGCTGACTGATGGCTTCAAACTGCAATGACAGCTCACCAGTTGGCACACGTTCATGTGTATCAAATAACAAAAAATCCGTGCTGACATTCAACGATGTTGCAATCTTCTTCAATACCTCAAGGGAAGGCTGTGCCTGCCCTGTTTCGTACTTCTTCCAGCTATTAGCATGTATGCCAATCGCATCCGCCATTGCCTGTTGGGACAGGCTGCGTTGTTTGCGTAACGCAATGAGTCTTTCAGATAAAGGCATAGGTAAACACCAGTAAATCGAATGACTCATGATTCTACCCCCAAAAAAATAACCGCTTGACGATGGTACATGTATATGTGCCATAATAAAACATATAAATGGTCTTGACAAGGTTTTGAGGGAACTAAAGATATGGCTCGCATTCCCGAAGCAGAATTGCAGCACCTGAAAGCAGCAGTTCCTTTAGTGGCCGTCCTTGAGCAGCAGGGGCGGCAGGTGATTAAACGCGGCAAAGACAGGATCGTGCTGTGCCCGTTCCATCAGGAGAAAACGCCGTCGATGGTGATCACGCCGTCGAAAAATCTCTATCACTGCTTTGGCTGCGATGCGGGCGGATCAGTGCTGGACTGGGTGATGAAAACGGAGAATTTAAGTCTGCGCCATGCCTGTGAACGGTTGCGCGCGATGCTCGGCCGCAATCCGGCGGTCGAGCCGCTGGTTGACTCGTCGGAACTGATGAGCGATGTGGTCGGGCAACAGGCGCTGTTGTTACGGGTGACGGAGTTCTATCACCAGACCTTGCTGAATGCGCCGGAAGCACAGGCCTATCTGATCAAGCGGCGGCTGAACCATCCTGAATTAGTGGCGCAGTTTAAGCTGGGCTTTGCCAACCGGACACTGGGGTATCGCTTGCCCGCCCGACAACTGAAAGCCGGTGCCGAGATCCGTGCCCAGCTGCAGGCCGCCGGAGTGTTGCGTGAGAGCGGCCATGAACACTTCAGCGGCTCGCTGGTCATTCCGGTGATCGGTCTCAATGGTCAGGTGCAGGAAATGTATGGCCGCAAAATCATTGACCGCTTGCGGGCCGGGACGCCGAAGCATATTTACCTGCCGGGGGCACACCACGGCGTCTGGAATGAAGCTGCACTGGTGGCCTCGAAAAGCCTGATCCTGTGTGAATCGCTGATCGATGCGCTGTCGTTCTGGGTCGCCGGACATCGCCATGTCACCACCGCTTATGGGGTCAATGGCGTCACGGCTGAGCACTGGCAGGCTTTTGCGCACTACGGGATTAAGCAGGTACTGATCGCGTTCGACAATGACAGCGCCGGTAATGTGGCGGCGGTGAAACTGGCGGCCGCACTGGCCGCCAGAGGGATCACCCCGCTGCGCGTGATGTTCCCGCCGGAAATGGATGCCAACGGTTATCTGTGTCAGGTCGCCGAGCCGGAAGCCGCCTTCGGCCTGCTGCTTGACAGTGCCGTGCCGATGCAGGAGGTGGCCGACCGCGTTGCGATTGATCCCGACCCCGCTTCTTTAGTGGCTGAACCCGCGCTCAACACCACACCGGGGGTGGTCTGTGAACCCGGTGACAATGGCGAGCTGTTGATCTCGGTCGGCACACTGCAATGGTGTCTGCGAGGCATGGGCGCAATCAAAGCCGGTGCCGCCACCATGAAACTCAATGCGCAGGTGCTGGACAGGCAAAGCGGGGTGCTGTTCGCGGATGGCGTTGATCTGAGGAGTGCCCGCAGCCGGCACAGTTATGCGAGGCAGGCGGCGACCGAGCTGGGACTGGCGGAGGGGGATATCCGGCGGGCATTGGGGCAGGTGTTGCTGGCCGTGGAGCAGTGGCAGCCGCAGGCGGCGAACCCGGCAGCGGTGCAACCTGAACTGAATGAAGCTGAACGGGAGGCAGCACTGGCCTTGCTGCAAGATCCGGCGTTGGTTGGGCGTATCACCGCTGATTTAGCCGCCTGTGGTGTGGTCGGTGAATCAACCAATCTGTTAGCGGGGTATCTGGCCGCCGTGAGCCGCAAGTTACCTAAACCCTTAGCCGTCCTGATCCAGAGCAGCAGCGCCGCAGGCAAGAGCAGTCTGATGGATGCCGTCTTGAATCTGATCCCCGAAGAAGAACGTATCCAGTACAGCGCCATGACCGGGCAGAGTCTGTTTTACCTCGGTGAAACCAATCTCCAGCATAAAATCCTCGCCATTGCCGAAGAAGAGGGGGTGCGACAGGCTGCGTATGCGTTGAAGCTGTTGCAAAGTGATGGCGAATTAACGATGGCGAGCACGGGCAAGGATGAGACGACTGGCACGCTGGTCACCAAAAGCTACACGGTGAAAGGCCCGGTGATGCTGATGTTAACCACCACCGCCATTGATGTGGATGAAGAGCTGCTGAACCGCTGTCTGGTGTTGACGGTCAATGAATCCCGCGAACAAACCGAAGCGATCCATGCGTTGCAGCGCCACAAGCAAACGCTCGAAGGCTTACTGGCTGAGAATGAGCGGGACTATCTGACCGAACTGCACCAGAATGCCCAGCGGTTATTGCGTCCGCTGAATGTGGTCAATCCGTATGCCTCGCAACTGACTTTTATGTCAGACAAAACCCGTACCCGTCGTGACCACATGAAATACCTGACCTTAATCCAGAGCATTGCCCTGTTGCACCAGTACCAGCGGGACATCAAAACCGCCGAACATCGCGGTAAGACACTGGACTATATCGAAGTCACGAAAGCCGATATCCGGCTGGCGAACCAGCTCGCCCATGAAATCCTGGGCCGGACGCTGGACGAGATGCCGCCGCAGACCCGCAAACTGTTATTGCTGATCCAGCAGATGGCGAATGACATGGCAGCGACCGGGCAGCAGACATTACGGGAAGTTCGCTTTACCCGGCGGGATATCCGGGCTTACACGAACTGGAGCGACAGCCAGCTTAAGCTGCATTGCCAGCGTTTAAGTGACATGGAGTATCTGCTGATCCACGGCGGCAGTCGCGGGCACCTGTTGCAATACGAACTGCTCTGGGACGGTGACGGCGACAGTGCTCACTTAAGCGGCCTGATCGTCCCCGTATGATTATCGCAAGTCTGGGCAGCACGAACGCAAGTCTGTGCCAAGTCTGCCCCAAGTCTTGGCTAAGTCTGGGTAAGCAAAATAGCCCTAAAGCCACAGCCAGACAGGGTTAACCGCCCGCAAGTCTGGCTAAACGAAAAATCACTGTTCCAGCAACGTAAGAAAATAAAATCACACCGTACTGCTACTGCTTCACGTTAACGCAAAAAAATACAAGGAGCTGTCTGATGCCAAACACGCATGACTTCACAGTAATGACCTTACGCCAGCAACTGGATAACTGGCTGGACACGCTGACCGCACAGGGCAAAAGCCCGCAGACCCGGCTGGCCTACCGGGCCTATCTGGTGCCGTTCGTGGACTGGTGCGAACAACGGGCTGTCTGCACTGCTCCGCAGGTCTCGCTGTCGGTGCTGGAAAGCTGGCAGCGTTATCTTCGCGCTTACCGCAAGGCGGACGGGCAGCCTTACCGCAACAACGGTCAGCGTGAACGGCTCAATGCTCTGCGGTTGTGGTTCCGCGCGCTGCTGCACCGCCACCAGATTTTGTACAATCCCGCTGACCAGCTCGTGCTGCCGAAAAAAGAAAAGCGCTTGCCCGCTCAGGTGATGAATGTGGCTGAAATCGGGCAGGTGCTCGACAGTCTGGACTGCGGGACGTTGCACGGCTTTCGCAACCGGGTGATGCTGGAAGTACTCTGGAGCAGCGGCATCCGCCGGATGGAACTGGCGAATCTGCGCACGGGCGACATTGACCGCGGGCGCGGGGTGCTCTGTGTGCGTCAGGGCAAGGGGCAGAAAGACCGGGTGGTGCCCATCGGCCGCCGGGCGCTGGACTGGCTCACCCGGTATCTGGCGCAGGTCCGCCCGCGACTGGCGGCGCACCGGGACAGTGGTTACCTGTTTATCTCCGACCGGGGACGCGGCCTGTCACGTGATTACTTAAGCCAACTGGTCGGCAAGGCTATCCGTGAACAGGCGCAGCTCGACAAACCCGGTGCCTGTCACCTGTTCCGCCATTCGATGGCGACCCAAATGCTGGACAACGGGGCCGACACCCGGCACATCCAGGCGATACTGGGGCATGAACGGCTGGAAACCACCCAAATTTATACCCGGGTGGCTATCGGGCACTTAAAGACAGTGCACCAGCAGACGCATCCGGCAGAGCAGGCAGAGTACGGGCAATCGGGGACTGACACGAAAACCCCGGATAGCAACCCGAAACCCCGGCGCACCGGACAGCCCGATAATCCCCGTTAAGCTGGGCAGGGTTAGGTGAAGGGGCAGACCGTGGCCGGACTGCCCGTTGGCCTCAGTGCCTGCGGGGGTAAATGGGCAATGGTCGGCCTGTCCATCGGTGTCCCCAATCAGTCAGTGCAGGCCGTCCAAAGCCCATTCAACATAATGTGGGGGAATTATACGCCACTCACCGGGCAGCCCCTCCGCAGCCAGTCCACGGCATCGGTGAGCGGCTCGCAGCGTATAATTAACATTATGTCTGCGCCCCCGCTGTTCGGCATCGCTGGGTGTGGCGCACAAGGCTGCGCCTTCTGCTGTCAGCACCGGCGCCCGTCCTCGGCAAAAATCGGTGTTCTTCTTTAGCTGCCGTGCCATCGTCCGGCCAACAACCCTGTAGGCAGGTCGGCCTGTGGCCCCCGCTGTTTTACCTCCCCCGCCCCGACCTGTCTCTTAGTCACATCTCCACATCAACCGATTTAGCCAGTAAATACCCATCAATAAGCGTTTGTAGCAGGAACCAGCCTTCCCATAGTCTTTC
>NZ_FOVO01000036.1 GCF_900115195.1 Xenorhabdus japonica
GGGCCTCAAACAGGCTTTATTGTTGAGTTCCACAATAAATACAAAAATTCAAAAACAGATGCAACTTCCGGCAATATTTGTGTAGGAAAGACAGGTGCAGCCCCCGCAGGGGGCTTCCCTTGTCAACACGGTATGGTCATGTAAAGCCGTGCCCAATCTGAAACGCCAGTGACCCAGAGCGTCGCTGGCAGGCTCTGTGCCGCCCGCGCCCGCAGAACGGTTGCCTGCCGCCCAAGCAAGTTGGGCGACGTTCGCCCGTTGCCGAAAATAAAAAACATCACAAAATCAGGTTGTTAAGTTAATAACAAGGAAAAAGGGGCGCTATACTGCACAACAGCTGACAGTGGTAGCAGGGCAAAAGCGCACCGGAGCAAAGTCTCAAAACAGGCCAAAAACGCACATCGGCGTTTTAGGTTCGCGGGGGTGAGCAGAACGGGTAAAAACGGTTCTTTAATAAGCTGATAATCAAAGAGAAAATCGCTTTAAACAGTATGACCGCACCCGAACCCACCCTATGATCCGTTGGGGCTAATGGGGGAAACTAATCCGTATGCCTACGTTCATAACCCCACAGGGCAGATCGACCCATTGGGATTAAATCCAAAAGATTTAATGTGGTACAAAGTTCGTGACACTATAAGCCCTCAACGAGGAGCGAGGGGAACAGCAATCAATAGAGTATGGGGGGGGAAGAAAGAGTTCTTGTTGAAGCAGGCGGTGGTTCTCGCAATTGGTCTGATGAAGAAATTAAAATAATCAAAGAGACGAAAAGTAATGGCAAATTGTCTTCCATCATATCTCAGAGAGGATATACAGGACACCATATAAACAGTGTTAAGGGTAATGGTGCCTTGGGAGGAGAGCTTGGAAAGGAGACTCTAGAAATATTGTTTTTCTACAGAATGGTGAACACCCTAGTGGTATTGATGAATACTTATATAGTAATCAAGGGAATAGGGGAGTTTATGAAAATCCAGGAAAAGGTCGCCTCATTGATAGAGAAGAAACAGCAAGACAATTGCAGTTGAAAAAATGTAAAGCTAAATAAATTCTACTATTCCAAGAGATTAACATGAATAAATTAGAAAAGGCGTTAAATGAACTAGTTAACGTTCATAACAAATTTAATCTTCAAGGCAAATTTGAAGAACGATACGGCATTGAGCAAGAATGGCCTGATTATATTAACAAATTTGACGATATATTATTCTTGTTTGAAAAGTTTTCGCCTGTCGATATGGTAATAGAAACTGGTTTTACTCCAATCAAATTTTGGTAATTTTGATGAAATAGAGGAGGCTCAATATGGCTATGGTTGGATAAAAAATCCGAACTGGCCGGATAATAATTTAGTATTTATGGATGATATTGGTGGAGGAAAACCAATTATTGCTTTATTAGATAATCAAGATATACCTGTTTATGCTAATTATGATGCTGGAAAACCATTTAAAATATCTGATTCATTAGCTGATTTTTTCATCTCATTATCAAAACTAATAGAGATAGTATATGGTGAATTTGATATTTTTGAAATTTGTGATGAAGATGATGAATTGAAACCAGAGTTTGTTGAAATGATTGCCAAGGAAATTGAGCCATTAATAGGTTCAGATAATTTTGGGAATTTCTTTGACTATTTCTATGGTTAATAAGCGCAGTTTCGCACAATAGCCATATTAAAAAGCCGGAAATATTTTCGTGATATTCCGGCTTTTTATGCTCATCCTGCCTGATAATCCCCAATCAGCTCCCGCATCCTGAGCTTAATCTCACTGAGCTGGTCTTGCTGGCGTGCATACTGCTGTCGGATGGCGCGGGTGTCGTCGTTGTCGGGGATTAGCACAATGCAGCCGTCCATTATTTCAAATGACGTTGGATAACCCAATGCCTTATGAGTTAGCCCTTTTACTCCCCATCTTTCACCGTTTCAGATTCTTTCGGCTTCTCCGGCAGTGGCCCCGGTCTCATAATCTGGTTAAAACTGTTTTTAATTTCATTAATATCAACAGACACTTCACCTTTTGGTTGCACCAGAATAAAAGAGATTTCTTGAGACAACATCTCTTTTAGTTTTTTATTCAAAACCTGTGGTGTCAGGGAAGATAAAAATGCTTGTCTCAGCCGCTGGAATTGTTCGGGGGCGATATCTATTACGTTATTTTGCTGTGATAACAGACGTTGATTAATCAAAATATCGGTATCCGTGCGGGCATACATGGCAAATAACTGCTGGAGCTGACTCCGCTTCTGAGCATAAAGTTCATCAAATTGTTCTTGCGATAATCCATTTTCACGCAGTGATGACAGTTGAGAAGCCAGATAAAACGTGGATTCCATCAGCTTGTCCGCAGGAGCATCCAGATTTAATGAACAATTTGCCCGTTGGTATAACACATGGCAATCCAAGCCTAGCTTCATGTCATCCTGTTTTTCTTTAAGCCCCAATCGCAGGTAACGGTAAAGCGCTTCACGCGTCAGGTCATTTAACCAATATTGAGCCAGAGTATGCGAATCGTTAATTGACAGCCAATTCAGGTTCCAAGTTAAAGATAGGCGGTCTTGTTTGGCTTTATCACTCTCTACGCTAATTGTTGCCGCTTTCAGCGGCAGCAATGTTGGAACAGAAACCGGTGTCTGCCGTTTTCCTTCCAATGACGAAAATGCCTGATTAATCCGCTCTGATAGTAATCGGTTGTCAATATGGCCCGCGATATACAGTGTCATCACATCCGGCGTATACCATTGACGATAAAAATTTTCGACTTTTTTCATATCCACAGGCACGGATACCGACATCCCCGGATCATGATCAATAAGCGTCGAGCCTTTCAGCCGCATACGCCACACGGGATCTTGGATATCAGGTGGAAAAGTCGTGACAGTATGTTCATCCCCTTTCATGGCCTGTGCCAGTGTTTCTGGTGTAAACACTGCATTACCCGCAATGTCAGATAACCAGATCAATGCATCTTGTAATAGATCAGAGCGATTATTCGGCAGGCTCAAGCTATAAAGGGTGAAATCATATGAAACAATGGCAGGTGGAAAAGGGTTTTTAGTATCGATCGCGTTGTGCCACAAATTTTCCAATTTCTGCGATGATAAATCTTTACTGCTGGATAAAACGATTTTCGGAATAAGGTAAGTGTAGCCTCGTTGTAGGTTTTTCTCGGCTAAAGAGCCTGTCTTTACCAGTAACCGCAGCTGTATTCTGTCATTGGGCCGCTGTGGTGTTTGCAGAATTTGCCAACTGAATCCATTTTCCAGTTTGCCTTGTTGCCATGCAGGATCAGGCAGCAAGGTTTCAGCCTGTACCAAACAAGTCGTAGCCAGAATCGCACCACCAATAAGATACCCGATTTTGTTGCCCAGCATTCTTACTTACCCCTACCTGTTTAATTTTATCCTGTGAAACTTAAGACAATTAGTAATACCTAAATATTATCATCAAGGATTAGACCGCTATTCATCTGGTAAGGTTTCATTTTGATGGCATATTCTGCTTATTAACCTGACGATTATAGCCTTTTACCAGTAAACCCAATTCATCATCCTGATGGATTTTAGGGCAAGACATAGGCGTTGGCGGCTGTTCTCCATTCAGTTCCCGCGCAATATCGCGCAATGGATGGATGATAATGCGATTTACGCACCAGCTTATCGACACCGTAAGAATAAGTGCAAGTAATAAATAGGTGGTCAACATGAATGCAAGTGTAGTCATAGCAAAACGATACACTCGATTGGAATCAACCTGCAAAATAAGCTGTCCCTGTGGCTCCGCTGCTTTTGGCGAAGCACTATACACATAGAGGGGAATATTTACCTCAAAGGGAATGCCAAAAACCTTCTTTGCCAGTTCAGGTATAGGATGATGGGTGGCAAAATCCAGACTCATCATCGGAACGTTATCAGGCAATCGCACATCTACGCGACCCAAAATGCCTGAGGTTTTCAAGCCAAGCAACAGCGTTTTTGCCTTATTGAGATCTGAACTCAGCAATGCCTTTGCCAAAGGGGCTTTAATCTGTGTGGCAGCGTTGTTAAGTTGATTAGTGTAGTCATCTTTATACTGCTGCAATAAGTGGAATAACTGGATGGTGATGAAAATAGCAACAGTAACCAAAGTGACTCCTGTCACTGCGGCCATCTGTTTAATGGTTAACGAACGTTTAACACGCGATTTCATCTTATCCAAACCAATAATAATAAAAATACTGACCAGCATTCCCCCAACAATGTGAGGGAGTATACTTGATTTTACTTGTGGTCGTCTTATTTTGATGAATTCGAAAGGGAAAAATAACCGGGATATAGCGGTGCAACGCAATACAGTAAGTGCCTAACGTTTTTACTCTAATGCTGATACGTTATACCCCGATCAAATATGATTAAGTGAATGAGTTTTAATCCTGTTCGACCGCGAAGCACGCGATCAGTTGTTCGCCATATCGCTTTAATTTCGGCTGGAATTGAGTACACGGACTAAATGCACGGCGACAACGAGCAGCAAAAGCACATCCCGAAGGCGGATTCATCGGGCTTGGCAGTTCTCCTGTCAGCTTAATGCGTTCACGACGCAGTGCTGGATTCAGGCGAGGAGTCGCAGACAATAACGCTTGTGTATAAGGGTGACGCGGATTGTTGAAAATCATTTCTCTACTGCCTTTTTCAACGCAGCGTCCCAAATACATCACCATCACTTCATCGGCAATATGCTCAACAACCGAAAGATCATGAGATATGAAGACGTAAGATAATCCCAGTTCTTGCTGCAAGTCCATCATCAGGTTCAGAACCTGCGCTCGCACCGAAACATCCAACGCCGAAACTGGCTCATCGGCAATCACTACGTCCGGGTTTAACATCAACCCACGAGCAATAGCGATACGCTGACGTTGACCGCCAGAAAACATATGCGGATAACGCGAGTAATGTTCCGGCTTTAATCCCACTTTCTCCATCATCTGCAAGACTTTCTCCTTGCGTTCGGCCGCAGTCAGTGGGGTATTAATCAACAAAGGCTCTTCTAAAATCTGTCCCACTTTTTTACGGGGATTTAAGGAAGCGTAGGGATTTTGAAATACGATCTGGATTTTCTGACGACGAAGTTTTTCTGCTTCTTTATTTGGCACTAAGAGATCTTGCCCCAAATAATAAAGCTCTCCATCGGTCGGTTTTTCAATCATGGTCAGTAGACGACCCAATGTGGATTTTCCGCAACCCGATTCACCGACAACGGCCAGCGTTTTGCCTTTTTCCAGCTCAAATGAAACACCATCCAACGCTTTTACCATACGTCCAGGCGAGAATAAGCCTGTTTTAACCGGATAATATTTTTTAAGATCAGTGGCTTTTAGCAAAGGAACCGTTGTTTTTAAAGGAGTAGTAGTTTTTAAAGGAGTAGTAGTTTTTAAAGAAACAGCGGCTTTTTCCTGTTCTTGATTTTGTTGAGTGCTCATACTGTTGGCCTCCCCTCATCATCTAGCGGCATGTGACATTTAACCTGACGTCCTCCCACTGATTTCAATGGAGGCTCCTCCTGATGGCAATGCTCATTGGCATAAGGGCAACGAGGATTGAGCAAACACCCCGTTGGGCGGTCATATTTTCCGGGAACAACACCGGGTAACGATGCCAAACGGGATTTATCCACCGCAAATTCCGGCAATGCCCGCAATAATGCCTGTGTATAAGGATGACGTGGTGCGCGGAAAATTTCCGTTGCTTTGCCAATTTCCACCACTTGTCCGGCATACATCACAATAATATGGTGGGCAGCTTCAGCCACCAGTGCCAAATCATGGGTGATCAAGAGTAATGCCATGTTTTCCCGTTGCTGCAATTCCAGCAGCAGTTCGATGATTTGCGCCTGAATGGTGACATCCAGAGCCGTTGTCGGTTCATCGGCAATCAGAAGTTTCGGACGACACGCGATAGCCATTGCGATCATTACGCGCTGACTCATCCCACCCGACAACTGATGCGGATAAACGTCCAGACGAGAGGCCGGATCAGGAATGCCTACTAATGTCAGTAAGTCGATTGCCCGCTGATGCCGCGTTTTTCGATTTCCACCCTGATGGACTTTCAAGGCTTCCATGATCTGATAACCGACGGTGTAGCACGGATTCAAACTGGTCATGGGATCTTGGAAAATCATCGCGACTTCCGAACCAATCAACTGGCGGCGCTCTTTTTCTGAAATTTTGGTCAGGTCACGACCATTGAATTCCATCTTTTCAGCCATGACTTTGCCCGGATAATCAATTAACCCCATAATCGCTAATGAGCTGACTGATTTACCTGAGCCGGACTCCCCAACAATGCCGACAACCTCTCCCTGCTCAACATGGTAGCTGATACGGTCAACGGCGCGGAATGGTGCATCTTCATCCCCAAAGTGCACCGATAATTGGTCTACATTCAATAATGCCATTTCACAATACCCCTACTGCTTGAGCTTAGGATCAAGTGCATCACGCAACCCATCCCCCATCAGGTTAAATGCCAGTACTGTCAATAAGATAGCCAGCCCCGGAAAGGTCACGACCCACCACGCACTCTGGGCAAATTGCAAAACATCTGCCAGCATGGTTCCCCATTCTGGTGTCGGTGGCTGTGCCCCCATCCCCAGAAATCCTAAGGCCGCCATATCGAGAATGGCATTCGAAAACCCCAATGACGCCTGCACAATCAACGGTGCAAGGCAGTTTGGCAGGATATTGATGAACATTTGGCGCGTAGCTCCCGCACCAGCCACTTGGGAAGCCGTCACATAATCGCGATTAACTTCAACTAATACCGCCGCCCTTGTCAGGCGGATGTAGTGAGGCAAGGCGACGAAAGTCAATGCCAATGATGCATTGACAATTGATGGACCGAAGATCGCCACCAGCACCAATGCCAGAAGCAGGCTTGGCAAAGCCAACATAATGTCGACGACACGCATGATGATGGCATCCACCACGCCACCAAAATAACCCGCCAATACCCCCAGAACGACGCCCATTATGAGTGACATCACCACGACCAAACAGCCAACCAACAATGAAAGGCGTGCCCCATACATCAGGCGGGACAAGATATCGCGCCCGACATCATCCGTGCCGAGGATAAATTGCCAGCTTCCGCCTTCTTGCCATACCGGAGGCGTCAGCAAGGCATCGCGGAATTGTTCTGCCGGGCCATGCGGAGCCAACACCCCTGCAAATAACGCCACCAGTAGCATCAGGATAATATAGACAAGGCCAATCAATGCGCCTTTGTTACGTTTAAAGTAGTGCCAAAATTCCTGTATCGGCGTCATTAATTTCGGCACACCCGATACTACTGGCTCAGTTGTTTGAGTCATCATGTGCTCCTTATTTCTTATGGCGAATGCGCGGATTGACGATGCCGTACAGTAAATCAACCACCAGATTGACCAGAATAATCATGGTCGCAACCAGCAATACACCACCCTGTACTACCGGATAGTCACGACGTTGCAGGGCATCGATCAGCCAACGCCCCAATCCCGGCCATGAGAAAATAGTTTCTGTCAGAATAGCGCCCGCCAACATGACACCCACTTGTAGACCAATTACCGTGACGACAGGCAACAAAGCGTTACGCAGTGCATGGACAATAATGACACGAATGCGGCTCAACCCTTTTGCGCGGGCAGTACGGATATAATCTTCGCCCAGCACTTCCAGAATGGCAGAACGTGTCATGCGCACAATCACCGCCAACGGGATCGTTCCCAACACAATTGCAGGCAGAATCATATGCATCACTGCATCCGTGAAATCACCCTGCTCTCCCCAAATCAGCGTATCAATCAGCATGAATCCCGTTAGAGGATTGCTGTCATCCAGAAACACGCTATCACTGATTCGGCCAGAAACAGGCGTTAAGTTCCACTGGACAGAAACCAGCATGATCAGCATGATTCCCCACCAGAAAATGGGCATGGAGTAGCCTGTCAATGACAAGCCAATCGATGTATGATCAAAGATAGAACCGCGTTTGACCGCCGCTAAGACCCCTACCGGAATGCCGACGGATATAGCAAATAACATGGCACAGATGCCCAATTCAAGAGTCGCTTGAAAACGTGGGACAAACTCATCCCACACAGGAATGCGGCTTTTCAGTGAGATCCCCAAATCACCATGCAATACGCCATTGATGTAATGAAAATATTGCTCCCAGAGAGGCTTATCCAACCCCATTTCAGCCAGTAATTGAGCATGACGCTCAGCGGAGATACCACGCTCTCCCGCCATAATCAGAACGGGATCGCCGGGGATCATGTGCACAAAAGCGAAAGTCAGTAGCGTAATACCAATAAACGTCGGGATCACTAATCCCAAACGTCGGAGGATAAATTGCAGCATATCCTGAATTCTCTTTTTAAATACCAGATACGGCTCTTCAGGCCGCTTGGTGTAATACAAAAATTGACTTGCCCATCAGAGAAGCGAAACCATCCCTACAGAAAAATCTGGGGGATGGTTAATCACAACAGCCAAGCAGCAAGAATTATTTGAGATCTACGTTATAAAAGTGATGCTTGCTAAAAGGATCGACCACATAGCCCTTCACTTCTTTACGGATAGGTTCGTAAACCGTAGAGTGGGCAATGATCAATGCAGGTACTTGCTCGTGCATGACAACCTGAGCCTGTTTGTAGAGCTCCGTGCGCTTGTTGATATCAGCAGTTTCACGTGCTGGCTGGATAATGTCTTCAAATGGCTTGTAACACCATTTGGAATAGTTAGAACCTTTTTCTTTAGCAGCACAACTAAACAAAGTACCGAAGAAGTTATCAGGGTCACCATTATCCCCTGTCCATCCCATCATGACCGTTTTCGGTTCGCCATCTTTGGCTCGCTTCAGGTATTCACCCCATTCATAACTGACAATCTTGGCCTTAACACCAATTTTCGCCCAGTCAGCCTGAATGATTTCCGCCATGCGGCGAGCATTCGGGTTATACGGGCGCTGTACTGGCATTGCCCACAAATCAGTTTCAAAACCATTCGGGAAACCAGCCTCTTTCAGCAGTTCCTTAGCCTTGGCTGGATCATAGGAATAGTCTTTAATGTCGTTGTTATAACTCCAGATGGTCGGTGGGATCAGGTTTTTCGCTTTCTGTCCTGCACCCTGATAAACCGCATCAAGAATGGCATCTTTATTAACCGCCATAGTCAGCGCCTGACGGACTTTTTGGTTATCCATCGGTGGCTTGGTGACATTAAAGGAGAGATAACCGACATTCAGTCCCGCCTGTTCTTTCAGGACAATGTTTTTATCCTGTTTCATGCGAGCGATATCAGCAGGGTTTGGATATGGCATCACCTGACATTCATTTTTCTGCAATTTCGCATAACGTACAGAAGCATCAGGGGTAATAGAGAATACTAAGCGGTCAATTTTCGCTGGCCCTTCCCAATAATCTTTAAATGCCTTATAGAGAATTCGGGAGTCTTTTTGGTATTGCATTAACTGGAATGGACCTGTACCAATCGGGTTAAGATCAACTTTCTCCGGTGTGCCAGCCTTCATCATAACATCAGCATATTCTTTGGACAGAATTGAAGCGAAATCCATCCCGATATCAGCCAAGAAAGGCGCTTCGGGGCGGGATAACACAAAGCGAACAGTATAATCATCCAATTTTTCTACTTTACTGATGATATTACCCAGATCCATACCAGTAAAGTATTCGTAACTGCCCCCTGAAACTTTATGGTACGGATGATTTTTATCCTTCTGACGCATGAAGGTGAAAATCACGTCATCAGCATTGAAATTACGTGTTGGCTTGAATTCCTTATTACCGTGCCATTTCACACCTTTGCGCAAGTGGAAAGTATAAGTTTTGCCATCTTCACTCACGTCCCAACGTTCAGCAAGGCTAGGAATAAGCTCTGTTGTACCTAACTTAAAATCCACTAAGCGGTTATAGATGGGAACTGAGCTAGCATCATAAGTTGTGCCAGAAGTGAATAGTTGTGGGTTAAAGCCTTCAGGAGAACCTTCAGAGCAGTAGACCAACGTTTTTGCCTGAATACTGGCTGTGACAGCCAATGCGACAAGACCGACACCCAGCGTTAACAAACTGGACGGTTTTTTCTTGGAAATTGTCATTACTTGAACCCCGTTTGTGATGTTTAGCTTGTTTTATTATTTTTCGCTTATCAATTAATCAATTGTTATGCCTGACGTCAACATCATCAAACACGACATCAGAAACACAAGAAAAACACAAAAGAAAAGAATTATTAACAATGGAGGTTAAAAAATATGACAATAAGCACACAAAATAGACAAATAAACCAAAAATCATGCAAATAGAAAGCATTAATCTCTGATGATGATAATTTTGAATTTGTGACCAATTACTTAAATAATGAGCAATAAGGCTTATTGAAAAGGCGGGAACACATAAGATATTAGGATGATTCACTCGACAAAAATGATCAAAATACAAACAATGAAAGCAAAACGCATCAAATTTTTTGTTAAATTAACGGTTTTTACTATTAATTTGCTTTATTAACACAAAATTTATGATGTTACGATTTACGATATAGTGTACGAAGCTGAGTGTGATGTGCAGGAAACATTTGAAGGATCTTATTTAAGACATAAGAAAAAACCCCGCTCACAAGAGCGGGGTTTCAGAATGCTGGTCGGCGAGAGAGGATTCGAACCTCCGACCCACTGGTCCCAAACCAGTTGCGCTACCAAGCTGCGCTACTCGCCGAAAACGAAGCGCATCTTACTGCCAGAGTTACAAACCGTCAATACCTTTTTAAAGATAAGTGTTTATTTGACGATAAACCATCCAAAATGGTGTCGTCGCATAATATGTCATCTCATATATATTGCAGGCCACAAAAATATTACTGGCTATAAAAATATTACAGATAATAAAAAAGCCTCACCCAATAAAGGTAAGGCTTTGCAACATTAAGCTAGCTTACGCTAAACCAATAAAACAGAAATTACTGCAACAGTGAAATATCCGCAACACGCAAGAACAGGTCACGCAGTTCGTTTAACAACGTCAAGCGATTGACCCTGACTTGGCTGTCTTCATCCATCACCATCACATTGTCGAAGAACGCATCCACAACTTCACGCAGGGAGGCCAATTCAACCAAC
Source organism: Xenorhabdus japonica (assembly GCF_900115195.1). Taxonomy (GTDB): domain Bacteria; phylum Pseudomonadota; class Gammaproteobacteria; order Enterobacterales; family Enterobacteriaceae; genus Xenorhabdus; species Xenorhabdus japonica. The sequence goes on from NZ_FOVO01000036.1 coordinate 11,164, forward strand.
GCATCCTGATAGTTGCCTTCGGCAAACAGAGGAGCCAGTTTTTCTTTCAACACCACAAGGTGTGTCGCCAATTGAATCTCTTCTGCCGCTTTCAACACGGAAGCAAGAACAGAGTCATTCAACTGTTGTTCCGATTTAGCCAGAATGTTGGAAACTCGCTTATTGGCCGCTGCCAGAGAAACCGCTTCATCCAGAGTGCGGAAATGCGTCACGGCTTTCATGCGGGCATCAAAGTCTGCGGGTTGGGTCGGACGACGCGCCAGTACTGCCTGAATGGTATCGACACTGTAACCCAGTTCCTGATACCAAGTGCGGAAACGACCGAGCATAAACTCAACCACATCATCCACAACTTTTTCGTTGGTCAACTTGTCACCATACAGACGCACCGCTTCTTCTGCCAAAGTCTGGAGGTCGAGAGGCAGTTTTTTCTCCACGATAATACGCAGAACACCCAGTGCCGCACGACGCAACGCAAACGGGTCTTTATCCCCTTTCGGATGCTGGCCGATACCGAAGATCCCCGCCAAAGTATCCATTTTATCTGCAATGGCTACGGCACAGGAAACCCCCGTTGATGGCAATTCATCACCAGAGAAACGGGGCTGATACTGCTCGTTCAGTGCCAGTGCCACATCCTCAGCTTCGCCATCGTGACGGGCATAATGCATCCCCATCACGCCCTGCGTATCGGTGAACTCGAATACCATGTTGGTCATCAGGTCACATTTGGACAATAAACCGGCACGAGTCGCATGATTTACATCTGCACCAATTTTTTCCGCAATCCAGCCAGCCAGAGCCTGAATGCGATCCGTTTTGTCACGTAGTGTTCCCAACTGTTTCTGGAACAGTACGGTTTCCAAACGAGGCAGGTTGTCTTCCAGACGCTGTTTACGGTCAGTTTTGAAGAAGAATTCTGCATCCGCCAGACGTGGGCGCACAACTTTTTCATTACCGGAAATGATTTGCTGAGGATCAGAAGATTCAATATTGGTGACAAAAATAAAGTTTGCCATCAATTTGCCGGCCTTGTCGTAAACCGGAAAATATTTCTGGTCGCCTTTCATGGTGTAAACCAGTGCTTCAGCAGGAACTTCCAAGAATTTTTCTTCGAATTTCGCAGTCAGTACAACCGGCCATTCCACCAGAGAAGTCACTTCTTCCAATAGGCTGTCACTCAAATCAGCTACACCACCCAGCTGCATGGCAGCCTGTTCAGCGTCACGCTTGATCATCGCTTTACGTGCTTCGTAATCTGCGATAACGCGACCACGCTCGTGCAAAATAGCCGGATACTGTTCTGCGTTCTCAATGGTAAATTCCGCCTCACCCATAAAGCGGTGACCACGAATAATGCGATCTGATTTAATCCCCAGAATTTCGCCGTTAATCACTTCGCTGCCCAGCAGCATCGTGACCGTATGTACCGGACGAACAAACTGAGTTTCTTTATCACCCCAACGCATCAGTTTAGGGATTGGCAGTTTACTCAGAGAACTACCCACCATATCCGCCAGCAGTTCTTTGGTTTCACGGCCTTTGACCTGAGCACGGTAGAGCAGCCATTCTCCTTTATCCGTTACCATGCGTTCAGCCTGATCAACGGTGATACCACAACCACGCGCCCAACCTTCGGCCGCTTTGGTTGGTTTACCTTCTGCGTCGAACGCCTGAGCAATCGCAGGGCCACGTTTTTCAACTTCACGATCAGCCTGTGCAGCCGCCAGATTTGCTACTTTCAGCGCCAAACGACGAGGAGCTGCAAACCAGCTAACCTCACCATGACCCAAATTGGCGTTATTCAATTCTGCTTCAATATTGGCCGCAAAGGATTCAGTCAGTGAACGCAGCGCCTTTGGTGGCAGCTCTTCTGTGCCGATTTCCACAAGGAAAGTCTGTTGAGTCATGATGGCCTCTCAGTTCTTGTTACACAAGGTCTTGTTAGACATTGTCTTGTTACACATAGGGAAGCCAAGTGCTTCTCGGGAGGCATAATAAGCTTCAGCAACTGCTTTGGTCAGGGTACGGATACGCAAGATATAGCGCTGGCGTTCAGTCACTGAAATCGCTTTACGGGCATCCAGCAAGTTGAAAGTGTGGCCTGCTTTCAGAATGCGCTCATAAGCTGGCAGTGGCAGCGGGGTTTCCAGTGCCAGTAGTTCCTGTGCTTCTTTTTCGTATTGCTCGAAGCAGGTAAACAGAAAATCGACATCGGCGTGCTCGAAGTTGTAAGTAGACTGCTCAACTTCATTCTGATGATAAATGTCGCCATAGGTAGTTTTACCCAACGGGCCATCGCTCCACACCAGATCATAAATGCTGTCCACGCCTTGAATATACATAGCCAGACGTTCCAGACCGTAAGTAATCTCACCAGTTACTGGCTTACATTCAAGGCCACCGACTTGCTGGAAGTAAGTGAACTGAGTCACTTCCATACCATTCAGCCAAACTTCCCAGCCCAGTCCCCAGGCTCCCAAAGTTGGGTTTTCCCAGTTATCTTCAACAAAGCGGATATCGTGAACAGTCGGATCAAGCCCTAACGCTTTCAAGGAACCAAGATAGAGCTCCTGAATGTTATCTGGAGATGGCTTGATGATCACCTGAAATTGATAGTAGTGCTGGAGGCGGTTTGGGTTTTCGCCATAACGACCGTCAGTCGGGCGACGGGAAGGTTGCACATAAGCTGCTGCTATAGGCTCTGGCCCCAAGGCACGCAGACAGGTTATAGGATGAGAGGTTCCTGCGCCGACTTCCATATCCAGTGGTTGGACAATGGTGTAGCCTTGGCGCGCCCAATAATCCTGTAGTGTCAGGATGATTCCCTGAAAGGTTTTGGTATCAAACTTTTGCATGTTGAATCCGCACGCGATATATATGAATTTAAAAGAAAGAGTGAATTTAAACGAAAGGAGTCAGTATACCCTTTGAACGTAAGATATACAGCACTGATCACCCCTCAATTTTGCCGCAGTATAAAAAAATCTTATTCGACTCCCTTTACTTGTATATTTATACAGCTATTATTGGTGTGTTTATTAGCCATTACCTAAGGTGAAGTTCGATTTATGATCAAAGAAATAACTCGCTGTGGTTGGGTGACATCCGACCCTAATTATCTGGCTTATCACGACAACGAATGGGGAACCCCATTGAGAGATAGCCAACAACTTTTCGAACTGATTTGTCTAGAAGGGCAACAAGCGGGTTTATCATGGTTAACTATTCTGAAAAAACGGGAAGGCTATAGAAAATGCTTTCATCGATTTGATCCGTCCAAAATAGCCAAAATGGATGAAATGGATGTTGAACGTTTGATGAAAGACCCTGCCATCGTGCGACATCGAGCCAAAATCAATGCGATTATTCACAACGCTCGCGCTTACCTGCAAATGGTTGAACAAGGTGAAGACTTTAGCTCTTTTATCTGGCATTTCGTTGATGATTCCCAGCAGATTAACCACTGGCAAAACTTGTCAGAAGTTCCTGTCAAAACAGAAAATTCTGATGCACTTTCAAAAGCTCTGAAAAAACGCGGGTTTAAATTTATTGGCAGCACCACTTGCTATGCTTTTATGCAAGCAGCAGGCTTGGTAAACGATCACCTCGCAAATTGTTTATGCCGAAAATAAATTACCTGTATCTAAAAAACGCAGAATACCTCTTTTACCCCATTGCACCCCATTAATGAGCGGGGTATGGTGTCTTCTTCTCATACAAAAACAGACGCAAACGCCACTATGAAATTTTCGCAATTCGGAAACAAATTTACACAAGATTCAGGAATTACCCGCCTGATGACTGATCTCAACCAAGGTCTGAGAACGCCTGGTGCGATTATGTTAGGTGGTGGCAATCCCGCACATATCCCAGAAATGGATGAATATTTCCAGCAGATATTGACTGATATGGCGTTAGACGGTCAATTAAGTGAAACCCTATGCAACTATGACGGGCCACAAGGGAAAAACACCTTGATAACGGCATTAGCTCAAGAGTTACAGGAAAAGCTCGGCTGGGAAATCCACCCACAAAACATTGCCCTGACCAATGGCAGCCAAAGTGCCTTTTTCTATCTGTTTAACTTACTGGCTGGTCGCGCTGAAGACGGTTCTATGAAACGTGTTTTGTTTCCTCTGGCTCCGGAATATATTGGCTATTCGGATTCAGGTTTGGATGAAGGGTTATTTGTTGCCAATAAACCGAATATTGAATTACTGCCCAACGGCCAATTCAAATATCACGTCGATTTCGATCACCTGAATATTACCGAAGATATCAATCTGATTTGCGTCTCTCGCCCTACCAATCCAACAGGCAACGTTATTACCGACGAAGAATTACTGCGCTTGGATGGTCTGGCTCAACAGCATCAAATTCCCTTATTGATAGATAATGCCTACGGTGTACCATTCCCCGGCATTATCTTTAGCGAAGCGACCCCGCTGTGGAATCCCAATATTATTCTGTGTATGAGTCTGTCCAAACTGGGGCTGCCTGGTTCCCGCTGTGGGATCATCATAGCCAATGAAAAAATCATTGATGCTGTCAGTAACATGAATGGCATTATCAGCCTGTCTCCCGGTGGCGTTGGGCCAGCTATTGCTCTGGAAATGATTCGGCGCAACGACCTGTTTCGCCTGTCACAAAACGTCATTCAACCGTTTTATAAACAGCGGGTCGATAACGTGATTGAAATCATTCGTCGCCACATATCAGAAGATCGCTGTCTTATCCATAAACCAGAAGGTGCTATATTCCTCTGGCTCTGGTTCAAGAACTTACCAATCACGACAGAAGTGCTTTATCAGCGGTTGAAAAAACGGAACGTGCTGATGGTGCCAGGGCATTTCTTCTTCCCAGGCCTGGAACATAATTGGCCTCATGCCCATCAATGTATGCGAATGAACTATGTCCCTGATATTGAAAAGATCGAAGAAGGTATTCGTATTTTATCTGAAGAGATTGAGATAGCGCATAGAGAAGCAATGCTCTGATCTACATTGCAAACAGTTCTGAATTAAGACCGTTCTCCGTTAAGACGATTTTCAATAAAATGGTTACCAATAAAATAAAAAAAGCTCCCTCATTTAGGGGGGAGGGAGCAAGATGATAACGAGGACTTTTACCTGAGAACAGGACAGTAGTTATTAGAATCCAAAAAGAATTTTTCACACATAATAGGAAAGGAAAACAATCCTTGTTTTTACACCTTCCCTGAACTGCGTATATTTAATCAGAAAAATCATATTGTAATGGATTGAATAAGCAGGAATTTTTGACTTTAAATTACCTCTACTATCTCAAATTAAGACAATTGCTCAGTATTCTGTGATCTAAAGCACGTTTAATGAAACAGACGATGATACTTAAAACAAGTTTTATTCAGAATAGATTTTTATTTCTTGGTGGGAAGCGGCAGATTAGTGTCCAACAATAAAACCATCTGTAAACCTAATCAATATTACCCTTAATGATTTATGCTTATTATTGAAGTAAAATAAAAAAAATTTTAAATTCACATCACAAAGAATTATTAAATTTAACGATAAGTGCTATAGCAAACTGAATATTACCTGACTATAGTAAACAATATTAAGGGTAAACAGTATTAAAGCGTTATACCCGTCATACTTTGGGAAAGTGGCATTAATTAGCGAATAAAGTATCTGGACATTGGCAAATTAACTCATTGAAATCATGGAAACGATGAAAAATTGTAAAGTGTTTCTATTACTATATACCACATTAGGCTCGTTACTTGTTACAGGCTGCTCTAGCATCATGACACACAGCGGCCCCTATCAAGGCTATTATTCTGGAGCAAAAGCCAATATTGGTATGCTGAAAGATGACAAAACGGGGTGGTTTATAAAGCCTTTACTTGCTGTCGATCTCCCACTTTCTACTTTCCTGGACACACTTCTGCTTCCTTACGATTATTCCCGTTCCGATCAAGACAATTCAGAGCAATCTCCCAAACATCGCATAGAGCAACTAGATAAAAATCCAATCGTCATGCAACCTACAACAGAAACGGTAGACCATGATACACAGTTTCATTCATCTTCATTGTAAGCACCTGTCATCCTTATCGGGCATCGTTATCAAACCTTGATGCCCATTTCTGCCATTCTTTTTCAGTTAATTCCTATTCAAGCAAGTCCTGTTTCAACCACGAAAATTTGTCGGTAACCACCAATATCACGCATAAAAGCAACATAACGATCATCAGGGGATATCACTATTGCATCCGCAGAAGGGGCATTATCACTACGCTCGGTTAAACGCTGCATTTTTCCAGTCTGACTATCACAGAGCACAACACTATTGTCATAGACACAGGCAATAAACCGCCCACGGCTATCCCAGCTGAATGCAGATTGTATGCTGTTTTTGCTATCAGTTATCTGCATTGGCTCACCACCATTTGGTGAGATATGCCATAGCTGGACAATTCCTTCTTCATCTTTCATCAGAAAACAGATTTTACTGCCATCTGGTGATGTTCTTAACCAATGACGTGGAACATTCACCACACCAGACCAGCGTCTATCATGCGTAAAAGTCAAACGTTTCTGTTTCACTCCCGCAGGCGGCGCTGGGAGTGTTGTTTCTGTACCAGCCAAAGGCTGATTGCCCGCAATAGTGTAATCATCGTCGTTTTCAGGTAGATCAACGAGATAAATTTCCGGTATTTTTTCGCCATTGTCAGCGCATGTATCACCAATAAAAGCCAGCGCCCAACGCTGCCATTGACCATTATCTTTGCGATATCCCCGCTGCCCAATCCATCCTTCTTCATAGGCCCGATTAATGTCATCACTTCCGGGACGAGGGTATGTAGTCGTCTGGCTGACAACAACCGAGAAATAGCTACCGTCATATTCCCTCGGATGTTTCTTTACTGGCATCACAGCTCGCAGCGGAACAGCCACCGCAACATTACGTAAATCTAGCGCAGGATCTAACTGATGCATCACATGGTCATTGTAGGTAAAACTTAAACGGTCGCCATCGGGGCTGAAAACATGAACATGTGTTCCTCCCCGCAAAGCACCTGCGGTATAAGGTGGAGTGATATCCATTGCATCAATGTTAATTGCCACATTGGGATAATTATCAGAGACGATAACACCACGACGATGGTGAAAATCATATTGCCACTGTGCATCTGGATTTTCGGGACCATGAATAAAGGCATAACGAATTGGCTCCTGCTGACTCACAGTCACAACACCGACATGAGCACCTTCTTTTGCTTGATAGATAACTTCAGTTTGTCCATGACCAATATGAATTTTTTCTATCGTTAAACCTGTAAAAGATGCGCCATGAGGACGAACATCGAATACCAACCATTGGCTGTCAGGTGTCCAAACATTTATATTAGTTATCTGATGGCTACGGCTATCGAATGTAATCTGGCGTTCCTTAAAAACCATTTGGTTACCTTAATATTGCGAGATTTCGGATAATAAAAACTAATTTTATTCAAGTTTAACTAAAAAATTTCAGTCGAGACGTTATTATTCCAACAGTACTCTTACTTCTACGTTATATTCCATTTAATTAAATTTATGCTACTCAGTGTCCTCTATATCATTGGTATTACAGCTGAAGCCATGACAGGCGCTTTAGCCGCAGGTCGTCGAAAAATGGATGTATTCGGCGTTATTATTATTGCTTCCGTGACAGCCATCGGTGGTGGCACCGTCCGTGATATTATTTTGGGGCACTATCCCCTCGGCTGGGTAAAAAATCCAGAATATATCGTGACCGTTGCTTGTGCTGCCGTACTGACTATCTGGATTGCTCCCATGATGAAACATCTGCGTCGCTTGTTTCTCATTCTTGATGCAATTGGTTTAATTGTCTTCTCCATCATTGGCGCACAAATCGCTATAGATATGGAATGCGGCTCGATTATCGCCGCCATTGCAGCCGTAATCACTGGCGTTTTTGGAGGCGTACTGCGCGATCTATTTTGCAATACTATTCCCTTGGTATTCCAAAAAGAGATCTATGCAGGTATCTCTTTTGCAGCCGCTTGGCTCTATATCGCCTTGCATAAAATGCTATTACCCTCAGACATCGTGATCTTGATTACACTCGTTGTAGGTCTGACCGCACGATTGATAGCAATTCGTTATCGTCTTGGTTTACCCATCTTCCACTACAACGGCACAGATCATTGAGACTATCATGAACATTTGGGGCAGCTTTTTAGCCCCTATTTACTGATTCTTCACTATATCTTTCCCTGCCATATTTTTTTCTTCTTCAATCCCTTGCTCTCCCTTAATACCCCGCAAAGACAAAATCCGAATTACCGCCTTAATCTCAGGATGCTGTAAAAAGGCCAAGATTTTTTCTCTTTGTTTGACTGTTAATGAGCGTTTCACCTTCGTATCTGATAATGTTGTTTCCCACTGCCATCCTGTTTTATCTGTAAGATGCTTGGCATGAGGCAAACCAATGGCTTCACGCCATAGTGAAAGTGGCTGTAATTTTGCCTGCTGAAATTGGGAGAAAATTAACTCTGCGCGTTTAGTTCCAATATTAGCCACTGCCTCAAGCTGTCCCTTATCCAAATCCAACCAATCCGTTAAATTAGCTACCAGCCCGTGTCTTACCAAAGCTGACCACGTTCCCTGTCCAACTCCTTTCATTTTCAATTTTTCCCCTAACCATGTCAGGCGAGCAACAAACTGCTGTTGGCAACGATAATTATTGCCCTCATTTTCATGATCGAATGTCAGACAACTCAGGAAATGATACTCCTGCTCATTGGGTGGTTGAATCTCAGGACGTTCCGCCATACGCCACACTACCTTGTCAAGTTTGGGTATACCATGTCCCGCCAACGTCACTGTAATTTTATCTCCGGGATAAGCATCCCACTGCTTCCAGCGTTTGATGGAACCGATATTGACTCGACTCACCTGTCGATCATCCACCTTTATTTTCTCCAGCTCTAATACAACGGATATTTTCCCTGTCCGGCCGATCGTGAAATTAACGTCTTTTACGGTTGTAATTTGCTGTCGTAGTGGATATTTCCATGCAATCGTCCAACTGTTTGATCCTGTTCTCCATTGTCGGCCTGTCGGTTCAATCTCCTGCCGTAAAACAACGCCATCTGTAGAAAAAGGGAGAGGCTGAGCAAAATAATCTTTCCATCTTTTTTCGGCATCTTCTGTAGTGGCAATGGGGTGGCTATATTGTTGTGTGATGGGAAATCCCATTACAGCCAATTTCTCCAGTTTTACAGCCATTTCATTTGGTCCATCCGGCCAGCCCCAAATAAAAATGCCAATTTGTTTAAGTTCCGGTGCTGGAGTTTTACGAATCATTAAACCTGCAACTTTACTGCGCACTCCCTGACTTCCCGACACGGACTGTCGGTGATGCTCCTGTTGCCAGAAAAGCTCACCCTGCAATACCAAACGCTCAGGGGCATTTTCAATCCGCTTAGGAATGCTGGGAATAAATGCGCTTTTATCCATCCAGTCTATACCTTCAATACCATCACCACGGCTGATTAACTGCACTAACTGGCCTTTTTCATAGACCAAAGTAACCGCCACACCATCAATTTTAGGTTGCAGCCAAACTCCTGTTCGCCCCTGCAACCACTGATGAATTTCCTGCACTGCCTTCAATTTATTCAACCCCGTATGCTGGACAGGATGACGATGTTTCTCTCTCTGTAACACCGCAATCACTGACGTATCAGAAACAGCGCTAGCAGAGATAAAAGCGCTGTCTGGCTCGTGATTTAAACAACTTTTCCAAAGTCTCAAGGTTTCCAGTAATTGATCATAGATTTCATCATCTATTTCACTAGTACCCTGCTGATGATAAAGACGATCCCACTTAGCCACCTGCTGCTTCAGATAGCTAATTTCATGCTGAAATTTTTCTTGTGACCATTCAGGGCAATTACATTCAGGACAATTAATCGTGTTTGCAAATGCCATTGGTACGCCAAATAGCAGTATCCATACTGTTATAAAAAAACTGATGAGAAAATTAAGCATCCCTGCTCCGTAAATTCCTAAAACACGGGCAAAGAATAAAAAGCAGAAGAATTTTTACCAAGATGGAAAAGATAAGTTTGCGGAGCGTTTCGAAAAATAAATGTGCAATTTCTGCAACCGCCTATTTTTTCTGAAATTGTTTCGCAGAATGTTCCATTAATGTCAGTTTGTTAAGAAAAAATTTTGTTGAAATGTCTGTTGGCATGTATTGTAACGCTACATGGATTAACGTATCCGTGTATACTATATGGGATTTTATATTCGTGGAATTTTATATTCCCGCGTTTGCATCTATTTATACCCAATCAGTCAAGAAATCATCATGAACCAAGGAACGTTATATATTGTTTCTGCGCCGAGTGGAGCAGGCAAATCAAGCCTTATTCAGGCTTTATTAAAAACTCAGCCTTTTTTGTATGACACTCAGGTTTCTGTTTCACATACAACGCGTCAAGCTCGTCCAGGCGAAAATCATGGTGAACATTATTTTTTCGTCACTGTGGATGAATTTCAAAATATGATCAGCCATGATGAATTTTTGGAATATGCCTGTGTTTTTGGTAACTATTACGGCACATCCCGAAAAATCATCGAAGATACACTCGCCAGTGGCGTTGATGTTTTTCTTGATATCGATTGGCAAGGTGCACAACAAGTCCGCCAGAAAATGCCGGCAGCTTGCAGCATTTCCATTCTCCCTCCCTCCAAGGAAGAGTTGCTCCGCCGCCTGCGTGGGCGTGGTCAGGACAGCGAAGAGATCATTGCCAAACGAATGGCTCAGGCTGTCGCGGAGATGGAGCATTACAACGAATATGATTACGTCATCATCAATGATGATTTCGGTACGGCACTGGCCGATTTACAATCTATTATTCGTTCAGAGCGTCTACGATTAGATCGTCAGACTCAGCGGCATTATGTCTTAATCAGCAAATTATTGGCAGACTGAACTAAGTTTCAGTATTATGCCCAGTCATTTATTTATCTGTGGAGTAGCACACATATGGCACGCGTAACTGTTCAAGACGCAGTAGAAAAAATTGGTAACCGTTTTGACCTAGTGTTGGTCGCTGCTCGCCGAGCACGCCAATTGCAAGTAGGTAGCAAAGATCCCCTCGTTCCGGAAGAAAACGATAAGACAACGGTTATCGCTCTGCGTGAAATCGAGCAAGGCCTCATCAACAATAAAATTCTTGATGTTCGTGAGCGCCAGGAACAGCAAGAGCAAGACGCAGCAGAAATCAAAGCCGTTTCTGCCATTGCTGAAGGTCGTCGTTAATTTTACGGTAGGTCTGCCTTGTACTTGTTTGAAAGCCTGAATCAGCTAGTTCTGAAATATTTGCCTGAAGATCGAATCGATCTACTTAAACAGGCCTATGTGGTCGCGCGGGATGCCCACGAAGGGCAAACCCGTTCCAGCGGTGAGCCATACATTACTCACCCCGTTGCCGTTTCTTGTATTCTGGCTGAAATGCGCCTTGACCATGAAACACTCATGGCGGCACTTCTTCACGATGTCATTGAAGACACTCCTACGACATTTCAGGATATAGAAAAATTATTTGGCACGACTGTTGCCGGATTGGTGGAAGGGGTATCCAAGCTGGATAAGCTGAACTTCCGCGATAAGAAAGAAGCACAGGCTGAAAACTTCCGCAAAATGATCATGGCGATGGTACAGGATATTCGCGTCATTTTGATCAAACTGGCAGACCGTACACATAATATGCGAACCCTTGGCTCCTTGCGCCCCGATAAACGGCGGCGCATTGCCAGGGAAACGCTGGAAATTTATAGTCCGCTGGCTCACCGTCTGGGTATTCATCACCTAAAAACGGAGCTGGAGGAACTTGGGTTTGAAGCCCTGTATCCAAACCGTTACCGCGTGATTAAAGAGGTTGTAAAAGCCGCTCGTGGTAATCGCAAAGAGATGATCCAGAAAATTCTGTCAGAGATTGAAGGCAGATTAACGGATGCCGGCATTGAATGTACTGTCAGTGGCCGAGAAAAACATCTCTACTCGATCTATCGTAAGATGCACCTGAAAGAACAGCGTTTCCATTCCATCATGGATATTTACGCCTTTCGTGTCATCGTCAATAATCTTGACACCTGCTACCGCGTACTGGGGCAAATGCACAGTTTGTACAAGCCGCGCCCCGGTAGAGTGAAAGATTATATTGCTATCCCAAAAGCCAATGGCTACCAATCCCTACATACTTCCCTTATAGGCCCGCATGGAGTGCCCGTCGAAGTTCAGATCCGTACCGAAGACATGGATCAAATGGCGGAAATGGGGGTTGCCGCACACTGGGCCTATAAAGAACAGGGGGAATCCGGTACGACCGCACAAGTTCGTGCTCAGCGCTGGATGCAGAGCTTGCTGGAACTCCAGCAAAGTGCCGGCAGCTCTTTTGAATTTATTGAGAGCGTTAAATCTGATTTGTTCCCGGATGAGATTTACGTTTTTACTCCTGAAGGACGAATTGTTGAGTTACCGGCTGGCGCAACCCCTGTCGATTTTGCCTATGCTGTCCATACGGATATCGGCCACGCTTGTGTCGGCTCACGCGTTGATCGTCTGCCCTATCCTCTCTCACAAACTCTCAGCAGTGGGCAAACTGTCGAAATTATCACTGCACCAGGCGCTCGCCCTAACGCTGCATGGCTGAACTTTGTCGTTAGTTCTAAAGCACGGGCCAAAATTCGCCAGTTACTGAAAAACCTAAAACGGGATGATTCGATTGGTTTGGGGCGTCGTCTGCTTAATCATGCGCTTGGTAATGGCACGAAAGTAATCGATATACCACAAGAAAATATCAACAAAGAGCTGGCAAGAATGAAGCTCGCTACTTTGGATGATTTGCTGGCGGAAATCGGATTGGGGAATGCCATGAGCGTAGTTGTCGCCCGCAATTTATTACTGGGTTCAACAGAGAAAACGCCAAACAACAATGGCAATACGGCGCGTAAACTGCCTATCAAGGGTGCTGATGGCATTTTGATTATCTTTGCCAAATGCTGTCGCCCAATTCCGGGCGATCCGATTATTGCCCATATCAGTCCGGGAAAAGGTTTGGTGATCCACCACGAGTCCTGTCGTAATATCCGTGGATATCAGAAAGAACCGGAAAAATTCATGCCTGTTGAGTGGGATAAAGATATTAATAGCGATTTTATTGCTGAAATCAAAGTCGATATGTTTAACCATCAGGGTGCATTGGCAAATCTGACTGCTGCCATTAATGACGCGAACTCCAGCATTCAAAGCATGAATACGGAAGAAAAAGATGGCCGCGTTTATTGTGCTTTCATCAGGCTGACGACCAAAGACCGTATCCAACTGGCAAATATCATGCGTAAGATACGTGTAATGCCTGACGTGATGCGAGTCAGCCGTAACCGAAACTAGAGGTTATGAATCCTAAACGTTACGCGCGTATTTGCCAGATGATGGCAATGCGTCAACCTGATCTGACGATTTGTTTAGAAGAAGTCCACAAACCCCATAACGTATCCGCTGTTATTCGTACTGCGGATGCTGTTGGTATCCACCAAATCCATGCTATCTGGCCTACCGAGCAATTAAGAACCCAGCTCTCCTCTGCTGCGGGCAGTAGCACAACGACAGCGCCAATTGGCAGGCATGTATCAGCAGGAGAAAAGCACTCTGCCGGAAGAGGAACAGCAAAGGCTGCTTTTCGAAGGGGGATCCCCGTGTTGGCCGCCGTTTCTCGTCGTAAAGGCTTGGAACGACCTTTGATAGATAAGGGCAAATCATCGCAAGTGAGTCATGGTGGTCAGCTATGCAAGCAACAATTGCACCATCAACAAGGAAATAAATCACACTGACGGAGAAATCGTATGAAAGGCCAGCTACTTGATGCCATCCCCTTAACCACTCTGCGTGGTGTTGGAACCAATCAGGTCACTAAACTCGCTAAGTTAGGGTTGGTCAATCTACAGGATTTACTTTTGCATTTGCCGCTTCGCTATGAGGATCAAACCCGCCTGTATACCATCAATGAATTACTGCCCGGCATTTATGCCACAGTAACAGGTAAGGTGTTGCGCACCAATGTGGTTTTTGGGCGTCGGCGCATCATGACCTGCCAAATTAGTGATAGCACTGGCATATTGACCCTACTCTTCTTCAATTTTACTGCCGCTATGAAAAATAATCTGGCCGAAGGAAAACACGTTGTTGCCTATGGAGAAATCCGGCGCGGCAATCAAGGGCCAGAGATCATTCATCCTGAATATAAAGTCCAGCAACACGCCAACGGTGTTCAACTACAAGAAACGCTAACTCCCATCTATCCCACAACCGAGGGAGTGCGTCAAACAACGCTGCGAAAGTTAATTGAGCAAGCATTGGAATTATTGGATACCTGTGCCGTTAATGAATTACTGCCGGAAGAGTTCAGCCGGAAGATCATCAGCCTGCCCAATGCGTTGCATACATTACATCGTCCACCGCCGGATATTTCACTCATCGATTTGGAGAATGGCAGACATCCAGCCCAGCGAAGGTTGATTCTGGAAGAAATGCTGGCACATCATTTAAGCATGTTGGCAGTCAGAGCCGGAGCCCAGCGTTTTCATGCACAACCCCTCACAGCAGATGATTCACTGAAACAGCAACTCCTGAACCAATTGCCATTCTCACCAACAGGTGCACAAACCCGTGTTGTTGCAGAAATAGAACATGATTTAGAAAAAAACGTCCCCATGATGCGCCTGATACAAGGAGATGTGGGGTCGGGAAAAACACTGGTGGCCGCACTGGCTGCTGTTCGCGCCATTGTTCACGGCAAGCAGGTGGCATTGATGGCACCAACTGAGCTGCTGGCAGAGCAACATGCCAATACCTTCCGTCAATGGCTTGAACCGCTCGGTATCCAAGTCGGTTGGTTGGCAGGCAAACAGAAAGGTAAAGCACGTCAGGTACAGCAAGAGGCGATAGCGAGCGGTCAAGTGAGTATGGTTGTCGGCACTCATGCCATGTTTCAGGAGCAGGTAAAATTTGCGGGGTTGGCACTGGTTATCATTGATGAGCAACATCGATTCGGCGTGCATCAACGTCTGGCATTATGGGAAAAGGGGCGCGAACAAGGCTTCCACCCCCATCAATTGATTATGACAGCAACCCCTATTCCACGTACATTGGCAATGACCGCCTATGCCGATCTGGATACTTCCATCATTGACGAATTACCACCCGGTCGAACGCCAGTCACAACCGTTGCTATCCCTGATACTCGCCGAAACGATATTATCCAACGTATCAAAAGCTCCTGTCTGGATGAAGGTCGTCAGGCTTACTGGGTATGTACTCTAATCGAAGATTCTGAGGTACTGGAAGCGCAAGCAGCACAGGCAACCAGTGAAGAACTGGCACTAGCATTGCCTGAATTGAAAATTGGTTTAGTGCATGGGCGGATGAAACCGGCAGAAAAACAGGCCGTCATGGAGTCTTTCAAGCAGGGTGAACTACAATTGCTGGTTGCTACTACGGTAATCGAAGTGGGAGTTGATGTGCCCAATGCCAGCCTGATGATTATCGACAACCCTGAGCGACTGGGATTGGCTCAATTGCACCAGCTTCGTGGACGGGTCGGGCGTGGAGCTATTGCTTCACACTGTGTCCTGCTCTATAAAACCCCCCTGACTAATACAGCCAGAATTCGCCTGCAAGTTTTACGGGACAGTAATGATGGTTTTGTAATTGCCCAGAAAGATTTGGAGATCCGTGGGCCGGGTGAATTACTTGGTACACGTCAAACGGGTAATGCCGAATTCAGAATCGCGGATTTATTGCGGGATCAAAGTATGTTGCCTGAAGTTCAGCGTATCGCCCGCTATATCCACCAGCACTATCCTGAACATGCCAAGGCGCTGATTGAGCGCTGGTTGCTGGATCGTTCTCAATATAGCCATGCTTAAGTTCCTACAAAAAATGCCGCTGAGTATTTCAGCAGCATTTTTCGCCAAGATATCAGGCAAGTCAAAAGTGAATTAATCTAACCTGCTACAGATGGAAACACGGGTAACAATAGATATAATTTGATGACGGCTGCATTAACGATATCAAGAAAGAACGCTCCCACCATTGGCACGAGTAAGAATGCCATATGAGATGGCCCAAAACGGTCAGTAATCGCCTGCATATTTGCGATAGCCGTTGGGGTTGCACCTAAACCAAAACCACAGTGACCTGCTGACAATACTGCGGCATCGAAATTCTTACCCATTATCCGGTAAGTAACGAAAATAGCATACAAAGCCATAACAACTGTCTGCACGGCAAGAATGATCAGCATTGGCAGTGCAAGGGAAGCCAACTGCCACAGTTTCAGGCTCATCAGTGCCATTGCCAGAAACAGCGACAAACTGACGTTACCCAAGACCGAAACCGCTCGGTCAAATACTCGATAAAAACCAAGTAAAGACAGGCCGTTACTGAGAATGACACCGACAAACAGTACACATACGAATGTCGGTAATTCAAAGGTTGTACCTTCCAGCTGCTTCTCAATAAAACTTCCTGCTAACAAGCAAATGGAAATCATGGCAATGGTTTCCACCATCACTAATGGTGTGATAAGCCGTCCAGTATAAGGTTTCTCAAATGCAGTTGGGATCTCAGTATCATCAGCTTTCAATCCAGGCGTTTTGGTATTTCTCACCAAAAAACGGGCAACCGGACCACCAATCAAACCGCCCAAAATCAGGCCGAATGTTGCACATGCCATTGCCACTTCTGTAGCATTTTCAAAGCCATAGCGCTCTGAGAATACTTTACCCCAAGCGGCTCCCGTTCCATGTCCACCAGAAAGTGTAATGGAGCCAGCCAACAATCCCATTAATGGATCAAGGCCAAGCATTTTCGCCAATGCAATGCCCACGGTGTTTTGCACCAATAACAGGCCAACAACCACGAAGACAAAAATGACCAGAAATTTTCCGCCTGCTTTCAGGCTGGCAAGGTTAGCGTTCAAGCCAATTGTGGCAAAGAACGTCAACATTAAGGGCTCTTGGAGGGATAAATCAAAACTTACTTCCCAACCCGTGGATTGTTTAATCGCCAGTAAAACTAAAGCGATCAATAATCCACCTGCGACCGGCTCAGGGATCGTATATTTCTCAAGGAATGAGACTGATTGTACGAGTTTTCTTCCTAGTAGCAAAACGAGTGTGGCAGCAACGAGCGTGCCATAAATATCCAGATGATACATTTATGTACCCCATCCATTTGTTAAAATTATGTAAAATTAATGTGACGTTATAATCATCCTATAAAAACGCCAAGAGCAGGTAAGGGGTGGATTAGAAATAAATTTCTTAATAAATACAAGTTAAAACATTTAAAAATGTGACGAAATTAAGTCAGATTTCGTTATGAAAACTCTGCGCAAACGATTGTTTTAATGGTGCAGATCATTAAAATGCATCTTTTTGTCCATCTGGAATTTCGCAACATGGTCAAGTTATCCCGTGAATCCTATTCATCGGAAATAACCAATAAATCAGACAATGAACTTATCTATCGCCTGGAAGATAAACCCCCTTTCCAACATGCCCTATTTGCTGCGTGCCAACATTTATTGGCTATGTTTGTGGCTGTTATTACTCCGGCGATGTTGATTTGTCAGGCTTTGGGGCTTCCGGAACAGGATGCTCAACGCATTATCAGTATGTCCCTGTTTGCCTCAGGCTTAGCATCACTTATTCAAATTCGCTCTTGGGGATCCATCGGCTCTGGTTTGCTTTCAATTCAGGGCACCAGTTTTAATTTCGTTGCTCCACTTATTATGGGTGGACTGGCGTTGAAAAACGGAGGCGCAGATATTCCAACTATGATGGCAGCTCTGTTCGGTACGCTGATGCTCGCCTCAATGACGGAAGTTCTGCTCTCACGAGTATTACATTTAGCAAGACGGGTCATTACACCTCTGGTATCCGGTATCGTGGTGATGATTATTGGCTTATCGTTAATTCAAGTCGGATTAACTTCCATTGGTGGCGGTTATTCTTCGTTGCAGAACGGCACATTTGGTGCCCCTGAAAACTTGCTGTTAGCGGGGGTTGTTCTCGCCGTCATCGTATTGCTGAATCGCCAAACTAATCCTTATTTGCGCGTTGCTTCGCTGGTCATTGCCATGGCAGTGGGTTATCTGGTGGCCTGGTACATGGAT
Source organism: Xenorhabdus japonica (assembly GCF_900115195.1). Lineage (GTDB taxonomy): Bacteria > Pseudomonadota > Gammaproteobacteria > Enterobacterales > Enterobacteriaceae > Xenorhabdus > Xenorhabdus japonica. The sequence continues at coordinate 29,408 of NZ_FOVO01000036.1, forward strand.
ATGTTACCCATTTCAGTATCAAAAGAAGATGCGCCTATCATCACCGTTCCTTCCCCTCTCTATTATGGCCTATCTTTTGATTGGCATCTGTTGATCCCACTCATTCTGATTTTTATGGTGACATCTCTGGAAACGATTGGCGATATTACAGCAACTTCAGATGTCTCCGAGCAACCTGTCAGTGGTCCACTATACATGAAGCGCATCAAGGGCGGTGTATTGGCAAACGGCCTTAATTCGATGGTTTCAGCCGTGTTCAATACGTTTCCGAACTCCTGTTTTGGTCAGAACAATGGCGTGATACAACTCACTGGCGTTGCCAGTCGCTATGTCGGTTACATTATTGCTTCGATGCTGATTCTATTGGGGCTGTTTCCTGCCGTGGCTGGTTTTGTACAGCACATTCCTGAACCGATTCTGGGAGGCGCGACGATTGTGATGTTTGGCACTATCGCCGCATCTGGTGTCAGAATAGTTTCCCGTGAACCCCTGAACCGTCGAGCCATCATGATTATCGCGCTGTCTCTGGCTGTGGGGTTAGGCGTATCTCAACAACCGCTGATTTTACAGTTTGCACCTGATTGGGTGAAAAACTTACTCTCCTCAGGTATTGCCGCAGGTGGGTTAACCGCAATTCTACTTAACCTGATTTTCCCCCAAGAAAAATAATCTGTGGATTTACATTATTTTTCTCTCCCGCCTCACCAGCGGGAGTATTCTTTTTTGCATATTTTGCAAAGTTATTCGCAATATCTATATTAACTCTCCCAAAAATTCACTAAATAATGTTTTTATCTGAATCACCTATTGAGTGCCTATCCATTTTGCGGCATAAAAGAGTTTCTATTCGTCGTAGGTCATGTTGAGGTGAAGTAATGAGGTGGTTAGGGAAATCTTTTGGCGCTCTTCTAATATTGCTGGTTTTGGCAATCATAGTTATCTATGTTGCTGTCCAAACGCATTGGGGCGCCAAACAGTTAAGCCGATGGCTCAACAAGCAGGGACATTATCAAGTCAGTATTGAAAGCATCAGCCATAGCTGGCTACAACCCACTACCTTAATATTTAATCGTGTTGATGTTCGCGACAAACAAGGCTCTTTTTCACTCACCGCCAATACCATTAATCTCGATTTCAAGTGGCGACATTTATTGTCACCCAAAAACCTGTACCGTCTGACATTGCAAGAAGGGGCATTGATACTGTCAGGAAACCAATTTCCCCTTTCTCTACAAGCGGATATCCTGCAACTGAACCAGATGAATGTTCAGCTAGACAGTCCCAACACCCACATTCAGGGAAAAAATATTACAGGTGGAATTACTCCTTGGGCTCCTGTCGTGGACAATCCGGTTGGTAATGGGAAATATCAATTCAGTGCTGGTGTGCTCCGTTTAAATGACCTGCCTGTTGAAAATGTCGTTATGCGGGGCAGTTACCAGAATAAGGCCTTGGTTATCGATTCTTTTGGAGCAACATTCCTGCAAGGTTCCATTTCTGGCGATGGCCAGCAATTGCCTGACGGCAGTTGGCGATGGAACAATATCCTAATCAATAACATTCGCTGGCAAACACCGCTGACGCTGGATAAGTTGCAGGAAAAGGTCAGCCATCTTCCGGCGATATATGTCAAAGATCTCAATATCACCAATGCAAAACTGCAAGGGCAAAACTGGTCTGTCGATTATCTAGATAGCACTATTAAAAATTTGGGATTGGTCAATGGCAGTTGGGATACCAAAGATGGGTTGATTGATTTTAATGTGATGAACATGACGCTGAATAATGCGCAGTTCAACGACACGCTTGGAAAATTCCGTTTTTCTGATGATACTTTTACTATTGCAAGCCTGACAACTCATTATCAAAAAGGATTGTTCAATATCCAATCAGAATGGGATCGCAAAAACCGCCTCCTTACTCTCAAAGACAGTTCTGTCACAGGGCTGCTTTATGTTCTGCCCCCCACATGGCTCAACTATTTCAAACAGCCTGCGCCGGCATGGATTTCAGGCCTGAAACTCCATGATATTGCCATCAATAATACTCTGCTGATTGATACCAATCCGGGCTTTCCGTTCCAGCTCACCACCTTTGCGGCTCATATTGACAGCATGGATATTCTGAAAAATGGTAAATGGGGATTATGGAATGGTCAGGCATCGCTGCAAGCTGCCGCAGGGACATTCAATGCAATCGAAATAAGCCGCCCTTATCTGCAACTACATGCCACAGATGACAAAATCACCATTGATAAGCTGAATGGCTTTACAGGTGAAGGGCTGTTGCAAGTTACTGGCACAGTTGAACAACACACTGCCCAAACACCTTTTAATCTCAGCTTCAAAGGCATGAATGCGGATTTAAAAATCTTGCCACAATGGGGTTGGATACCACTCAAAATTCAGGGAGAAGGAAATTTCTCACTTGCTATCACGGGTGATCTCTTCACCCATGATATGAAGGGAACAATAAATGGGACATTGGTGGCTGAAGATAAATCATCAGAAAAAGAGTCACAATCTATTGAGCAAGGTTTGATCTCAACGAGTCGCTGTCCCCCAACAGCACACTCTTCCTTAGATAATTCTGCTTCCGTAGCTAACCCTGAAGCCGCTCACTCAGCAACGGGCAATCATGTGACGGAGAATCAAACCTGCGCAAAAATCAAGCTGTAGCAACACGTTCGGGAGGCAGGACGATATAAGTACCGGTGAACACGCTACCTACACCATGTTCGCCGCTAACCTGTACTTCCACTTTTACACGCGCTTTGTTGCCACGGGCAAGACGGGCAAGGTCTCCGCTCATTTTATTGAAATCCGCAGTTGCACAGGGACGCCCCGTTATCGGTTGCCGATAACGGATATTGGCATCCACCAAAATGATGTCGCCTCCCAATTGGCGTTCCTGTAGCAACAGCCAAATTAATCCCCATGCTGTTAATGTGGCCTGAGAAAATAAGCTACCCGCGAAAATAGTATGGTGTGGATTCTGATTTCCGGCTTCGGGCATTGTCGTAATAAAACGTTGTCCGGTATATTGAGTGATCCGCAGTCCCATCTTTTCACTTAAAGGAATATGCTTATGCCATGCCTGCTGTAACTCTGCACACCAATCAGGGCGATGCAAAATATCATCAAGAGTCATGATAGGTTTAATCATTAGAAAATGATTAATCGGTGACGTTTTCGCCCCATTGATCAACCCACGATTTTGAAAACCCAATTTGTCGAAGAAATAAACAGCATCTTCCCGTGCGCTGCAAACAACTCGTTTTACACCTTCCTGCCTGGCTACAGACTCCAATGCCATCGCAATCAGTGTACCCAATCCTTTCCGCTGCACATTAGGATGAACAGCCAAAAAACGAATAGCGCCTTCACTGTCTGCATTGATATATAAACGCCCAACAGCAAGCGGTTTACCATGTTCATCCACCACCATTTGATGATGAGCCATTGAATCATAACCATCCTTCTCTGATCCAATAGGCTGGTGAAGCGGTTTACGCAACATTTCCCAACGAAATTGGTAATAGGTTTCCAGCTCTTGTTCTGTTTGAGGTACTCTCAGATGGTACATAAAAACAGCCCCTTCTCTTGTTTTAAACAGCAACCTTATTCATCGTTGCGATATTTCACCCACCTCATACTTGCAACCAGAAAGTTACTGGCCCGTCATTCGTCAAACTGACTTTCATGTCTGCAGCAAATTTCCCCATTTCTGTTTTTACACCAGTTACACGACTCTGTTCAACAAAATAGCGATAAAGCTCATCTGCTTTTTGTGGTTCAGCTCCACCAGAAAAGCTAGGTCTTAAGCCTTTCTGCGTGTCCGCAGCCAATGTAAATTGGGATACAACCAATAAGCTCCCCTGAGCCTGTTGAACATTCAGGTTCATTTTTCCCTGTTCATCGCTGAATACCCGATACCCCATTACCTTATCGCATAAACGTTGCGCTTTTTGTGGGGTGTCGTCTTTTTCAACTCCCAGCAACACCAGCAACCCCTGTCCAATTTCTCCAATAGTTTCACCCTCAACAACAACCGTTGCCTGTGTCACACGCTGAATTAATGCGATCATTTCTCTTGCCTGTTAGCCGTTTAGTTATCTGTATCAGATTTAGTTATCCGTATTGGATAGAAAATCATAGGTAGGAAATCCATAAATATGTAAGAAAAATAGCGGAAAACATCATCTGCAATAAGTTAACGATGTTAATTTTTTGAGGGAATCGAAAAATCATGAGCCTTAAAATAATCAGGGATTATACTCTTGTCAGCCACATGAATTGCATTGATGCCTAATTTGTTTGCTGCTTCTACGTGTTCTAAAAGATCATCAAAGAATATAACTTGATCCGCTGTCACACCTTCTGCTGCAAGCACATATTTAAAAATATCAAGATTCGGTTATAAGTAAAAGTGATCCGTTGATGCTTTAATCTCAGGATAATGCACCAGCCAATAAGCATGATGCAGGCGGTTTGTATTTGACAGAACAACCACACGATGCCCTTGGGCACGCAATTTATTCATTAACTCAATGACTTCCTGCCTGACATCAATAAATATTGCATGCCAGCCTTCCTTAAATTGTTCAAAACTGAGTGAGACTTCCATTTCATCACACATTCTTTCTACAAATTCAGTATCACTGATTTGCCCACACTCATGTTTTTCAAAAACCTCTCTCAACGAAAATTTCGAGGTCAATATTGCCAGTGGTGTCCCACTCAGATTACTCCAAACAGCGAGTGCTCTTCTAAAATCAATATCAATAATCACGTTACCCATATCGAAAATATACAGCATAATCCCTCCTGATTGATGCTCATTGTTTGGTACTTTTATCATAATTTTATTAAGAAAAAATAAGAAGAAGATAAAAAAACAAACAAATTTCTCTTTTTATGAAGTGTCGTTGAAGTTCTAATTCGTTGTATTAATCAATAATAAAGAATGGATAACAAAAATTACTGGAAGGGATATTATAAATCTATGGTCGCCTATATGAACACATCCTCGGAAAATAGACATTATTACGCACTTGCTCATTCATATACTTCCACAATAGCTCTATCGGATTGAGGTTTGGACTGTAAGCAACTGTCTTGAACATAAAAATTATGGCGCAACGTGATGGTAAGATTCATTCCATTCTTCGTTCTTTCTGAGTATTGCATTCAGGATAGTCAGCAACTTACGCATACAGGCAACCAGCGCCACTTTTTTGGCTTTTCCGGCGGCAAGCAGACGCATAACGCCTTTATC
>NZ_FOVO01000045.1 GCF_900115195.1 Xenorhabdus japonica
ATCGTTAACCTGATTGCCCCAATCGCAATGGATGAGGGTCTGCGTTTTGCTATCCGTGAAGGCGGCCGTACTGTAGGTGCTGGTGTTGTTGCTAAGGTTATTGCTTAATCTTTGATTATTAAAAGATTATGATAAAAGAGGAGCCAAGGCTTCTTTATATTTTGAGCCACCGTAATTGGTGGCTTTTTTGTTACTCAATAAAACAAAAACAATAATTGAAATGAGATTTATTTACATTTACTATTCTGTGGTATCGCTTATTTTATGAGCGTGAACAGTTTTAGGTATGGATATTTTATCTGACCTGAATATCCATCAAGAGTGTAAATAGTTAGAAGAGTGATTTTATGTATGTCTGTCTCTGCAATGCAGTAAGTGATAAAACCATACGTAATGCTGTTCATCAGCAACATATTCGTTCTATCAGAGAGTTGAGGAACTTTGTTCCTGTAGGAAGTGACTGCGGAAAATGCATACGTCAGGCACGTGAAATACTGAATGAGGAAATAGCTCTACTACCTCCAATAAATAATGTCGCTTAAAGTAAACACAATTTTCTTGCAATTACTCTGCTAAATTAGTACTACAGTTAGTTACTGGAAGCGGAGGAGCTTGCTATGAAAGGTGATAAAAAAATAATTGCACATTTGAATAAACTTCTTGGTAATGAACTTGTCGCCATCAATCAATATTTTTTGCATGCCCGAATGTTTAAAAATTGGGGACTGATGCGTTTAAACGAAACCGAGTATCGTGAGTCCATTGATGAGATGAAGCACGCAGACAAGTTTATCGAACGTATTCTTTTTCTGGAGGGAGTACCAAATCTACAAGATTTAGGCAAACTTAATATTGGAGAAGATGTAGAGGAAATGCTGCAATCTGATCTGGAATTGGAGTTACGTGGTGCCAAGGATCTGAGAGAAGCGATCTCATATGCCGATTCGGTTCATGATTACGTCAGCCGAGATTTGATGATAGAGGTACTTGCTGATGAAGAAAATCACATAGATTGGTTGGAAACCCAACTTGAATTGATAACTAGAATTGGCATACAAAATTACATTCAATCCCAACTTCGTGAAGAAGAATAGTTATAATTTAGCCGCCCTATGGTTTTATATATAGGGCGCTTTTCTGTTATTTTCCTTCTTGCCTTCCCTTCTTGTATGTACTTTTTTGAATAGATTTCACTCTTAATCTTGCTTTGTAGGTAAATCCACGTATAATGCGCAAGCTTACCTACACAAAGTAGGGCTGGTTTATTATCAGCAATGAGCGGTGAATAACCGCCATTTAAAATACCCCCGATATGGGGGTTACACATTGAACGATTACACTCCCCTATCAATCGAAATGGGTGCGAGGAGTAATTATTTACGTTTATAAAATAGTTGGAGCTCTGGTCTCATGCAGAACCAAAGAATCCGTATCCGCTTAAAAGCATTTGATCATCGTTTAATCGATCAATCAACTGCGGAAATCGTAGAGACAGCGAAGCGCACTGGTGCGCAAGTTCGTGGTCCGATCCCGCTGCCGACTCGTAAAGAGCGTTTTACCGTTCTGATTTCTCCGCACGTTAACAAAGACGCGCGTGATCAGTACGAAATTCGCACTCACAAACGTCTGGTTGACATCGTTGAGCCAACCGAGAAAACCGTTGATGCTCTGATGCGTCTGGATCTGGCTGCCGGTGTAGACGTGCAGATCAGCCTGGGTTAATCAGGTCATTGAACGATTGAGAGGTTGAAACAATGATTGGTTTAGTCGGTAAAAAAGTGGGCATGACTCGCGTCTTCACTGAAGATGGCGTTTCAATCCCTGTAACTGTTATCGAAATCGAAAATAACCGTGTAACTCAAGTTAAAAACAACGAGACTGACGGTTATCGTGCAATTCAGGTAACAACTGGTAGCAAAAAAGCTAACCGCGTTAATAAATCTGAAGCAGGTCATTTCGCTAAAGCTGGCGTTGAAGCTGGCCGCATCCTGCGTGAATTCCGTCTGTCAGAAGATGAGGCTGAGTTCACTATAGGTCAAAGCATTAGCGTTGAAATTTTCGCTGACGTTAAAAAAGTTGACGTTACTGGTACATCTAAAGGTAAAGGTTTCGCGGGTACTGTTAAACGCTGGAACTTCCGTACTCAGGATGCTACTCATGGTAACTCCTTGTCTCACCGTGTTCCGGGTTCTATCGGTCAGAACCAGACTCCGGGCAAGGTATTCAAAGGCAAGAAAATGGCAGGCCAACTGGGTAATGAACGTGTGACTGTTCAGAGCCTAGATGTAGTACGTGTTGACGCTGAGCGTAACCTGCTGCTGGTCAAAGGTGCTGTTCCAGGTGCAACGAACAGTAACCTGATCGTAAAACCGGCTGTCAAGGCGTAACGTCGAGGAGATAGGAATGGAATTGGTAATGAAAGACGCGCAAAGCGCGCTGACTGTTTCCGAAACTACCTTCGGGCGTGATTTCAATGAAGCGCTTGTGCATCAAGTAGTTGTTGCGTATGCAGCTGGTGCTCGTCAAGGTACTCGTGCTCAGAAAACTCGTGCTGAAGTTTCTGGTTCAGGTAAAAAACCATGGCGTCAGAAAGGCACTGGTCGTGCACGTTCTGGTTCTATTAAGAGTCCAATTTGGCGCTCTGGTGGTGTAACTTTCGCAGCGAAACCACAGGACCACAGTCAAAAAGTTAATAAAAAGATGTACCGTGGTGCTCTGAAAAGTATCCTGTCTGAACTGGTACGTCAAGATCGTCTGATCGTTGTCGAGAAGTTCACTGTTGAAGCGCCTAAGACTAAGTTGCTGGTGCAGAAACTGAAAGAAATGGCTCTGGAAGACGTACTGATCGTCACTAGTGAAGTTGATGAGAACCTGTTCTTAGCAGCTCGTAACCTGTACAAGGTTGACGTTCGTGATGCAGCTGGTATCGATCCTGTAAGCCTGATCGCCTTCGACAAAGTGGTTATGACTGCTGAAGCTGTGAAGCAAGTTGAGGAGATGCTGGCATGATCCGTGAAGAACGTCTGCTGAAAGTACTGCGCGCGCCGCATGTATCTGAAAAAGCTTCTACAGCGATGGAAAAAAATAATACCATCGTTCTCAAAGTTGCGAAAGACGCGACTAAAGCAGAGATCAAAGCTGCCGTACAGAAACTGTTTGAAGTTGAAGTTGAAGGTGTAAACACTTTGCTGGTTAAAGGTAAAGTTAAACGCCACGGTCAGCGTATTGGTCGTCGTAGCGACTGGAAAAAAGCTTACGTCACCTTGAAAGAAGGCCAGAATCTGGACTTCGTTGGCGGCGCTGAGTAAGTCGGAGGAGTAAAGAACAATGGCAGTTGTTAAATGTAAACCTACGTCTCCGGGCCGTCGCCACGTTGTTAAAGTGGTTAACCCTGAGCTGCATAAGGGTAAACCTTATGCTCCGTTGTTAGAAAAAAACAACAAAACTGGTGGTCGTAACAACAATGGTCGTATTACCACTCGTCACATCGGTGGTGGCCATAAACAGCATTATCGTCTGATTGACTTCAAACGTAACAAAGACGGTATCCCTGCTGTTGTTGAGCGTCTGGAGTATGATCCAAACCGTTCAGCAAACATCGCACTGGTTCTGTACAAAGACGGTGAGCGTCGTTATATCCTTGCCCCTAAGGGCTTGAAAGCAGGTGATCAAATCCAGTCTGGTGCTGATTCAGCGATCAAGGTTGGTAACGCTTTGCCAATGCGTAACATCCCGGTTGGTTCTACTGTTCACAACATAGAAATGAAACCAGGTAAAGGTGGCCAGCTGGCTCGTTCAGCAGGTGCTTATGCGCAGATCGTTGCACGTGATGGTTCTTATGTAACCCTGCGTTTGCGTTCAGGTGAAATGCGTAAAGTGTTGTCTGACTGCCGTGCTACTTTAGGTGAAGTTGGTAACGCAGAACATATGCTGCGCGTTCTGGGTAAAGCTGGTGCAAACCGCTGGCGTGGTATCCGTCCTACCGTTCGCGGTACGGCGATGAACCCAGTAGACCATCCACATGGTGGTGGTGAAGGTCGTAACTTTGGTAAACACCCTGTCACTCCATGGGGCATCCAGACCAAAGGTAAGAAGACCCGTAGCAACAAACGTACTGATCAATATATCGTACGTCGCCGTTCTAAAAAATAATTAGAGGATAAGCCATGCCACGTTCTCTCAAGAAAGGTCCATTTATTGACCTGCACTTGCTGAAGAAGGTAGAGAAAGCGGTGGAAAGCGGAGACAAAAAGCCTATTAAGACTTGGTCCCGTCGTTCAACGATCTTTCCTAACATGATCGGTTTGACCATCGCTGTCCATAATGGTCGTCAGCATGTTCCAGTTTTTGTTTCCGACGAAATGGTTGGTCACAAACTGGGTGAATTCGCGCCGACCCGTACTTATCGCGGCCATGCGGCCGATAAAAAGGCCAAAAAGCGCTAAGGTAGGAGGAAGAGATGGAAACTATCGCTAAACATCACCACGCTCGTTCTTCTGCTCAGAAGGTTCGCCTTGTGGCTGACCTGATCCGCGGTAAGAAAGTGTCGCAAGCTCTGGAAACTCTGACCTATACCAACAAGAAAGCTGCTGGTTTAGTGAAGAAAGTACTTGAGTCTGCTATTGCTAACGCAGAACACAACGATGGCGCTGACATCGATGATCTGAAAGTCACGAAAATTTTCGTAGACGAAGGCCCGACTATGAAGCGTATTATGCCTCGTGCCAAAGGCCGCGCAGATCGTATCCTGAAGCGCACCAGCCACATTACTGTGGTTGTGTCCGATCGCTGAGACTCTGGAGACTAGCAATGGGTCAGAAAGTACATCCTAATGGTATTCGTCTGGGGATTGTCAAACCTTGGAACTCTACCTGGTATGCGAATACCAAAGAATTCGCTGACAACCTAGACAGTGACTTTAAAGTTCGCCAGTACTTGAACAAAGAACTGGTTAAAGCATCTGTTTCACGTATCGTTATCGAACGTCCTGCAAAAAGCATCCGTGTGACCATTCACACTGCTCGTCCAGGCATTGTAATCGGTAAAAAAGGTGAAGACGTTGAAAAACTGCGTAAGGCTGTAGCGGGTATCGCTGGCGTTCCTGCGCAGATTAATATTGCCGAAGTGCGTAAACCTGAACTGGACGCAAAACTGGTTGCTGATAGCATCAGCTCGCAGCTGGAACGTCGTGTTATGTTCCGCCGTGCTATGAAACGTGCTGTACAGAACGCAATGCGTCTGGGCGCTAAAGGTATCAAAGTGGAAGTCAGTGGCCGTCTGGGCGGTGCTGAAATCGCACGTACTGAATGGTATCGAGAAGGTCGTGTACCTCTGCATACTCTGCGTGCGGACATCGACTACAATACTTCTGAAGCGCACACCACTTATGGTGTAATCGGCGTTAAGGTATGGATCTTCAAAGGTGAGATCTTGGGTGGTATGGCTGCAGTTGAACAGGCGGAAAAACCGGCTGCGCAACCTAAAAAGCAGCAGCGTAAAGGCCGCAAGTAAGGAGAGTCGCTGATGTTACAACCAAAGCGTACGAAATTCCGTAAAGTGCACAAAGGCCGCAACCGTGGTCTGGCTGCCGGTGCGGATGTTAGCTTCGGCACTTTCGGTCTGAAAGCTGTAGGCCGTGGTCGTCTGACTGCTCGTCAGATCGAAGCGGCACGTCGTGCTATGACCCGTGCAATTAAACGTCAAGGTAAAATCTGGATCCGTGTGTTCCCAGACAAACCTATCACCGAAAAGCCACTCGAAGTGCGTATGGGTAAAGGTAAAGGTAACGTAGAATACTGGGTTGCCTTGATCCAGCCCGGTAAAGTCCTGTATGAAATGGACGGTGTGCCTGAAGAGCTGGCTCGTGAAGCATTCAAGCTGGCAGCAGCGAAACTGCCTATCAAAACCACCTTTGTAACTAAGACGGTGATGTAATGAAAGCACAAGAGCTGCGCGAAAAAAGCGTTGAAGAGCTGAACACTGAGCTGCTAAACCTGTTGCGTGAACAATTTAATTTACGTATGCAGGCGGCAAGTGGCCAGCTGCAACAGTCTCATCTGTTGAAACAAGTGCGTCGTAATATTGCACGCGTTAAGACTTTACTGACTGAGAAGGCGGGTGCGTAATGACCGATAAAATCCGTACTCTGCAAGGTCGTGTTGTTAGCGATAAAATGGAAAAATCCATTGTTGTTGCTATTGAACGTAAGGTGAAACACCCTCTGTATGGTAAGTTCATCAAACGTACGACTAAACTGCACGTACATGACGAGAACAATGAATGTGGAATTGGTGATATCGTGGAAATCCGAGAAACCCGTCCACTGTCTAAGACTAAATCTTGGACTTTAGTTCGCGTTATAGAGAAAGCGGTTCTATAATAGAGCGTTGTCTCGTACAAAATAAACGGCTCAAAAAATAACGGGCCGTTTATTTTTCTGTCCATCGCGAAGATGTGGTGTTATAATGCCGCGCCCTCGTAGTATGGGATATTGAAACGGCTTCTTTAAAAATAAAGTGGCTCAGTAGTAGTTGACATTTAGCGGAGCACTAAAATGATCCAAGAACAGACTATGCTGAACGTGGCCGACAACTCCGGTGCACGTCGCGTAATGTGTATCAAGGTTCTGGGTGGCTCGCACCGTCGCTACGCACACGTCGGCGACATCATTAAAATCACCATCAAGGAAGCAATTCCTCGTGGTAAAGTGAAAAAAGGTGATGTCCTGAAAGCGGTAGTGGTGCGCACCAAGAAGGGTGTTCGTCGCCCGGACGGTTCTGTCATTCGCTTCGATAGCAACGCTTGTGTATTGTTGAACAACAATAGTGAGCAAGTTATCGGTACGCGTATTTTTGGGCCGGTAACTCGTGAACTTCGTAATGAAAAGTTCATGAAAATTATCTCTCTGGCACCTGAAGTACTCTAAGGAGCAGGAAATGGCAGCGAAAATCCGTCGTGATGACGAAATTATCGTGTTGACCGGTAAAGACAAAGGTAAGCGCGGTAAAGTAAAACAGGTTCTTTCTTCTGGTAAAGTAATTGTTGAAGGTATCAACTTGGTTAAAAAACATCAGAAGCCAGTTCCGGCTCTGAACCAACCAGGTGGCATTGTTGAAAAAGAAGCGGCTATTAATGTTTCTAACATTGCTATCTTTAACGCAGCAACCGGTAAGGCTGACCGTGTAGGTTTTAGATTCGAAGACGGCAAAAAAGTTCGTTTCTTCAAATCTAACAACGAAACTATCAAGTAATTTGGAGTATACGATGGCGAAACTGCATGATTACTACAAAGACGAGGTAGTCCAGAAACTGATGACTCAGTTTGGTTACCATTCTGTCATGCAAGTCCCTCGGGTCGAGAAGATCACCCTGAATATGGGTGTTGGTGAAGCGATCGCTGACAAAAAACTGCTGGATAACGCAGCAGCTGACTTGGCAGCAATCTCTGGTCAGAAACCATTGATCACCAAAGCACGCAAATCAGTTGCAGGCTTCAAAATCCGTCAGGGCTATCCAATCGGCTGTAAAGTAACCCTGCGTGGGAAACGCATGTGGGAGTTCTTTGAGCGCCTGATTTCTATTGCTGTGCCACGTATCCGTGATTTCCGTGGCTTGTCCGCTAAGTCATTCGATGGTCGTGGTAACTACAGCATGGGTGTTCGTGAGCAAATCATCTTCCCTGAAATCGATTACGATAAAGTGGATCGTGTACGTGGTTTGGATATTACTATCACCACAACTGCGAAATCTGATGATGAAGGCCGCGCACTGTTGGCTGCGTTTAACTTCCCGTTCCGCAAGTAAGGCAGGGTACTCATGGCTAAGCAATCAATGAAAGCACGTGATGTAAAACGTGCGAAATTAGCTGAGAAATTCTTCGCAAAACGCGTTGAACTGAAAGCGATCATCTCTGATGTCAACGCATCTGATGAAGACCGTTGGAATGCCGTTCTCAAGCTGCAAACACTGCCACGTGATTCCAGCCCTTGCCGTCAGCGTAACCGCTGCCGTCAAACTGGGCGTCCGCATGCGTTTTTGCGGAAGTTTGGGTTGAGCCGTATTAAAGTCCGTGAAGCCGCCATGCGCGGTGAAATCCCGGGCCTTAAAAAGGCTAGCTGGTAATTGTCACCAATTGAATCACGGGAGTAAAGACAGATGAGCATGCAAGATCCGATCGCGGATATGCTGACCCGTATCCGTAACGGTCAGGCCGCGAATAAAGTTGCGGTCACCATGCCTTCCTCCAAGCTGAAAGTGGCAATTGCCAACGTGCTGAAGGAAGAAGGTTACATTGAAGATTTTAAAATCGAAGGCGACACCAAGCCTGAACTGGAAATCACTTTGAAATATTTCCAAGGTAAGGCTGTTGTAGAAAGTATTCAGCGTGTAAGCCGCCCAAGTCTGCGCATCTATAAGAAAAAAGATGAGCTGCCACAAGTTATGGCTGGTTTGGGTATCGCTGTTGTTTCTACCTCTAAAGGTGTAATGACTGATCGTGCAGCTCGCCAGGCTGGTCTGGGTGGCGAGATTCTCTGCTACGTAGCTTAATTCGGGAGGAAAGAATGTCTCGTGTTGCAAAGGCACCCGTCGTCATTCCTGCTGGCGTAGAGGTTAAACTCAACGGTCAGGTTATTTCGATTAAGGGTAAAAACGGCGAGCTAAGTCGTACAATCCACAACGCAGTTGAAGTTAAACATGCGGATAACCAACTGACTTTCGTTCCATGCGAAGGTTTTGTTGACGCTTGGGCGCAGGCAGGTACAACTCGTTCTCTGCTGAATGCAATGGTTATCGGTGTTAACGAAGGTTTCACTAAGAAGCTTCAACTGGTGGGTGTTGGTTACCGTGCAGCAGTTAAAGGCAACGCAGTTAGCTTGTCTTTAGGCTTCTCGCATCCGGTCGAGCATCAACTGCCAGCAGGCATAACTGCGGAATGTCCATCACAAACTGAAATCGTACTGAAAGGTGCTGATAAGCAGGTGATTGGTCAGGTTGCGGCAGATCTGCGTGCCTATCGTCGTCCTGAGCCATATAAAGGCAAGGGTGTTCGTTACGCCGATGAAGTCGTGCGTACCAAAGAGGCTAAGAAGAAGTAAGGTAACACTATGGATAAGAAAGCAGCTCGTATCCGTCGTGCGACCCGCGCACGCCGCAAGCTCAAGGAACTTGGTGCAACCCGCCTGGTGGTACATCGTACCCCTCGCCATATTTATGCGCAGGTTATCGCACCAAATGGTTCTGAAACTCTGGTGGCAGCTTCTACAACAGAAAAAGCTATCAGTGAACAACTGAAATTTACTGGAAACAAAGAAGCCGCAGCATTAGTTGGTAAGATTGTTGCTGAACGTGCTCTGGAAAAAGGCATCAAAGATGTATCCTTTGACCGTTCTGGTTTCCAATATCATGGTAGAGTCCAGGCACTGGCAGATGCTGCCCGTGAAGCTGGCCTTCAGTTCTAAGGTAGAGGTGTAAGATGGCTCACATCGAAAAACAAGCTGGCGAACTGCAGGAAAAGCTGATCGCGGTAAACCGCGTATCTAAAACCGTTAAAGGTGGCCGCATTTTCAGCTTTACAGCACTGACTGTAGTTGGTGATGGTAATGGTCGCGTTGGTTTTGGTTACGGCAAAGCACGCGAAGTTCCGGCAGCGATCCAGAAAGCGATGGAAAAAGCACGTCGCAATATGAAAACCGTCGCTCTGAATAGCGGCACTCTATACCATCCAGTGAAAGGCACACACACCGGCTCTCGCGTGTTCATGCAGCCTGCTCACGAAGGTACGGGTATTATCGCCGGTGGTGCGATGCGCGCTGTTCTGGAAGTGGCTGGAGTTCGTAACGTACTGGCTAAAACCTATGGTTCCACTAACCCGATCAACGTGGTTCGTGCAACTCTGGATGCTTTAGACAGCATGAAGTCTCCAGAAATGGTCGCAGCTAAGCGTGGCAAATCCGTCGAAGAAATTCTGGGGTAATGACCATGGCTAAGACTATTAAAATCACTCAGATTCGCAGCTCAATTGGTCGTTTGCCTAAACATAAGGCAACTCTGACTGGTTTAGGTCTGCGTCGTATTGGGCATACTGTTGAGCGTGAAGATACACCAGCTATTCGCGGTATGGTCAACTTGGTTTCCTATATGGTTAAAGTTGAGGAGTAACAGATGCGCTTAAATACTCTGTCTCCGGCTGAAGGTGCCAAGCACGCATCTAAACGTGTAGGTCGTGGTATCGGTTCTGGCCTAGGTAAAACCGGCGGTCGTGGTCACAAAGGTCAGAAGTCTCGTTCTGGCGGTGGCGTTCGTCGTGGTTTTGAAGGCGGCCAGATGCCTTTATATCGTCGTCTGCCAAAATTTGGTTTCACTTCACGTAAGGCAATGATCACCGCAGAAATTCGTCTGTCTGATTTTGTTCGCGTTGAAGGCGATGTTATCGATCTGAATGCACTGAAAGCTGCTAACATTATTGGCCCTCAAATTGAATTCGCTAAAGTAATGCTTTCTGGCGAAGTCAATCGTGCAGTAACTGTGCGTGGCTTGCGTGTTACTAAAGGTGCCCGTGCTGCAATTGAAGCTGCTGGCGGTAAAATTGAGGAATAAGTAACAGATGGCTAAACAACCAGGATTAGATTTTCAAAGTGCCAAAGGCGGATTAGGCGAGTTAAAACGCAGACTTTTGTTTGTCATTGGAGCTCTAATTGTTTTCCGTATTGGCTCTTTTATTCCAATCCCTGGTATTGATGCCACTGTGCTTGCCAAATTGCTCGAGCAGCAAAGAGGCACCATCATTGAAATGTTTAACATGTTCTCTGGTGGTGCTTTAAGCCGTGCTTCTATCTTTGCACTGGGTATAATGCCGTATATTTCAGCATCCATTATTATCCAGTTGCTAACTGTGGTTAATCCTCGTTTAGCAGAGATCAAGAAGGAAGGGGAATCTGGTCGTCGTAAGATCAGTCAGTACACCCGCTATGGTACATTAGTGCTGGCAATATTCCAGTCAATCGGTATTGCTACTGGGTTGCCGAAGATGCCTGGAATGCAAGAGCTAGTGATTAATCCTGGTTTTGCATTCTATTTCACGGCTGTTGTAAGTCTGGTCACGGGAACCATGTTCTTGATGTGGCTGGGTGAGCAGATTACTGAACGAGGTATCGGTAACGGTATTTCAATCATAATCTTTGCTGGTATCGTTGCAGGACTACCTCCTGCAATTGGTCACACCATCGAGCAAGCTCGGCAAGGCGACCTGCACTTCCTCCTGTTGCTGTTGGTTGCAGTATTAGTGTTTGCCGTGACTTTCTTCGTTGTTTTCATTGAGCGTGGTCAACGTCGTATCGTGGTTAACTATGCGAAACGTCAGCAAGGTCGTAAAGTTTTCGCAGCACAAAGTACACATTTACCGTTGAAAGTGAATATGGCTGGGGTTATCCCTGCAATTTTTGCTTCCAGTATTATTTTGTTCCCTGGTACCATAGCTTCTTGGTTCGGTGGTGGAACAGGCTGGAATTGGTTGACAACTATTTCTATGTATTTGCAACCAGGTCAACCGCTTTATGTGTTATTATACGCATCTGCAATCATCTTCTTCTGTTTCTTCTACACGGCTTTGGTTTTCAATCCAAGAGAAACAGCAGATAACCTGAAGAAGTCCGGTGCATTCGTACCAGGAATTCGTCCGGGAGAGCAAACGGCTAAGTACATCGATAAAGTAATGACTCGTCTAACCTTAGTTGGTGCGTTATATATTACTTTTATCTGCTTAATCCCGGAGTTCATGCGTGATGCAATGAAAGTTCCATTCTATTTTGGTGGTACTTCCCTACTGATTGTAGTCGTCGTCATCATGGACTTTATGGCTCAAGTGCAAACTCTAATGATGTCGAGTCAATATGAGTCTGCATTGAAGAAGGCAAACCTGAAAGGATATAACCGCTAATCGGTTTGCTTGAGAAGTTACGGAGAGTAAAAATGAAAGTTCGTGCTTCCGTCAAGAAATTATGCCGCAACTGCAAAATCGTTAAACGTAACGGTATCGTTCGCGTGATTTGTAGTGCAGAGCCTAAGCACAAACAGCGCCAAGGCTAATTAATCGCATATTTTTCTTGCAAAGTTGGGTTGAGCTGGCTAAATTAGCCAGCCAATCTTTTTTATCTGACAGCAACATTGTTTGAGTATCCTGAAAACGGGCTTTTCAGAATGATGTTGCAGTGAATAAATATTGTAGGAGTGCATAGTGGCCCGTATAGCAGGCATTAACATTCCTGATCAGAAACATACTGTGATCGCATTAACTTCGATCTATGGTATCGGTAAAACCCGCTCACAAGCAATCTGTGCAGCAGCGGGTATTGCTGAAAATGTTAAGATCAGTGAGCTGTCTGAAGAGCAAATTGACAAGCTGCGTGACGAAGTTGCCAAATACGTTGTAGAAGGTGATCTGCGTCGTGAAGTAACCCTGAGTATCAAACGTCTGATGGACCTTGGTTGCTATCGTGGTTTGCGTCATCGTCGTGGTCTACCAGTTCGCGGTCAGCGTACTAAGACCAATGCACGTACCCGTAAGGGTCCGCGTAAGCCGATCAAGAAATAATCGGGGTATTGAATAATGGCAAAAGCACCTATTCGTGCACGTAAGCGTGTAAGAAAACAAGTCTCTGACGGTGTGGCTCATATCCATGCTTCTTTCAACAACACCATCGTTACTATTACTGATCGTCAGGGTAACGCACTGGGTTGGGCAACTGCCGGTGGTTCCGGTTTCCGTGGTTCTCGTAAATCTACTCCGTTTGCAGCTCAGGTTGCAGCAGAGCGCTGCGCAGAAGCAGTAAAAGAGTACGGAATTAAGAATCTGGAAGTTATGGTTAAAGGACCTGGTCCTGGTCGTGAGTCAACTATCCGCGCATTAAACGCGGCTGGTTTCCGCATCACTAATATTACTGATGTGACTCCGATTCCTCATAACGGTTGTCGTCCACCGAAAAAGCGTCGCGTTTAATACGCTTTCGTTTTTTAGGATTGTTGGAGAAAGAAAATGGCAAGATATTTGGGTCCTAAGCTCAAGCTGAGCCGTCGCGAGGGTACAGATCTTTTCCTGAAGTCTGGCGTTCGCGCGATTGACACCAAGTGTAAGTTAGAACAGGCACCAGGCCAGCACGGCGCACGTAAACCACGTCTGTCTGATTACGGTGTACAGTTACGTGAAAAACAAAAAGTTCGTCGTATTTACGGTGTTCTGGAGCGTCAATTCCGTAACTACTATAAAGAAGCAACTCGTCTGAAAGGCAACACAGGTGAAAACCTGCTGAACTTGCTGGAAAGCCGCTTGGATAACGTCGTTTATCGTATGGGCTTCGGCGCGACTCGTGCTGAATCGCGTCAGATGGTAAGCCACAAGGCTATCATGGTAAATGGTTGCGTTGTTAACATCGCTTCTTATCAGGTATCCCCGAATGACGTAGTCAGCGTTCGTGAAAAAGCGAAGAAGCAGGCTCGCATTAAAGCAGCCTTAGAGCTGGCTGAGCAGCGTGAGAAGCCAACTTGGTTGGAAGTTGATGCTGCGAAGATGGAAGGTATGTTCAAGCGTGTACCTGAACGTACTGATCTATCCGCTGACATTAACGAACACCTGATCGTCGAGCTTTACTCTAAGTAAAGCTTAGCACCAAAGAGAGGACACAATGCAGGGTTCTGTGACAGAGTTTCTAAAACCGCGCCTGGTAGATATCGAGCAAGTCAGTTCGACGCACGCCAAGGTGACCCTTGAGCCATTAGAGCGTGGCTTTGGCCATACTCTTGGCAACGCACTGCGCCGTATTCTGCTTTCGTCTATGCCGGGTTGTGCGGTGACTGAGGTTGAGATTGATGGTGTACTGCATGAGTACAGCACCAAAGAAGGTGTACAGGAAGATATCCTGGAGATTCTCCTCAATCTGAAAGGGCTGGCGGTGAAAGTTCAGGGTAAAGATGAAGTTATCCTTACTTTGAATAAATCTGGCATTGGCCCTGTGACTGCAGCCGACATCATCCATGATGGTGATGTCGAAATCGTCAAGCCGCAGCACGTAATCTGCCATCTGACTGACGAAAGCGCTTCCATTAGCATGCGTATTAAAGTTCAGCGCGGTCGTGGATATGTGCCGGCTTCTGCCCGAATTCATTCGGAAGAAGATGAGCGCCCTATCGGTCGTTTGTTAGTAGATGCTTGCTATAGCCCAGTAGAGCGTATCGCCTACAATGTTGAAGCAGCGCGTGTAGAACAGCGTACTGACTTGGATAAGCTGGTTATCGAAATGGAGACTAACGGTACAATCGATCCTGAAGAGGCGATTCGCCGTGCAGCTACCATTCTGGCTGAACAACTAGAAGCTTTCGTTGATTTACGTGATGTACGTCAACCAGAAGTTAAAGAAGAGAAGCCAGAGTTTGATCCGATCCTGCTGCGCCCTGTTGACGATCTGGAATTGACTGTCCGCTCTGCTAACTGCCTTAAAGCAGAAGCTATCCACTACATCGGTGATCTGGTACAGCGTACTGAAGTTGAGTTACTTAAGACTCCTAACTTGGGTAAAAAATCTCTTACTGAGATTAAAGACGTACTAGCTTCACGTGGACTTTCTCTGGGCATGCGTCTGGAAAACTGGCCACCAGCAAGTATTGCTGATGAATAACTAGATCACAGGTTAAGGTTTTACTGAGAAGGATAAGGTCATGCGCCATCGTAAGAGTGGTCGTCAATTGAACCGCAACAGCAGCCATCGCCAAGCTATGTTCCGTAACATGGCAGGTTCTTTGGTTCGTCATGAAATCATCAAGACGACTCTGCCTAAAGCGAAAGAACTGCGTCGCGTCGTTGAGCCGCTGATTACTCTTGCCAAGACCGATAGCGTAGCTAATCGTCGTCTGGCATTCGCCCGTACTCGTGATAACGAGATCGTGGCAAAACTGTTTAATGAACTGGGCCCGCGTTTTGCGAGTCGCGCAGGTGGTTACACTCGTATTCTGAAGTGTGGCTTCCGTGCTGGTGACAATGCGCCGATGGCATACATCGAGCTTGTTGACCGTACAGCAGAGTCTCAGACAGAAGCAGCATCTGCAGAGTAATCTGTAGAGGCGTAAAAAACCGGGTATTATCCCGGTTTTTTTATTGCCTTTTAATTAATTTCTTTCTTCTTATCATCATATTATCTTTATTAGTTGGTCTGTAAATTTTCTCATACGGATGATCTTTTAACCTATTCTGTTAGTATTGTGTTTATCTGCTACTTAATAGGAAAATTTCTTATGTATCGTATCGGTCAGTTGGCTAAATTAGCAAGTGTAACACCTGACACTATCCGCTTTTATGAAAAACAAGGATTGATGCTTCACGGAGAAAGAACGGAAGGTGGCTATAGACTTTATACCGAACAGGATCTACAGCGATTGCGTTTTATCCGTTATGCAAAACAATTAGGCTTCACACTGGAAGCAATAGTAGAACTACTATCTATTCGGGTTGATCCTGAGCATCATACATGTCAGGAATCAAAATATATTGTTGATTCTAGATTACAGGAAGTTGAAAAAAAATTATTAGAGATGCAAAAGATGCGTGATTCTTTGAAAATGTTGAGTGATGCTTGTTGTGGTAGTATGCACGTTAGTACATATTGTTCTATATTGGAAATTTTGGAAGAAGGCGCAACAAATAGATAATTTTTCTTTATTATTTCGAGAGCTAAGATTACAATTGCGCTGTTTTTAATCAAAAAATTATCTTATTCATTAATTATAGTCAGAGGTCATTTAACATATTGCCATAAAAAAGGCGTTATTAAAGATAATGCTATAGAAGCTTTATTACACGATCCTTTGTTCAGGCAGAGAGTAGAAAAAAACAAAAAGGGTAAAGGAAGCTATAGTCGTAAAGAGAAACATGGTAAAAAAGATGGTTGGAAAGCCAATAATAATAATTTTTTTAAGTTATTATTATTGGCCTTCTAACTTCTTAAGTGAACAATATTAACCTAATAAAATCTGACTTTATGTTTTTACAAGAAAAAAGGGCTAGGCTGGAAAAGCTTTTCCACTTCAGGAACGTATTTTTTGTCAGTAATAAACATGATTACATGATCACCTTGTTGAATGACACTGTGATCATTATCAATGATGACCTCTTCATTACGAACAATGGCTCCTATTGTTGTTCCTGATGGTAATTTGATATCACCTATTCTACGCCCAACAACTTTTGAAGTATGCTCATCGCCATGAGCTATGGCTTCGATAGCTTCAGCAACCCCCCTTCTTAATGAGAACACACTGACAATATCTGCTTTACGGACATGACCAAGTAGTGCTGATACTGTTGCTTGTTGAGGAGAAATTGCGATATCAATGACTCCACCTTGTACCAAATCAACGTATGCACTGCGTTGAATAAGGACCATTGCTTTTTTGGCTCCCATCCGTTTTGCAAGCATAGCTGACATAATATTGGCTTCATCATCATTTGTTAGTGCTATAAAAACGTCAACCTGTTCAATGTGTTCTTCAGCTAGTAATTCTTGGTCTGAAGCATCGCCATAAAACACAATAGTATCGTGCAATAGTTCAGCTAATTCAGTGGCTCTTTTTTGATTATGTTCAATTAGTTTTACACTGTAATCTTTCTCAAGTCGCAAAGCTAAGCCTGCACCAACATTCCCACCACCAACAATCATGATACGTTTATACGGCTTTTCAAGACGTTGTAATTCGCTCATTACTGCTCTGATATGTTGTGATGCAGCAACAAAGAAGACTTCATCTCCGGCTTCAATAATTGTTGAACTTTGCGGTCTAATAGGGCGATCTTGACGGAATATTGCAGCAACTTTGCTATTGATATGTGGCATATGTTCTCGGAGTGAGGATAAGGCATTACCTACCAGTGAACCACCATAATAGGCTTTAACTGCGACAATGCTTACACGTCCTTCAGCAAAATTAACAACTTGTAATGCTCCTGGGTATTGAATCAATTTATAGATGTAATCAGTGACTAGTTGTTCGGGAGATATTAGATAATCAATAGGAATATCATCAGGATGGAATAACTTCTCTGATTCTCGAATATATTCTTGTGAGCGTATTCTGGCGATTCTATTAGGCGTGTTAAATAGAGAATAAGCAATTTGGCATGCAACTATATTGGTTTCATCTGAATTTGTGATTGCTACTAACATATCAGCATCTTCAGCTCCAGCTTCTCTCAATACTTTCGGATGAGAACCATGACCATTCACAACTCGGAGATCGAATTTATCCTGTAACTGGCGTAAACGATCTGTATCGGTATCAACGACAGTAATATCATTGTTTTCATCAACCAAGTTCTCGGCTAATGTTCTACCAACTTGGCCTGCACCCAGAATGATTATCTTCATAGCATTTTCTTCTCGATTAGAAGCCGTCTTTTATTCGTGATATTTTAGTAAAGTTATAAAATTCTCTCGCTCAGTCGGAACGAGAGAGCGTTATCATTGCTTAGTGAGCCGGGTATAAAAGAAACCGTCGCCCCCCGTAGCTTCTGGAATAATTTGTGTTCCGAAAGTACCCGAATTATCTGTTTCTGATAATATTGCATCGGAATGACGGGCCAAAAATGCTTTTATTTGCTCACTATTTTCCTGAGGTAAAATTGAGCAAGTAGAATAAACTAGCGTACCATTTTGTTTTAAGTATGGCCAAATCTCATCAAGTATTTGAGATTGTAATGTAACTAACTGATCAATATCTTCATTTCTGCGTAGCCATTTTATGTCAGGATGACGGCGAATCACGCCTGTAGCAGAACATGGAGCATCAAGGAGAATACGATCAAATTGTTCATCAGTAGCCCACTCGTGTGGAAGACGACCATCACCTGTTTTGACAACCGCATGTAAATTAAGTCGTTGCAAATTTTCTTTCACTCGCTTAATTCGTTGTTCATCAATATCGATAGCTAGAACCTTAGATTTTGGTGCTATTTCGAGTATATGAGTGGTTTTTCCACCAGGTGCAGCGCAAAGATCTAGTATAGACTCTCCATCACATGGGTTTAATAGTTCAGCACATCCTTGTGCGGAACGATCCTGAATCGTTACCCACCCTTGATTAAATCCGGGTAATGCACTGACAGGGCAGGGGTTCAGAAGACGGATGGCACTGGAATGGTTGATATCCAACTCAGCTTTTATATTAGCTTCTTCTAATAGTGCAAGATATTCGTTAGCTGTATGATGGAATTGGTTAACTCGCAACCACATAGGTGGTTTTTGGTTGTTGGCATCCACTATGATTTGCCAATTTGTTGGATATGCTTTTTGGATTCGTTCTAGCAGCCATTTGGGATGTAGGTGCTGACTAATGTGATTATTTGCTTGTTCGATTAATACTTGTTGTTGGCGCTGAAACTGGCGAAGAACACCATTAATTACCCCTTTCAGCTGTGGTCGTTTTAAGTTAGTTGCACCATTGACGGTTTCGGCAAGTGCAGCATGCGCAGGTATGCGTGTATATATAAGCTGATATATACCAACCATGATTAGATAGTGGAAAATACGTTGTTTCCCTTTCAATGGCTTTGCCATTAATTGACCGATAAGCCACTCAAGCTGAGGTAATACCCTCATTACACCAAAACAGATCTCTTGTAGTAATGCTTTATCTTTATCGGAAACCTTTTGTTGGAGTTCAGGGATAATGGTGCTGAGGGATTGCCCTTGCTCAAGCACTTGATTGATTGCTTTTGCAGCGATACTTCTCAGGTTATATGCATTTTTCATGATATGGTCAAAAAAGCTGACTTTCGTCAGCATAATAAATAGGAAGAAGCCTAAATGCTAAAAACATGTAGGCAAAGTTAGTATCAGTTGATTTTGCTGCCAGGTGTAAACCACTCACGTTTGGAGTTTAAGAGATCGGCGGCTGACATTGCTTTCTTGCCAGGTGGTTGCAACTGAGTAATATTTAATATCCCATCTGCAGTTGCAATTTGAATACCTTTTTTATCTGCGCTGATAACTGTTCCGGGAGCATGGGTTGTTTGTTCTTTGATGGCTTCTGTTTGCCAGATTTTAACTGGTTGATCATCAATTAAGAAGAAGCTCATAGGCCAAGGATTGAAAGCACGAACACAACGC
Source organism: Xenorhabdus japonica (assembly GCF_900115195.1). GTDB lineage: Bacteria > Pseudomonadota > Gammaproteobacteria > Enterobacterales > Enterobacteriaceae > Xenorhabdus > Xenorhabdus japonica. Next base: position 19,146 of record NZ_FOVO01000045.1, read on the forward strand.
TCAATTTGGGCTGCAGGCAAATTCCAATCTATTTTTGCTTCATCTTTATTCAGTTTTTCAGCATAGGTCGCAAGTATATCGTCCTGAATTTCAGGCTGACATTTTCCTGATGTAATTAAGCTTAAAGTGTTGAGTAAAGTTCCTGGGCCAATATCAGCAAGTTTTTCGTATAAGCTGGCACTGGTGTCTTCATTTGTAATTGGGCAAATGGCTTTCAGTAGCATATCACCAGTATCAAGCCCTGCATCCATTTGCATGATCGTTACGCCAGTTTCTTGGTCGCCAGCCCAGATTGAGCGCTGGATAGGTGCTGCGCCACGCCAGCGAGGCAGCAAGGAACCGTGAACATTCAGGCATCCCAGACGAGGTATATCTAAAGCAGCTTGAGGAAGAATTAATCCATATGCAACAACGATCATAATATCAGGTTGCTGCGCCATGACCCATTGCTGGCTTTCTTCTGTACGTAAGGTTTTTGGCTGGAAAACAGGAATATCATGTTTTTCAGCCAATACCTTTACAGGACTTGGTGTCAGTTTTTTACCTCTTCCTGCTGGTTTGTCTGGCCGAGTGAGTACTCCAACAACTTGGTGTTGAGAGTTTAATAAAGCAGCCAAATGGCGAGCCGCGAAATCAGGGGTTCCGGCAAAAATAATACGTAAAGAATCAGACACTGTTATTTCCTGCGATAATAAAAATTATTTGTTTTTGGCTCTCAATCGGTCAATTTTTTCAACTTTCTGACGGATTCGTTGGCGTTTTAATGGCGATAGATAATCAACAAAGAGTTTACCAATCAAATGGTCCATTTCGTGTTGAATACAGATTGCCAGCAACTCGTCGGCTTCCAATTCAAATGGCTGACCGTGATAATCTAGGGCCTTAATTTTTACTTGTTCAAAACGGGGCACAAATCCACGCTGCTCAGGAACAGATAAGCAACCTTCTTCTATTCCTGTTTCGCCAGTTTCATCAACTAATTCTGGGTTAATAAGAACAAGACGTTGATCTCGATTCTCAGAGATATCAATGACAATAATTCTCTGATGTATATCGACTTGTGTTGCCGCTAAGCCAATACCTTCCTCTGCATACATCGTTTCAAACATATCATCAATGATCTGCTGGATTTCTGCATTGACTTTTTCTACTGGCTTGGCAACTGTGCGAAGTCGCTCGTCTGGATAATGTAATACTTGTAAAACTGACATATATGTTTAGAACTGCATCCAAAAAATGAGTGATAATTAGTGCCTATTCTAGACATTTCCCATTTAGATTGACAGTATTGAACACAAATTAATCATGAGAGTGTTTCTCTCAACTTCAAGTCAGGATGACGATATGGAAGCGATGGAAATATGGTTAAGAATGAAAATGGTTTCTCATCTTTCAGCAGAGAAGTCCATACTTATTATAGAACACCTGTTGCAAACGAAGAGTTTTAGCACATCCTCTTTAAAAGCGTGTGGGCTGTCATCTGCACAATGTTTGCAATTTACGAAAGCTAACTCTTCCGCGCTGATTTCGGCCCTCAATTGGTTAGGGCAACCAGATCACCATTTGCTGACTTTCTCTCACCCCGCATACCCACTTTTATTAAAGCAAATACACTCTCCACCCCTTGTGCTTTTTGTCGCAGGCGATGTATCGGTCTTATCTCAACGGCAAATTTCAATGGTTGGTAGTAGAGCAGCGACTTTCTATGGTGAGAAATGGGGAAAGATATTCGCGAGTGACTTAGCTAAAAATAATCTGGTAGTGACTAGTGGATTAGCGATAGGTATTGATGGCATTTGCCATCAAGCAGCATTGGATTCGGGAGGGAAAACAATCGCAGTACTTGGTAGTGGACTTGAAAATATCTACCCCAGTAGACATAAATCTTTGGCCAAACATATTAAAGAACATGGCGCATTAGTTTCTGAATTTTTTCCTGATGCTCCGCCTAAAGCTAAGCATTTTCCAAGGCGAAACCGGATCATTAGTGGATTAAGTTTGGCTCTTCTTATTGTAGAGGCCCATAAAAATAGCGGATCACTGATTACAGCTCGCTGTGCCCTTGAGCAAGGTCGAGACATTTTTGCATTACCTGGGCCATTAGGGAGTTCTGCAAACGAAGGTAACCATTGGTTGATCAAGCAGGGAGCTTATTTGGCAACGAATGTAATGGATATCATGGAACATATTGGCTCATCATTTCAATGGATTAACATCGAAGGTAAAGATCAGGAGGAGGGAAATAAACAATTTGAACAAACAGAGTTGCCATTTGTGGATGTGCTGGTTAACGTAAGTAGTGAAGTTACACCTATTGATGTGATCGCCCAGCGTTCTTCCCTACCTGTTACGGAAGTCATGACCAAATTATTAGAATTGGAACTTATGGGAAAAGTTGCTGTTGTTGCTGGTGGGTATGTCCGAACTAGTTAAGCTATTTAATTTGCGCTTTTTCCAATGTTAAGGCGATTGTCGATATTCAGTGAGTAAGATATGTCTAAGAAGGTTCCTTTTACTATAAGAGAAATAGAGCATTGCCCTGAGTGTGGTGCTGAGTTAGTGATCCGCAATGGTGCTCTCGGTCCATTTTATGCGTGTTCCAGTTATCCGTCTTGCCATTATCTTCGTCCATTGAAAGCACAGGTCGATGGACATATTGTTAAAGAGTTGGATGGACAAATTTGTCCGGAATGTGGTCTCATCCTGGTCTTACGTCAAGGGCGCTATGGCATGTTTATTGGCTGTAGTCATTATCCTGAATGTGAGCATACGGAATTAATTAATAAACCAGACGATACATCAATTAATTGCCCTCAATGCCAGCAAGGAAAATTACTCCAGCGTAAATCTCGTTTTGGTAAAACATTTCATTCCTGTAGTCGCTATCCAGAGTGTCAGTTTGCACTTAATAATAAGCCCATTTCAGGTGAATGCATGTTTTGCCACTATCCATTGTTAGTAGAAAAGCGCACTTCCAAAGGCATAACATTATCTTGTGCCAGTAAATTGTGTAGCAAGCAACAAGTTAATGAAATTGAGAAATAAAATGAGTAACGAAACCTTACCAGTATTTGATTCTATTATAACAGCTTTAAAAGAAGAAAAAGTTATTGCCTATCCGACTGAAGCTGTTTTTGGATTAGGGTGTGACCCTGATAGTGAAAATGCAGTGCAAGAGCTATTAGCGTTGAAAAATAGGCCTTGGGAAAAAGGGTTGATTCTTATTGCTGATAATTATGAGAGGCTATGTCCTTATATTGATGATGAACAGTTAAATGATATACAGAAAGAAACCATATTCTCATTTTGGCCTGGTCCTGTTACATGGGTAATACCAGCGAGAACAACCACACCAAAATGGTTGACTGGCAAGTTTTCAACATTGGCCGTCCGAGTTACAGATCACTCTTTGATTAAGCAGCTATGCTCTATGTATGAAAAACCACTTGTTTCGACCAGTGCTAATCTAAGTGGATTAGAGCCATGTCGTAGCGTGGAAGAAGTGAGGCAGCAATTTGGAACTCGTGTCCCAATTTTAGAAGGAGAAGTTGGTGGACGTAAGAATCCATCAAAAATTAGGGATGCTTTAACTGGCAAATTATATCGGCAAGGCTAGGTAATAATGGATAAATTCGCAGTTTTTGGTAATCCAATCGCACATAGTAAATCTCCTTATATTCACCGATTGTTTTCTGAACAGACAAGTATTGAGCATCAATATGGAACGGTACTTGCTCCGGTAGGAGACTTTGAACAAACCTTAGGTCATTTTTTCGAGCAGGGTGGTTTAGGGGCGAATGTTACTGTTCCCTTTAAAGAGAGAGCCTATAAGTGCTCAGATGAATTGACTGAACGGGCAAGTATCTGTGGTGCAGTTAATACATTAAAACGGATAGAGGGAAACCGACTACTCGGTGATAATACAGATGGGGTGGGGTTATTGGTGGATTTGCAGCGACTCAAATTTATCTCTCAAGGACAGAAGATCCTGATCATAGGCGCTGGTGGAGCCGCGAAAGGCGTATTATCTCCTTTATTATCATTTGGTTGCTCCATTACTATTACTAACCGTACATTTGAACGAGCCCAAAGAGTCGCAAATACATTTTCTCTACTAGGTGATATACAGGCCATTGAAATGAGTGCTCTTGGCCTTACTGCTCCAGACTTTGATATTATCATTAATGCAACGGCTTCTGGTCTTGATGGGCAAATTCCGGTTATATCACCATTGATTTTCCAAAATAATAGTGTGTGTTACGACATGTATTATCAGCATGGATTAACCCCTTTCCTTAGGTTTGCTCATCAAAATGGTGTTTCACGTTTGGCTAATGGCTTAGGAATGTTGGTAGGACAAGCTGCGTATTCTTTTGAGTTATGGCACGGCGTATTTCCTGAAATAGAACCTGTTTTAACTGCCTTAAGACGGGAATTACATGTATGAACCAATCAATTCAATTTCCTGATCGTGAAGAGTGGGATAAGATAGAAAATAAGGTGATATTCCCAGCAATGGTAAATGGTTTGCTGGTGGAATGCATGCTCAGTTCTGATGAAATAATAGAGCGTTATGGTAAAGGTCATCATCCACTTGAGCTGTTTCGCCAACATCGCTGGGATTTGGAAGAAGAGTTTGAAACGGTCATTTTGAGTGGACATGATGATCAATTTGGGCGCTATTCTTTACTTTCAGATTGTGCTGATAAATAGTTATCTTTCCAGCGAACGTAATTATTAGCGGAATAAAGGAGTCCTTCCAATTCCTCAGGTTTGAGTTTTCTCACCTGTTTGGCAGGGCTACCGACATACAGGTAGCCGCTTTCTAATTTTTTCCCTAGAGGAATTAGGCTACCGGCTCCAATTACAACATCGTCTTCAATAGTTACTCCATCCAGTAAGATGGAACCCATACCAACTAAGACTCGATTCCCAATCTTACATCCATGTAGCATTGTCTTATGTCCTATCGTGACATCTTCACCAATTATCAGTGGGAAGCCATTAGGATTATCTGGGGATTTATGGGTCACATGTAAGACAGAACCATCTTGAATATTTGTACGTGAATCAATTGAGACATAATTTACATCTCCTCTGATAACAACAAGGGGCCAGATGCTGACGTCATCTGCCAATCTGACATCCCCAATTACAACAGAAGAAGGGTCTAAAAGAACTTTTTGACCAACTTTAGGATAGAAGTTTAAGTATTGGCGCAAAACAGTGGACATAAGAACCTCAATAATAAGAGTGGATAATAATTATATAGAAATATTATTGAGGAAAAAAATGCCATGCAATGAAAATATTTGCATTAATTTTAGACTATTTGAGTGATTTTTATATTTATGAGAGCGAAAAGTATGCATTTGAAAATAAAATTCAAAAAAACTATTGCCAGCCGCCGAAAACTCCCTATAATGCGCATCCGTTGTCACGACAAACACACAAACCTGTCGGGATGACAAAGTGAAAGGCCCTGAAAAATAAGGCTTGACACTGAAGGC
>NZ_FOVO01000034.1 GCF_900115195.1 Xenorhabdus japonica
ACACGAGATTACAAAACACCGAATGAGTTATTTAAAGGAATACCCACTCATTTACTTCGTTCATTACGGTGTTGCGCTTAATATGTGAATCCAAGAACATTAAGGAGATAAAACCAACTTTATTTAATGATAAATCAAACGAATATTCCAAATTATGCGATATTCCAGCTACAAGCATAATTCGTTAATGATTGTCAAAAATACCTATGATAATCTACGCCGCTTTTCATCCTGAGCTGTTCATTTGATAGATAATTAACTGTCCAAAATAGGAAGCGAATTTATTTATGAACGTAACTAACACCAGTAAATTGTTAGCCGCTACTCTGTGTCTCGCAACCTCGTATAGCTACGCAGATAGTGAACGTCCACTTTTTTCATTGACCATGTCAGAATCCGGCGTTCAGAAAACGAATAATGATGGTAGCTTATCCCGCTCTACCAAATCTGAATCGCGTATTCTTCCAATTTGGGGTGATGAAGCTCGCGCGAAAGGTTACGACCTGCCTGAGCCGTTTGGTGTTAGTTATGGTTATATAAATATGCGACAGGATGTTGTTGTGGATAGCATTAAATTTCAGTTCACCAATCCAATGTATAAATTCTTCGAAAATACTAAAATTAATGCTGGTGATACCCGAGAAAAAAGTGAAACCCATATGTTGAAATTAGACACATGGGTTCTACCTTTCTTAAATGTGTATGGTGTATATGGAAAAACCAAAGGTACATCAAAAACTAACCTAGACAGCATTTATCTACCTCCACAAATCTCTATATCAGGTGAACCTGCATGGGAAAACATTCCTTTCGAACTGAACTTCAAAGGGAAAACCTTTGGTGGTGGTGCAACCCTTGCTGGCGGTTACAACCAATTTTTTGCCACATTAGATGCTAACTATACCCGCACAAATCTGGATATTTTAGACGGAAACATTAGAGCATTAGTTATCACCCCCCGCGTTGGTTATGAATTTGTTTTCGAACCGCTGCTAGCTGGACAAGGAAATACTAAGGTTCAAGTCTGGGTAGGCGCTATGTATCAAGATATTACTCAACGTTTTAAAGGAGATGTCAGCGGATTAAATTTACCACCTGAACTCGCACTATTTGAGACGATCAAAAGCCAAACAGAAATTAAATTCGATGTAAAACAACATCTTGCCCATAAATGGAACAATACTGCGGGCGTTCGCGTCGAAGTTACCCGTAATTTTAACGTATTATCTGAAGTCGGTTTCGGCAACAGAAACAGCTTCTTTATTTCCGGTGAGTTCCGTTTTTAATGTTTGATCTCACAATATTCAAAAGGCTGGTGATTTCCAGCCTGCTTATTTTTACCGTTTCATCAGCACACGCTGATATCTTGCCTGATCGGCAAAAAATTGATGGTTGGTTAAACGAATTAGGCGGCAGCAACCATTTTGATGACCGCAAGAAAATTGACTGGGGGGTACTACCCGGCCCTTTTTACACCCCTGAAATGGGTGTGGGGATTGGTGTTGCCGTGGTTGGTTTATACCGCCCAGACAGTTCTGATCACATTAGCCAGACATCTTCATTGGGGCTCAGTGGTTTTGGATCATCAACCGGCGCATTTGGCCTGAATTTCACCAATTATAATTTTCTTGCCAACGATCAATGGCGGTTATTTGTTTCCGGTACACTGAATAACACTCCAACTTATTATTGGGGCAAAGGCTATAATGCCGGTAAAGATAATAGCAATAAAGAGAAATACCATTCGCAGGAATTTGATATTCGTCCCCGCTTTCTTTATCGCGTCACCGATGCCACTTATATGGGATTAGGCTGGAATTTTTCATCCATCAACGCCAGTAATCCAGATATCGGTGCAAAACGCTATTTTGATCAATCCGTTGGCGGTCGCTCCGTAGTAAGTTCCGGTGTAAGTGCCTACTTTAGTTATGACACGCGGGACTTCTTGCCCAATGCTCAGCATGGGCAGGCATTTGAGATTGTTTATACCTATTTTTCCCCTGAGTTGGGTAGCGATCACCGTTTCCATACTACGCAATTGCAGTTTTCAACCTATCACCAGTTATCTGAAAAAATGGTTCTGGCCTTTGATAACTATGCCCGTTTCAGTGCAGGCGATGTGCCGTGGAATCAGTTATCACTACTCGGCAATGGTCAGCGGATGCGCGGATACTATGAAGGGCGTTATCGCGATAACAACATTTTCACATCACAGTTAGAATTAAGACATAAACTTGACTGGCGCCACGGTGTAGTCGGTTGGGTAGGCACTGGCACATTGGGAAATACCCCTTCACAATTGGGGACAAAACATTGGCTTCCTTCTGTTGGTGTTGGCTATCGTTTCGAGTTTAAGCCACGCATGAATATCAGATTAGATTTTGGTGTCGGTAAAGACAGTACGGGGTTCTACTTTCAGGTCGGGGAAGCGTTTTGAGATTATTAGTTACCCTGCACCTCTGCTTTTTATTGATGGCATGCCAAAATAAGCCTCACACTGTTAATTCGGTAAAGCCAGCCCTCGTCAGTGATACTCACGAACAATCGCAGGAAAATTGGGACGCATTACCTCCTATTGCTCCGCCTGAGGGTTTGAGAGCCTGTTGTGCTTTCGGTTATAACCTTAAGGCTCAACTATGGAATATTCCAATCCCCTTCTACAATATCGACAATATTGTAGAAGCCAAGACATTGGGTGAGCATCACTACAATAACAGTATTATCGGTGCCAGTGCCGCATTGTTGGGAATAAGCAATGAAAAAGTTGGTCTGCTCTATACCCATAAAGGTGGGTTTATTGATATTTCTCATGTGAGGGATACCGCCGACTATACGCTCTATCTGTTCAGCCAGATTAATGCCCATCTTGGTCAAGAGCGGGAGTTAACCCTGAATAATGAGCTTGCCGCGCGTAAAATTCACTTTTTTGCTTTTACGCCGCCGGAAGATCCTGCTGAACGCTATACACTGAGTGCTTATTTGGCTGCCAAACTCGCTTTTCAGCTTGCAACCTGGCATGAAATCGCACAATGGTACGGCTATCAATCAGTGCCCGGATTTTCAGAAGGCATTTCGGCTTTTTCTCCGGAAGATCTCTATTCAAATCTGCTGGGTGCCCGACTGGCATTGACGCTGATCTTGGGGGGACACGCATCTTCTGTGGCGCAGTTCTCAGCCTCCATGGCTAAGATCTTGCCGACTGCTTTGCATGAGCTTGGGGATTACCCTAAGTCAGGCACAAAAGAGATGTTTGATAGCATAGATGGCTTATGGTGGAACAGTTATCAACGTATTCCCGAAAAGTTTCTGGTACTGCAACGAAATTATGATATCCACGATAATCGCTATCCATTAATGCCCTCAGGTAAAGAGAGCGTTGCCTTGCGACTGTCTTTGCCTGATCATTATCAGCATTTTTCGTTGGATAAACTGGCTGAATTCCAATTATGGTCAACCAATGAGATGAAAAATCTGCCTATTCCAAAGCAATATTGGACCGTGAAAGATTTTAAAATGCTGGCGGAAAATGCCCAACGTGAAGATAAGAAACAACTGCTGATCAAATAGATAATTATAAAACCTGTCTATTCAATAATATGTAGAGGAATTGTAGAGGAATATACCTAATTGATAGGTGTATACCTCTATCCGGATTACTTACCTAATCCCCCCAAAACTCTACGTATTGGGGTATGCTGTTTAATCAGTTCCTGCAAAACCTCTTTCAATAGCTGACTTTTTCCATTGCCCAATAGCTCCAGCACGCTTTTTTCATGAGATTCAGCCTCGGTCAGCAACCCTTTCACTACTTTTCGCCCCGTTTCAGTCAAACGTACCAATGTAACACGGCGATCACCGCCACCATTGGAAAAACGAGCTACATACTCCTGTAATTCTAAACGCTGTAAAACACGAGTAATAGTCGGCTGTTTGCTCACCGTTTTCTGTGCCAGAAGGCTAATACCAATCGGGCCACTTCCCGCCAACGTCGATAATACCCGCCACTCCAGTACTGACAGTCCTTGCGATTCAACAATATCATGGAACTCAGAAGAAACTAGCATCCATGCCTGCCCAAGCAGGGCAGGCAAATAATTGTCAACAAACACTTTTGAATCTGGCATAAGTTGAACAACCCTTTTTATCTCAGGAAGTTTTTTGTCTTCCGATTTTAAAAGGTTCCCCCATGAAAAACACTCCCACAACAATCATTCAGCCAATATTTTCCTGATAACAGTGAGCCAAATCTCGGAATATGTGTATTCAGCCCAAGTTGTTTCAATATCATGTAGGTTGTCGCCACAGATGAAGAAATAACAAGCGATCCTACCAATCTTCGATTAGAGCCAAGCAGGACAGAATATCGTTCTATCTACGACTTCTCTTCGATTGACGTTCTCTTACCCAACAATTCCTTCTTTTCGCAATGAAGTAGATGCCTCCGCTTTTCTGTTGAATGCCAGTGGTAAAGTCAGGGGAGATAGTGACTTCTACTTTTACAATAATCCTACCGCCGCAGATAACAGCTTGGTTTTGGAAACATCTCACCAAAGCATAGTTATATAGGAATTCTGTAGTTATATAGTATGTAATTTATAACTATGAGCGCCCCGAATTAGGGGCGCTATATTCATCCTAAAATTTCATAGAGTCTCTTAATTTCCTTGCTCCATATCTCCTTATTTTTCAGCTTCTGATGTTTCGGTTTCCGAGCCAAATCCTCTGCCAGATTTTTTTCCAATACCACAATACATTGAAGAATTTTCTCTTCATCCTCTAAATCCGCTAATATTTCTGATTCATCATGCGTACTTCCCCGATCTCTAGTCAGTTCTTTTTGAGAAGAAATCACTTTTTCATTCAGGAATAGATAATACCCATCGCTGGATGACACTTCTTCCAGCTTGCCATTTTTAATCAGCAAAAAACGATTGGCGACATTATCAATAAACGCCCTGTCATGCGAAGTAATTAATATCGTCATTCCGTTATTAATCAATTAACTTTCCAATTCCATTTTGCCAAAAATATCCAAGTGGTTAGTCGGCTCATCGAGAATCAAAAAATTATGTTTATTTAACTTCAAAATTAAAAACATTAGTCTGGAGCGTTCACCACCACTTAATCTTATCACCAATTTATTAAAATCTGCATATTCAAAACCTGCCGCAATTAATTGTTGCTTACAGGTGATATCGTCGATATTAGGCGTGTTATTTCTAACCACATCAAGAAATATACGCCTAAATTCGTTGTTTAGAAACGATATCCTACACCGATATTAAATCCATTAATGTTAAGTCGATCTCCACTACCTTTTAATGATGAACCTTCATAGCCAGCATAAAGGCTGAGATTTGGAATGGGATTGACGTCCACTCCAGCACCATAGGCTAACTCGGTCGATTTATTATCCAGTTTTACAGGATAAAGCATTATTTTTCTATCCTCATAGACGGTTGCCCTCCCGGAAAGCTCGGCTTTTGAATGGGCAAAACCCAACAATCCATAAACACTTATATAATCATTAACTCGGTAAGCAGGGCCAGCCATCAATGAATAATATTTTAGATCAGCATTGGCTTTCCAAGGCCCGTAATCATTATAGCCGCTATGACTTTCACTACTTTTCATATACGTAAATGATCCAATCATACTCACAGGAGAATCCCATTCATAACGGTAGTGAAGATTCACACCGCGAAGATTTTTAATATCTTGGATTTTACTTTGAGCGTAACCCACTGCGACAGTCTGTGAATCAGCATAAGCGACTGAGCCACACATAAAACCAGATACAATTAAAGTTGCAAGAAGCGATTTCTTCATCACCATTAATGATTACCTTTCATGTTTACTAAACGTTTTAACCGTTTAAAGTATAGATAGTTTCTGTAAGGCCATCGGGTAAAATGCAACAAATGTGAGTAAGGTTTAATTATTAACATTGTATTATCAATATAATTTATAGAAATATTTCATCAAAAAAACCAAATACCTCCCTTTAAATTCCAGTATCAAGTTGATATCTATTGATATTTATTTTTGATATTGATTCACCACAATATCATTTTTTAAATTGGCTATAATTTTTTCTTTAATTTCATTGGTCAACAATAAGGAATAGAATGATAATTGAATTTATATTTCAGGATAAAGTAATCTCTCATAAGATATATCTCGTCAGCTAATACAGGAACCGCAACCAACATCCAACAAAAAACACGCCACTATTCTTGATTATCAGTCTCAAACGCCGTACCACTTCACTTAACTAAAGGAAATGAGAATGAAATTAGAAACACTATCCATCCATGCCGGTTACTCACCAGATCCAACAACCAAAGCTGTTGCTGTCCCCATTTATCAAACTACTTCCTATTCTTTCGATGACTCTCAGCATGGTGCAGATCTTTTTGACTTAAAAGTCGAAGGCAACATTTACTCCCGAATAATGAATCCAACAAACGATGTATTGGAAAAACGTGTCGCCGCTTTAGAAGGTGGCATTGGCGCGCTTGCAGTTGCTTCTGGAATGTCGGCTATCACCTACGCTATTCAAACCATTGCAAGGGTAGGGGATAACATTATTTCGGTAGCGAAACTCTATGGTGGTACCTATAACTTAATGGCACACACTTTCCCAAATATTGGGATTGAGACCCGTTTCGTGGCGCATGACGATATTACTGCCATTGAAGAGTTGATTGATAAGAAAACCAAAGCAATATTCTGTGAATCCATAACCAACCCAAGCGGGAACATTATTGATATCCAAGCACTGGCAGATATTGCCCACTGGCACGGAATTCCCCTGATTGTCGATAACACCGTCGCCACTCCTTATCTATGCCGTCCGTTCGAGCATGGTGCGGACATTATCATCCACTCCCTGACCAAATATATCGGAGGCCACGGTACTTCGATCGGTGGAATCATTGTTGATTCAGGAAAATTCCCATGGAAAAAACATCAAGATCGCTTTGCCATCCTAAGCACACCGGATGCCTCATACCACGGGATAACTTATACCGAACATTTTGGTTCCGCAGCCTTTATCGCCCGCTGCCGTGTTGGGCCTCTGCGCAGCACTGGTGCGGCACTTTCACCATTTAATTCTTTTCTCATCCTACAAGGTCTTGAGACACTGGCACTTCGTATGGAGCGTCATACTGAAAATGCCCTGAAAATCGCCCAATACCTGGAAAAACACCCTCAGGTGTCATGGGTTAAATACGCGGGATTGCCGACACACCCAGAGCATGATTTAGCTGTGCGTTATATGAGGGGAAAACCGGCTTCAATTCTTTCTTTCGGCATTAAAGGAGGAGAAGAAGCGGGCATCCGTTTTATTGATGCCCTGCAACTGATTGTGCGTCTGGTAAATATCGGCGATGCCAAATCATTGGCTTGTCATCCAGCATCAACAACTCACCGCCAGCTAAATGATGAAGAAATGGTAAAAGCAGGTGTATCACGGGATCTGATTCGCTTATCTATTGGAATCGAACACAGTGATGACATTATTGCGGATCTTTCACAAGCGTTGGATGCGGCAAAATAATTATTATTACTGTTTTTATTTATATAGTCAGTCATCGGTATCAATATTTATTGATACCGATGGGATTATAAAAAAGATGATTTCTTGATTTGTCTTAATCTTACGCAAAAACGAACAGTATTAAACCACCCGTTCTACAAATTATTCCTTTAAACTATCCCTTTTTCCTGATAATCCGACGACGTTTATTAAACAGATCCGGCAATATCGTTTGTGATACGCACTGCCACTCAATTTTATCGATATCAACACCCTGTTTGACAAAATAGTCTGACAGCGCTGATTGGCATTGCTGGAGAATCTCAATGGCACAATCACCTTCTAATTTCAACAACAATTCTGTTTGCGTGAGTCGATAATCACTCGTCAGCGGCAGGGTATTGGCTATAATCCGTGAACAAGGATCGGCGAAAACACTCACTATTTCCCCGTCAAACGCAGGTAAAATTAACTGATCATCACTACGCCCTTCAACGCGCTCTATCGCCAATGCTGGATTGCCACAAGCACATGGGGTTTTCTTCACCACCAAAATATCATCAAGCTGATAACGCACAATTGGCTGAGATTCCCGTGTAAAATCAGTAATGATCGGGTTAAAACGGGATTCATCAATCCATTTTGGCTCTATATGGAGAAATTCTTCATTAAGGTGCAGGGTTCCATGCAAGCAAGTACACGCCAAGAAACCTTCTGTTGCCTGATAAATTTCTCCCACTTCCCTGAATACGTTCTGCAACAATTGACGATCCTGCGGCTCCAGCACTTCTGCCACTGAGATCACTTTCGCTGGTAACAAGGACACTTCACCTTGTTGAATTTTCAAGGCGAGCGCCCGCAGTACTTGAGCAGGAGCCACGATAATCGTTGGTTTATACTCTGCCAACGCTTGCACTTGCTGGTTAAAATCAGCAAACAAATCAAAAAAACGGAAGGATATCCAGTGATTATGAACGCTGTCGTAGAGATTGTTTCCTGCCCGTAAAAACAGCGCTACCCGCTCACCGTGAAATAAACCGTTCGGCAGCATTTTGGCGAGCATAGTTCCAGCCCAAATACTCCGCTCTTTAGGGCTGATAACGAAAATCCCCCGCTGCCCTGATGTGCCCGATGACATTCCAACGCTGAATTTACCGACCGTTGGTTTGAAATCGCGTGACTGTTCGCTCAATCTCGCGCACTCCAAGAGCGCATCACGCTTGAGACCTGCCGTATTCATCCGGTCGAAATTTTCCATCATGACGGCTTTATTCATGAGCGGATATTCCGCCAACGGTAAATCACTATATGAGGCAAAATAAGGGCTTTTCGCCAGCACCCTGAGCTTGAATTTCACTAATTCTCTCGATTGATGTTGTTCAAGCTGCTGTTGGTTGGAAAATTTCCACTGTTTTTTGGCTCGCCAATAGTACCAAAGCGTTTTAAGTATCATTCCAAATCTCCCTCATGGCATAGCTGGATAGGAATCTGCTTTTGGTCAATTTGGTGCAATTTATTCAATGTTTCGTAATAGGCGCGGCTGTCATCCATAATGATATTCGCCAACTTTGCAGGTCCACGCAGTTTACGGTAGTTACTTGGTGACCAAGCCGCATCTCCCGCCAACAATACCCAACCCTGTTCAGTCAATACACAAAGGCCGAGGTGCCCCGCCGCATGACCGGGCAGTGGAACAATAAACATCTGCTTCTGGCTCTCTGGCACAGCATAACCTTCACCCAATACCGCCAATTCTTCTGGTAGCGGGCTGGTTTCAAATCCTTCATAAAAACAGGTTCTGGATTCAAAATCTTCTGGGATTAATCCCCGTACAAATGCTTTTTGCAGCGCAGCAATACCTCGTAATTTGCGGGTTTGCTGCCAGCCTTCCCCCGAACAGATGAATTTGGCCTGCGGGAAATCCCGCAAACCAGCGATATGATCACCATGAAAATGAGAAATAATGATGCCATTAATATCACGCGCTTGGATGCCTGCTTCTTTTAGCTGCATCACCAATGAATCTTTGGTGTCAAAGTAGACTGGAGTGACTGTGCGATATAACCGAATAACCCCACTACGGGTATGATCGTAAAAATGGCTGGCATAACCGGTATCGAGTAGCCAACGTTTATCATTGCACTCCAGCAACCATGCACGAGCCGGAAATTTACATATGCGAAGACTGGCACCTTTCAGTGCCATGCAGCCAGGATGAGTGCAGTATCCTACTTCAAAAACACGCATCTTAACCATGTGAACCTGCCTGCTGATCTCTCTGTTTCAACCAATTGGCTGTTAAATGAATGCCTTCTTCCATAGTATAAATCGGTGAATAGCCCAGCTCCTCCCGCGCCTTTGAGTTATCCAGTGTCATGGAATAATAAGCCGCCCCAATACCGTAACGAGTCAGCAACGGCTCTTTTCGGGTGAGTATAGCCATTCCTTCCAATACTGCCGCAACGCCATACAGAAATGGATAAGGTAATGATTTTATTCGATAACCAAACTGCATCTCGTCAAATAACTGCCCTAAGGTCTTCGCCAGTGGTTGTGGTTGCTGATTGGTAATGTTATATATCGCCCCGCTTTGTAAACCTTCGCGTTGGGTCGCCAATGACATGGCATGGACAACATTCATGACATAAGTGAGATCTAAGGCATTCTTACCCCCAGCAGGCAAGGCCATAACACCTTTACTGGATTTAACCTGAGCCAACAAGCGCGGCAACAACACTCGGTCATGTGGGCCAAATAACCCACGGGGACGCAAAATAATATAAGTTGTGTCTGGATAGCGGCGAATCAGTTTGAGTATGCACTCTTCCGCCAGGAACTTCGTTCGGGCGTAATCATTGGCGAAACGCTGGCTACGCTGATTTTCAGTAATATGCTGTTGGTGTGAAAAATTAAAATATACGGCTGGCGTAGAAATATGGACAAATCGCTGGATACCACATATTCCTGCCGCCTGCGCCAACATATATGTCGCAGTCAAATTGATACGTTCAAACTCATCAGGATCACCCCAAGGAGAAGATTTGGCGGCACAATGCCAGACTGCATCACAATCAGACATCAACTCGATTGCTTCATCCACCGTTAGCGTCACCAGTTCAGCACGGCGAAATTTGGCTCCCAATTGAGTTAACAACTCCCCCGCCTGCGGATCACGCCCGGTCGCCACTACCTTCTCCCCACGCGATAACAGGTAATCAACAGCATTACGACCTAAGCCACTTGTTGCTCCAGTTACAAGAATTTTCATGGTCTTAAGATCATCTCAGTTAATGAAAGCCCAGCCGCCGTGCCAAGTAACATCACATAATCACGGCCATAATAGCGATCGGTAATCATGGCTTCATGCAGAGCACTAGGAATTGATGCTGCGACCTGATTACCGCGATAACGATAAATATTCACAAATCGCTCATCCCTGATATTCAATCTCTTGCGAATATGTTTCAGTCCCAAATGGCTTGCCTGATGAGGAACCACGGTGTCAATATCAGACATTTCAAGGTTGGCACTCGCCAGTACACGCTCGGTAAAGCCTTCAATTAATGAAGCAGTCAGTTTAAACAGTGGCTTACCCTGCATCTGGAACAGAAAATCACTATCTTCCATGCCCGCACGAAGATTCTTACGCGTTCCGCCAGCCCGGATTTCACATAATTCGAGGCCTTCTGGATAAGTCTCATGTTTATAAGTCACAATCCCGCTCTGCCCATCTCCTCTTTCGACAATCATACATGCCGCTCCATCACCAAAAATCAGTGAAGACTCCTGATGTGACCAGTCAATACCACGGGAGGCCATCTCTGCGGAGACAATCGCAATACGCCGATATTGTCTGGTCGCCAACAATCCACTGGCAACACTCAGAGCAGAGATAAAACTCACACAACTTGAATTAATATCAAAACAGGCAGTACCGACCTTTAATTGACTCTCTTTTAAAATATGTGCGGCGGAATAAGGTAAGGCTTGAATCGGAATTGCAGAAGCTGAAATCAGCAGATCAATTGAATTCGGCTGGATTTGATGTGTTTTTAAAGTATCATGTAATGCATCTACGGCTAATTTAGCTTGAGATGCCTGATAACCAGAATGATAACGATATTCTATTCCGGAATGCTTTTCTACAAAACCACTCGGTTTATTTAACTTCAAATCTAAATCGGATGAATACACTTTATTTTCTGGCAAAGCAACGCCAGACGCAATGATCTTTAATTGGATCAATTCATTTGAATTTTTCATTTTATTATTACTTCCAAGTGTTAATTTTTTGTTTAAATTTATTATCAGAATATAAAGTTAGTTCTGAGTATAGGGTTAGATAAAATAAGTATTTATCAGATAGTCGGTCAAACAGGAAGTAGATATTTATGATACATCATATTACTAAATTGAAATATCCAATACAGATGCATGAAAAATAAAATTTTTTCCCATCTCACTATTTCGAGGCTATAAATTTTTTTTTAATGAAATTAAAGTACCATGAGATTTAATCATGGAGCTTGTTGTATTTATGTGAAATAAAGATAAATATTTATTTACAAATAAACTATCTTAATTTAATCATAAGAAATAGTTTTATTAGTTTTTTATCTCGTTGAAAACTATTTAAATCCAATTATTCAAAGGAAACATCAATTAAATATAAATCCAATATTTTTGGTTATTTGCATCCTTAAATAAAATAAATAACCTCACTCATCAATGTATATATTTAAAAATAAAAACAATTAGAAGGTTACTCTGAATAATATATTGTTGTTCAAAAAATTATATCAATAAATCAAATGCTATTTGACAGAAAAATGGATGCTTATTAAACAAAATAAAGTTAAATTCAAATGCAATCAATTGAAAATAAAATTATTTTTAACTTTTGGTTATAATTTTATGTCCTAAAGATAAATTAGAAATGTTTTTATTCTGGGATAGAGAATTTTTATAAGGAGGCAAGCTTTGGCTTTAGAATAACTCTTTACTAGAGACAGCGAATTAAACATGTTCAATAAGTTAGAATCTGGTTAATCACCCGACTAGACGAATTCAGAAAGTATTAATGGTGGCTCGATAGTTAAGCAGCTTTTTTGGAATTTTGCAAAACAGCCAATATTACGCCCCCAGAACAAAAACTATTATCCGTTGGATAAGTTTCATCGTTTGGCATCGTAATCAAGTCTTTAAGGAATAATCCTTAGATATTAAAAGGGGAAGCAACTCCTCCCCCAATAACTTAATTGAATTTCAGATCACTGACCTGCTTTCAACTTTTGGAAATACTCTTCGTACAAGATATTGGCATTGCCAACATCACTCTGCCATTCCCCTTTTTGGATCGTGGCTTCATCTGGATAGAGAGATTTATCTTCTGTCATTGCCTTAGGCAGTAATTTTCTCGCTTCCAGATTCGGGGTTGGATAACCAATCTTTTCAGCTACTTGTGCAGCAATCTCTGGACGCAGCAAGAAATTGATCAATTTCATCGCACCATCAACATTCTTGGCATTCGCTGGAATAGCCAAGCTATCCATCCAGAAAATCCCGCCTTCTTTCGGCCAAATAATATCAACAGGTGTGCCAGACTGACGTGCAATATAAGCAGAGCCAGTCCACATCATACCGATATCAACTTCACCTTCCATAAATGGGTTAGCAGGGTTGTCAGAGTTAAATGCCAGTACATTTGGCATCAGTTTTCTCAGTTCCTGATAAGCGGCGTCAATCTCTTTCGGATCGGTGGTATTGCCGTAATATCCCAATTTCAGCAACGCCATCTGGAAAACTTCACGAGCATCGTCAGTCAGCACTAAGCTGCTTTTGTACTTTGGTTGCCAAAAATCAGCCCAAGAAGAAAGAGTTTTTGGATCAATAGAATCGCGATTAACGCCAATCGCCGTTGCACCCCAAATATAAGGGATAGAGTAATCGTTATTCGGATCAAAAGACTTATGCAACAAGTTAGGATCAAGATTATGGAAGTTGCTCAGTTTACTGGTATCGATTTTTTGCAACATCCCTTCTTTACTCATTTTTGAGACAAAGTAAGTGGATGGAACCACTAAATCATAAGCGCCGTCTTTATAGGTTTTCAGCTTGGTGTACATGCTCTCATTGGATTCATAAGTGGAATAAATCACCTTGATCCCAGTTTCTTTAGTGAACTGGTTGAGCAAACCAGGCGGAACGTATTCAGTCCAGTTGTAAAAATACAGCGTTTTGCCATCATTAGCAGCAGCGGCATTTACTGAACCAATGCTTAATGCCATCATCCCAGCGGCTAACAGATAAAACCACTTTTTCATGTCATATATTCCACGCAGTTAGTGCGTCAGTATCGTATATAGGCTCTGCATGAACCTATCCCCCCAAAAAAGGCTATTATAAAAGCGACGTTTCATAGGGTAAAGTGACTTATTTCTTGCTGAATAGACGGTTATGAAAGAAATTCTGGTTAATCGGGGGAAAAGATTCTATTTTCAATAGAGCAAAAGCGTGGTCAATCTACAATCATGCTTAAAAGAAGATTAAGACTTACCCGTGCGATCGCGCATTAAAAATTGGCTAATCATCACCAAAACCAACGACATAAGTAACAAAATCGTTGCTAATGCGTTCACTTCCGGCGAAATACCCACTTTTACCATTGAATAAATCTTAAGTGGCAGGATTTCATAGCTTGGCCCCGTCACAAATGAGGAAACAACCACATCATCCATCGACAGGGTAAAACTCAGTAACCAACTCGCCATGACTGCCGGCATCGCCAGCGGCAGGATGATTTTTCGCAGGATGGTCAGTTCACTTGCTCCCAAATCACGTGCTGCTTCCAGCATCTTGACATCGAAGTCTTTCAGGCGGGAGTAAACCGTGACAACCACAAACGGCAGGCAGAAGGTGATGTGCGAAAACAGCAGCGACCAGAACCCCAGTGAGATGCCGAGCAGCATAAACAGCACCAATAAGGAAATCGCCATTACGATATCCGGCGACATCATCACCACAAACAACATGCCGCCGACAAACTTCTTGCCACGGAATGAGTAACGATACAAAGCCACCGCAGTTAAAGAGCCAATCAAGGTCGCAAACGTAGCGGATGCTACCGCCATCGTCAGAGAGTGGCCTGCCGCTTGAAGCAGGCTATCATTGGAGAACAGCAGACTGTACCATTCAGTGGTAAAACCCTGCCAGTTAATACCAAAACGGGATTGGTTAAACGAACTTACCAGCAGAATGATAATCGGAATATACAGGTAAGCATAAACGATGGTCATGAAGCCACCGCGCAACAGGCGTCTGATCATTCCAGTTCCACCTTCTTGTTCAATAGCTTAGCCGCACGATAGTAAACAAATAACATTAGCCCCATTACCAGCGTCAGACAGATGCTAGTCGCCGCTCCAAACGGCCAATCACGGATGTTGAGGAATTGACTCTTAATCACGTTACCGATCAACAGGTTCTTTGCCCCACCCATCAAATCAGCCACGTAGAACAGCCCCATCGCTGGCAGCAATACCAGCAAACAACCGGCGATAATACCCGGCATGGTGAGTGGCACAATAATGCGGATAAACGTCTGCAATTTTCTTGCCCCCAAATCGCGCGCCGCTTCCAGACAGGGTTTATCCAGTTTCTCAATGCTGGAATAGAGCGGCATCACCATAAACGGCAGCAGGATATAAACCAGTCCTAATACAACCGCTTCAGAGGTGTACATAATGCGCAATGGTTTATCAACAACCCCCACCCACAGCAGAAAATCATTCAAATATCCGCGGGTACTGAGAAACATCTTCAAGCCGTAAATACGGATTAACGAATTCGTCCAGAACGGTACGATCAGCAGGAATAGCATGAGCGGACGCAATTTCTGCGGCATGCGTGCCAAGAAAAAAGCGAACGGATAGCCAATCACCAGACAGCACAACGTCGCCACAATCGCCATATTCAGCGAATGCAGCAACACCTCGGCGTACAGCGGATCGAACAATCGGGTATAGTTATCCAGCGAGAATACCATCTTCACTAAATTGGCATCATCACGAGTCAGGAAGCTGGTTCCGATAATCATCAGATTCGGCAAAAAGACGAACAACATCAGCCAAGCGACGATGCCCGTAATGACGATATTCTGGAATAGCTTACGCGTCTTCTTCATCGACCAGCACAACCTCCCAGCTTTCTACCCAAGTCACAGCAATTTTCTGGTTCAAGGAATGGTCAACATCAGGATCGTCTTCGTTGAAGAATTCGCTCACCATGACCATCTTGCCATTTTCCATTTCGACCACTGAATCCAGCGTCATGCCCTTGTAATTACGCTCACGAACATAACCAATCAGACCCGATACCTGCTCACCGTTGTTGATCTCTTCCACGCGCAGGTCTTCCGGGCGCAGCAATACTTTCAGAGTTTGCCCGACCATCACAGGTAGCGAAGTGAAAATATCACATTCGTGGCCTTCAACATTAGCGCGTATCCGCTGCTCATCAATACAGTGCAATACTTCAGCATCAAAGATATTGATTTCGCCGATAAAGCGGGCAACAAACAGGTTCTTCGGCTCTTCATAAATCTCACGCGGAGAACCATCCTGTTCAATGCGTCCGTTACGCATAACCACGATGCGGTCTGACATGACCAGAGCCTCTTCCTGATCATGGGTAACGAAGATAAAGGTGATGCCGAGCTTACGCTGGAGCGCCTTCAGCTCATTTTGCATCTGCTTGCGCAATTTGTAATCGAGCGCGGACAGTGATTCATCCAACAGCAGGACTTTGGGTTTATTGACTACCGCACGGGCAATCGCCACTCGCTGCTGCTGGCCACCGGAAAGCTGGGCAGGTTTACGCTGGGCAAACGCTTCAAGCTGAACCATGCGCAATGCTTCTTCAACACGCGGAGCAATCTCTTTTTCCGGTGTTTTCTGCATTCGAAGTCCAAAAGCGACGTTTTCAAATACGGTCATGTGGGGGAACAAGGCATAACTCTGGAAGACCGTATTAACGTGACGGTGTTCGGCGGGAATATCGGTAATATCCTGCCCTTCCAGTAAAATTTTGCCACAATCAGCATCTTCTAGCCCGGCAATCAGACGGAGTACTGTGGTTTTGCCACAACCGGATGGCCCCAGAATGGTCAGGAACTCGCCATCATTGATTGTCAGATCGAGCTGTGAAATAACTTGTTTGCCGTCGAAACCCTTATTCAAGGCTTTCAATTCAACAAGTGGTGTCGGAGAGGTATTCTCAGTCATTTATGCTATCATCTATCCCTTGGAATAATGCAGATAGAACCACCACGGGAAAAGACTGTGTCAGCTAGCAGGAGGCATCATTTCTCCGCTAAAGCTCAAAGCCAGTGGCGCCGGTTGAAATTACGAAGCGCGCATGATAAACGCAGTAAGCCCAAATTGAAAGCCGAAACAATGACAATATGTCATTTTTTATTATCATTTCACAAATGATAACGCTTCGAACCATCCTGAACTAAATTTAAGCGCTTGAAAATAATTTACTACCAGATGCTTTCAATCATTTTTAATCTATTCACACAGCGTATCAGAGAGATATATACCCTTCATCTTTCAAGTTGCCTCTTTGTTGGCTACGCTCGCTCACCCCGGTCACATAGTTATCTATGCTCCCGGGGACTCACTCTCTTGCCGCCGCGATGCAACTTGAAATCCATTGGGTATAAGCTTCATAAAAAATATCACCTTAGCAGGCATTCACTAACGCCGCTGCCTCTCGTGCCAATTTACCTATCTTTTTCCACTCCTTATTTCGGATCAACTGTGCGCTAACCATCCACGATCCACCACATGCCACAATTTGTGGGATAGCAAGATAATCGCGAATGTTCTTCACACTGATCCCACCTGTTGGCATGACTTGTAACTGTGGGTACGGTGCCAGTAGCGCTTTAATCATCACCATTCCACCCGATGGTTCAGCAGGAAAGAATTTGACAAAATCGATGCCTAATTCCAGCGCTTGTTCGATTGTGCTGGCGTTATTCACGCCGGGAATGATCGGGATACCGATTTGCCGGCACGCCTGTACAGTGTTTGGGTTAAGTCCCGGAGAGACAACAAATGTTGCCCCTGCCGCTTTTGCCTGACGAACATGTTCACCATGAAGTACGGTTCCTGCACCGATCAGCATATCTGGCCGCTCAGCCTTCAGTAGACTGATCGCTTCGGCGGCACGCTCGGTACGAAATGTGATTTCAGCAATAGGCAGGCCGTTATCTGCTAATGCGTGACCAAGAGGAATGATATCTTTGGCCTCTTCAATGGCTATCACAGGCACGATTTTAATCTGACGCAAACGTATCATCATCTCTTGCATTTTCATTCTCTCCAATTTCGTTCGAATTGAAAAAACGCGCGATAACCCCTTGTGTCGCTGCCTGCGGAATAATCGCACCTTTATGCTGTATCACCACCCCGGCGAGCTGATGCCCCATTAATGCGGCATCATGAATGGATTTCCCATTTAACCGCCCCGTGATAAAACCCGCATTAAAAGCATCGCCTGCCGAAGTGGTATCAACGACAGGTGTCACAGGTTGGGTCTTAATAGGTTGTGTGGCATTGCAACTGCTTAAGTCACGATAAAAACAGCCCCGCTCACCCGCTTTGATAATGGCTTGTTTAACCCCCATTCTTTTCAGGCGATAAAAACTTTCCTCAGTTGAAGTATCGCCCCAGAGACTCGCCTCATCATCGTCAGTGACTAACGCAATATCAGTGATGGCATACATTTGCTGATAACACTCACGGGCTTGCGCTTCACTTTCCCTCTTTTCATTTCCCCATAAGGCCGGACGATAATTACTGTCAAAGAAAATAACCTTCCCTTCAGAAGATAACTGTTTCAAATCAATGAGCAGCCGTTGGCGATCATTTTCCGGCAAAATCGCCAGACTGATCCCGCTGAGATAGAGCACATCCATGTCCTGCAATTGCTGGCGCAATATGGGGTAATCTGAATGCTGCAAGAGATAACGCGCAGCTGAGTTATTGCGCCAATAAAGAAACGTGCGCTCACCTTTTTCATCAAGTTGGATCAGATATAAACCGGGCTGACGCACGTTATCACGCAACACTAACGAAGTATTAATGCCTTCTTGCTGCCAGCGTGAGATCATGCCTTCACTCAAGGGATCTGTTCCCATCACCGTGACGAAATGTACATCAAACATATCGCCTCCAGCGCGAGCCAGATAGACTGCACTGTTCAACACATCACCGCCATAGCTTTGTGTCATGGCACCAAATGGGATGCCATTCAGCTCAATCATACATTCGCCAATCAGAGCAATTTTCCGAATCTGCATCCTTTAATCCTTCACAGCCTGAAAATAGCGTTTAGCATTATTGAAGCAGATATCCTGAACTATCTGCCCCAGCATTTTTTCATCGTGTGGAATTTCACCATTTTCGACTCCGTTCCCTAGCATATTGCAGAGAATGCGCCGAAAATATTCATGACGGGTATAGGATAAGAAACTGCGTGAATCTGTCAGCATACCGACAAACTGGCTTAATAAGCCTAATTGGGAGAGTTGCTCTAATTGACGCTGCATACCGTCTTTTTGATCGTTAAACCACCAGCCCGATCCAAATTGGATTTTGCCCCCGATACTTTTCCCATCCTGTGCAAGGATTCCGCCCTGAAAATTGCCAATCATGGTCGCGATCACTTCATTATCACGGGGGTTTAAGCAATAGAGAATGGTCTTCGGTAATTCATCAGTTTTATCCATCTCATCCAGCAAGCGTGATAATGGGTAAGCGATATGATTATCTCCAATGGAATCAAAACCGCTGTCTGGCCCTAACAGATTAAACATACGCGTGTTGTTATTGCGCAAAGCGCCAATATGCATTTGCATGACCCAGCCACGCTTTGAATACTGCTTACCTAACCAAACCAGTACCGCAGTTGTGAATTGTGCTATTTCTAATTCACTGAGTAATTGCCCTTGTCTGCGCTTTTGCAAAATGATATCTAACACGTTTTCACTGGGGATCGGCGCATAACGCACATGTTCAATACCATGATCCGATGCCACACAACCGTGATTCTGAAAGTGTTCGAGGCGGCGCTCTAATGCCTTCAATAAATCCGTAAAACGCCCGATAACGACATCTGCGGCTTTCCCTAATCGTTCGAGATAGCCACAAAAACCCGACAACTCAATTTTGAAGATTTTGTCCGGACGCCAGCTTGGTAATACTTGGATAGTAAAGTCTTTATCTTTTGCGATTTTTTGATGATATTCGAGAGAATCAATAGGATCATCCGTTGTTCCTACCATTCGTACCTGCATTTGCTGCATAATGCCACGGGCAGAAAATTCAGGCTGAGAGAGTTTCTCGTTCGCTTCATGCCAGATAGCCTCTGCGGTGTCAGGCCCAAATAATTTACCTCTCATGCCAAATGGGCGTCGCAATTCCAGATGTGACCAGTGATAAAGTGGATTGCCGATCGTCAGAGGAACCGTTTTTGCCCAGGCAAGGTATTTTTCGTAATCACTGCTTTCAGCTCCGGTAATCAGCGCCTCTTCAATCCCTGCCGCACGCATCGCCCGCCATTTATAATGATCGCCCTCCAACCAGATTTGACCAAGATTGTGGAAACGGCGGTTTTGCGCAATCTCTTTTGGATTGAGATGACAGTGATAATCATAGATAGGCATCAATGCGGCGTAATCATGATAAAGGCAGCGGGCAACGTCATTATTTAACAGGAAATCTTCACACATAAAGGTTTTCATTGATATTTCCTCTATGGACAAAGAGCCGCAATCGCTTGGCGGGCACCAACTTTCAGTAAGTTTTGATAGGCTTTGGTAACGTTATCGACAAATACACGGTTTTTTACTAATTTTTTACCGAAGATCGATTCAATTGATAGTAACGCTTCCACCACAGCAGCAGAATGGCCATATTCGGCATAAATAGCCGCAAAAGTTTCTTTTAATGGATCACGCACATCAATGGGTTGACCTTGTTCATCCACGCCACTGATATAACGCATCCAACCCGCCACACCAAGCGCTAAGTAGCGGTAATCTCTACCATAGTCACTATCCTGCACGAGATGCCATTCAATGGAGTCAATCATGCGCTGTGGCAATTTCTGGCTGCCATCCATCGCAATTTGCCATGTCTGATGTTTTAACGCCGGATTAGTGAACCGTTCGATCAAGTTATCCGCATAGGCCACTAAGTCGGTATCTTCTGGCATCGACAATGTTGGGGCTTGTTCATTCAGCATTAGTGCATACACAGCCCGACGATAATCGGCATTTGTCATCGTATCGGAGATATGCGCATAGCCACCCAAATAGCCTAAGTAAGCCAGAAATGAATGGGCACCATTTAACATGCGCAACTTCATCATTTCAAATGGTGCCACATCGTCCACAAATTGCGCACCGGCAAGATCCCAATCTGGACGCCCATTCACAAAGTTATCTTCAATCACCCATTGGCGAAAAGGTTCGCAGGCAATAGCACAAGGATCTTCAACGCCCAGCCGTTGGGCAATTTCAGTTAGCGTTTCTGGTGTGGCAGCCGGCACAATACGATCCACCATCGTGCAGGGAAATGTCACTTGGTTTTCTATCCATTGTGCCAATTTTTCATCCTGCAAACGCGCCAGACTCAATATAGCCTCACGGGCAACATGCCCATTTTCCCGAACGTTATCGCACGATAAAATTGTCACAGAGGGTAGCTGGCGCTCAAAACGTAATCTTAAGGCCGCAGTGATATACCCTATGGCTGATCTTGGCACAGCAGGATTAGCAATATCTTTAATAATTAATTCATTATTGGGATCTAAATGCCCTGTCGCGGCATCGGTACAATATCCTTTTTCAGTGATTGTCAAAGAGATGATTGCGACATCAGGGTGCGCCATTTTTTCGATAATCGCCTGAATGCCATCAATTAATGGGTGCATCCCTTCTTTCATTGAACCAATAATTTTTAATGTGATCCCCTCCTGCCCTTTCTCTGCGACGGTATAGCGCATGGATTGTTTTTTTAGATTTTCAATCAGTGTGACACTCTGTTTTGACATCAGATTGACAGCACAAATCCCCCAATCACTGTCTGTTTGCTCTAATACATAATGCGTATAAAGCGCCTGATGCACCCGATGAAATGCACCGCACCCTAAATGCACTATACGGGAAGTCAGGCGTTTGGTTGTCCAACGAGGGCATGGGACAGAAGTTACCGCATTGACAAGATTTTTTTCCATGATGGCACGATGAATGCCCAACTCAAGGCCACGAATTTCAGCTAATCCTTTCAGGCGACCGATTGCTGAATAACCAGGGTTCGTTTTCTTTTTCAAATCATCAAGTATTTGATGACCATGATCAGGCCGCATTGGAATAAGGTGATTTTCACCCGCTGCCAATCGGCGATGTTCTTCTTCTGCGACCGCTTTGATCACTTCATACATATCCACATCACCGGCAAGATGTGCCGCTTCGTGGAACGTGGATGGGTTTTCTTCCCGTAGGGTTGAGCGTAAGTGGAGGAAATAGATACGGGAACCAAATAATTTGATCATCTTTACCAAATCATTATCCGCGCGCACGCCATAAGATCCGGTGCACATCGTATAGCCGTTGGCATTACTGTCTACTGTTTCCGCTATCCAACGCATATCCTCTATTGTAGAAACAATGCGTGGCAGACCTAAGATCTCACGAGGGGGATCATCAGGATGCACGGCCATTTTGATGCCGATTTCTTCCGCAATCGGAATGATCTTTTTCAGAAAATAAGCAAAGTGCTCACGCAATTTGGCCTTATCAATGTCTGTATAACGTTTTAGGTGTTGGCGAAGTTGTTCTAAGGTATAGCCTTCCTCTGCACCAGGAAGACCAGCAATAATCGTGTTTGTCAGTTTTTGTTTTTCTTCTTCTGTCATTGAAGCGAAACGTGATTGTGCTTGCACAATTTCATCATCGGGATACTCTTTTTCTGCGGCAGGGCGTTGCAAAATGTGAATATCAAAAACGGCAAATTCTATTTGATCAAAACGCAACGCTTTTGAGCCATCAGGTAATTCATATTCGAGATCAGTACGTGTCCAATCCAGAACAGGCATAAAGTTGTAGCATATTGTTTTGATCCCGCAGGCAGCGAGGTTACGCAAGGTTTGTTGATAGTTTGCTATCCATTGATCGTACTCCCCTGTCTGCGTTTTGATATCTTCATGAATAGGAACACTCTCTACGACTGTCCACTCAAGTTGATTAACTTCAATCAGTGCCTTACGTTGTTCTATCTCTTCGATAGACCAGACTCCGCCATTGGGAATATGGTGCAACGCCGTCACAATCCCTGTTGCTCCTGCCTGACGGATATCCGCTAATGAAACAGGATCTTCAGGCCCATACCAACGCCAAGTTTGTTTCATAACTCCCCCCTATAACTAATTCAAAACTAATTCAGGTAACCATAAACTCAATTGTGGCAGATATGTCACGAGCGCCAGCGCCGAGATCAGCGCAACATACATTGGGAGCAGTGGTTTTAGTACCTTATCAATACTCACCTCCCCCACAGAGCAACCCACAAATAAAGCACTGCCTACGGGAGGTGTACAAATTCCAATGGCTAAATTAAATGTCATGATGATGCCAAAGTGAACAGGGTCGATCCCCATACTCATCGCAACGGGTAAGAAAATCGGCGTGAAGATCAAAATGGCAGGTGTCATATCCATAAAGATCCCCACGATCAGTAGGATGATATTAATGATCAGCAGGATGGTCAGTGGATTATCAGAAACCGCCATCAACGTATCCGAAATCAGATACGGCAGATCAGCATTGGCCATTGCCCAGGACATCCCCATTGATACGCCAATCAGCAATAAAACAATCGATGTGGTAACGGCTGAATCAAGAATAATTTTGGGCAGTTGCTTGAAACTGACTTCACGATAAATAACTACTGCGAGGATAAAGCTGTAGAGAACCGCAATGGCTGATGCTTCTGTCGCCGTGAAGATCCCCCCAATAATCCCCCCCATAATCACCACAATCAGCATTAATGACGGTATAGCTTTCCACGCTGTATCAAAAAACTCGCTCCATGTTGACCGTGGTGCAATAGGGTAGCGCTTCCTCTTGGCAATAATGGCAGACACAATCATGAGTGAAATCCCCATAATAATGCCGGGGATATAACCCGCTAAGAACAAGGCAGCAATAGATGTCCCCCCCGAAACTAACGAGTACACAATCAAGGTATTGCTGGGTGGGATCAGCAAACCAGAAGGACAAGACGCGATATTCACAGCTGCAGACAGCTCAGGATCGTATCCTTCTTTTCTCTGCATCGGTGCCATTGTTCCCCCTACCGCAGCAGCGGACGCCACTGCCGAGCCTGAAATTGCCCCGAAAAGCATGTTCGCCATAATATTGACGTGCATTAATGATCCCGGCAAACGACCGCCAATCACTTTAGCCAGATTGATCAAACGCGCCGCAATCCCGCCTTGGTTCATAATATTTCCGGCAAGAATAAAGAACGGGATCGCTAATAAAGAGAAGTTATCGACTCCCGCAGCCATACGTTGCGCAACAACCGTGATCGCAGATTCCAGCGGCAATGTCATAGTAATGGCGACTAATGAAGATAAGCCGATTGCAAAAGAAACGGGGACACTCAATGCCAGTAATATTGCAAATGTGCCAAAGAGTGCGGTAATGACAGACCAATCCATACTCTAACCTCTCATCTCCACAAATTAATGACTCTCAGACACCACTGGCGGTTGACCAGAAAAATGCTGAAGTATCGAGATCACATCAACCATCGCATAGAAAATCATCAATATTCCGCTAATAGGCAAACATAAATAGATGTATCCCATCTGCCAACCTAACGCAGGTGTGATTTGACCATTTCCCAGTGTCGATGAAACAAGAAGGCTGCCACCATAAAGCAGCACAATAGAAGAAAACGAAATGATTGCTGCCTGAATAATCAGGCCGATAATGCTTTTCTTTACTCCTGTTAATTTCATGATCAACAGATCGATAGCAAGATGACGACGCTGCCCTGTTGTATATACCGCGCCAATCATTGCGACCCACATAAACAGATAACGTGCTAATTCATCTGTCTCAGTGCTCGGTGCACCTAGGACATAACGAGAAATGACCTGCCATGACACACATAAAACCAGAAAGGCCAGCAGGCAGATTATAAAAAATGCCAAACTTTTATTGGTAATCGCTACAAGGTTTTTCATTTATTTTATCCCTGTCATTTTGGTTTACCAATTAAAGACTACATAGACAGTAGAGTCTATACCGATCGCACTAAAGACATTGAAATAACGCCCTGAAGAGAGTGAGAGAGATCACAAACCAAAAAGGTTAACCAATAATGCCATTTTTTTGTGATTAAGGTCGACCAATTTAATTTTTCCTTTTGCCCAATCAGTAAGATCTGATTATGGTTTGTCCACAGAAAATAACAAAAATCTACGTTTACCTCTGGAGAATCAAACATGCAGAATCGCAGACGAATTTTAGACATAGTGACGGGCATAGCGGCTGGCGTCATGTTTATGCTGGGGACATCTCAGGCTTTCGCCGTGACAACCCTAAAACTTAGCCATAACCAGAACCGAGACCATGCTGTTCATAAGGCCATGACCCAGTTCGCGAACGAAGTAAAAGAAAAAACCAACGGGGAAGTTCGTATTCGCATCTATTCTGATTCTCAATTGGGCAACCAACGTGAATCCATTGAATTGATGCAAAATGGTGCCTTGGATATTGCTAAATCTAATGCAGCAGAATTAGAAGCCTTCTCTCCCGCTTATTCCATTTTCAACTTGCCCTATTTATTCCGCGATAAAGCGCACTATCAACAAATAATCAATAGCAATATTGGTAAAGAAATCCTAGATTCTAGTCAAACCATGGGGTTTATTGGTCTCACTTATTATGATGCGGGCGCACGCGGTTTTTATGCAAAAAAACCGATTAGAACGCCTGAAGATCTAAAAGGTTTAAAAATTCGCGTACAACCCAGCCCTACCGCCATTGCGATGGTGAGAAGGTTAGGAGGAAATCCAACGCCATTAGCTTATGGTGAACTCTATACCGCATTGCAACAAGGCGTTGTGGATGCAGCGGAAAACAACATTACTTCTTTTACGCTAAGCCGCCATAATGAAGTGGCAAAATTCTTTTCGCTGGATGAGCATACGATGATCCCTGATGTACTGTTAATATCGAACAAGTCGTTGAATAAATTAACGACTGAACAGCAAGAGATTGTGAAAAAAGCGGCACTGAACTCCTCAAAATACATGATTCAACTTTGGGAAAAATCAGAACAGGAAGAACATGCTAAAGCAGAAAAACAAGGTGTTGAGTTTATTGTCGTGGATAAAGCCCTCTTCCAAGACGCGGTAAAACCCCTGTATGACGATATTGCTAAAACGCACCCAGAATTATTCGAAATGGTAAATAGAGTGCGTAAAGTAGAATAATTTTCTATTAAAACCACCTATTGTAACAAGAATAGGTGGTTATATTTCTGGCATTGATGTCTTAGAATACCATCATTTTTAGTCGATCCATTTATACCCTATGGATTTCGCGTTGCATCGCGGCGGCAAGGAAACGACAAATTCGTCGGGAACGAATTTGCCCAGCCAAAGACTGGCCTCCGGTGAGAGGCAGGAGCCTCTCAGTAATCCCCGGGAGCATAGATAACTATGTGACTGGGGTGAGTGAGCGCAGCCAACAAAGAAGCAACGTGAAAGACGACGGGATAGTATATAACCTTACGGCGGCATTAATGATGAACTTTGCAGAATCCAAGCGCCCCTATCATGAAGTAGCCCAATCACTACGTCAGATGATTATAGATATGGATTATTCTCCCGGTGATCGTCTACCTACAGAACGTGAAATTGCAGAAAAATTTGGCGTTTCTCGCACCCTTATTCGTGAAGCGTTAATTGTATTGGAATTGGAAAACCTCATTGAAGTACGCAAAAGCTCAGGTATTTATATCATTCGACTGCCATGCACTTATCCAAGCGATATAACCATCAATGCCGCAGGGCCTTTTGAGTTATTACAAGCCCGCCAATTATTGGAAAGCAATATTGCTGAGTTTGCAGCGCTCCAAGTGACTCCGATCGATATTGTCAATATGCGCAACGCATTGGAAAAAGAGAAAAATGATCTGATTTCAGGAGAAAGTGAATCCGGTGATAGAGAGTTTCATTTAGCCATCGCACAGGCAACGCATAACAGTATGTTAGTTGAATCACTTAAACAATCTTGGACGTGGCGTGAGAATAATCCTATGTGGATGAAACTACATAGCCGAATTGCCAATACTGACTATCGTAAAGCGTGGTTGAATGATCATCAGGCAATTTTGGCAGCGATGATCAAAAAAGATCCCGCAGCAGCGAAACAAACGATGTGGCAGCATTTAGAGAATGTGAAACAGAGCTTGCTTGAATTATCAGATGTCGATGATCCTAATTTCGATGGGTATTTGTTTGAGTCTTATCCGGTTGGTATTGGGAAGTGAGTTTGGGGTGTTGGGAGCATCGGCTCTGTACATGAATGGTGTGTAATTGCTTGTTTTTGTGATCTACTACATATTCTGGGTAGTGCAGTGGCAGAGGCTCTTTCGATGTACTTTGGTGTGCAACGGATGACACCAGATGGTGGGTTGTGCCTAATTCCGGGAGCGATTACGCTGGTGCTGTCGTATTTGTAGGCTATTTTTGTTGGTATTGTGTCGGCGAGTAGGGCTCATGATAAAATTCATTCAATATGGTCTTGTGAAAGCGTTCACAGATGCCATTTGTTTGCGGTGACATCGCCTTTGTTTTGCTATGGTCGATATCGTTTATAGCCAGGTACAGCGGGTAATCGTGCTACTCAACACGCCTGCAATATTCGGTGCCTCTGTCCGTTAGAATACGTAACATTGAGAGTTACCTCTATTCTTTGATTGTAGATTCAGTACCTTTAATCAAAGCAGGTAACTCTTTTCTTTTCAAATTGAAATGTCAGATCTAGTCTGAGCTAATACACCTAATGTTAAAAAAATTTAGCTCACCTTTCTTCTTAGAAGCATAAATCTAACTAAGAGAATTTATCTCCATAAGCCATTAAAAAGTTATCAGAAAAAGCTTCAGATTCCACTAAACTATCAGGATCAAGCTTCTTACCAAATTCTTCTTCAATAATTTCTGAAACTATTTTCGGAATCTCTTGATATAATTCATAAATGGCATTTTCATGATCGGTAATTAGAGAATAAAAAGACTTACCATCAATTACCCTTATATCTTCACGGGCAGGCAAACGAACTTTTACCTGATTATCTGACGGAGTAAAAGGTTCATTATAGATTTTCTGGCCTTTAGGTAATACTTCTACATAATACCCTGTATATCCCGGTTTATCCTCAATTGCTTTCACTAAATCGCGATAGATCTGAACCTTGTGATTTCCCTTTGTTGTATTGTGCTTGTTTTTGATTTCAGCTACCATTTTAAGCCTATCAGCAACAATATCTATTAGATTTCCAACAGGAAGATTCTCAACACCTGCAACGGATCCCATAATTTTCTCATGTAACGATCCAATAGCATTTTGTTTAGTTTTTTGAATTTGTCGTGCTTTTTCTTGCTGTAACCAATCGTCAATACTTATACCTTGGATCAGGGCATCTATTGATGCCGAAAAACAATCAAGGGTATTTCTATAAAGATCTAACTTTTCCTGCTGAGCCTGATATACAAGCTTAATATCTGACCTGATAGCGTCTTTTAACTTTTTCCTATTAAATGCCTTCAAAATAACCTCCTGACTTAAAAAAGAATATTATGAATCAAAAATTAAATCGATAAAATAAAAATAAAAAATCGATAAAAAAATAGTGGACCTAAATAGAATAATTATGTATATTTAGACAGTAATTGGTAACTTATTGGAAGCGTCATATGTTTGATGTCCAGAATAATGAACACTTTAGCATAGAAGTATTGGCTGACATCCTGTCCCAATCCAAAACTACTATTGAATCTCGCATACGTAAGGGAGAACTAATTATTAATTCTAAAACTGGGCTAATTCATCAAGCCCAAGTTTTACACCACCCTGAGATACAAGGCATTGTTAACTCAAGTTGGGACAAAGAGTCCAAAATCACACCAAATCGTGAATACAATTTAGTTGAACTCTTTGCCGGAGGGGGGGGATTAGCGCTAGGTATGGAACAAGCCGGTTTAAAAAGCATTTTTCTTAATGAATTAGATAAACATGCATGTGCAACATTAAGATACAATCGCCCTAATTGGAATGTTGCTGAAGGCGATATCGGAAAAATAAATTTTAATCAAATAAAGGAAACAGTGGATGTATTAACAGGTGGATTTCCTTGCCAAGCATTTTCTTATGCAGGAAAAAGCCTGGGCTTTGAAGATACTCGCGGAACCCTTTTCTTTGAAATGGCTCGGGCAATCAAAGAGCTACAACCCAAAGTTTTTTTAGCTGAAAATGTTAGGGCATTACTCACTCATGATGATGGTAAAACACTTTCTGTCATTAAAGATGTAATTGATGAACTAGGTTACGAACTTGTAGAGCCTAAGGTTCTAAAAGCAATTTTCTACAAAGTGCCACAAAAACGTGAGCGACTAATATTAGTTGGAATACGTAAGGATGTAGCATCAAAAGGCAAATTCCATTGGCCATCCCCTTATAAACGGGTAATGACATTAAGAGATGCATTTTTCGCTGGTGAGTTATATCAAAACGATGTACCTGAGTCGTTAGGACAAATTTACCCAAAACATAAACGCGAAATCATGTCTGTAGTTCCACAAGGAGGGTATTGGAAAGATTTACCTGATGAATTACAACGCGAGTACATGAAAAATAGCTATTTCTTAGGTGGTGGAAAAACTGGCATGGCTCGTAGACTATCTTTAAATGAACCAAGCTTGACATTAACAACATCCCCAGCGCAAAAACAAACTGAACGTTGCCATCCAACCGAAACGCGCCCTCTCCAAATTAGAGAGTATGCTCGTATTCAAACATTCCCTGATGAATGGATATTTCAAGGTTCACTGACAGCTATCTATAAACAGATTGGTAATGCAGTGCCTGTTAATATGGCATTAGCATTAGGCCGCTCACTAGTCAGATTAATGAACAAAATTGAAAGCTAAAAAAGACAAAAGGCTTGCTAATCGCAAGCCTTTTGTCTTTATTTCATTTCAAATATTTGAGAAAATTGCTTACCAAAATCCTGCTTACCCAATTTTTCAAAAACATCAAAAATTAGTTTTGTTGTATTTTTTTCTCCTAACAAAAAATCCCAAAACTCATCTGCAACTACAGCTTCTTTTCCAGGGATTAAAGGACGAACCTTCCCTTGCTCCTTTTGCCAGAAATTCTTTCCAATATGAGGATTGAATGGAAATGCCAATAAGCATACTACATTATTTTTGGTCTGAGCCAAGGCACGATACGCATACCAATTAGCTTGAGTAGACATGCATTTTGTTCCAGCGCTAGCATTGATTTGAGTAGTTTTGATATCTATCAAATATTCTATACCATCTTTTTCAATCCAAATATCAACACCTTCACCTTTTGGCATTTTCTGATATTTATCTACGATAATATTTTCTTTTTTGATAAAATTACAAATTTCTTTATAAAATTCAAATGCCGATACTGTTACAATATTTTTTTCTGTGTTTCGTAATTAGATATAAAATAACGAACTTTATCAGGTATAATTGGTACCTTTTCATTCAATCTTTTATGATCCAATATATTGAATCCATTCTCTCTTGCAAATGCTAATGCCAAAGGCTCCCACAATTGAGTACCTAAAGAAGTTTCTAAACCACCAATAAGTGAACGAATACGCCTTTCTCTAGGAAATATCTTATCTAAGACATGGCCTACTTTTACTTCGCCTTTTCCTACTAAAATAGTCTGATATTGATTTTTTAATCGTAGTTTCAATTATGCTGGATATATACATAAAAATACCTTAACAGATTTACATAAAAAACAATCAATATCATTAAATTCACCTTAAAATCAAGTTAAATTAATTAATTAATTAATTAATTAATTAATAAATTGAGCATTTCATAGCCACAGAAAAAATAATGAATAAAAATTAGTATATTCTTAAATTTTTAACCTGGACGAATGCCACAGTTTTACTGATTGAATTACAACAAAAAATCAAAAGCAAATCAGAAATAACCACTTATAATAATTTTAAAATCAATATAGGGAAAGCATAAAAAACAATCAAATTTTTTCATTTGTGATACCCAATTATAGTCATTAATTCACCTATAACACTATAAAAAATAAATATTAATTAAATTATTTAATATAATTTTTATTAAATACCCTTATCCGATAGAAATACATTTTTTATAATTCATTACCTAGAAAGGATTTACAATCATACATAAATATGTCATGATATATTAGACATAAAAATCAATTTATAAATATATTTACTAATAAAATTACATTGGCATTATGTCCCTTCTTACTTTTTTAGATATGACAGATATGAATACCTTCAAAATCAATTTCTGCACATAAATAATCTTCACATAACCACTCCTCTATCCTTTCTGATAGCCCCTTATAAGATAATCTATATTTACCTACTAAAGAACACTCCCATACAATCAACACCTTCCAATTCAATTTGATTAAAGAGTTAACAACCACTTTATCTCTATTAATATTTCTATTTATTTTTTTTAGCCAAAAATCCCTCCTTGTCACAGGAGGTTTAAATATATAACATTTATGTCCATGCCAAAAACACCCGTGGACAAATAATACTGATTTATACTCATCTATAACAAAATCAGGTTTTCCGGGTAAACCCGAAACTTGTTTTCTATAATTAACATTTAAATCTACAATAATCCTCTCAATTTTATTTTCTATAGATGTACCACTACTTTTAATTGAACGCATAATCCTGCTTCTAACTTTAGGATCATTTATATTAGACATAAGAACCTCTTTTTCGAAAAAATGATATGATTGACTAATAACAAGAAATTTTTTCAAAAATCAGTCAATTCTATGTACATATTTCCCTATCATATATTCTCTAATTTAGCAAAATTCTTGGTCAAGTATTCAATCTATTGATCTAGCAATACACACGATAGCATTCGATTAGTTCAATCGTCTTATTCTACTGGCTTTGTTCGGCATTAAAATTGACTTTATAAAACCAGAATACACACATTGAATACATAACCCATTCGTATTAGTGATAATTCTCCGAGTTAAGAATTTCAGCATCACTATTTGTTAATCAAAACTCAAATTTTAAATTTAGCCTTACATGTTATATTTTTTATTCCCACCACAAAAAATAGTAGAGCTATTTACCTATAGTTCTATTTAATTTCATCAAACATAACTTTCATCAAAATAGCACCAATCAATTGCGCATCTAACTAATTCTTCCGTAGCATCAATATACCTATCCGTATTACCTTCCCTTTTAAGAATAACCGGTATCTCACTACACCCCATAATAAATTTTTCAATCCCAACATTTTTAAGCTGAGAAATAACCGATTCTATTAACCAATAAGCCTTTTCTTCATCTCCACTTTTATAAACTAAAATACTTTCCATAATAACTCCCTGCTGAATATCATCAGGAACCACAAAGTTCACCTTTTCTTTTTCCAACCGAGATTGATAAAGCCGTGCCTTTATCGTTCCAGTTGTAGCAAGAATCGCAACGTTGTTAACCCCATCCCTTACGATTTTGTTACAAGTAATTTCAATCATATTCAGAAAGTACATTTTAGTTGATGCTTTTAACTCATCATACCAATAATGTGCTGTATTACACGGCATAATAATACACCGTGCTCCCGATGACTCTAATATTCTCAATGCAGCCAACATATTATTTAATGGCGATACTCCACCAGAAAGTATACTTTCCGTTCTGTCTGGAATATCAGGAAAAGAAACGGTAATAACAGGAATATGTTCCTGATCTCTGTTTGCTGGTGTATATTGAATTATCTTTTCCATTGTATCTACAGTTGCGGCCGGCCCCATGCCGCCAAGAATGCCAATTATTTTTTTCATATGCCATCTCCATAAGTAATCGTTATGATGGCATATAAATTACGGTTCGTGATTGCAATATTTCTATGGCCTATGTTGAATTTGCATAAACTGTTTTATTTATTGATATCAGAAAGCGTTATTTTGCATGGTGGATTTATGTTTAATAATATTGAGCTAAAATGGTTATATGATGCAGTAATGTTGGAGGAGTTACGAAGTTTTACGCTTGCCGCAGAACGGAGGAATATATCTCAATCTTCTTTTAGCCGCAGGATTCAGGCTCTTGAGAATGCTGTCGGTTTTGAAATATTTAATCGTAACTCGAATCCATTACAGCTTTCGTTGCAAGGAAGAGGTTTTATTGTTTATGTCAGAAATCTTCTTGGTGATATAGAATATCAAATCGGTAAGTTAAAAGGTGGAGAAATATCTAAATACCGCATTAATATTGCTGCTGCCCACTCACTTTCTATTTCTCTTTTTCCTGAGTTAATTTCCGGTTTTGCAGAGAAATCAGATAAAGTTTTTAATGTTGAATCCATCAATGTTGATGAAGCGGTTCATAATCTTAAAAACGGTAAAAATGATTTTATTTTGTCTTTCTTTAATGAAGAATTAATGACATCACCGTTCCTTCATCATAAAGTGCTGGATGCTCAGTTATATCTTGTCTCTGGCTGTGATCCTGATGGTGAGTCATTGTATCATTTGGAAAATACGCCATTGCCGTTGATGAAATATACCGATGAAAGTTATATGGGACGCCAGGTAAATCAGTTATTGGAGAAAGATTTCAGGGAGCAGTTCACTTATTTTTGTCTTTCATCCATGAGCGAACTGCTGAAACGCATGGTACTGGATGGTCATGGCGTCGGCTGGTTGCCGGACTATTCAATCCGTGAGGAACTCAAGAAGCAGAAGCTGTGTTTGTTGGTGCCAGAGCAAGCTTCGATAAAAATGGGCGTTTTTATTTATCGAACTTACTCCCGCCTCAATCCTTCTTCTGAGCGCTTTTGGCAATATATGAAAACACGATGTACCAATTAACCATTCTTCCATCACATCAAGAGCCTACTGAGATAGGCTCGAAATTGCTGTAATCGCTGAGCAGAGTACAGCAAGTATGTTCAAATTTCTTGGCGCGGGGCTTCGCCTCCCTGCTTTTCTTCCAACTTAGCAATCACGGCAGTGGAAATACTGTTACCGACGACATTCGTCGCTGTACGTCCCATATCAAGAAATTGATCAATAGCGAGGATGAGCAGGATTCCCGCTTCTGGCAGGCTGAACATCGGTAATGTCGCCGCGACGACCACCACCGAAGCTCGTGCGACACCTGCCATTCCTTTGCTCGTGATCATCAGCGTCAACATAATCAAGATTTGTTCTGTCACGCTCAAATCAATGTTGTAGGCCTGTGCAATAAAGATCACCGCAAAAGATTGGTACAGCATCGAACCATCTAAGTTAAAGGAATAGCCCAGCGGTAATACAAAACTGGAGATTTTTTTCGGTACGCCAAAGCGATCCAGCGCGTTCATGGTTTTGGGGTAGGCCGACTCGCTGCTCGCGGTCGCAAACGCCAGTGCCACCGGTTCCTTGATCAATTTCATCAGTGAAAACACGCCATTACCGAGGAAGAAGAATCCAACGGCTGCCAGAATCGCCCAAAGTAAAAATAGACCAAGATAGAAGAGACCTATCAGTTTGCCGTAGTCATACAGCAACCCCAAACCCTGCACAGTCACAGCGGAGGCAATGGCAGCAAACACGGCTATCGGCGCAAATGACATCACATAGTCTGTGATACGGAACATGATGCGTCCCAGATCTTCAATCAACGTCACGATCGGGCTGGTTTTCTGGCTGTTGTGGCAGATATATGAAAGTGCCGCACCAAAAAATATGGAAAAAATCAGGATCTGTAAGATCTCATTATTCGCCATCGCAGAAGCGAAGCTACTCGGGAAAATATGGCTAATAAAGCTTTTTAGCGAGAACCCGCTGCTATTCAAACCTGTATTCGTCTCGCCTTGCTGTGGAATAGCAATATTAAGCCCAACGCCGGGCTGAAATAGGTTAGCCATCAGCATACCAATGCCAATTGAGACTAATCCCGCGATAATAAACCATACCATCGCTTTGATGGTGATGCGCCCGACAGAAGATGACCCGCCGATTGACACAAGCCCAGTAACAATCGTGGCAAATACGAGTGGCGCGATGATCATTTTTATCAAGCGTAAGAATACATCGGTGATGATATTGATATAGGAGGCAACTTCTTTTGTCTGGTTAGCATCAAGATAATGATGAAATCCCCAGCCAGTAATAATCCCCAGTAGAATGGCGATAATGATTTGCTGCATGAGCTTTTGCCTATTCATAATGACCTCTTATTTTTCTATAAATATTGAAGGCAGCCGTGAACAAATATTTACATTTTTTTAACCTTTGATGAAATGCAAATGAAGGTTATGTATTCAATGTGTGTATTCTGGTTTTATAAAGTCAATTTTAATGCCGAACAAAGCCAGTAGAATAAGACGATTGAACTAATCGAATGCTATCGTGTGTATTGCTAGATCAACAGATTGAATACTTGACCCAAATGAAAGATGCGGTATGCAGAAGATGCATGGCTCTATTGGGATAGAAATTAATTCCGAAAATTAAATCCATTACTTTATCTATAAAGATATTTTATTGAACTCTGCCATAAATGGAGACTAATCTTTAGAAAAACGTTTTACTAAATACCGCCATTTGGACAATATATTTTCTTATACCCTTTCGCTTAGAACGAGAATACTGAGCTTTTGTAAATTCAGGTCTTGGCACCAATTTGATATAAACATCTTCCGACATTCGATTAAGTGATATTCCTGCCTTTGCCAAAGCAGTACCACCAGCAACTATTAATTGATGTGAGTCAAATGCTAACGATCTAATTAAATGTAAAAGTTCAACAATGTAGTGATCTTTTTCCACTATAGAAGTAGATTCAATACCTAATGCATCAGCTACATCAACAAACAACTCCGTTAAGTTATCCATTTAAGTGCTCAAGAAAAATTAATTACAAATTGTTCTCCATAACCGTCCAATAGCGTATTTAGCTCATCCTCCATTGTGTCCTGAGTCCAGGTGATAAAACGTCGCCAGTGATATTTGGCTTGTTTCCAAAC